>JAZQUP010000017.1:0-45566 GCA_045631345.1 Candidatus Avispirillum sp.
CGAAGTGCTTTTTTTGGTGACCCGTGGGGTAAGAAGCTTTGCTTCGCAAATCTTTACTGCTTGATTTGCTACCCGCAAAACTGCACACCGCTTGGCTATGAAACCTGTCCCCGGCAGCTTTCATTTAACGCCAATCGCCCTCTCAGGGTTCGATTCCCCCAACAAAAAGTGTATATAAAGCAAAAAGCACTTCTTTCGAAGTGCTTTTTTTGGTGACCCGTGGGGGAATCGAACCCCCGTTACCGCCGTGAAAGGGCGGTGTCTTGACCGCTTGACCAACGGGCCATTATGGTAGCGGAAGTTGGACTTGAACCCACGACCTATCGGGTATGAACCGATTGCTCTAGCCAACTGAGCTATTCCGCCACACAGCTTTGTTAGTATATCAAAGTTTTTTTCATTTGTCAACACTTTTCTCAAAAAAAATCAATATTTTTTAGTTTTTTCTCTTAAAAGTTCTTCCAAAATTTCAAGTATTTTAAACTTAATTTTATACTTTGCATTTTCTGTTTCTGTTACTGTTTTATACTGCTCTCCGGTAAATCCCGTTGCTACAAAAACTTCATTTCTATCCTCTGCTGCTGTAGTACACAGCGGAGGAAAAAGCACACACCACCAATTTTTTCCTTCTGCTTTGCCTATTTTCACTCTTAATGAATAATATTCACCTGCAGGCAATTTAAAACCATCATATTCTCTCTCCGGATACTTCTCTTTTCCAATTTCAGCAGTTACTTTATGCTCAAATCCTTCACTCTTAACCACATTTTCTCCAATTGTTGATATAACTTCCAGGTTTTCTCCAACTATCTCTAAAGCCTTCTCAGTTTCTGTAATTCCATTTGTGAGTTCTGTAACCTTATCAAGAACAGCATCTCTCACCTGAAGCTTTAATTCCTGTTCTTCTTCATCATCTGAATCAGCTAAAACATGAAGGCGTATCATATCAGAATATATAATTTCCTCGCCATTAATCGGCACTACTGAAATTATTACATATGCAACAAGTATAGATGCGCATAAAGCTGTTAAAATCTTCATAAAAAAACTACCATACCTTTCTTTTGGTATGGTAGTTTTCCCCACTATGTTTAAATTTATTCAAACAATTCTGTTTCTTTTATCGCCATTCTTAAAAGAATCTATATTAAGCGCAATTTCACTAAGACATCTACATCTTGCTTCATATGCCCCCCATGCCATATGAGGAGTTAAACATATATTAGGAAGGCTTAAAATGCGATTATAAGGATGATCATTGCTAAATGGTTCATTTGTATACACATCAACACCCAACAAAATATCGCCCTTTTCAGCCGCATCAGCTAGTGCTGTTTCATCACACACCGCTCCTCTGGCAACATTAACAACAATTGCACCTTTTTTCATTTTGGAAATACGATCAGCTGAAATTAAATCTCTGGTACCTTCATTCAGCGGAGTATGTATAGTTATAATATCTGCATATTCACAAAGAGTGTCTATATCCACACAGTTATAATTATCATCGGCAGTTCTTTTATGTGCAATCACATTACAACCAATTGCCTCAGCAACACAAGCTACCTTTTTACCTATATTTCCAAGCCCTACTATTCCCCATGTTTTACCTGACAATTCGTGATATACAGGCACAAGGCTATTAGCTACACCACTTTTGGTATAGCTACCGTTTGCAACATATTTTGTATATTCAGAAAGATGGGATGAAAGTGATAAAACCATAGCAAGAGTTATCTGTGCTACACTTTCAGTTGAATATCCCTTAACATTACATACCGCTATGCCACGTTCTTTACAGTATTCTGTATCTATATTATCAAAACCTGTTGCAGCTACACAAATCAGCTTTAAATCATTTGCCAGTCGCAAGGTTTCTTTGTTCATTTTAACTTTATTTACAATTAGACACTCAGCATCTGCTGCAAGCCCAGGATTTTCATATAAGTTAGAATTAGGATATACTGTTACATCTCCAACAGATTCCAAACATTCAAATGAAACATCATCACCCAGTGTCGCTGCATCCAATACTGTTATTTTCATATTACACCTCAAAATGAATAAAGGGCTGACTTACGTCAGCCCGATTTATTACTTGAATTTACGCTTTCTTGCTGCCTCAGACTTCTTCTTTCTCTTTACGCTGGGCTTTTCGTAGCATTCTCTCTTGCGAAGCTCGGCCTGAATACCGGATCTCTGGCACTGACGCTTAAAGCGACGAAGCGCGCTGTCAAGAGTTTCATTCTCTTTAACTCTGATTTCTGCCATTTTCTAATTTCCCTCCCTTCGCTTCTGCCAATGAAAATGTGCCGTTTTGCACACTACCGTAATATTATAGCGTTTTCTTTTATGCTTGTCAAGCATAATTATGGAAAAATATTATTTTGCAACAATATTTACGATCTTGCCGGGAACATAGATTTCCTTAACTATGTTTTTACCCTCAAGCATAGCAACAATCTTCTCATCAGCCTTAGCTGCTGCAATTGCTTCTTCCTTTGTTGCATCCTTTGCAATTGTAATTGTAGAACGAAGCTTACCACAAATCTGAACTGCAATTTCAATTGTTGAATCTACTGTCTTAGCCTCGTCATAAGAAGGCCAAGCACTTTCAGCAAGGAGTGTCTTTTCTCCGCACTGTTCCCAAATCTCTTCACAAATATGAGGAGCATAAGGACAAAGGAGAGCAGCAAATGTCTTAAGTTCATCAACTGTAAGATGTCCAACATCGTAGATTTTATTAATAAGGGCCATCATTGCAGCAATACCTGTATTAAACTTCATTGCTTCAATATCGGAAGAAACCTTCTTGATAGTCTTATGGAAATCAACCTCAAGCTCAGGTGTTACGCCATTACCCTTAGCCATTTCTGTAAGACCTGCTACACGTTCAAGGAAACGCTTGCATCCCTTCATACTACTATCATTCCAAGGAGTTGCACTCTCATAGTCACCCATAAAGAGAACATAAACCCTGAGAACATCTGCGCCATATTCGTCAACTACATCGTTGGGGTCAACTACGTTACCCTTTGATTTACTCATCTTATCACCGTCAGGACCAAGAATAAGACCCTGAGCTGTTCTCTTTGCATAAGGCTCAGCTGTAGGAACCTCACCAAGATCATAAAGGAAGTGATGCCAGAAACGAGAGTAGATCATATGACGTGTTACATGCTCCATACCACCGTTGTACCAGTCTACAGGAAGCCAATATTTAAGCTTTTCCTGATCAGCAAATACATCTGCATTGTTAGGATCGATATATCTGAGATAATACCAGGAAGATCCTGCCCACTGAGGCATTGTATCTGTTTCACGTCTTGCTTCACGTCCACACTTAGGACATGTACAACGAACAAAATCTTCAAGCTTTGCAAGAGGACTTTCGCCGCCTTCGCCGGGTTCAAAGTTTTCTACAGGAGGCAGACGGAGAGGAAGTTCCTCATAAGGCACGCCTACCATACCACAAGTATCACAGTGAACAATCGGAATAGGCTCGCCCCAATAACGCTGACGGTTGAACGCCCAGTCCTTCATTTTGAACTGCACACCCTTTTCGCCTGCGCCTGTCTTGGTAAGCTCTTCAATCATTCTGTCAATAGAGTCAGACTTCTTTGTATAACCATTGAGGAATTCAGAGTTAACCATTTCTCCGTCGCCTGCATAAGCTTCAACGTTAATGTCTCCACCCTTAATTACCTCAACTATATCAATGCCAAATTTCTTTGCAAATTCATAGTCTCTCTGGTCATGAGCAGGAACTGCCATAATAGCGCCTGTGCCGTAGCCCATCATTACATAGTCGGAAATATAAACAGGAATTTCTTTTCCGTTTACAGGGTTAATTCCTACGAGGCCATCAACGCAAACACCTGTCTTATCCTTAACAAGCTGAGTTCTTTCAAACTCTGTCTTCTTTGCGCATTCTGCTCTGTAAGCCTCAATTGCATCCATATTGCCGATTTTATCAGCATACTTATCAAGAATAGGATGCTCAGGAGCAATAACCATAAATGTAACACCGAAGAGTGTGTCAGGTCTTGTTGTATAAATCATAAGCTGTTCGTCAAGGTTTTTAAGACCAAACTTAACGAAAGCACCTGTGGACTTACCAATCCAGTTTACCTGCTGCATCTTGATATTGGGAAGATAATCAACCTCTTCAAGACCTGCAAGAAGCTTATCAGCATACTCAGTAATACGGAGATACCAAACATCCTTGGACTTCTGGATTATGTCGCTATGACAAATATCACATTTACCACCCTGAGAGTCTTCATTAGAAAGAACTACCTTACAATGGGGGCAATAATTTACAAGAGCCTTATCACGGAAAACAAGTCCATTATCAAACATCTTGAGGAATATCCACTGAGTCCACTTATAGTAGTTTTCATCTGTTGTGTCTACTACTCTTGACCAGTCAAAAGAGAAACCAACTCTCTTAAGCTGTTCTGTGAACTTTTCGATGTTCATATCAGTAACTTTACGGGGATGAATATTTGTCTTGATTGCATAGTTTTCAGTAGGAAGACCGAATGCATCAAAACCGATAGGAAAGAGGACATTATAGCCCTGCATTCTTCTCTTTCTTGACACAACCTCAAGACCGGAATATGCCTTGATATGTCCAACGTGCATACCTGCTCCGCTGGGATAAGGGAATTCTACCATACCGAAGAACTTAGGCTTATCGCTATGGTCTTTTGCTTCAAACACCTTGGCTGATTCCCACTTCTTCTGCCATTTGGGTTCAATAGATTTAAAATCGTACTTCATTTTGTGCTTTTGTCCTTTTATTTGTCAGTCATTTGTAATAAGTGAAGAAATATCTACTTCACTGCCCTCATCATAGAGCTTTTCAATCTTGTAGAAGTCACGCTGATCTGCGCTGAATACGTGAAGAATGATGGAGCCATAGTCTGAAAGAATCCATGTGTCGCCACGTCTGCCTTCTATATGAAGAGGCTTGATTCCATTCTGAGAAAAACGGAATTCAATTTCCTCAGAAAGTGAGCTTACCTGTGTTTTGGAATTACCAGTACAAATAACAAAATAATCTGCAATGCTGGTTTTATCCTCTACATAGAGAAGCTTAATATCTTTTGCTTTCTTTGCATCAAGAATTTTAACTGCAAATTCAGCTACATCCTTAGGTTCATTGCTCGCAAGAGTAATTTCAGCGGAAGGAGCCATATTTTCTATTGTTTCAAACTCTGCCATATTTTACCTCACTAATTAGGAATTACCCTCTTCGGATTCTCCTGCATTAAATATTTCTGTTTCAAGATCTTCCATAGGAAGCTCATACATATATTTTGATTTATCACTATCTTCATTCAAGAAAACTTTATTGGGGTCAAAAGAACCTGATATGTCAAAATTATAGATATTAAAATACTTGTTGATCATATCAACTGTGGTTTCACGATTGAGTGAATAATATGAAAGATCATAGTAAAATGCGCCGCCTGGCAATGTAAACATATTGATATTTTCCATATCAACTGCTTTTTCGCCTGTAAGACCAAGAAAATTCTTTCCGAAATAAACAAGATCATTCAAGCTAAGATCTGTTTCAATACACTCATAAACAATTCCTGCAAGTTCAGTCAACTTAGAAACATCAGTTATACTGATAGAGGTTTTGAGTTTCTTGATAAAGGCAGTCATAAACAGCTTCTGCGCGTCTCCTCTGCCTATATCCCCATTAGCATATCCATATCTGTAGCGAACAAACTGCTCAGCCTTTTCACCATTAAGAGTCTGATAACCTTTTTTCAGGTTGATAGAAAGCCCCTGTTCAGGATCGGGATAGTACATATCCTGAGGAACATACATCTCAACTCCGCCGATTGCATCTACTATATCGCTGAATCCATCAATGTTCATATATGCTGTATAATGGATTTTGATACAAAGGTTCTGCTCAAGAAAATCTGCTACATCTCTGAGAGCTGTTCTATGAGCGTCTTCCTCACCTCTGCGACCGCTCTGGTAATAAGAATATGCACCATTTATTTTATGATAATAGTAATCATCAATTTCAACATAAGTATCTCGAGGAACCTGCATAACACTAAGGCTCTGATCTGTAATGTTATAATTTATGATCATCATAACGTCAGTAAGACCTGAAACCTTATCTCTTGCAACCACAAGGAAATTGTACTGCTTATCCTCAATTACAACTTCAATCGGTTCTTCATTCTCTTCACCATTATTGGGAGAAGGAACAAAAGGAAGTTCGTCATTAACATTCCCTGCAGGAGGTTCATACAAAAAGAACACACTTGCTGCATAACCAGCAACAGCAAGAACTGCAACTGCAAAAACTATCAATGCTGCAATGAGAAACTTTTTAGATTTCTTATTATTCTTATTCTTCTTTTTAGCAGGAGGCAACGGAATAGAATCGTCAACACTTGTCTGAGTTTTTCCACTCTGCTTAAGATTGCTCTCATGCATTCCCTCATTCTGAGGTATATTTCTTCTGTTTTTATTTTCCATAACTACTCCTTATTTACATCTGAGAAACATTTGTTCAAAACAAAGCTGTTTCTTGCAGAAATAGTATCAAGATCAATAAGTCCATTTTCTTCAATAAGATTTTTTATTGTCATATCAAAAGACTTCACCATAGTTTTACGCAAAACTTCAATAGGATCCTCTTCACCTTTTTCTATCTCTGCGTAAAAATAATTACGAAGAACCACGCAATCTTCAAAGGTTCTGGTTTTTTCTATATAATCAGCAAGATAAACAAGAGATTCAAATACAGACATATCAGATCTACCTGTTGTATGCCATCTCACAGCTGATAGAATTTCTTTATCATAATAACCTTCAAACTGCTCCTCTATAATTGCAGGCGCTGTTTTTGAATGAAACAATTTTTCTTCTTTTTCAGGATTGTCACCGATAATTATATCAAAAGCCTTACATATTTGCAAGTGTTCTGACAAATCTAATTTTTTAGTTATATCATGAAGAAGCGCTGCTACACGAAGACGATTAACATCATTTGGCAAAAAGATTCTACCAAGGCAAGCAACCTCTTCTTCAACTGCTAAGGTATGATTATATCGCTTAGATTTAAGATAAGGCTTGATTTTTTCTCTCAAATCTGCCAATCTTGCTTCAGAAATTTCAATTTTCATAGCAGCTTCCTTTCATTCAGTTGTAAAGATTGTTTTCAAGAATATACAATGCAACCTCGCTACTCAGACACTTCTCAAGATTTTCACCATTTCTGATTTTACTTCTAATTTCAGTTGAGGAAACAGGAAGTGGTTCATACGAAAGAAGCGATATTCTTGCATCGAAGTTCTTTTCAAACTCTGATTTCTTTTTTTCTATTTCTGCATAGGAGCTATCATCTCGTTTCAGGCACACTATATTGCAAGAACCAAATATTTCTTCGGCCTCTCTCCATTTATCAAGGCAAAGAAACATATCCTCACCCATGCACAAATAAATTTCGCCATCAAACTGAGCTTTCATCCATCGTAGAGTCAGATAGGTGAAGGATGCACCCTCTTTACTCATTTCATAGTCACTTACTTCTCCGATGTCGGAAAAAGCTAATCTTGCCATTTCCAATCTTTTTTCATTGGGGATAGGATCAAGCACTGCCTTATGGGGAGGTATACCTGCCGGCATAATTAAAAGTTTATCCAGACCAATACCTTCCACAAAGCAACGTGCTGCTCTTATATGACCAAGATGCGGAGGAGAAAAAGTTCCACCGTAAAGTCCAATTTTCATAATCAGATGATTATTGTTTTATTTTCTTTTGATTCCTTATATAACACAAATTTCTTACCAACAACAGAAACCACATCTGCCTCTACAGCCTCTGCTATTTCATTTGCTGCTTCCTTTGCAGTATAATCGGAATTATCAAGAACTTTAAGCTTTATAAGTTCTCTTGCTTCAAGGGCATCTGCTATGCTTTTGCACATCTGCTCATTTACTCCGCCCTTACCTACCTGAAAAATTGTATCGATAGGATTTGCCATTGCTCTGAGAGCTGCTCTCTGTTTACTTGTTAACATTTATTTCTCCAAATTATTCAGCCATTCAGCAAATTGACGAAGTGCCTTACCTCTATGGCTTATACTATTTTTTTCCTCTGCTGTTGTCTCGGCAAATGTTTTATCAAATTCCTTTACATAAAACATAGGATCATAGCCAAAACCACCGTCACCTTGATAATAATCAAGAAGTATACCTCTGCATTCACCCTTGAATACAGAAACTGTTATCTCTTTATTACTATGATTAGTTGCATATTCAGAAAGCTTATCATCCCCATTATCAAGCTGTATACACTTAGGTGCAGCGAAAGCTATCGCACAAACATATGCAGATCCTCTTTTATCATAAGGAACGCCTTCCATTTCAGCCATAAGCTTTTCGTTATTTGATTCATCAGTTGCACCCTCTCCGGAATATCTTGCAGAATATATACCCGGTGCTCCACCAAGATAATCAACTGTTATACCTGAATCATCCGCTATACCATAATATCCTAACATTGCAGGAACAGATGCCTTAATAGCAGCATTTTCTTCAAAGGAATTACCATCCTCAACAATATCGCCTTCAAATCCGATATCCTCAAGAGAAAGAATCTTTATTTCTCTTTCACAAAGCTCGTTCACAAGCTGTTGCATTTCCTTTATTTTATTTTTATTTTTAGAAGCCAGTACAATTTCCATATCAATCAAACAATGCATTTACAAACATATCGGCATCAAAGGGCTGCATATCGTCTATTTGCTCGCCAACACCGATGAATTTTACAGGAATATCAAGAACTCTCTTTATACTAAACACGGCACCACCTTTAGCAGTTCCGTCAAGCTTAGTAAGAATAAGTCCGGATATATCCGCACTCTCTTTAAACTCTTTTGCCTGCATAACAGCATTCTGTCCGGTAGTTGAATCAAGAACAAGAAGTGTTTCTCTACAGGAACCGGGAAGTTCACGGCTGATAACTCTATCAATCTTAGCAAGTTCATTCATAAGATTTTTCTTATTATGAAGTCTTCCTGCTGTATCAACAATAAGTACATCAGCATCTCTTTTTTTAGCAGCTGCGCAAGCATCAAAAACAACCGCCGCAGGATCACTACCTTCGCTTTGCTTTATAAGCTCAACACCTGCTCTGTCTGTCCAAACCTGAAGCTGCTCAATTGCTGCCGCTCTGAATGTATCCGCTGCTGCAACAACAACATTTTTGCCCTGTGCTTTAAGATTTGCTGCTATTTTACCAATGGAAGTTGTTTTACCAACACCATTGACACCGATTATAAGAATAACTGAAGGTGAGGTTTCGAGGTTTAAGGGGCTTCCTTCGCCAACCTTTTCACGAAGAATATCTTTCAGAGCATCCTTTACCTGTGATGCTTCTTTAAGTCTACCATCACGAACAGCCTCTCTCAGCTCATCCATAACTTCTTCAGTTGTCTCAAAGCCCATATCGGCGCATATAAGTATTTCCTCAAGCTCTTCAAGCAGATCCTCATCTACTTTTACAAAAGCTTTCAGAATGTTATCTACCTGTCCGAGAACCGCATTTTTTGTCTTTGCTAGTCCTCCCTTTAATCTGTCAAAAAAGCCCATATTCTAACCTTTCTTATTTAAGGAACTCATCAACGCTTTCACGATTTTCTGCAACAGCATTTACATCCAATGTAAACACTTTGGAAATACCACGACGAGGCATTGTTACACCATAAAGAGTATCTGCAGTTTCCATCATACCACGACGGTGAGTTATCATAATGATCTGCAATTCCTTAGAGAAACGGCGAACATAGTTTGCAACTCTTGTTACATTTACTTCATCAAGTGCCGCTTCGATCTCGTCGAAAATACAGAAAGGAGAAGGATTAACCTTAATCAAAGCAAAAATCAATGCTATGGCAACAAACGCCTGCTCACCACCGGAAAGAAGATTAAGGTTCTTAACCATTTTACCGGGAGGCGCCGCATTGATTTCAACGCCTGATGTGAGTATATTCTCAGGATCAGTTAAAGTGAGATGAGCACTACCGCCACCAAACAACTCTTTAAATGTTTCACCAAAGTACTTATTGATTTTTTCAAAGGCCTCTGAGAACATTCGTCTCATTTCATCTTCAATAGAGTTAACGATTTTTTCAAGCTCTGCTTTAGACTGTGTAAGGTCATCAATCTGAGCCTTCAAGTGAACATATCTCTCATTAAGTGCTGCATACTCTTCAATTGCATTTACATTTACATGACCAAGAGATTTGACTGCGCTCTTAAGCTCTGCCAATCTTGCAGCGCTGGATGCTCTCTTTTCCGGTTCAATTATCGGATAACCTAAAGCTATAGCAGCTGAATGTGTTAACTCATAATCATCCCAAAGACGACTCGTCATTTTGTCAACATCAAAGTTGAGACGATCAAGCTTTGATTCATTAGCAGTATGAGCTCTTACGAGTATTTCCTTCTTTGAAGAAACTTCTTTTATCTGAAGTCTGATTTCGTTAAGTTTTTTATCATACTCAGCCGATGTTGTTTCAAGCTTTGTTCTTTCATTTTCAGTTGAGTTCAGCTTTAATGTCAGCTCTGATGCCTCTTTCTTTTTCTCCGCTATCTGACGCTTAATATCGTCTATTGAAGAAACAAGAAGTTCAACATCTGTTTTATATCCTTCAGCGTCGCCTTTAAGAGCTCTGCTTCGCTCTAATGAAGCAGAAATCATCTCATTAATATTTTCTGCATCTCTCATAAGAGAAACAAGCTTCAGCTGTGCTGCATTATTGTTTTCTGCTATTTCATCAAGCTTATCTTCATATGAGCCTTTTTCTATACTTGTTTCTGCTCTTTCCTCTGAAACAGCAACAGCCATTTTACGAAGCTTTTCAATTTCATCCTCAAGAGCAATGGCATCAGCTCCGCCACGCTTTCCTATTTCGGAAAGCTTGACCATATCATTTTTAAGCTGTTCAAGAAGATTTTCTGTTACGCTTCTATTAGCCTCAAGCTCATCAAGCTGGGCTCTTTCAGTTCTGAGAAGAACCTCAGAAAGCTTTGCTTTTTCATCTTCTTTTCTTCTGTATGCAGAAAGCTCTCCGGCTTTATCAGTATACTTTTTAAGCTCAGCGGAAGAAGCATCGGCTTTAGCTTCAAGTTCTTTCTTTTCAGCTTCAAGCTTATCAATATGAGAACCTCGTGAAAGAACTCCTGAATCCTTTCTGACAGATCCTCCGGTAAAGGATCCTCCCATATTTATCTGCTGACCATCAAGAGTTACTATTCTTATCTTCCAATTACACTTTCTTGCAACATCAGAAGCATTATCAATATTATCAAATACTGCTATTCTACCAACAATACTACTTATGATATTGTTGTATTTGGTATCGCAGGACAAAAGCTCATTAGCGTATCCAACAAATCCATTATGATTTTTAGCTTCAATAAGCTCTCTTGTTTTATCTTGGCCTGCTATGCTTGAAAGAGGATAGAATGTTGCTCTGCCTGCTCCTGACTCTTTAAGAGTTCTAATAGCTGATTTAGCAGCAGCCTCATCATCAACAACAATATTCTGTAAAGCAGCTCCAAATGCTGTTTCAAGAGCAACTATGTAGCGTTCATCTACCTTGATAAGACTTGAAACAGGGCCATGAACTCCTCTTAGCTTTCCCTCTGACGACTTATTCATAACAAACTTAACGCTGTTATTATAGCCATCAAAATGCTCCTGCATTCGCTTCAATGCTGCAATTCGGCTGGATATAGCCTCCGCTGCTGCAACATCTGCGCTATGCACCTTGCGAAGATTTTCTATTTTGTCTGAAATATTAAGGAGTTGGCGATCACACTCTGCCACAGCATCATCAGATTTTTTAAGTGCTGCTTCATAAGCTTCAACGCTCTTTCTGCACTCGTCTGCTTCTTCTGCAATCGAGCGAAGCTTTTCCTCATATTTTTCAACGTCAACACGTATAGTTGATTCTCTTGCACTCTGATCATTAATGCTTGCTCTAAGAACCTCTAAACGAACATTAAGATCAGCAATTTCACTTTCATACCCCTGCTGAACAGAGAGAGAATCCTCAAGTTCTCTTTCAAGAACCTCTATTTTTGCAGAAAATTCAGTTTTTTCTTCTCCAAGCTTGTCAATCTCAGAAAGAATTTTATCTGTTTCATTTCTGTTTTCTTCAAGTCTGGCTCTTTGCGCTGATTCATACTGCTCCTCTTTGCTAATAGCTTCTGCATTCTTTTCTGCCGCTTCACGTGAAGCAGAAATTCTTGTTTCTGCATGAAGAATATCATTTTCAAGAAGTCTGTATTTATTTTCAGCTGTGTGTATTGCTTCTGTTATACTTTTTATTTCTTCATAAAGCTGAGCACTCTGCTGCTTATTTTCCTGCGAAATATCAAATAAGCGCTGATACTTACCTTCGAGCTGAGTTTCCTCATCATCTGCCATTTCAAGCTCGTGAGCTGAAAGTCGGCAATCATTGGCAACCTTATCAACATCTTTTCTGATTTTATCAATATCAAGAAGCCAGAGAGAAACATCTAGCTGCTTCTTTTCGTCATACAGCTCAAGATACTTGCGAGCCTTCTGAGCATCACGCTCAAGAGGTCCGATTCTACTTTCAATTTCTGAATAAATATCAAGAATACGTGTCATATTCTCGTCAGTTTCATTCAGCTTTTTCTGAGCTTCATTCTTCTTATATCGGTATTTGGTGATACCTGCGGTTTCTTCAAATATACCACGTCTGTCTTCACTCTTTTTTGAAATGATTTCAGCTATCTTACCCTGACCTACGATAGAATATCCCTCACGGCCGATACCTGTATTCATAAAGAGCTCATTTATATCTTTAAGTCGGCAAGGCTTGCGATTTATAAAATACTCACTCTCACCGGCTCTGTAATATCTTCTTGTAACAGTTACTTCCTCATAAGGACAATTAAGCTTTCTTGGTTCCTCGGAATCATCAAAAGTGACGGATACCTCCGCAAAGCTCATGGGGCGATGACCGTCGGCTCCGACGAAAATTACATCTTCCATTTTTGTTCCGCGGATATTTTTGCTGGAAAGCTCTCCCAAAACCCATCTCATCGCATCAGTTACGTTAGATTTACCACTTCCGTTAGGTCCTACAATAATTGTTGAACCGGGATTGAAATGCAAAATAGTTTTTTCAGGGAAAGACTTAAATCCATGTAATTCAAGTGTTTTCAGATACACGCCACTCACTTCCTTTCTTACATAATCTGTATATTTTAGGCAATTGCCGTTATTTTAAAATAGTTTAACAGATATATTATACTCCACCAAATCCTTTTTTTCAAGGATTTTAACATTTTTAACGCCTGTTTCGTCAATAATTTTACGTTTATTTATACCCTTTTGCCCTATTATTTTTGATGTTGACCCCAAAGGCGCCTCTATAACCATATTTCTGCCTGATATATCGCCTAACTTGCATACTTCTCGCATAATTTGTCTGCGGTATATTTCACCTTTTACAAGCTCTCCCATAGCGCTGTGATTAGGTCCACTGTAGTATGATTCCTCATTATGCAGGCTCTCTGTTTCGTGCAACCCTATCTTCAGACATTTTACATTATTTTCAAGAAATATCTCATAAACATCTGCCGCTCTGGCAACGGCCTCATCAACAGAAAGAGGAACATATTCTCCCCTCTCCGTCATTTCTGCCAATGGTGTTTTTTTGAAAACAACCAAAGGATATATTCTTGTTGAATCTGCGCCCATTCTGCATATGGCTTTTGCTGTTTCAATTTCTTTTTTGCTATCAGAGCATGGCAATCCAACCATCATTTGTCCGCCAAAAGAAAACCCTCTCTTCTTTAACAGGGCGCATGCTTTTTCTGTATCTTCAGTCGTATGTCCTCTTTTGGAAGCATTAAGAACTTCATCCGACATGCTTTGTATCCCCAGCTCTATCTGCGATATTGTATAATTACTTAAAATATCACAAATTTCCTCGGAAATATAGTCTGGACGAGTTGACATTCTTATGCCCTTTACTTTACCGCTCTCAACGTATTGTTGAGCAAGATCAAGAAGACTTATCATAAGCTTTCTGTCTATTCCGGTGAAGGAGCCGCCAAAAAAGGCAATTTCACATTCTGCCTCACCTGAGGTGGACAGTACATCTTCAATATCCTTTGTTATTTTTTCAAAACAAAAGGAAGGGGCCCCCGTTATAGCACGTTGATCACAAAAAACGCACTGATTCGGGCAGCCCATATGCTGTATAAACAGCGGTATATTAATATGTTTCATATTACTTCCGTTTAATTAAAAGTTTCAAGAGCTTTCTTTGCAGCCATCTGCTCAGCCTCTCGCTTTGATCCGCCCTCTCCGCAACCGATAACATTAGAGTTGAGCCTTGCTTCAACTGTAAATGTTTTACTATGGTCAGGACCTCTTTCTGCTATAAGAACATATTCAAGTCGCTCACCTGATGCCTGCTGCACGATCTGCTGAAGTGTTGTTTTATAATCAACAAAAGAAGCTGAAGAACGAATAAATTCGATCTCTTTTGTTACAAAAGGCAAAAGGAACTTCGCTATAGGTTCGCTATCAAAATTTGAGTCAATATAAAATGCTCCGAGAACTGCTTCAAAAGCATCCGCAATAATAGAGGGACGCTGACGACCGTTATTATGATCTTCGCCTTTTCCAAGAAGAAGGTATTTTCCAAGATCAATTTCACGGGAATATTTAGCAAGTGCCTTTTCACAAACAACGCTTGCTCTGATTTTTGTAAGATCTCCTTCCTGAATATCTTTATATTCCGAAAAGAGATATCTGCTGACAATGATTGAAAGAACTGAGTCACCCAGAAACTCAAGACGCTCGTTACATTCAACATTTTCGCATCTTGTTTTTGCTTCATTTACATAAGAGGAATGTGTTACAGCTGTCAGAAGCAATTCTTTATTTTTAAAGGTGTATCCCAATTTCGCTTCAAGTCCCGAAAGCTCTAAAGAAAGATTCTCAAGGTTTGCCATTATACATCACCTCCTTTTTCAAATTTTATTTTCAGAAACAATTTCGTCTATTTTATCAAGCGCTCTCTTGGCATAATATTCATATCTTGGCTTTTTACCGCCTTTGATCTTCATTTCAGGATTTCTTATAATTCCGAAATTAGCATTCATAGGCTGAAATGCCGCTGCACCTCCACAGCTTACATACTGAGCCATTGCGCCTATCATAGTTATATCAGGGAATATGTATGGATCTTCACCGTTGACTTTTGATGCAGCAGAAACACCACATACAAATCCTGAAGCTGCCGATTCTATATATCCTTCAACACCTGTCATCTGACCTGCAAAAAACAGCTGAGGGTTATCACGCATTGAATAATCCCCTGAAAGCAACTCGGGTGAATTAAGGAATGTATTTCTATGCATTACTCCATATCTGAGGAAATCTGCATTTTCAAGTCCGGGAATCATTCTGAAAACACGTCTCTGCTCGGGGAATGTAAGATGTGTCTGGAAGCCAACTATGTTATACATTGTTCCACTTTCGTTTTCACGGCGAAGCTGTACGACAGCATAATAGCTTTCATCGCTGCCCGGACGATGGAGACCAACAGGCTTCATAGGACCGAAACGAAGAGTATCCTCTCCACGACGAGCCATCACCTCAACAGGCATACATCCCTCAAAAACCTTCAGCTTATCGCCTTTTTCAAAATCATGCAACTGAGCTTCTTCTGCAGAAACAAGCGCTTCATAAAATGCCAGATACTCCTCTTTTGTCATAGGACAATTGATATAATCGGGAGTTCCTTTATCATATCGTGAAGCAAAAAATGCCTTTTCCATATCAATAGTAGAAAAATCTACTATTGGAGCAGCAGCGTCAAAGAATGAGAGCTTCTTTCCGCCAACAAGCTCTGAAATTTTCTCAGCAAGTGCATCAGATGTAAGAGGACCTGTTGCAATGATAGTAAGATCATCTGTAGGGATTTCAGTTACTTCAGCTTCAACAACCTCTATATTGGGATGATTTCTGATTTTATCTGTGATGTATTCAGAAAAGAGTTTTCTGTCAACAGCAAGTGCTCCACCGGCTGCAACCTGAGTTGCATCTGCCGCTTCCATTATAAGAGAGCCCATACGGCGCAGCTCTTCTTTAAGAAGACCTACACCGCTGGTTACATCATTACTTCTAAGTGAATTAGAGCAAACAAGCTCAGCAAAAGTGTCGCTATGATGAGCAGGAGTTTTTTTCAGCGGTTTCATTTCTGTTATAACAACCTTTATTCCACGCTGAGCAGCCTGCCATGCTGCCTCACATCCTGCGAGACCTGCGCCTATTACATTAATTTTCTTCATTTGTTTCAGCTATACTTTCTGATTTATATCCACAACCTTCTGTTTTACAAACAAGGTTGTTCTTACCCTTTTTGTGATAAAGCATTCCTCCACAATCAGGACATTTTTCAGCAGAAGGCATATCCCATGATGAGAACTTGCATTCGGGATACTTAGAACAGCTATAAAATACTGTTTTATTCTTGCCATACTTGGTAACTATCTCGCTTCCGCAATCAGGACAATTCACGCCAAGTCCCTTGCCCTTCTGCTTAGTGAATTTACATTCAGGATACTTAGAGCAAGCATAGAAGGAACCGTATCTGCCACTGCGCATAACCATATCAGCTCCACACTTTTCGCATTTACAGGGAGCATCCGCTTCTTCGTTAAGAGGAAGAGTTACTTCTTTTTTCACAAGAGGTTTAGTATTTTTACATTCAGGATAGTTGGGACAAGCCGCAAACTTTCCGAAACGTCCGTTTTTAAGGATCATTGTGCTACCGCACTTATCACATATAATATCTGTTTCTTCAACAGGTACGGTTATATCTTCCTTAGAGATAGTTGCCTCTGCTTTTTCAAGCTCAGCGCTGAAAATACCATAGAACTTACTAAGCATTTCTTCCATATCTGTATTGCCTTCTTCAATTGAGTCAAGGCTATCTTCCATAGAAGAAGTGAACTTATAGTCAACTATATCAGAGAAATTCTTAACCATTATTTCTGTAATAACTTCGCCAAGAGGAGTGGGCACGAGAGACTTTCCATCACGTGAAACATAACCTCTTGAGATGATTATAGTAATGATAGGAGTATATGTTGAAGGTCTGCCAATTCCCTTTTCCTCAAGGAATTTAACAAGAGAAGCTTCTGTATATCTTGCAGGAGGCTCTGTAAAATGCTGGTCACAGGAAACGCCCTTATTTGCAAGGATATCACCCTTGGAAATTTCAGGAAGTTTTCTGTTCTTCTCTTCATCAACCTCATCTGTTGTTTCTTCATATACAGCCATAAATCCATTGAACTTAACTGTATATCCACTGGCTCTGAAGTTGCATCCACCGCACTCAAGTTCAGCAGAAACTGTATCCAGCTCTGCATCCTGCATCTGGCTTGCTACAAATCTATCCCAAATAAGCTTATAAATCTTATACTGATCATTGGAAAGATATTTTTTAACCTTCTGAGGCTCAAGCTTCATGGAAGAAGGTCTGATTGCTTCGTGAGCATCCTGAGCATTCGCCTTTGTTTTATAAACGCGGAAATTAGCGGGAGCATACTCTTCGCCATATTTCTCTGTAATATAAGCCTTAGCAGCTGCCTGCGCTTCTGCAGAAACTCTGAGAGAGTCAGTTCTCATATAAGTGATGAGACCCTGAACACCATCACTTCCAACATGAATACCTTCATAAAGTTCCTGAGCAACTCTCATAGTACGCTGAGTTTGGAAGTTCAGTTTTCTTGATGCTTCCTGCTGCATTGTTGATGTTGTGAAAGGAGGAGTAGGATGTTTAATTCTTGTTCCCTTCTTAACATCTGCAACTACGAAGCTCTTACCCTCTACACTTTCGCGAACAGAATCAGCATCTGCAGCGCATGAAAGCTCTTTCTTTTCCTTTGCGCCTGCATCACCATGATAACGAACTATAAGTTCTTTGCCTGCTGATGTTTCAAGAGATGCATCTATTGTCCAATATTCACGGGGAATAAATGCTCTAATTTCATTTTCACGCTCAACGATGATTCTTGTTGCAACAGACTGAACTCGTCCTGCAGAAAGACCACTTTTAACAGTTTTCCAAAGGAAAGGACTAAGCTTATATCCAACAAGTCTATCAAGAATTCTTCTGGCCTGCTGCGCATTTACAATATCCATATCAATGGATCGGGGTTTCTTTATAGCTTCCTTAACGGCTGACTTTGTAAGCTCGTTAAAGGTTATTCTTTTAACTTTTTCTTCGGGAACACCCAGAGCTGTTGCAAGATGCCAAGAAATAGCCTCACCCTCACGGTCAGGGTCAGTTGCAAGAAAAACTCTGTCAGCTTTCTTTGCTTCTTTTTTCAGTTCTTTAATAAGGTCTCCTTTACCTCTTATATTGATATAGTGAGCGCTAAAGCTATTTTCTACATCAATTCCGAGTGAAGATTTGGGAAGATCTCTAACATGGCCCTTGGAAGCTACAACCTTATAGCTTGAGCCAAGAAAGCCTTTTATTGTATTTATCTTCGCCGGAGACTCCAATATTACAAGATTTGTCATTTGCTGTTTTTAATTCCCTTCAATATATTTAAATCGTACACGGATATAGATTATACATATTAAGTAGGATTTTTGCAATACCCTTTTATTATTTTTTTCAAATACCCTCATCAAGCTCTGTTATTGCAGGCTCTCCTACTTCTTCATCATCTGCATGGCGCATAAAATATCCGCCTGCGCCCGATTCAACTGCGCCTGAAATTTCAAGCAACGTGAGTGATGCCATAACTGTTGCAACGGACATTCCGGAAACGCTACAAATTTCTTCAGCCAGCATTGGAATATCCGGGGTCATAGCTCTATAAACTGTTTTTTCCTCATCACTTAAGCTATCAAAATCAACATTTCCTGAAGGTGTTGAGCGCTGAGGAAATGGTTCTTCCTTTGTTTTTTTATTTTTGACAGCTGACTTCTTCTTCTTTTTAGTCAAAACCCTAATATTCTCATCATTAGAATCCGCTTTTACAATAGGGGATACTACATTTTTAACCTCTATAGTATGAGGGTAAATCAGCTCATATCGCAAAAGAATATCTTCAGGAGAAGTTACAGCTTCAGCTCCATTTTTAATTAGATGATTTGTTCCTTCGGATCCAATCTCGCCCACTTTGCCGGGCACAGCAAACAGATCACGTCCCTGATATACAGCATGGCGTGCTGTAATCAGAGAACCACTTCTCATATTGCCTTCAATAACGCACACAGACTGAGAAATACCACTGATTATTCTGTTTCTTATAGGAAAATTCTTTCGGAGAGGGGATACACCAGGAGAATACTCTGTTATAACTGCGCCCCCATTAAGAACTCTTGAAAGCAGATTTTCGTTTTCTTTAGGGTATACAACATCAATACCACAACCAAGAACCGCTACTGTTATTCCGCCTGCATCAAGGGCACCCTTCATAGCCATAGCATCACACCCAAGGGCTAATCCACTTACAAGACAAGCTCCACCACTGACAAGTCCATGGCCAAATTTATAAGACATATCTCTGCCATACTCAGACATAGAACGTGTGCCAACTACAGCGCAGGTGAACATATTTTCAAAATCAGGAAGATCACCTAACACATAAAGAACCATTGGTGCATCAACCAATGCTCTTAAAGAAGGGGGATATAATGTGTCATCAGGGCAAATTATTTTAACACCATTACCATCGCACCATCTGATTATATCTTCTTCATCTGAAATATCTTTATATAAAAGATTGGATTTTATACGTTTATCTATTCTGAAATCACATTCTGCGAGTGAATCCTCATCGCAGGAATAAACATTATACGCATTCCCGAAATGTCTAACCAGGCTTACTGACACCTTGCTTCCTGCTCCGCAGGCATGTGACAGCCACATCCAATATTTTCTTGTGTCTTTTACCTTCACAGCGTTTCTCTCCCGTATTCCCAAAGGATTACTGCCGCTGCAACTGCAGCGTTAAGGCTTTCTGTTTTGCCGCTCATAGGAATTATCATAGTTGCATCACAAGCTGAAAGGATTTCATCAGAAATACCATGACCCTCATTACCGATAATAGGACAATCGCTTGAATATATCTTATCCTTACCAAGTGTCATACTATTCTGCGACAAAGCAGTTGCTATAACTCTTCTACCGCTATTTTTAAGCTCATTTATTAACTGTACGGGTTCTTCAACCACAGTTGTTTTAATCTTGAATAACGCACCCATAGAAGCTCTTACTGTCTTCGGGTTATATAGGTCTGCGCATCCCCACAGAACTACTCTATCAAAACCAAATGCTGCTGCGCTACGAAGAATAGTTCCGACATTACCAGGATCACGCACATTATCGAGAGCGCAGATGCGCTCGTTTTTCATATTTTCAGCGTTTACAGAATGACTATCTTCCTTCTTAATCACCAAAATGATACCATCTGACGCTTTATCAGTTGTTATTTTATCAAATGCTCCTTCAGAGAGTACTATAACTTCTCCCCCACTGTTTTCTGCAAGAGAAATATATTCTTTATTCTCTGATTTATTCTCACGAACAAGCGCATATTTCACCTGCACAAGACCGCACGCTTCACAGCAAAGCTTATAACCCTCGCAAAGATAAAGCCCTGTGTTATCTCTTTCCTTTTTATCCTTAAGCTTAGCTAATGCAACAACCGTTTCGTTGGTTCTTGAGGAAATATATGTTTTCATTTCGCTATCCTCCGTTAAATTAACTGACAGACGACTAAAATTCGTCCGTAAATTGATATGAAAAGAACCCGCACGCGTGTGCGTGTGGGTTCTTATTAAATCTCAAATTAGAGAGCAGCCTTTGCCTTTTCAACGAGAGCTGCGAAAGCTTCCTTATCAGCGATAGCGATCTCGGAAAGCATCTTTCTGTTGAGAGTGATGCCAGCCTTCTTGAGACCATTCATGAATGTGGAGTAGTTCATGCCGTTCATCTTAGCTGCAGCGGAGATACGAGCAATCCAGAGCTGTCTGAATTCTCTCTTCTTCTGCTTTCTGCCGATATATGCATAGTTACCGCTCTTCATTACAGCCTGCTTAGCCATCTTGAAGTGCTTAGACTTGGAACCCCAGTAACCCTTAGCTGCCTTTAATACTTTATTTCTTCTCTTGCGCGTCATCATAGCGCCTTTAACTCTTGCCATCTTTTTATTCCCTTTCTGTAGATAAATTCAAAGTTTCGTCGTTCGACTTATTTCATGATAAGTCTCTTGATGTTTGCCTCAAATGCAGGGCTAACATAGCCAGCAGAACGAAGATGTCTCTTCTGCTTCTGTGTCTTGTTTGTGCTGAGATTGTGGCGGTGTGCGCTGTGATGCATCTTAACCTTACCTGTACCTGTTACGGAGAAACGCTTAGCAGATGCCTTATGTGTCTTGATCTTACCCATTTTTCGTGTGTCCTTTCGATATTGTAATTTTACTCAGCTGATTCTGCAGTTTCCTGCTTTGCAGCCTTTTCGCTGTTTTTACCCTGCTTTAAGGGAGTGAGGAACATGATCATCTGTCTACCCTCAAGTGCAGGTTTCTTATCAACGGTGGAAACCTCTGCGCAAGCTTCCTGGAATCTTGCAATAACTTCCTTACCAAGTTCCTGGTGAGCCATTTCTCTTCCCTTGAAGCGGAGACATACTCTGACCTTGTTTCCTTCGGAAAGGAACTTAATAGCTCTGTTTGCCTTTGTGTCAAAGTCGTGCTTGTCAATTCTGCAAGAAAGCTGAACTTCTTTGATTTCAACTACCTGCTGTTTCTTTCTCTGCTCTTTTACTCTCTTGTCCTGCTCGTAACGGTACTTACCGTAGTCCATTGCACGACATACAGGCGGAGTTGCCTGAGGTGCGATGCAAACAAGGTCAACACCCTGCTCATATGCAAAATCCTTTGCTTCATTGAGGCTCATAATGCCTACCTGCTCGCCCTGAGAGTCGAGAAGTCTTACTTCTTTAGCTCTAATGTCATCATTGATGAGAAGCTCTTTAGCGCTTATGGTGGAACACCCCCGATAATAAAAATTGCGAAGCTTTTAGCTCCGCAAACATCCAAATTCCGCCCAATTGGGTGAAAATCAAATATTGAACCGATGCTCGACTTCTTCGGCACGGTGAGAACGGAGCGTTCTTCTTCCTTTTACTACGCTATTATACACCACCCTCTCCGTCTTGTCAATACCCTTTTTGAAAGTTTTTAAAAAAGTTGGTAACTAAATTTAAAGCCACGGTTTATCCGTGGCTTTAGCATTTTAGTTTTTACGAGCCTGCATAGGAGCAGGGATTCTGCCGCCGCGGGCAATGAACTTTGCAGGAGATTTATCGTTTATCTTCATTACTGGGCCGCTACCAAAGAGGCCACCAAATTCAAGCTCTTCCCCTTCTTTTCTGCCGATTGCGGGAATAACTCTTACTGCAGTTGTTTTAAAGTTTACCATACCGATTGCTGCTTCGTCTGCAATGATAGCGGAAATCACCTCAGCAGGTGTTTCGCCGGGGATAACGATCATATCAAGACCTACGGAACAAACGCTTGTCATAGCCTCAAGCTTTTCAAGAGTGAGTGTGCCTGCTCTTGCAGCGTCGATCATACCTGCGTCCTCAGAAACGGGGATGAATGCACCGGAAAGACCGCCAACGTTAGAGGAAGCCATTACGCCACCCTTCTTAACTGCGTCGTTAAGCATTGCAAGCGCTGCTGTTGTGCCGTGTGTACCACACTGTTCAAGACCCATAGCTTCAAGAATGTGAGCAACGGAGTCGCCTACAGCAGGAGTGGGAGCAAGAGAAAGGTCGATAATACCGAAGGGCACGCCAAGTCTCTTGGATGCTTCTGTACCAACAAGCTGACCTACTCTTGTGATTTTGAATGCTGTCTTCTTAATAAGATCTGCAACCTCATTAAGGTCTTCATCGGGATGCTTTTCAAGAACGCTTCTTACAACACCGGGGCCGGAAACGCCTACGTTGATAACGCAGTCAGGTTCGCCAACGCCGTGGAATGCGCCTGCCATAAAGGGATTATCCTCGGGTGCATTACAAAGAACAACGATCTTTGCAGCGCCCATACAGTCGCCGTCAGTTGTTTTCTCTGCTGCCTCACGAACGATATGACCCATCATTGCAACGGCATCCATATTGATACCCGCTTTTGTTGAACCAACATTTACAGAGGAGCAAACTCTTGTTGTTCTTGCCATTGCCTCAGGGATTGCTGCAATAAGCTCTCTATCACCTGCGGAAAAGCCCTTATGCACAAGAGCAGAAAAGCCGCCAATAAAGTTTACGCCGATAGCTTCAGCTGCACGATTAAGAGTGAGCGCATACTTTACAGGGTCTCCTCCGCTTGATGCAACAAGCATAGAAATGGGAGTTACTGAAACTCTCTTATTGATGATCGGAATACCGTAGAGCTTGGAGATCTCCTCACCAACCTCTACAAGCTTGCCTGCCTTTGTTACTATCTTGTTATAAACCTTTTCACAAGCTTTATCTATATCGGGATCGCAGCAATCAAGCAGGGATATTCCCATTGTTATTGTTCTGATATCAAGATTCTCATTCTGGATCATCTTGATAGTTTCCATAATATCGCCTAAATTAAGCATAACTATCTCCTTCCGAAAGGGTGCAAATCAGATGCGGTGCATTGAATTGAAGATGTCTTCGTGCATAATATTGATCTGCATGCCGATCTCTTCGCCTGTTTTTTCAAGAGCAGCCTTAAATGTGGAAAAATCGCACTCAGCTGCAGAAATATCTACCATCATTACCATTGCAAACATTTCCTGAAGAACGGACTGTGTAACGTCGATAATATTTGCCTTATTTTCGCTGCAAACAGCGCTTACCTTTGCAAGAATCCCGTATGTATCCTTACCGATTACTGAAATAATTGCTCTCATATATTGTATCCTCCGTTATTAACGCATTTTTCGCCATCAAAAAGTAAAATTCCGTATGCTTCGCCCATAACACCACCGTTTTTAAGATATTCTACGATGCCACGGCGAAGACTTCCGTCTGAGGGAAGATCATCGGGATTGCCTGTATAGCCCATATCAAACAGGCGCCAGCAATCAGGGAAATCAGGTGTGTCCCAAGCGGTGATAACCTCATAGTCGTTTATGAACTTATCAACGTTTGTTCCCTTCTTAACAGAATCATAAACTCCCTTATGGAAAAGCCATGATGCTCCACAAATGGGAAGAAGTCCATTCATACGGAACTCAGGGAAAAACTCATACGCCATCTTATAAGAAGCGAGAACCTCTTCATAAGGCATTCTTCCGCTTGAAGGAATATGCACATCAAGAACAGGCGAACCATGCTTGATATTAAGACCGTGCTTTTCATATGCAATTTTCTCCTCGCCATATGCAGACTTTTCAAACTGCAATCTGCCAAGAGCAAAGCGGCCCAGACTGAAGAAACCGGGGAACCAACCTGAAACAAAGCTTCCCCAATATCCACGAACTTTATAGCATTCTATAGCCTTATATCTGAGATCGCGCATTGAATCATACCAGATCTTTGTGTCTATACCATTCTTTATGTACATTTCACGAAGATGCTTCGAATAGCAACAGAAAATGAGAAGAGTTCCCTGATCGTCAAGGATCCCTGCTTCTCTTGCAGCAAGAGTTGAATCATTAAGAGTCTGTCCTCCGCTGAATTTATCTGTTTCTTCATAGTTCTTTATAAGCGCATCAAAATAATTCCATGCAGATTCGCAGTTATATATCTTTTCAAACGCACTGAAAAGAACTACCTTCGCTTCTTCGGGATATTCAAATTCATCAAAGAAATTCTTTAAATAATTTTTCATAAAACCTCCTGAAAGGCGATTATTTATTTATTATACGATACATTTTTACAAAATGCAATAGTTTAAAAGAAAAAGAGGCTGTTTTGAGCCTCTTTAGTTTATATTTTGTTATTCTATAGTTACTTCTTCTTAAAATAGCTTTTCTGATGAGCACAAACGGGACACACCTCAGGAGGATTTGTGCCCTTATGAACGTGTCCGCAATTCATACATTTCCACTCAATCTCTGTTTCACTTGAAAACACCTTATTATTTTCAACATCATCAAAATAGTTTCTATAGCGAATCTCGTGGTCCTTCTCTATTTCTGCCACTCCCTTGAACAAATCAGCAATATAATCAAATCCCTCTTCCCTTGCTTCCTTTTCAAACTGAGCATACATATCTGTCCATTCAAAATTCTCGCCCTCTGCAGCTTTTTTCAGATTTTCTTGTGTTGTTCCAACACCACGAAGCAATCTAAACCACAATTCTGCATGGGCTGTTTCGTTATATGCAGTTTCCTCAAAAATATCTGCTATGTGACGATAACCCTCTTCTCTTGCCTTTGCAGCATAAAAGCTATATTTATTTCGAGCCTGACTCTCTCCTGCAAATGCTGCAAGAAGATTTGCTTCTGTTCTTGAACCTTTTAATTCCATAAATTTCTCCTTTTGATATGATTTACACACATTATTACCCACAGAATGCACCTATAATCACAATCTCTTTTTAAAAATTGGATTTGTTTATGTATAATTTGCATAATTTTATTGCATTTGATTTACCACAATGATATAATTATTGTGTATATTTGTATAAATTCTTGCTTTGTTTAAGCAGATCGGAGTTATATTCTATGGAAAACAATCAGGTTACATCAAAAACAGCCGAAACGATCGCTCGCCTTATAGCCGAGGTTGAAAAGGTTGTTGTTGGTAAAAGAAATGAAATTAAAATGCTTGTTACTGCTCTTCTTGCAGGCGGTCACGTTCTTATAGAGGACGTTCCCGGAACGGGTAAAACCACTCTTGCTTCCGCACTTTCCAAAGCTTGCGGACTTGACTTCAATCGTGCTCAGTTTACTCCTGATGTTATGGCTTCTGACATTACCGGCTTTAACATCTACAATCGTTCAAAGGAAAGCTTTGAATTCAGAGAAGGTCTTGTTATGTGCAACATCATGCTTGCAGACGAGATCAACCGTGCTTCACCTAAAACACAGTCAGCTCTTCTTGAAGCAATGGAAGAAAAAAAGGTTACAGTCGACGGAAAGACATACATCGTTCCCTCTCCGTTTATGGTTATTGCAACTCAGAACCCCAGCGGTTATGTTGGTACATATCCTCTGCCCGAAGCTCAGCTTGACAGATTCTATCTGAGACTTTCTATGGGTTACCCCACAGAAGCTGAAGAAATGATGATCCTCTCCGCACGTAAGGGCGTTAACCCTCTTGACGAGGTTCAAGCTGTTACCAATGCTGAAGAAATTAAGGCTATGGCAAAAGAAGCTTCTGAAGTGAGAGTTTCTGGTGAACTCAGCCGCTATATCGTTCAGCTTGTTAATGCAACAAGAAATTCAAAATCAATTTCTCTCGGCGCATCACCCAGAGCATCTCTTGCTCTTATGCGTCTTAGCCAGGCATATGCCCTTATTGATGGCCGAGACTATGTTATTGCTGAAGATATCGCTGCACTTTTTGCATCTTCAATAACTCACAGAATAGTTCTCAGCCAGGATGCTCGTCTTAACAGAGTGAGCTCAGAAGATGCTATTCGCGAAGCATTCAAGAGCGTTGATGTACCCTTTAAAACAGGAAGATAAACAAAGGACCGTTTTATGAACAATAAAGAAAGCACAAGAAGCGTTCAGATTCTTGGCGGCGCATATGTATACGCTGTTTTGCTTGTTGTTTCTTTCATCGCAACTCAGGCTATGCGCCACCCCATATCTGCAGTTCTTTTCTGGTTTTTGTTTCTCCTTCCCATCGTTTCAATTGTTACTGCCCGAATAGGATGCTCAGCAATTCAGATTTACGTTTCAAGCGAAGCGGCAAGAGTTGAAAAAGACCGTAAGGTTGGATATGAAATAAGAATCATAAACAACGCCCCTTTTCCATATCCATTCGTTGAAGCTTATATAACACAGCCAAGAGAAGACGGAGTGCGTTGTCTCAAAAGAAAAATGTATCTCTCACTCTCACCATTCGGTGGTTATATTATCAACAAGGAGATTTCATTCAGATACAGAGGTCTTTACGAAATAGGTGTCAGCGATTTTTATCTCTCTGATATGCTGCGCCTTGTGAGACTCCGTGTTGTTGTTGACAATTACAGTAATGTTCTTGTATTTCCTCGTATGCTCGATGTTTCAAGCGATGATCATCATGCATACACTGAAATGCCTTCTGTTCACGCTCCCACTGCCACTGTTGAAATGGCAGAAGCCGCAAACATCAGAGAATACAGATGGGGCGACTCTCAGAAAACTATTCACTGGAAGCTATCTTCAAAAACCGAGGAATTACAGGTTAAAGACTTCAGCATCAACAAAGATCGCAATGTTTATATCTTCGCAGATCTTGCTGAGGCAACTCCTTGCCCTGAAATCAAAAAGCGAGATACTGTTCAGCAGATGAAAAAATCATTAAAGCTGAAAGAAAAGAAAAGAATACGCCTCAGAGACGTTGCCGCTGTTTCCGCAATTGACGGAGCTGAAAAGCTTGGTAAAAAAATCGGCGCAGGATTTAAAGACATCTTTAAAAAGCGAGATAAAAAGGGAAAGCGCCGTAAACCTGTTGGAAACGAAAGCGCTATGGAAACTATTGAGGCAATTGATCGCCTTATAAGCGATACTGCATTTGCAAGCGCAAAGCGCAGAAAAGAATTCAAGCAAAAACAGAAAAACGAAAAAAACGCTGAACGCATAGAGCTTAAAGCTCAGATCATGGAAAAAATGGCAGCTGAAGAGGCTGCTGAAAAGGCTATCATTGATAAGCTTTACGAAAGTATTAATGAGCTTACTGGCGATGAAAATGAAATGCGCCTTGACGATGCTGTTCTTTCATGGGGCGGCAAGGTTAAAGACGAATATGCGGATGACATGGCAGAGTTTTGCGCTGATGGCATTGTAGAAATCGCCTTGTCTGCTGTTAAGCGTGAACTTTCCAGAGGCAACAAGTGTACTCTGGTTTGGTATGACAGCAGAGAGGACAGAGGCTTTTCATATTTCAGCATCTCATCCTCAGTTGAGCTTGAAGCCGCATTCAACAGCTTTGCTTCTGCGGCAACAGTTGAATACGAAAAGAAAATAACAGATCTTATAAGAATTATATCTGAATCTATGAATGTAACCATTAAATTTGTTACATCCAATATAGATCCTGTTTCCCTCTCCGAATACTGCGCTGTTCCTGCTTTATTTGGCGGCGCAGGTGCGGGATGCACATGCGAGGTTATGTTGTTTAATCCCGAATCGAGATATATAAACGCTTCAGCCCGCCGTGAATACGGAGCAACCTGCAAGGAACGCCTTATGGGATGCGGCGTTCATATGACTGAATTTAAGTATCTTAAAAACGACGACGGCACATCCACTCTTGTTGCCGTTAACTTCTGATGAGGAGGAACTGATTATGAAAAAGTTTTTTAACAGATTCCTCAATTTATTCAGAAGTATAAAAATCACCCCCAAAAAGCGCACAAAACCCACTTCTCCCACCGATATAATTTATTCGCCTGCTGAAATAAGCACGACAACCTCTCGTATTATAGGTATTTCACTGAGAGCCTTTATACTGTTTCTCGGAACATTTGGAATCAGCGCATTTATTGCCGACTTTTTTGCCCTTACATACAATGAGATTTATTGGGGCGGATACTATATTCCGGTTGGAATGATAGCCCTTGCAGCTTTTGTTATTTCTGCAGTTTGCGGTCTATCTGCATACAGCAGAAAAACAGCGCTTATCGCAATTCCCTCTTTTACAGTTCTTTATATTGCAATTTGTGCAATTGCCCACGGAAACCCCTTTGATTACTTTTTTGACAGTATAGTCAGGATCTACAATTTCTGCCTCTACACCATGATCTCCAGAGGCTATATGTATTTCAGCGATTATATGATAACTGAAGCATATGACTATACAAGCTCGTATTATGCTTCAAGCGATAGCTTGCGTCTTGGCGGTGTTTTCCTCCTAACCTTCCTTATTGGTATTCTTCTTGCAATATCCGTTATGAAAAAGGTTCGCCTCCATCTGCTTGTTCCTATATGCGTGATTTGTTTGGGGCCCACCTTGATGTACAATATGTCAAAGGGTACTATCGGCTTTGTTTTCACCATTGCATTCCTTGTAGCTTGTCTTACTGTTTATATCTATGACTATAGATTTGCAGGTGCACTTGAGGCAAAGAATGAACGTATCAGAAAACGTATTCTCAGAAAAGAAGAAAAACGACAGAAAAAGCAAGCTAAGAAGGCTGAAAAGCGTGCTCTGAGAGAAGAAGCTGATAAAATGCTGATGGCAGCACTTAAGGCTGATATGGGTACAAAAAAGTCAAGACTTGCCAGCAAAGCAGTTTATAAGGCTGACAAACTTGCCAAAAAGAATGCTAAAAAAACAGCCAAACGACGTGCTAAGACTGAAAAAAAGCAAAATAAAATCACCAAGAAAAACGAAAAGATTGAAATCAAGAGCTTAAAGAAACAGGCTTCTGCAGGCAACGAGAGCGCCAAAGCGGCTCTTTCTACGAAAGATAAGCTCAAAACAAGCAAAATAGCTGAGAAGAAGTCTGCTAAAGCTGCAAAAAAAGAGCTCAAGAAAGCTGAACGCTATCGCCGTGACCTAGTATCTGCCGCAGGCGGTATTGCCGGAATTGGAGCTGCTATACTTGCACTGCTCGTTGCCGGACTTCCCGCACTTGCCATAAACAAGCCTTTCGCTAAAATTGAACCTGTTTATAATAAGGTTAAAATTGCAAACCACTATGTTACTGCTTATCTTTCAGGAAATGACATAGACCTGAACGATCTTTCAGCCTACGGAATTGAAGAACTTACACCAAGAACCCTATCCTTTGCTCCTCTTGAATATGAAGATATCCAGATGTTTACTGTTTCAACAACAGCTGATAACAATGTATATCTGAAAGGATGGGCAGCTGATAGCTATGACTATTATTCTGATACCTGGAATGGCGCTGATCACGACAAGGTACTTACATACAGACAACAGTTCGGTGCTGATTTCACCCCGGACAGCATTTCAACTTCTTTCAGAAAATATGTTTATCCATCAGCTTCTGAAATAACAGAATCTGATCTTTACAAAAACTTTACCAAGTTCGGATTTACAATGCAGTCTGTAACAGTTTTCAGAAACCAAGGCTACAGCAGACTTTTGTTTATTCCCCATTCACTTGATACAGATATGGGACTTCTTGAAAGAAATTCTTTGCAGCCTATTATGAAAAAATATTCCAACTACTATGAGGGTATTTATTCATCAAGATTTTTTGAAGCAGGCGACAGCCACGACTCTGTTTCTTATATTACAAGAATGAACAGAGCGGGTATTTCAGACGAATTTGAAAATGCTATTGCATATTATAACGAATCGCTGAAAGGCATTGAACAAATAAAGCAAGGCGATTCATCAACCTATGACAGCGCTATTTATAATTATGAAATGACCCTTCAGAATATGGGTATTTCATATATAGGCACAAGCATAGTAGACAGATATTTCAACTCTATGAGTGACGAAGAAAGAGCTGAGTTTGATTATTCTGTGAAACTTGAAGATCTATACAGCCAATACGTTTCTGAAAATTATCTTACATCATTTGGTAGCGAAAAAATCAGAGACCTTGCAGAAACAATTATGGCTGAAGCTCAGGTTGCAGTTGAAACCGATACTCACAGTTTAGTTATGAATGTTGTTGACTATCTTAAAAGCACCTGTACTTATACTCTGACCCCTGATCAGTCACTTTATCCGGGTGTCGGAAGTATACTTGATGCGTTCATTTTTGATGTTCAGCAGGGTTACTGTACTCACTTTGCAACAGCCGCTTGCGCTATTCTTCGTGAAATGGGTATACCAGCAAGATTTGTTGAAGGTTATATTGCGCAGGATTTCAACGAAAAATACGGAGATTATACATCAGCGGTGCTTGACAGCAATGCTCACGCATGGATTGAAGTATATTATGACGGAATGGGTTGGATTCCATACGAAACTACTCCCGAATATTACGATGATATGTATGATCCTGACAGCGCAACTATTGAGCCTGTTGATCCTAACACACCAAACACACCTTCCGCTACACCTCCGATTACTGAAGATGATCCCTTCACTGACTATGAGGAAGAATACGAAGAAGAACTGACTGAAATTCAGAAATTTATCATTATAGTTTCATCAGTAGCCGGAGCAATTCTGCTTTACTTCATTGGAAGACTTCTCGTTAAGAGATTTATTCGCCGGGGTGTCAATATGCTTGCCGCAAGATATGATCTTATAAGACGAGCAAGAGATATTGATGTTTGGAACGATCCCAAAACAGACAGGCATTCTATGGCAAGAAAGATTAATGACCAGATATTCGATATTTTTGAGGTTATAGGCGCAGCCCCTGAAAGCGGCGAACTTTCAAGCGTTTACGGAAAGCGAATCTCCTCCACTTATGGTGATCTTTCAAAAATAAACGCAGAAGAAATATTCAATATTATTCAGAAAGAAGAATTCGGACACGGACTTACATTTGATGAAAATGCTATGCTTGCCGAATATCTCGCTGATATAACAGCTTCTGTTTATGCAGGTCTTAATCGTTTCCAGAAAATCAAATACAGATATATCAAGAGAAAGATATAATATGACAAAAACTGAAATAATTAATCTCCCAACATCGTCTCTGGCTTATCTTGGCGACTGTGTGCTTGAGCTTCTTGTCAGACAAAAGCTTATCCTTGCCGGAATAGGAGGAATAGGCGACATCAATTCAAAGGCTCTTGCATATGTTACTGCCGTTGCTCAAAGTGAAGCATTTGAGCGTATAGAATCACTTTTGACAGATGACGAGTTGAGCGTTTACAAAAGAGGCAGAAACAACACACACTCAGCCCCTAAAAGCGCTACCCACGCACAGTATAGCCGTGCTACAGGCTTTGAATGTTTATTCGCTTATCTTCATCTGATGGGCGAAACCAACAGAATTAACGAGCTGTTTGCTGCGGCTTATCCAAACTAAGAAAAAGCGTGGGAATTCATTTTCCACGCTTTCTTTTTCAGAAAGGAGTTTCAAATGAAAAAACTGTTAGCTTTGCTTCTTTGCCTGGCACTCACAATTCCATCTTTGGCATCTTGCGAAAATAAAAATCAAAAGCCAGAAACTACGATTGCCGAAGCAGAAAATGAACCTGAATCCAGAAAAAGCAAACCATATCCAAATGCGCTGAAAGTTTCAGCTTATTCACTTTTGACTGAACGAGAAAAAGGTTTATATGAAGCCATTGCAAAACTCCTTTCTTCTCCTGAACCATCAAAATTCATAACACTTAAACAAAGTATTGACTCAAATAGCTTTGATATGATAATGGATGTTTTAAAAGGCAATTTCGGAACTCACGATGATGTGCTTGAAAACATTTTATTTAATGAAGCTGACGGAAAAATCACAAGTGTTTATATTTCAGCCGATTTTGATGCATACACCTTTAAAGAGAAATATGATGCCGTTTCAAAAAAAGCTGATGAAATAATAGAATCTATTCCAATGGGCCTTTCCAACAGAGAGATCCTTTTTCAATTAATTGATATTATTATAGAAAATACGGAACACGTAAGCGCTATTGAAAATACCGACGTTTATACTGCTCTTATTGAAGGAAAAGCTGATTCAGAAGGGTTTGCTAAAACTCTTGATTATCTTTTGAAAAAATTAAACATCTCCTCTTTTACCGTATTTGGATACACTCTGCAAAACTCATATGATAAAGATCCTTCTACAAACAAATATATTTACGAGATATCAGATCCCAAAATCTATTGGAACTATATTGCTCTCTGGAACAAATGGTATAAAATAGATATTACAAAATTATATCCTCTATGGGAAGAAAATGGTGAAATGTTTCTTGACCTTGATAATATTATGAATGATCCCCATAATAATCTTATTCCCTATTACTTTTATCGCAATAATATTGAGCATATGCAAATACCGCAAACTTCCCTATGGTCAGAAAACCTACATACTTTTTCATCTTGCGAAGAATTTATAAATCTTCTTGAAGGTGTAAATCTTACAAACATATGGAACAAGTCATATGAAAGTACACTTATAGTCAAATTCAGAGATAAAGAAGAAGCAGACAAACTGCTTGAATATGACAAAAAGACTGTTACTGATAAAACAGGAATAAATAATGTTCTTTATATAAACAGAAAAAAAGGCGAACAAAACATATTACAGGTAACTCCAATAAAATCATTTGAAACTGAGCTTATATACACAGCACATACATACAAACCGGAATATTATGTTATTTATGATGCGCTTTATCATACCAACAGAGTAAATCAAATTAATAAAGATATAACAATTTGCTATAATATACCTGAATGCTGGGTGGGAGAAAATGGAACTTATAAAAGGTTTGACAACATTGCTCCATATCCCGGTTTTGTGGGAGCGATGAACTTTATGCAATTAACGAAAACCTCAAATGATTTCAGTTTAAATGAACAAAATACCCGTGACATCATTCCAGATATGCCTTCATTCGGTCTTTACAAATACGGTGAAACAACAGATGGTCATAAATATTTATACTGTGGTGTACCCGACGCATATAATCCGAGTGATATGCATTATTATTTTAACGTAAGAGTTTCCGACACATATCTGCTGACATTGTATATATATGAATTATCAGAAAATGAAGATATAGTTTTCCAATTCATAAATTCTATAACACTTGATGAATAAAAAACGCCCGATTGGGCGTTTTTTATTTTACTGACAGCTTATACATTGAATAAAAGCGATCAAATTCTTCATCAGACATATCTCGCAACTGCTCAAATAGCCGGTCGCCTTCATCATTATAGCTATCAAGCATATCTACATATCGATCCCATTCCGTATCGTCCATTTCCAGAAGAAGATCCAATCGGTCCTCAATATTATCGGTTTCATCTGAAAATCTGTTATATGCTTCTTTATAAAAATCAAGCATCCTCTCATCAGCATTTTTCATAGTGTCAGCATAAGCTGCCTGTCCGGCAAGCTGAGCATATGAGCTTGAATAACCACCATTAAGTGATGCTGCAACTCCCATTGCATCAGCCAATGCAAGCTCGGCGCTGTTTTTAACGCTGTCACGATACCTCTGATAAACTTCATCCTCATTAGCATCATATATAAATTCACGGTTTGAAAGCTCCTTGCGAGCATTTTCAATATCTCCCCTATATGATCCATTATAGTTTGGCTTTTCTCTGTTTTTCCACTGATCATATTGATCAGCAACACTATTTTTCAGATTACGCTCCTTTGCAGATTCCACTCCTGAATCAACTACAGTATAAGAAACATTTCCTCCACCTGTGACAATATCGGATGTGCTTGAATCGGGAATATCAATTGTATGTCCTGCATATATAAGATTTTTATTCTTAATTCCGTTGGCCTCAGCCAGCGCATCAACAGTTGTGTTATATTCACGGGCAATTGATGTCAACGTATCGCCCTTTTTAATCGTATATTTCGCTATTGTCTATCACCCTTTCCAAATCTTTTTTCAAGCTATCACTCATATTATCGTATCCTATGTTTGAAAATCCCATATTCACAGCTAGAGCAAGCTGATAAAGCCAAGCAGATAATTTTTCCATATCATATTTATCTCCACTTAAAACGGGAGGATTATTTATCTTTATCTTCACTATCTGCCTCCTATATAATCGCCATTTTCTGTTATGTATCGTGCCATAGAAACAAATGTTACATCTCCATGACCACAAAACCTGAGACGAAAGCTATCACAACGACGGGGCATCAATGATGCTGTCAAGCATCGCATAGGCCCATTTTCTGATGCTATCTTGTGCCAATTGTTTTCACCATCATAGCTGATAAAAGCTTTAAAATACGCACCTTCAGCCAGCCTGAGCTTTATTTCAATCTTATTTGTTGATTTTCTGCCTGAAAGATAATAATCAAAATCTGCGCTCTCTAAGCTCCAGAACACATCTTTTTCAGCGCACTCATATCCTGAACCACCGACTGAGTATATATTTGATATACCCTCATTTTCAACAATCATGAAAAGCTCATTTCCGCTTCGGCAAAAACCGGAAACCTTTGTATTATCTTCACGATACCATTCTTTTTCCTTTGTGTCGTATACAAACAGTCCATATTCTCCGCTGCGGTCTTCCATAGAAACATGGTATCTCCCGTTCACGCTACCCGCAACTGCATTATGGTACTCTGTATTTCCAAGAGCTTCATCTATGTTATATGGCATACCTCCGTTATAAGCAACGATCCCATTATATGTTTTATAATACAAAGTATCATCAACTATAACTGCGCTTTTGCTGCTTCCGTTTTCTATGCCTCTTATATTATTTGTTATGACTGTGAAATCAGATGGGCGGTTTCCATATATTCTTATAACAGAATCTTCTTTAAAGAAAAATGGATCGCCATCATATGTTACAGCTCCTGTGAACACTCCATCTGATCCGACAGATGCTACATATGAATCAGTGGAAATACCCTCAAAACTATACCAATTTTTCGGATCACCCAGTTTACTGGCATATATCTCATTTACCGGATTTCCATTTTCATTAGTACCATATCTGCATCCCCAAAGTCGATTGCCTGCCGCTGTTACATAATCCATTTCAGGTATATTTCTTGAAACTGTTACAGCGTTTTGGTTCTGAGCTGTGGAAATATCAATATAGCCATTTAAAACAATATAATCATAATCCGGAGATACATAGGCAACCTTATATATACCATCAGAGTTGCTTCCATTGATTTCTATAAAGTCGCTTTCCTTAAACTCATATGCAAAATTCAAATTACAGATAAATTCACCCTTTTGTGAGCTTGAATTCCTATATTTCTTACATACAAGCTTTATATATCCTGAATCTTCAAGAGCTCCAATTCCATTTTTATCACAAGAAAAAATTTCAGTTTCGTAAAAAACGTCGTTTACAGGTCCGAATGGTAATTCCACTACTTCACCAAGGCTTCCTTTGTCACCAAGTTTCATCAGATTTAAATATTTATTATCAGGAAAAAAATACAAATACCCACCTGATGCTATCATTTGATTTTTTTTGCTTATAAATCCTGATGTGCTCATTAAAGTTTTAGTTTTCAGCATATAATTTTCATAATAATACGCCTTTAAAAAGCTTCCGTCATCAACAATAAATGCATTTTCTCTGATAATCCCATCAATTTTAACATCAGTTGATACAAACGAATTGATCTGTGATGAATTTAATGAAAGCTTGCCTCTGGGAGCTCTTGTTGAAATGCAATTAGGCTCCTTTCCACTCATATTTTCCATATCATAAAAGGAATTCTCACCCATACCAATTCTTTTATCCAATCCACGAAAGCCAACTGCATTTTTTCGCCTCTGAGCTATTTTTCTTTGATATGGAATTCTCATATATCTATCCTTTCAACCTGAATTTTGGGAATATGAGTTCTGTTATACCAATCAGAATATGAAGAAAATGCTGTTGCAAATGCTGAAGCACTATTTTCAAAGCTACGTGCATCTCTATGCATCAGATCATTTTGCGCATTAAGATAATGAATATATAATTCGCTGTATGGCTCGGGACACAGCAAAATTCTATCATCCAAAAGAACAGGTAACGGCTTAGGAACAGGATCCTTATGCGTCAGTATAACTTCATTATAAATAATATCTTCTATCTGCTGAAGCCATCTGTATTTCAGCTCGCTTTCAATAGGTGAACCTATATATTTGTCTGCAAGTGTTATTGCTTCACTGACTTTCATATTTCCTCCTTTTTAAGATTTTGCCTGCGGCACATCTGCCGCAGGCAAAGCTCTATTTATTAGTTTGAATTCGCCTCAATAAACTTCTCAGCCAAAGCATCGCATCGCTGGCTTTCAATTATAACCTCAGCAAATCTTGCGGGAACTGAAATAATCTTGCCTGTCTGCACAAGCATATTCTCCCCATTTACAGCAACATATCTTTCTGTATCAGCCTTATTCTTTCTGGGAATAAAGATCTCTCTCATCTGATCCATATCAGTTTTCCTCCATTACAGATGCCGCAAATGAGGATGAGCTTTCAACTCTCAGCATATATTCCTCAACAAGTCTGCATGCTACCTTAGATGCCTTCCAGCCAACAGAAGATCGCTGATTAAGTGGGTCATTACCATAACCCTTCTGCTTAACGATATGTTCAATACCGCCACCTGCAATATCAGTTGTACCATAGGCATTAGCGCCAATGAAAAGCGTTGCAAACACAGCATTACCATCTGCGCCACCTTCACCGGGATAAATTACATCACCTGCGGTATATGCAATGCCATTTCCATTATCAAGATAGAGATACTTGGAGCCTGTGTTTACACCAACAATTGTTGCCACAGCTGTTTCGTTCTTTCCCTTATAAATAATCTTTCTACCAACGATATCAACATTAACCGCTTCACCAACTGTTACTCTGAAAGCAGATGCTTCTCCGGCTGTAGCAGCTGCATCTGTTGCATCTGCTTTATAAGCAGTTACTGTAAGGTTTCTGGCATCAACAGAAAGATTTTCTCCATAAAACACCTTCGCCTCAGAAGACTGTACAAAGCGTACGCCGCCGAGAGTTCCGATTTCACCATTAAGTACATTCTCGGGCTTTGCATACTTCTGAATATCCACCCACTTTCCTTCCGCATCCTGCATAAGATCAAACGCTACATAAGGATGGATAACCGCCACATAAGAGCCGTCAATAGTGGGAGCATTCATTGCTCTGAGTTGAGCTGCAGCCTTGAATACATCTCGCACACGAAGCTTACAATCAGCATTAAGCTGTGAACGGCTGGTTATTTCTGTTTCATTACCATTTTCATCAACAGCGGGACAATAGTTTACATTTGTGCCACCCATAATCTGATTACGCACAACTGTGTCAATTGTTCTGCCGGCCTGATCAGCAAGCTGTCTTGTTGCTTCAACAACTACAGGGTCAACACTTGTAAGCTCAAGCATATCTGTAAGCTCAACGTAATCACCATACTGATCAACTGTTGCGCTGACAGGTGTTACTGTAAGCTTACTGCCTGTGGGTGTTACGCCCTCAGTAATAGGACGAATAGCCTTAGGAAGACTATTAAAACGACGAAACTCAATTGACTTACCGCCATTTCTGGGAATAGGTCGCTTCTGAGCGAACTGATCAAAAACAAGATTAGGACCAGCAAGCTCAATAAGTGTTTTATCATAGAAGGTTTTCATTTCGGCTGAAAGGCCTGCGTTACCTTCTGTATATGCATCTGTATTTGCTGTATTAGCGTTTACATATGCCTCTGTTCCGTTTACAGCTTCTCCTGCTGCAAAGATCTGGAGATCTGTTGTTGTTTTTCTTTCCATAAAATTTCCTTTCCTTTTCAGAATTTAACTTTTGCTCCTTTTTCAACTCTGCGGAGTATATCTCTGATGCCACCGCCTGTGAGCGCATCAACATTCTTTTTTTCAGATATTCCGCTCTGCTCTCTCATTCCGTTTTCTTCGGGTCGGAGAGCGCCGGAGCGCAGATGAGCAACAGCGTTTTCATAACCTGTCTGTTCAGCCTCCAGCTTAACCTTTTCAATGATTTCGTCGTGATGAATGAGATTATATGCGCTTTTTATATCAATTCCGATATTGAGAAGTTTGACAAAAAGGGGATTTGTCAGCTCCGACTGAAGTTCAAAATCCGGATTTGCTTCCTTGAAGGCATTCGCCTCTAAAAGACGTGACCTGTATCTTTTCTGATTTGAATTTTCTTTAGCCTTCTCTTGAAGCATTTCCCTAAGTTTTCTCTTTTTCATCGCACGACGGAGTTCCTCGGGAGAACTGCCTTTACAGTCAAGTTCCTCGGAAAGCTCATGCAAAAGATTTTCAAGCGCATTTTCTTCTACGCTCCTCTCTTCCGCAAATGTTTCGTTTTCTTTCATAAACCGTGCCTTTCTGCTTGATTTTTTAACTTTGCAAAGTCTGTGCATATTATAATTTCAGAATTTTATATTTTCTCCCCATATTCTGTTATTGTTGCACTATTGCATCATTCTTAAAAAATCACTTGTAAAAGAGAGGAAAAAATGATAAAATATATTTCACACTCAAGCAGGAGGAAAACTATGAACGAAAAAGAAATAGGCGAGCTTCGCCGAAGAATAACCCCCGACAAAACAAGCATCCAAAGAATACGTGGTTGCTATGTAACTGAGCAGCGAGAAATACTCTCCACATTCAACTCTTCACTTGCTATGCTTAATGAAATTGAAACAGAAGAGCTTCTCCCCATAATAAAAAAGACTCTTTCCGGAACTCTCGGAAAGAATCTTATTGATATTGAATTCTCTACACATCAGGTTGTTTCAGGTGCTGAACACAAGCTCCTTTCTGAGCTTCGTTCCAGCTCTCTTGAAAACGATGAGGCAGTTGATAAGCTTTACAAAAATATCATAGACACAGTTCAGATTGAAGGTAGTTATCTTATTCTGCTTGCAAGCGACAAATATGATGTTTTCAGCTATAGCGGCGATGGTTCTAAGGATGAAGACTCTGCAACAGTTTTCTCTTATTTCCTCTGCTCTATTTGCCCAATAAAGCTTACAAAAACAGCTCTCAGCTACTATGGAGATCAGTTCCATACAGTTGCTGCAAACTCTATCATATCCAATCCCGAGCTGGGATTTATGTTCCCTGCCTTTGATGATAGAGCAGCTAACATTTATGGCGCTTTGCTTTATACAAAAAACACATCGGACAGTCAAGATGAATTTATTGAAAAAATCTTCAAAAGCGAACCTCCTATGCCTGCAACAATTCAGAAGGAAACCTTTGAGGCTGTTCTGAGCGATGCGGTTGCAAATGAATGCAATATGGAAGTTGTTCAGGCCGTTCACGAAAAGATCTGCACTATGGTTGATGAGCATAAAGCTGCTAAGGTTCGTGAACCCCTCCTTATATCAAAAGCAACTGTTAAAAATGTTCTTTCTGATTGCGGCGTTGCTGAAGAAAAAATAACTGCTTTTGATGAACAGTTTGACAAAAGCTTTGGTCAGGGCGCAGAGGTTCCTCCAAAGAACATTATCAACACAAAGCAGTTTGAAGTTAAAACACCTGATGTTGTTATAAAAGTTAATCCCGATCGTCCCGACCTTATTAAAACTGAAATTATTGACGGCACAAAATACATAATGATACGTGCTGAAGATGAGGTTACTGTCAACGGAGTCAACATTAACATTTCAGAATAAAAACAAAGCCTTCTCATATTTGAGAAGGCTTTTATCTATGTAACAAAAAGCACTCCTTTCGGAGTGCTTTTATTAATTATGTATCAGAGATACTTCTTAATAACTTCTGTTGCGTTTTCTGCGGGCATGGAAATCGTCATTACACAATTTACATCGTTAACAAGAGCAGCAACCTTATCAAGGAAAATATCAAACTTAGCAACATCGTCACGGCAGATCTTGAGAGCGGAGTCAACATAAAGATCAGTTACGTCGTTATTGCTTGCAAGAATACCTGCAACAAATCCGTACAAGTCTTCAGCATCGTCGATTGCATATTCTTTTGTATTAATAAGTCTGCACTGGGGCTTAACCTCAAATCGGAGTTTATCGCCTTTTTCTATACAAACCACATCACCCTTTGTTGAATCAAGTGACTGATTAACCATCTCAATAAGCTGTTTTGTTTTGCCTGTTCCTTTTACGCCGATTATAACTTTCAGCATGGGTAAGTCCTCCGTTTATCTATTATTGCCTTTCAGCATTTATACTGATGTGGTTATTATACATTACTTGAACTAAAATTGCAATAGCTTTTATGAAATATTTATAAAAAGATTGCCTTTTATATATGTTTCATAATAAATTATCAACAATAGTACTTTGGTATCTTTTATTAAAGATACCTCTTATATTGACAATTTCACAAAAAAGCAGTAAGTGTTTTAAACTTACTGCTTTTTAAATCATTTATATTACTTAGCCATTCTTGCCTTCAATTCAGCCTTAAGAGCATCAAGAGAAGGATCGGGCTTATCAAGAAGAGCAAACATATTCTTCTTATATTCCTCAACACCGGGCTGATTAAAGGGATTAACACCAAGTGTATAACCTGAAACAGCACAAGCAAGCTCAAAGAAATATACCATATAACCGAAGGAATATGCGCTTCTGTCAGGAACTTCAATTACCATATTAGGCACGCCGCCATCCATATGCGCATAAAGTGTTGCCTTCATAGCAGTACGGTTGATTTCGTGGATTTCTTTGCCTGCAAGGAAGTTAAGTCCGTCAGAATTTGCTTCATCAAAAGGAACGCAAATTGTGTCATTAGAACCCTGAATATCAAGAACAGTTTCAAAAATGTTTCTCTGACCATCCTGGATATACTGACCAAGAGAGTGAAGGTCTGTTGAGAAGATTACAGATGCAGGGAAAAGGCCCTTCTTATCCTTACCTTCGCTTTCGCCGTAAAGCTGCTTCCACCATTCGCAAAGCATCTGAGCAGAGGGCTCGTATGCAACGAGGATCTCTGTTGTCTTTCCGCTTCTTTCAAGAACATTTCTGTATGCAGCATACTTAAGGCATTCGTTTTCAGCAAAAGCCTTTGTTGTGTATTCGGCTCTTGCATCCTGCGCGCCCTTCATAAGCTCATCAAGATCAACGCCTGCAACAGCAATAGGAAGAAGACCAACTGCTGTGAGAACAGAGAATCTACCACCTACATCATCGGGAACAACGAATGTTTCATAGCCGATCTTGTCTGAAAGCTCCTTAAGCTTACCTCTTGCCTTATCTGTTGTTGCAAAAATTCTCTTCTTTGCTTCTTCTTCGCCATACTTATTAACGAGAAGATCACGGAAAACTCTGAAAACAACAGCAGGCTCAGTTGTTGTTCCGGACTTGGATATAACGTTTACGCAAACGTCCTTGCCTTCGCAGATCTTGAGAAGATCATTGAGAGCAGAAGTTGAAATGCTATTACCTGCAAAATAAATATCAGGTGTATCCTTTGCTACATTATTATAAAGATTACCCTGAATATACTCAATAGCAGCTCGTGCGCCAAGATATGAACCACCGATACCGATAACGATGAGAACATCACACATACCCTTGATTCTCTCAGCTGCTGCCTTTATTCTATCGTATTCTTCACGATCGTAGTTTACAGGAAGGTCATACCAGCCAAGGAAATCGTTACCTGCGCCATCCTTGTTTTTTACAGTTTCAAGAGCCTTTTCAACCTCAGGGCGAATAGCCTCTACATCTGCATCAGCAACGAAGCTGCTAACAAATTCATTATTAAGTTTGAGAGCCATTTTAGGTTCCTCCAATCACTTATTTTTAACTTTATATTAATTTTACAACATTATATAATTTATTTCAAGGTATTTTAACGATTTATTTTGCTAAAATATACAGTAATTTTTACATAATTTGATCAAAATATCAAGAAATCCTATACGATCCGCATCTTCACAACACACTATATCAACACTGCCTACAATTTCTCCATCACAAAGATAGTTTACTCTTCCTACCTTATCCCCTTTTTTTACAGGTGCACTAACATTATCGGGAATCTCTTGTTCCATTGTAATTTTCTTTTCCTTCCCTTTTCCAAGTAGCTTTGAAAACTCTCCATACTCAAGATTTATTGTGTCTTTTTTACCCCCTGTAAGCTTAACATTACTTATAGTTCCTCTATCTGCTCTATACACAGAATATGTAGCAAATCCCCAATCAAGTAATGTAGCAGCAGCTGTGTTTCTTTCATCTCTTGTAGAAGATCCCATAATAACAGCTATTAAATGCATATTATCACGCTTGGCTGTTGCGCTTATACAAAATCCTGCCTTTGACGTTGATCCTGTTTTAAGACCTGTTGCTCCATTATAAAACCTAATCAGTCTGTTTGTGTTTGAAAGTCCAAATTCACCATTTCTTATAGTATCCATCCATATAGTTGTATAATTGAATATTTTCGGATGCTTGGTTATAAGTTCTCTTGATGCTAAAGCAATATCATAGGCGCTTATAGTGTGATTCGTTACATTATCATCAAGTCCCGTAGCATTTTCAAAATTAGTATTATGCATACCAAGCTCTATTGCTCTTTCGTTCATTTTTTGAATAAACGATGCCTCACTGCCTGAAACTTTTTCTGCAAGAGCTACTGCTGCATCATTAGCACTTGATACCACAACGCACTTCAGCATTTCATCAACACTCATTTTTTCTCCGGGTTCAAGAAACACCTGAGAGCCTCCCATAGATGCAGCATTTTCACTAACCGTTACTACATCATCAAGAGCTATTATTCCCTCATCTATTGCTTCCATCACCAAAAGCAACGTCATAACCTTAGTGACTGACGCAGGAGGCAAAGCTTCATCAGCATTTTTGGCATATAAAACATCCCCGCTTTCTGCATCTATCAAAACGGCGCTTTTGGCTTTTAACTCAAATGGAGCGTTTTCTTCTATTGCAAAGCTTTTAAAAGGGATAAGAAAAGAAACTAACAAAAATGTCAAAAAAAACGAAACAATTCTTTTCACTGTATAAACTCCTTAAATATTTTATAACAATATATGTTGTGTTTGTGCTATATATACCAAACTGTATCTTGACATCGCTTAAGTTTTGTAGTATTATATTAGAAGCATATACCAAGAAAGGAACTTTTACAATGAGCGAAGAAACAAAAAACATCCTCGACAACGCAACAGTTAAGGGCAAATTCCTTATGTACAAGGATCGCCCTCTGGTTCGTGAAGGAAATACTATAATTTACGGAAATATGGACGATGACTATATTCTTTCTCTCATCATTATGAATGAAAAGGAATATATGGGAAGTTCTGTTCCCGATAAGGTTATCGTACAGGTTATGAAAACAGACCCTAAGCTTTCCGATGGAGAAAAAATCGTTAAACAGGATCTGAAAAGCGGTTTATATGAAGCATTTGAGCTTGGAATGATTTGGCTTGAACGACTTATTGCCAATTAATTTGAATTCTCCAGTTAAGAAAGGACTTGATATTATGAATTTTAAGCGGATTATAGCACTTCTTTTGGCTTCTGTTATGCTCTTCTCTCTTTGCGCATGCAAAAAAAATGGAGATACTGATGAAACAACTAACAGCGAAACAGAAAAGAAGGTAGAAAAAGTAACTGACACAGAATCTGAAGTTATCCCCGAAACTGGCCCCGTGGTTAACGGGCCTGAGTTTACAAATCCGCTGACAGGACTTGAGAGCGAAGTTGATCTTTCCAAAAAAAGACCTATTTCTATTATGGTAAACAACATTGGAGCCAGCCTTCCTCAGTCCGGTATTTCCTATGCAGATATTCTTTTTGAATGTCTTGCAGAAGGCGGAATTACAAGACTTATGATGATCTCTACAGAATATGAAAAACTTCCCAAAGTAGGATCTGTAAGAAGCGCAAGAGATTATTACATCGACTATGCTGAAAGCTTCAATTGTATCTTTATCCATGCAGGCGGAAGTACATATGCATATGATACTCTCGCAAACAGAGGAACTAACAGAATTGACGGAGTTAACGGTCCTTCTCCTGCAGGCACATTTGCTCGTGATAAGGACAGACTTAATGCAGGTTATGCATCTGAGCATACTCTTTTCCTCCAGGGCGGCGAGGCTATAAAGAATGCAATTGAATCTCTTGCATACAATACTGAAAAAGCTGAAGGCTATGAAACACCTATGGTGTTCAAACCTTGGGGCGAAACAGCAGGCTTTGAAAGCCTTGCAACTCACATTGGAGTAACAGTTTCAAGCTATCAGTACGTTGACTATGTTTATAATGATGAAACAGGCGAATATCTCCGTTATCAGTACAACGGAGACAAGCATATGGACAGCGCAACAGAGACACAGCTTTCTTTCAAAAATGTTATCCTTATGTACAACGACTCAGGAAAAATCTCCGGAGATACAAAGAACAGAATCTGGATGCAGACAACAGGTGAAGGCGACGGATATTACATAACAAACGGCTCCTACACACCTATCAAATGGAAAAAGGATAACCACGACTCTGTTATTAAATACTACTTGCCTGACGGAACTGAGCTTCAGTTTAACCGCGGTAAAACTATGATCAATGTTATTGACAAATCCAACATTGGTAATTTAATATTTGACGATAATACAGATAAGTTTGCTGAATCATAACCACCGGCCGTGCCGGTGGTATGTACTGCCCCCTTAGGGCATGTCACTAGGCTGAGCCTATAGGCTCTTCGAAAGGTCTGCCAACTGCACGACTTTTACAGGCATGCCCCTAAAGGGGCTTACTTATTTGCCT
>JAZQUP010000018.1:0-90533 GCA_045631345.1 Candidatus Avispirillum sp.
TACAGTAGGACGCAACAAAAAGCAGATTCAGGAATATATAAGGAATCAATTGCGCCAAGATATAGAGGATGACCAACTGAGCATAAAGGAATATGTAGACCCGTTTACGGGTGAGCCAGTAAAAGGAGGCAAATAAGTAAAGCCCCTTTAGGGGCATGCCTGTAAAAGTCGTGCAGTTGGCAGACCTTTCGAAGAGCCTATAGGCTCAGCCTAGTGACATGCCCTAAGGGGGCAGTACATACCACCGGCACGGCCGGTGGTTATGATTATTATTCAGCTGTTTCTTTTCCTTCAGCCTCAGCAGTTTCGGTTTCTTTGGTTCCTTCAACTGCAACTGCATCAACGATTGCCTGCGCTGCCTCAGCCATTTCGTTTTCAGCCTCGGGTGCAGAGTCTTTACCTTCAGGCGCAGCCTCTTTGTTTTCAGCTTCTTCGTTCTTCTTTTTCAGATAGAGAAGCACAACTGTCAGCGCCGCTGCAAGTACAACGGCTGAAATTCCGATAATGATAGCCTTTGTTGCGGGATTTTCCCAAGCGGAAGGAATAACCTCACGATATTGCTCGCCGCAATTTGAACAGCTTGTAAGCTTTGCTCCCTGTGTGAACATAGAAGCCTCTGCTGTTATTTCTGTAACGAAAACGTGGCCGAGAGGGAGATGCTCTGTTCTTTCTTCGTAGGAGCAAACGGAGCAAAGGCTCACAGTGTACCCACCGCTAGTGCAGTTAGCCTGCTTTTCTTCTGTGATAACAAAGTTATGTCCTGTTTTTGTGGTTATAATTGTTTCAGAATATCCGCAGCTGGAGCATGTGCTGATCTCCTCGCCGTCTTCTGTGCAGTTGTTCTGCTTGATAATTTCTATTTCAAAGCTGTGTCCTGTTGCCTTGAAGGTCTGCTCTGTAGTTGTGCCGCAGGTCTTGCATTTTTCTGTAACAGTAACGTCCTCTGTGCAGTTGATCAGCTCAAGCGCATTTGAAGAAAAGCTGTGCCCCTTGGCTGCCAAGGTTTCCATAAATTCTTCTCCGCAGGCTGTGCAGCGGGATTTTGTATATCCATCCTCGGTGCATTTTGCCGCAAGGGTTTCAGTTATGCTGATGCTGTGGCCGAGCGCAGCAATAGCCTCGGTATATGTTTCGGAGCATCCGCTGCAGGAATATGTTTTTTTACCCTTTTCTGTACAATTGGGATCAATAGTGTCTATAAGCTGCCAGCTATGGCCCTCTGCTTTAACAATATCCTTAAAGGAATGATTGCAGTTTGAGCAGGTATATTGAGTGAAGCCGTCCTGAGTGTGAGTAACCTCTTTGAAATCTGTCTGAATATAAGCGTGAGGCTGCGCAGGGATAACAAGGCTTTCTGTGTGGTTTTCGCAAGGAACTTTTTTTTCGTTAAGATTGAGAGTTATTCTGCAATCGTGAGATATATATCCGTCAACTCCACAGGAGGCAGCCTTGCTATTTTCGTTTATCCAGTAGTGATTATCGGGCGCGGCTTCAAGATTTGTAACGTTCTTTCTGTGTCCGCAGATAGTACAATGGAGAGATTTTTTGCCCTGGAACATGCAGTTGGAGGGGAAATCCTGAATATAGTCGGCTGTGTATGTATGAGTGTGATTGGTGTAGTAGTTAATGATAGCCTCAGCGTCAGCCTCAGCCATTTTCTCCATCATTCCTTCTGAGAAGATGATGGAAGCGTCTCCGTCGTTTGTGAAAAATCCGTGCTCAATGAGAATAGAACCCATGCCGAATTTTGCGCACCAGGTGGGAATTCCGTAGTAGTCAGAGAGAGTGCCCAAAGATTTATCCTGGCAGTCCCACTGCTTTTCAGCGTTCCAATAGTATCCTGCGTTGTCCTTACGCTGAATAATACCGGAGCCCTTTTTGGTGAGACCTGTTTTTGCTGTGAGAGAATTTGCAACCATGTTTGCAAGTTCAACCATCTGATATTCGGGGAGAACAGAGGTGATAACCGAAACGCCGCGGTCGCCTTTGTTTGTGCTTCCATCAAAGTGGAGGCTGACAAGCAAGTCGGCGTTTGCATTGTTTGCACAAATGCCTCTTGAAGGAAGGGGCAGGGTACTATCGCCTGTTCTTGTCATATAAACTATAAAGTTTCCGTTTTCTTCAAGTTTCTGCTTGAGGTAAGTTCCAAGCTCAAGGGTTTTAACCTTTTCACCAATTCCGTTTCTGGCTGTTCCAACATCGGAACCACCATGGCCGGGGTCAATAACGATAACGATCTTGTCGTCGCCCTCAAAAGCTGCTTCGCTTTCGTGAGAAGCAAAGGGAATGATGCAAACGATCATTACTAAGCATATAATAAATGACAGAAACCTCTTCATAACTACCTCATCTGATGAAAAATGACAAATCTATATAATTATAACAAAACAGCACAAAAAAGTCAATGAAGTGACCAAAATACTTTTAGTCAAGGTGTACGAAAAAAACGAAAAAATGCACGTTTTGTGGTTGACTATTGGCTAAAAATATAGTATAATTTAATAAAATGCGGATATAGGGTGTTCGTGTAACTATTGGTATTTCCGGAGGTAATCATGGAAACAAAAATCATCATGATATCGTCCTCCAAGGGCGGCGTAGGTAAGTCTACGGTTGCTTTGGGAATATCAACTCAGCTGGCGCAATCGGGCGAGAGCGTGCTTTTGTGCGATCTTGATTTTGGAAACGCTTGTCAGGATATTCTCCTTGGCGTTGAAGACAGAGTTATCTACACAGTCAGCGATGTTGCAAAGAATAAATGCAGAGCAAATGATGCTCTTGTTTCCGATGACGAAACAGGCATCAGTGGGCTTATGCTTTTGCCTTGCCCCGCAGGCGCAACTGTGCGAATTTCCGAAAACGAAAACGATGGAGGTCTTTCCCCTGCCGATGTTATTGAGGCGGTGAAAAGCGCAGCTGAAGCAAGCAATTGCCGCTATGTTGTTATTGACACGGGCGCAGGCGTCAGCGCATTGTCAGATGCGGCGGCGCAGATAGCGCATAGTATTCTAGTGGTTGCAAGCCACAATCCTATTTCACTCCGAGCCGCTGAGGGAACAGTTGTCAGATACAGCAAGCTCAGCAATAAGGAGATTCGGCTTGTTATAAATGCATTTGAGGCCGATTCAACCTTCAGCAAAAAATATCAGAGAAAAGGCCTGCTTGATATAATTGATCTTTCACGAGCTCAGCTTTTGGGCGTTGTGCCCTATGACTATGGACTTATGCTCAGCCATGAGGGCCTTGTGATGAAAAAATTCTCGGGAGAAATCAGCGATTCCGATAAAGCGTTTAATAATATAGCGCATCGCATTATGGGGGAAGATGTTCCGTTGTTTTCGGGCATCAAAAAGCTTCGCCGTGCACGTGCTAAGCTTTATCAATAAATTTTGATAAATTTTTATTCGACAATAAAATTAAGTATAGAATATTTTGGAGGGAACAATGGAAATAGCAATCATAGCCGATGACGCAAAAAAAGAATTGATGACTCAGTTTTGCATTGCGTATTGCGGAATGCTTTCTAAGCATAGCATTTGCTCAACCAGCATAACAGGCAAATATATCGAAGATGCAACAGGTCTCAGCATTGAAAAGCTCCTGCCCGGATCTCACGGTGGAGTTCAGCAGATATGCTCAAAGGTTTCCTATAACGAGGTTGACCTTGTGCTTTATTTCCGCAACTCCAATCCTAACTGTTCTTATCTTGAAGAAGAGATGAATCTTCTTCGTATGTGCGATGCTCAGAATGTTCCTGTTGCAACAAATATCGCAACAGCAGAGGTCCTCGTTTGTGCGCTTGATCGAGGCGACCTTGACTGGAGAGAGATCGTTAATCCTTCTTCTGATTATAACAGAAAGAGAAGAACCAGAGTGATATAAAAAGTTAAAACGGCTGTCCCAACGGGTGTTAAACCACTTATGGCGCAGCCTTTTGCTTTGCTTTTGATAAAAACGGAAAGGGGGAAGCTGAATGTCCCTTTTAAAAATACTTTGCATTGGCGACGTTGTTGGAAACGGCGGATGTCGCTATCTCAGCGGTGGCAGGCTGAGAAAGGCAGCACGAGAGTTTGGTGCTGATTTTATAATAGTCAATGGCGAAAACTCTGCATCGGGAAACGGAATGAGCAGAGATAGCGCAGGAAGCCTGCTTGATTCAGGCGCTGATATAATAACAGGAGGCAATCACACCTTCAAGCGTCGTGAGGTTTATGATATGCTTGACGATGAGCGTGCCTTGCTTCGCCCTGCAAATTATCCTCCCTCAGTTCCCGGAGAGGGATACACTATTGCCGATTGTAACGGCTACAGAATCCTTGTTATAAACCTTCTTGGCTGTGTTTTTATGGAAAGTCTTGCCAGTCCCTTTGAGGTGGCTGAAAGGATCCTTGCGGCGCAGAAGGGGAAATATGATATTTCTGTTATTGATATTCACGCCGAGGCAACCAGCGAAAAAATGTGCCTGGCAAGGTATCTGGACGGAAAGGCCAGCGTTGTTTTCGGAACGCACACTCATGTGCAAACAAGCGATGCAACAGTGCTTCCCGGCGGAACAGGATATATAACCGACCTTGGAATGACGGGCAGTATGAACGGCATCCTTGGCGTTAAAACAGAGAATATAATTCATAAATTCACAATTAAAACGCCAATATTTTTTGAGGCAGCAGAGGGCAACGAAAGCGCCCACGGCGCAATTTTCACAGTGGACACTAGCACGGGAAAATGCGTTGAAGCGAAAGCAGTTGAGTTTTAAGCCTGTGGCTTAAATAAACCGATTTGTGTAGATCACGAGGGTTAAATATGAAAATAAATGAACTTAAAAGATATATAGAGGACGGCGGTCTGGATAGCATTTTGAAAAATGATTGCTCCGTTTGTCCCGATGCTGTAAGGGCGAGATATGTCTCTCTTTGCGATAGCTTTGAATCCCGATTTGGAGCAGAGCGTGATGTTTATCTTCTTTCCGTTGGCGGAAGAACCGAGGTTTCAGGAAACCACACCGATCATAATAAGGGTAAGGTTATGGCGGCTGCGGTTAATCTTGAGCTTGTGGCAGTTGCTGCTAAGAGAGATGACGGAATCGTTTGCGTTAAGAGCGAGGGCTTTCCTGAGGATGTGATAGATCCTGCTGCCATCAATGCTCCCGACGAAAGCAAATTCTTCACATCGGGCGCCCTTATTGCAGGTATGGAAAAGGCATTTGCTGATCGCTCCCTTGCAATCGGCGGCTTTGACGCATACACAGTTTCAAGCGTTCTCAAAGGCTCAGGACTTTCTTCCTCTGCCGCATTTGAGGTTATGATAGGTAATATCCTTAACCACCTTTATAACGATGGCAAGGTTGATAATGTAGAAATTGCTAAAATGGCGCAGTTTTCAGAGAACGTTTATTTTGGCAAACCCTGCGGACTTATGGACCAGATGGCTTGCGCTGTTGGCGGATTTATTGCAATTGATTTTGAGGACACAGCAGCTCCCAAAATCCGTAAGCTTGATTTCAACCTTGATAAAGAGGGCTATGCCCTTTGCATAATCAACACAGGCGGTAACCACGCCGATCTCAATGAGGACTATGCATCCGTTCCTGCTGAAATGAAGGCTGTTGCAGCCCTTCTTGGTAAGGAAGTGCTTCGCCAGTGCGCAAAGAGCGAGATCGTTGAAAATGTGGCAAAGATAAGAGAACAGGCAGGCGACAGAGCTTTCCTTCGCGCAATGCACTTTGTGTGTGAAAACGAAAGAGTTGATGCAATTGCCGCATCTCTTGAAAATAAGGATATTGAAGGATTTTTTGCAGGTATCAAGGCCTCAGGCGATTCAAGCTTCAAATATCTGCAGAATGTGTACACAACTAAAAACATTGCCGAGCAGGGAATTTCCCTTGCCCTCTGCCTTGCAGAAAGCTATCTTGCAGGCAAGAAGGCTGCATGGAGAGTTCACGGCGGCGGCTTTGCAGGCACAATACAGGTGTTCCTTCCCAAGAGCGAAACTGAAGGCTTTGTGGCCTATATGGAAAAGGCTATGGGAGAGGGCTCTTGCCATCTTCTTTCTGTGAGAGGAGCGGGCGCAGTATGTCTCGCAAGATAAAACAGAAAAGCGAAGGCAAAAAGGAAAATAAAAAAGCCTTAAAGAAGGTGCTTGTTTTAATGGCAAACTTCACCTGGATGTATGCATTGTATCAGGTGATGATAATGCTGGGCGATCGCCTCAGAAGCATTGTGCCCTATGCCATCTGCTCAGGCGCATACCTTGCGGCTGCAACCATTTTGCTTGGAATATATTATTTCTGCTCATCGGGCGAATCCGATGAAGAGAAAAAAGAGAAGTATAAGTCACTTTTCCTGTGGGCGTTCCCCATAGTAATAGTTCTGCTTCTTGATGTTCTCGGAATAGTTGTTTTCGACTATATAATTAATCTATTTGCATGAAAGGATAAGTGAATAAATGAAACTCAATCTTCCCAACAAGCTCACTCTTATCAGAATCGTGCTTGTTCCCGTTTTTATGATAGCAATGATCGCTCCCATTTTTGAAAGCGATATAGTTTCCCGCCTTGTAGCATTTGGTATTTTCGTTATCACATCTCTTACAGATATGCTTGACGGCAAGATAGCAAGAAAATATAACCTTATCACAAACTTCGGTAAGTTTATGGACCCCTTGGCTGATAAGTTTATGGTTTTCGGCGCACTTCTTGCAATTCTCGTTAAGTACGACTATCTGAGAAACGTTTTTGTTTGGGCAGCAGCAATCGTAATGTTCAGAGAGCTTGCTGTAACAAGCGTTCGCCTCATCGCTGCAGGACAGGAAAACCTTGTAATTGCGGCAAGCTGGCTTGGTAAGGTTAAAACAGTATCTCAGGTTGTGTGTATCTGCGCAGTTATCCTTGAGCCTGTAGTATTGCCCTTCAAGGTATTCACAGAATGGCATATTCTTTCATATATCACAATCGCATTTATGATATTTATGACAATCTGGAGCGGATTTGATTATATGAAAACATATTGGAAGTTCATCAAGCCCACAGAATAAAGTCAAAAGAGGTTGCAGCGGCAACCTCTTTTTTGGTAGTGAGCCTTCTCTTGCGTAGAGGAGGTGGATTGCCGAAGTCAAGACGGAAGAGTAGGAGAGAATATAGAATCTAGATTAACTACTCCTCAGTTGCTAATGCTACAGCTCCCATAAACAAGGGGAGCCTGAGAACTCAAAGCCTCCTCCGCTGGAGAAGACTAATAGAAAAACCTCACCGTCGGGGAGTGCTTTATACTCTACAAATAAAAAAGGTAAGGATAAAACCTTACCTTTTAATTTGTTTTTTTATAATAACAATAAACTTGTTTATCTCCGCTCCGAACAAAAGGATTATCATACAAGCGTAAAGCCAAAGCATCATAACAACAACGGCGGCGATGCTGCCGTAGATATATGACAAATTGGGGAAATAGCCGATGTAGAGAGAGAAGAGATAGGAGAAAAGCAGCCATCCTGCCGCTGAAAATAACGCGCCGGGAATCTGCTCTGCGTATCCGCGGGGGATATGCTCTGAAACAACTCTGTGCTCTGCCTTTTTTGTTCTGCATCCCTTTTTAGCAGATGTGTTGTATATAAGAGCGAAAAAGAGAGTGAACAAGACAAAGAGGAGAATGGAGCTATAGGTGTCAACTATCTCAAAAACAGCGAAAACAATGGGAACTGTGTTTTTCAGGGCAATAGCGATTGATCTGCCGAAAACGAGAGCAACAAGAGCGCCGATTATGATGAGAAGGAAACAAATGGTGTAGAACAGAGAGCGACCGATGTCAAAAAGAAAGTTTTCACGCACTCTCACCCCGTAAACCTCTGTAACCCCTCGCATAACGGAATTTACGCCTCTTGAGGAAGCCCAAACAGCAGAAACCGCAGTCAGCGAAACGAGGGAAATACCTGTTTTGCCAACAACCTCGTTCATCAGGTTTATAATAATGTTGCCAAGCTGTCCATCCATTCTTGCCTGAATAAAGGCAATGGCTGTGTCAATATCAATAATATATTTTGCAAGGCTCAGCAGAAGAATAATGAAGGGGATAGTTGAGATCATAATATAATAGCAGGCTTGAGCGCTGTAGAGAGTGATGTTGTCGTTAACAACAAGGGAAACTGCGGTTCTTGCTTTTTTTATAAGAACACGCATATCAAAAACCTTTGATCTCATAAACCTTCTCCTTTCATTTCATATATATACATTATACCCATATAGCGCAAAAAATGCAAGTCCCTGTAAAATTGGGGTAGGATGAATAGAGGATTATTTTTTTGGCAAGGATTAGAGTGGACCGAAATAAAACTTTGAAGGAGAAACGAAAATGAATATCACAGATGTAAAAATCAGAAAAACCTTTGAGGATGGCCCGATGAAAGCCATCGCATCAGTAACACTGGACCAGCAGCTTGCAGTTCACGATATAAAGGTTATCTATGCAAGAGAAAAATATTTTATCGTGATGCCATCAAGAAAAAATCCCGATGAAACATATAGAGATATAGTTCATCCCATAAATGCCGATTTCCGAGGGGAGCTGGAAGAAGCAGTTCTCAGAGAATACGATGCTGAAATGATAAGAATTGCCGAGGATAGAGAGCAGACAATGGCAAAAGCCTCGCTTGAGGTGTGATAAAAGGGCTACTCTTCCGTTCCTATGCAAGTGGAGGTTTTAGGTAACTTTGTACTCAGCATAAAAAACAGACCACAAAAGTGGTCTGTTTTCAATATGTAGTTAAAATCAAATGTAATTCTAAATTAATTATACAGCACCCTGAGCGAGCATAGCATCTGCAACCTTGATGAAGCCTGCGATGTTAGCGCCTGCAATGAGGTCGCCTTCCATGCCATACTTCTTAGCTGCATTGTAGGACTCTTCGTAGATACCCTTCATGATCTGCTGAAGCTTAGCGTCAACTTCTTCAGATGTCCAGCTGTATCTCATAGAGTTCTGGCTCATTTCAAGACCGGAAACTGCAACGCCGCCTGCGTTAACTGCCTTAGAGGGAGCAACAACTACGCCGTTTGCCTTGAAGTATTCAACTGCCTCAGCTGTTGTGGGCATGTTAGCAACTTCAACATAGTACTTTGTGCCGTTAGCAACGATGTTCTTAGCATCTTCAATGCCAACTTCGTTCTGTGTAGCGCAAGGCATACAAACGTCAACCTTAACTTCCCAAGGTCTCTTACCTGCAACGAAGGGAACACCGAACTTGTCAGCATAGTCCTGAACCTTGTCACGGCAGGAAGCGCGCATTTCGAGCATGAAGTTGATCTTTTCAGGTGTGTTGATACCGTCTTCGTCGTAAACATAGCCATCGGGGCCGGAGATTGTTACAACTTTACCGCCAAGCTCTGTGATCTTGAGGGCTGTACCCCAAGCAACATTACCGAAGCCGGAAACTGCAAATGTTTTGCCCTTGATGTCTTCGCCGAAGCTCTTGAGCATTTCAACTGTGTAGTAAACAGCGCCGAAGCCTGTTGCTTCAGGACGGATAAGAGAACCACCGAAGGAACGGCCCTTACCTGTGAGAACGCCTGTAAACTCGTTTCTGAGACGCTTGTACTGACCGAAGAGGTAGCCAACTTCTCTTGCGCCAACGCCGATGTCACCTGCGGGAACGTCTGTATCAGCGCCAATGTGCTTGGAGAGCTCTGTCATAAAGCTCTGGCAGAATCGCATAACTTCCATATCAGACTTGCCTCTGGGGTCGAAGTCGGAGCCGCCCTTACCGCCGCCCATGGGGAGACCTGTGAGGGAGTTCTTGAATGTCTGCTCAAAGCCAAGGAACTTGATGATGGATTCGCAAACGGAGGGGTGGAAACGGAGACCGCCCTTGTAGGGACCGATAGCGCTGTTGAACTGAACTCTGAAGCCACGGTTAACCTGAACCTTGCCGTTGTCATCAATCCACGGAACACGGAACTTGATGATTCTTTCAGGCTCAACGATGCTTTCAAGCACGCCTGCTTCTACGTACTTAGGGCTCTGCTCGATAACGGGCTCGAGAGACTCAAGAACCTCTGTTACAGCCTGGAGAAATTCGGGTTCTCCGGGGTTTCTCTTTTCAACTCTCTCAAGGAGACCGATAAGATACTGGTTTTTCATATTTATATACTCCTGATAAATTTATTTAGCGTTCCTCAGAACGATTATTTATAATCATTGTTGGTTAGCGGCGGGAACACTTGAATCGTCCGTGCCAACTTAGGTTAATTTTACAATATTTGCGCTTAAATGTCAAGGGAATATTTTAACAAACTAAAGAATTGTGACGTTAATTTGCATTTTTTCTTTTCTTATCTTGCAAAATAAGGTGAAATCATCTTGTTTTTGATCAAAAAAAGCAACTATGAGGGTAAATTTGTGTCATTGGCGGCATTTTAGCTTTTTTATTTTTAAATCAGCATCATATGTAGATAAATAGTGATAAATTAGCACCTACATTTTCTGTTCTCTTTATGATTATTATGCTGTTTGATTTGAAAAAATGTTTGTGTGATTTAAGTGGGAAATTGATTTTGATTTTCAATATGATATTTTTTAGATTATACTAAACAAAACTCCCCCGCTGAGTTTGCGGAGGAGTAAAAATCATTTCTGAAAATCGTCAAGATAGATCTGAACTGAGCGGGTCATTTCACGGGAAAAATCGGAATTATATTTTCTGTTGCAGAAGGCCTTGATCCATTCTTCAAAGTCTCTCTGTCCTGCTTTTACGGAAAGCATCTGCTTCAGCTCATTTGCATCCATATCCCGATAACCGTTTTCGTGCACTATGTGGTGCATCTCCGAGCGGGGCGGCTTGTGACGTTCCATCTGCTGTTCTGTAGGATATCCGAAAACAAGCATTGCCGCAGGGAAAACATAGGGGGGCAGAGAAAGCAGCTGACGATGTTGCTCCGTGTTTTCCATAATATCGCCAATATAGCAGGAGCCGATGCCCATGCTTTGTGCTGCAACCACTGCGTTTTGTGCAGCAATGTTAGTGTCGCTGACAGCTAACAGCAAGTCACCCACACCGGGCTTTCGGGGTTCGCAGCCGTATTCAAGAAAGGTGTTATACCATTTGCGGCAATCAGCGCAGAAAATGAGCACAAGGGGGGCTTTTGCAATAAAGGGCTGATGGTCGCAGCTTTCTGCCAGCTGCGCCTTCAGCTGCGGATCGGTTACGTTAATAATAGTGTATAGCTGCTGATTGCCTGCTGTTGGGGCATTAACAGCCGCTTCCAGAATAGCAGATACCTCCTCAGGAGTGATCTGTCTGTCTGTAAAAACGCGCACGGATTTTCTTTCCTTCAGCTGTTTGATTACATCGTTCATAGATTTTCCTCGCTTGGTGTGATAATTAATTATACATCTTCTGTTGCTAATATACAAGGGGCACTAAACAAAAGGCTCCCCTTGCTTAGGGGAGCTGGTGGTGTGAAGCGCAGGTTTTTAGCTTTCAGTTGTTATAACGTGCGAAAAAGCAAACATTAAATTGAGGAATCATTTTTATGGTTAAGCCAAGTGTCATAATATCTTTCTTCGTAAGTTAATGGGTTAAGACGGAATAATCCTTTTCTTTCTTCTAAAACCGGATATTTACCGCCTAAAACATAATTGATACAATTATATTCAATATTTTTGTTTAACTTGCGTGAATATGATTCGTATACGATTTGCTTTCCGGTTACCATATATTCTTCCGTAACATAATTAGATTTATATTTTGTAACATATGTGTATGTGGGATAATAACCGCCGCTTGATGAAAAAGGGAATAGGTATCTTGCATTTTTTATCCAATGAACTTGAAACAAGCAATCAAGTCTTCCATTTTTAAATGATTCTACTTGAATTAGTTCTCCGTTATTATTTTTGATTAATTTGAGAAAGTCTTTTGTATTTGAACGTATTTTATCAGATTCATTTATGCCTTTTTGGGTTCTAGTAAGAATATCACTAAAACCTTCTTTGAATCCCACAAATGATGTTTTCTTTGTTGGCATATATGAAATGATACAATCTGTAAAATCTATTTCACGATATTCAATTTGCTCACGAAGCAAATTAGCTTCTTCAATCAATTTGTTTAGATATTTATAATTCGCCATTTGAATCCACCTAATAGATTTTTATTTATATGTTCGATTATACTATTTTAATCACAACAAGTCAATGAGATACAAAAAATCCCCACCGCTTCCGATGAGGATTTTTGTTTTATGCCATAAGCTTTATTAAGTACAAAATCAGCATATGCACGGGATAAAATGCATAGAAGCCATACTGAATAAATTTGTTGGATATTCCTTTTCTGCCTCCGTATATCCATATAGGAATAAGGGAGAAAACTGCAAATCCCTGAGATGGGATTTCAAAGGTTTTGCCGAGAATTTCAATGGGAAATACCTGTCCTTCAAAGAATACGATATTGATAAGTATCATTGCTACCAACTGAGCAAGCCAAGCAAACGGGAAATCTCTCAGAACATAGAACATCACAACCGTAAGCATACCCAGGAAGCCGTAATCTACAAAGCCAATAGTTGATGCAATACAAATTAAAAACAACCACAAAACAGAAAGCGCAATATTCTTTGCAGTTTTGTTTTTCTTTGCTTTATCAACCACTCTTATTGCCAGCAAGCCCAAAAGTAGTGTAAATAACACATTCTGATGAAAAGGGTTAAAGAATCTGCTGCTGTAAAAGAGGTTAAATGGAATTTCGGTAATTATTGCAAAACCTAAAAGTCGCAAAGCATACTTTTTAAAATTCGAGGTATGAACATAGCCCTCAGCAATCATAAAAGCAAAAATCGGGAAAGCCATTCGGCCAATATATGTCATCCAATCGCCAAAGCTCATATAGGTTGCCCAGATATGGTCACTGAGCATAAGAACAACCGCAATTGTTCTAAGCATATTTGAAGTAAGTCCACCAAAGGGGATTTTCACCAGAGGACTGTTAATAGGAAATTTGGTTTTAATATTTTCGTTCATATGGCCGGCTCCTTGTTGTTTTTTGAGCTCATTATAACACAAAAATGTGCTAATCACAAGAAAAATCCCCACCGATTGCTCGGTGGGGAGGTTTTATTTAGCAAGGGGCCTCAAGTCGTCGTAAGACTGCTTGGGGCGTCCTTCTTTATTTCAATTTATTCTACAATCTTTTTATTTATATAGATCGCATAAGCAAGAGGGATGATTGTCAAAAACACTGGCGCTACGTATAAGGACAAGGTGTTTTCAATGTTAAAAATCGAAAGTGAATTTACCAAACAATGGGTTATAATACAGGGAACAAGTGATTTGCTTTTGTGAAATATAATAACAAACAAATAACCTATTGCGGTGGCATAGCATATTTGCATCAAGGTGGGGATCAGCTCTGCTCCGTTTAACAAATTGATAATATGGCCCATTCCAAATGTGACTGAGCTTACTATTATGGCGCTTGTGATACTGCTTTTTTCCATCATTCTGAATAAAAAGCCCCTGAAAATAAGTTCTTCAATAAATCCGATATTTAGCATAGTCAGAATGTGAAACACTATCTCACGCTCTGAATTATTTATGTTGAACCCGTTCCACAGATTAACTGATATGATCATAGCCAAGGGAATAAAATATAAATACTTTTTTAAATTCCGGACCTTTGTAAATCCATAATAAGCGGATTTTTTAAGCAACAGCACTATTCCGACTAAACACGCAGACAATATTGTGTTAACAATAAAACTGACACTGCTTGTATATCCAAAATTCTGCACACAAATGGAATTCGCTGCTATGTATATAATGATAAGCAGCATACAAAATAAGGTTTCGTGCTTTTCAAATATTTTCTTCATAAAATCACCACACTCTCATTGATCTACAACAAAATTATACCACTGTCGTTCCTAAACTGCAATAAAAATCCCCTCGGAAAGGCTCCGAGGGGAAGTTTTATATAGCTTTATGCTTCCTGAATTACTTCATTTCAGCGATTGCAGCCTGTGCAGCAGCAAGGCGAGCGATCGGAACACGGAAGGGTGAGCAGGATACATAGTCAAGACCGAGCTTGTGGCAGAACTCTACGGATGTGGGGTCACCACCGTGCTCACCGCAGATACCAACGTGGAGGTTGGGGTTAGCGGGACGGCCGAGTGTGAGTGCCATGTTCATGAGCTTACCAACACCGGACTGGTCAAGACGAGCGAAGGGATCGTTTTCGAAGATCTTTGTATCATAGTATGCATCGAGGAACTTACCAGCGTCGTCACGGCTGAAGCCGAATGTCATCTGTGTAAGGTCGTTTGTACCGAAGCAGAAGAAGTCTGCGTTCTGAGCAACTTCGTCAGCTGTGAGACAAGCTCTGGGAATTTCGATCATTGTACCAACTTCGTATTCAAGCTCTACGCCTGCAGCAGCGATTTCAGCGTTAGCTGTTTCAACTACTACCTTCTTAACGAACTTAAGCTCCTTAACGTCGCCTACGAGAGGAATCATGATTTCGGGCTTAACGTTCCAGTCAGCGTGTGCCTTCTTAACGTTGATTGCAGCTCTGATAACTGCAGCTGTCTGCATCTTTGCGATTTCAGGATATGTTACAGCAAGACGGCATCCTCTGTGACCCATCATGGGGTTGAACTCATGGAGGCCGGAGATGATAGCCTTGATGTCTTCAACTGTCTTGCCCTGTGCATCAGCAAGGAGCTTGATGTCAGCTTCTTCTGTGGGAACGAACTCGTGGAGAGGGGGATCAAGGAATCTGATACATACAGGTGTTCCTTCGAGAGCTTCGTAGAGAGCTTCAAAGTCGCTCTGCTGGTAGGGAAGGATCTTTGCAAGAGCTGCTTCTCTTTCAGCAACTGTGTCAGCACAGATCATTTCACGGAATGCAGCAATTCTGTCTGCTTCGAAGAACATATGCTCTGTACGGCAGAGACCGATACCTTCAGCGCCGAGCTCACGAGCCTTCTTAGCGTCTGTAGGTGTATCAGCGTTTGTTCTAACCTTAAGAACTCTATACTTGTCAGCCCAAGCCATGATTCTACCGAATTCGCCTGCGATAGCAGCATCAACTGTGGGGATGATACCGTCGTAGATGTTACCTGTAGAACCGTCGAGGGAGATGTAGTCGCCTTCAACGTATGTCTTGCCGCCGAGTTCAAACTTCTTGTTAGCTTCATCCATCTTGATTTCGCCACAGCCGGATACGCAGCATGTACCCATACCACGAGCAACAACGGCTGCGTGAGATGTCATACCACCACGAACTGTGAGGATACCCTGAGAAGCCTTCATACCTGTGATGTCTTCAGGAGATGTTTCGAGACGAACGAGGATAACCTTTTCGCCACGGTTGTTCCATTCTTCAGCGTCTTCAGCTGTGAATACAACCTTACCGCATGCAGCTCCGGGAGAAGCGCCGAGACCCTTACCTGCAGGGTTAGCAGCCTTGAGAGCCTTTGCGTCAAACTGGGGATGGAGAAGTGTGTCAAGGTTTCTGGGGTCGATCATTGCAACAGCCTTCTTCTCATCGATCATGCCTTCGTCAACGAGGTCACAAGCGATCTTAAGAGCAGCCTGAGCAGTTCTCTTACCATTTCTTGTCTGGAGCATATAGAGCTTACCGTTTTCAACTGTGAACTCCATATCCTGCATGTCTCTGTAGTGGTCCTCGAGAATTTTGCAAACGTCCATAAACTGAGCGTATGCTTCGGGGAACTTTTCTTCCATCTGTGCGATGGGCATAGGTGTTCTAACACCTGCAACAACGTCTTCACCCTGAGCGTTTGTAAGGAACTCACCCATGAGCTTCTTTTCGCCTGTTGCGGGGTCACGTGTGAATGCAACGCCTGTACCGCAGTCGTCACCCATGTTACCAAATGCCATGGACTGAACGTTTACTGCTGTACCCCAAGAGTAGGGAATATCGTTGTCACGACGGTATACGTTTGCACGGGGGTTGTCCCAAGAACGGAATACTGCCTTAACAGCACCCATGAGCTGTTCCTTGGGGTCGGAGGGGAAGTCTGCGCCGATCTTGGACTTGTACTCAGCCTTGAACTGACCAGCAAGTTCCTTGAGGTCGTCAGCTGTGAGGTCAACGTCCTGTGTAACGCCCTTAGCTTCCTTCATTTCATCGATGAGCTCCTCGAAGTACTTCTTACCAACTTCCATAACAACGTCGGAGTACATCTGGATAAATCTTCTATAGCAGTCCCATGCCCAACGAGCATTGCCGGACTTCTTTGCCATAACGTCAACAACTTCTTCGTTAAGACCGAGGTTGAGGATTGTGTCCATCATACCGGGCATAGATGCTCTTGCACCGGAACGAACGGATACGAGAAGAGGATTTTCAAGGTCGCCGAACTTCTTGCCGGTGATACCTTCCATCTTTTCAACGTATTCCATGATCTCAGCCTGAATATCGTCGTTGATAACTTTGCCGTCTTCATAGTACTGTGTGCAAGCTTCTGTAGAAATTGTGAAGCCCTGAGGTACAGGAAGACCGATCTTTGTCATCTCTGCGAGGTTAGCACCCTTACCGCCGAGGATTTCGCGCATAGAAGCGTCGCCCTCAGAGAAAAGGTATACAAATTTCTTTCCCATTTGTTTGTTCCTCCAAAATTATATTTTTGTTTTGTTTCTAACATAGGGTTTTAATATCTTTACAGATATTTTCACCCTATTATATCACATCATTTTTCATATTTCCATAGTTTTTTGAATTTTGTTTATCTTCTTTGCAAAAAAATGTTTTGTTTTTATTCCTTTGAAGACAATACTGTGGATTTTTTTCTTAGATTATGCATTATATCGCTGTAATAAATTATCGTTTATTCAAACCCGTCCCCAAATTTGACCTTAGCCTTTCAATCTTCGCTATTCATAAAAAAGAGCACCGGGAGGTGCTCTTTTTATCTAATCTTTTATCTTGTTCCTTCAACTGTTTCAACCTTGAGGATGTTGGTTGTTCCGGATCGTCCGAGAGGAACACCGGCTGTGATAACAACTCTGTCACCAACGCGAACAACGTCAACCTGCTTTGCGCAGTCAATTGCGTGCTGGAAGAGGCTGTCTGTGTCTGTCTGGTTAAGGGACAGAACGGGGAGAACGCCCCAGGACATAGCAAGCTGATGATATGTCTTTCTGATAGGAGTTGAAGCAACGATTGCCTGGCGGGGACGGAATTTGGAAACTCGGCGTGCTGTGTAGCCGGACTTTGTAACGGCGATGATAGCTCTTGCCTTAAGGTCCTGAGCTGTTGTACAAGCGGCGTCGCAGATAGCGTTTGTTGTATCCTCGTCGTCGTCAAATTCAATAACGCCCTTATATGCGCCCATTCTGATAGCATCGGTTTCAGCCTGTCTTGCTATCTTAGCCATAACCTCAACAACGTGGGGAGGGTTAACGCCCATTGCTGTTTCACCGGAGAGCATAACTGCGCTTGTTCCGTCAAAAACAGCGTTTGCAACGTCGGAAATTTCAGCTCTAGTAGGCATAAGGTTTGTAACCATTGATTCAAGCATCTGAGTTGCTGTGATAACGATCTTACCTGCCTGATAACAACGGCGGATAAAGGATTTCTGAATACCGGGGAGCTTTTCAAAGTCAACCTCAACGCCCATGTCGCCTCGGGCAACCATGATACCATCAGCGTGCTGGAGGATCTCGTTGAAGTTTTCAACGCCCTGCATATTTTCAATTTTAGCGATGATCTTGATGCTGTGGCCGCCGTTATAGTCAATGAACTTACGAAGGTCTATAACGTCCTTCTTTGAGCGAACGAAGGATGCGGCGACGAAGTCAACATCGTGCTGGATACCAAAGAGAACGTCCGCCTTATCAACCTCGCTGAGATAGGGCATATCAACGCAGAAATTGGGGATGTTGATGCTCTTTCTGTCTCTGATCTCGCCGCCGTCTGTAACCTTACAGATAATATCCGTTTCTGTTGTTTCTTCAACGATCAGATGGATCTTGCCGTCGTCAATAAGGATTCTTGTGCCGGGGGTGATGATGTCAACAAGATGGCCGTATGTGATAGTAACCTCTTTTTCACCTGATTCAACCTCTCTTGAGGTGAGAATGAACTTTTCGCCCTCTTTAACTGTGATGCAGCCGTCCTTAACAGTTTTGATTCTGATTTCGGGGCCCTTTGTATCAAGCATAATAGCTGCGGGGAGGCCGAGTCTGTCTCTGACACGGCGGAATGTTTCCACAGTTTTAGCGTGGTTTTCGTGAGATCCGTGGGAGAAATTGAGTCGGGCAACGTTCATGCCGGCGCGAAGCATTTTTTCAATAACGAGTTCGCTTGAGCTGGCAGGGCCCAGGGTACATACGATTTTAGTTCTGCGCATATTTATACCGTTCTTTCTAAAGGAGCAGGGACATATATCCGTGCGCCTTTGAGTTTAATTATTATTTAACATTTACATGATAACTCAAAAACAGATCAAAGTCAAATAAAAATTGGTTAAAATCCATCAAATGCGTCAACTTTTTATCCGAAGATATTCTTTTTAATAAAATGTGGCAAGATACTTGATTTTTTTATCTGAAATAGGTTATAATAAATTAGTTTGATAACAAATATTTCTTTTTAAAGGAGTTTTTCAAAATGTTAGTAAACGCAAAAGATATGCTCACAAAGGCTAAGGCCGGCAAATATGCAGTTGGCCAGTTCAATATCAACAACCTCGAATGGACACGTGCCGTTCTTGAAACAGCTGAAGAGCTCAGAAGCCCTGTTATCCTCGGTGTTTCCGCAGGTGCAGGTAAGTATATGACAGGCTTCAAGACAGTTGCTGCTATGGTTGACGCTATGGTTGACTCTCTCGGCATCACAGTTCCTGTTGCTCTCCACCTCGACCACGGTACTTATGAAGACTGCTACAAGTGCATCGAAGCAGGCTTCTCCTCCATCATGTTCGACGGTTCTCACTACTCCATCGAAGAGAACATCGCAAAGACAAAGGAACTCGTTGCAGTTTGCGCAGAGAAGAATATGTCTCTTGAGGCTGAAGTTGGTTCTATCGGCGGTGAAGAAGACGGCGTTATCGGCGCAGGCGAATGCGCAGATCCCGCAGAGTGCAAGATGATCGCTGATCTCGGCATCACAATGCTCGCAGCAGGTATCGGTAACATTCACGGTGTATACCCTGAAAACTGGTCTGGTCTTTCCTTCGAAACTCTCGATGCTATCCAGCAGCAGACAGGCGATATGCCCCTCGTTCTCCACGGTGGTACAGGTATCCCCGCTGAAATGATTCAGAAGGCTATCTCCCTCGGCGTATCCAAGATCAATGTTAACACAGAATGCCAGCTTTCTTTCGCTGCTGCAGTTCGTGAATACATTGAAGCAGGCAAGGACCTTCAGGGTAAGGGCTTTGACCCCAGAAAGCTTCTCGCTCCCGGTACAGCTGCAATCAAGGCAACTGTTAAGGAAAAGATGGAACTCTTCGGTTCTGTTGGCAAGGCTTAATCGTTTACAAAATAAACAGAATAGAAAAGAAGGAATCTTCGGATTCCTTCTTTTTTTGTGTCAATTCAAAAGTGGCGACTTTAGCATTTTAGAAATTTAAAGTTCATCTACATTATGCGCCACATTGTGATATTGCTTATGAGATAGAATTACAAAAAAGTCAAAAGAGAAAAGGAATATCTTATGAGCAACAAATTCACGCAGAAGGCGCAGGCGGCGCTGAACAATTCTCTTCTCCGTGCAAGAGAATTAGGGCACACATATGTGGGGACAGAGCATATTCTTTTGGGACTGCTCACGTCAGGCGACAGTATTGCGGCAAGAATTCTTATAAGCCATGGAGTTACAGAGGACAAAACATTTGATATTATTCGCGAGAGCATAGGTGTGGGCTCAGCTTCTGATGTGGGCGCAGCAGATATGACTCCTATGACCAAGAAGATCATTGAGGAAAGCGCTTATGCGTCCTCTCGTCTTGGCAACAGCTATATAGGAACAGAGCATATATTGATCGCAATTATGAGCGAGCGAGAAAGCTATGCCTATAGGCTTATCAGAATGCAAACTCAGGGAACTCAGGAGATAAAGAACGATATTTCCGCATTTCTCGGAGGGGATGCGCCATCGGCTGAAAGCATTAAAGGGTCGTCAAAAGCCGAGCGTGATGATATAAAAGGCGCCCCCACTCTTTCAAAATACGGCTCCAATCTTTGCAAAATGGCAAAGGAAGGGCGTATTGACCCCATAATCGGGAGAGAGGGGGAAACGGAGAGGGTCATTCAGATCCTGTCAAGGCGAAGAAAAAACAATCCCTGTCTTATCGGCGAGCCGGGCGTTGGCAAAACTGCAGTTGTTGAGGGGCTGGCGCAGCGCATCTGCGATGGAGCTGTGCCTGAAAATCTCAGGGATAAGATAATTGTCACCTTGGATATTGCATCTATGGTTGCAGGTGCAAAATACAGAGGCGAATTTGAGGAGCGAATGAAGGGAATAATGGATGAGGTTGCAAAAAACAGTCGGATCATTCTTTTTATTGATGAGCTTCACACTATTATCGGTGCAGGGAGCGCTGAGGGCGCTGTTGATGCGGCAAATATTATAAAGCCTGCTCTTGCAAGGGGGAATATGCAGCTTATCGGCGCAACAACTATTGATGAATACAGAAAGCATATTGAAAAGGATGCGGCGCTGGAACGCCGCTTTCAAGCAGTCAATGTGGGTGAGCCAAGCGCCGAGGAGGCTATTGGAATATTAAAGGGGCTCAGAGATAAGTATGAGGCGCACCACAGGCTGAAGATCTCCGATGAGGCTATTGAGGCGGCGGTGAAGCTGTCGGTTCGGTATATAGGAGATAGATTTTTGCCCGATAAGGCTATAGATCTTATAGATGAGGCAGCATCAAAAATAAGGCTTCTTGATTTCACTCCAAGCCATAAGGTGAAGGAATTGGAGGAGCAATTGAAAGCAGTTTCAGCTGAGAAAGAGGAGGCAATTCTATCGGAAGATTATGAAAGGGCGGCAGCGCTGAGAGATAAAGAAAAGGAATTTGAAGCCTTGCTTGAAGGAGAAAAGAAAACGGGCAGGGGGCGCAGCGATGCAGTTGTACTTGAAGGGGATATTGAGGATATAGTCACGGCGTGGACAGGTATCCCTGTCAAAAAGCTGGCAGGCGAGGAATCGGAGCGGCTGATGAGGCTAGAGGAAATATTAAACAGGCGGATCATCGGGCAGAAGGAGGCGGTTTCTGCTGTTGCAAGAGCTATCCGACGAGGTCGCACAGGGTTAAAGGATCCCCGCCGTCCTGTTGGCTCCTTTATATTTCTTGGTCCCACAGGCGTTGGAAAAACAGAGCTGACAAAAGCTTTGGCAGAGGTTATGTTTGGCAACGAGGGGGCTATGATCAGAATAGATATGTCGGAACTGATGGAGCCCCACAGCGCATCAAAGCTTATAGGCTCTCCGCCCGGATATGTTGGCTATGAAGAGGGCGGACAGCTGACGGAGAAAATACGCCGACATCCCTACAGCGTTGTTTTGTTTGATGAAATAGAAAAGGCGCATCCTGATATTTTCAATATTTTGTTGCAGATACTTGAGGATGGACAGCTGACAGATGCGCATGGCAGAAAAACGGATTTTAAAAACACGGTTATAATTATGACCTCAAACGTTGGGGCAGGGAGCATTGCTGAGCCGAAGCATCTTGGGTTTACAAGCGGTGATTCTGATGAAAGAGATATTCAGCAGGGGGTTATGGATGCTTTAAAGAAAGCATTCCGCCCTGAGTTTATAAATCGTCTTGACGAAATAATAATATTTAATAAGCTTACAAAAGAAAATATCTGCTCTATAACAAGGTTGATGCTTGGGAAACTTGCAAAAAGAATAGAGAGCAAGGGGATTAGCATCAGCTTCAGCGAGGATGTGGTTTTCTATCTGGCAGGTGAGGGGTTTGATTCCGTTTATGGTGCAAGACCTCTTCGCCGTGCTGTTGTGAGAAAAATTGAGGACACGTTTTCTGAGGAGATCCTTTTGGGAAGGGTGAAGAGCGGGGATAAGGTCAGGGCAGTTTTGCGTGATGGTAGGATAGAGTATAATAAAGAATAACTAATCTTTTCCGTATCAAGGAAGAGCGCAACAAAAAAAGAGACGCTTTAAAGGCGTCTCTTTTTTTGTTACTGTGATTATTTAACTATATCAATGCTTGCGGATTTACAGTATTTTTCTGCCGCAGAGCCTGCGGAGCATTTAACCTGAAGGTCAGCAGAAGCCTGAGAGAAAACACCTGTGCCGAATACTGTAACAGAATCGGGAATTGTAACAGATGTAAGCTTCTTGCATCTGGAGAATGCGTTATTTCCGATAGATGTGATGTTTGAGGGGATCTCAACGCTTGTAAGAGCGGAGCAGGAAATGAACGCAGAATTGGGGATAGCTGTTATTGCAGAGGAGAATGTTATGGTTTTTGCGGAATAGCAATACATATATGCCAGATCGCCGATTTCTGTAACGCTGTCGGGAATGAGGATTTCTTCAAGAGATGTGCACTTGGAGAAGGCTCTTTCGCCGATAGATGTAACAGTTGAGGAGTAGTTTACTTTTTCAAGGCTCATGCAGGAGGAGAAGCTGTATGCGCCAACTGTTGTAACGCCTTCGGGAATAGTTACTTCCTTGAGAGCAGAGTTTCCCAAGAATGCGCCAACAATGGTTTTAACGCCTTCGGGAATAGTTACAACAGAATCACTGCCTGCGTAGTTAATAAGGATCTGGTCACCGATAATGAGGAATTCTTCAGTGCTTTCTTCGATATAGGGTGTGCCGAAGAATGCCTTTGCGCCGATGGAGGAAACCTTTGACCCAACAGAAATGCTTACAAGCTTTTCGCATTCGGAGAAGGCCTCATCACCGATAATAGTTACAGTTTCGGGGAGAGAAATTGTTGTGAGATGAATGTTATTGTAGAATGCACGGTCTGTAATTTCTGTAACAGAATGTCCGTCAATAGCTTCAGGAATGATGAGAGTTGCAGATGTAATCTTGTTGCCAACGATTGCTGCATTTCCGGATTTATCGATAACGTAGTAAAGACCTTTATATTCTTTGTCAAGTGTAATAGGAGATCCGTCGGAAAGTGTGCCGTAGTCGAAAGCGTCTTCATTATAATCAGAGTTGCGTCTGCAGGAGCCCAGTGTGATTGTCATTGCAACAGCAAGAAGCATAGCAACGAGAGCTTTTGATATATTCATAATATAGTTCTCCAGTTTCTTAAATTTTACTATAGTATATCGTTGTCAACTCACTTTGTCAAGGTAGATGACAGAGCAAAATTTTATAAATATTAAAATAATAGTAAATAGTTATTGAAAAAAAAGGTTTGTTATGGTATTATAAAGTGAATATCTAATGAAATTTATTGGCAAATAACAGCAGGAGGGCATCGTGAAAAAACCGGCGGAAGTCAATATACTGAAAACCAGTTCAAATATTTTTTCATATGTGTCCGCTGTTGTGAAGAGCTTCAGAATAAAAGCTGTGCATAAGCTTGATTCAAGCCGGACATCTTTTGAATTAAAACGTTTGAGAGAAAATATTCCCTATATCAGAAACAGCGTTATAGGAACATTCTGGTTAACGTTCGGAGTTTATAGCTTTCTTATTTCTGTTTTCACGTTTATGTTTTTATCAGACGGCAGCGCCGCCAATGTTTATGTGTCGCTTTGCTCGGTTCTGATCTCGCTTCCTTTGATTTTTTCAAAGGGAACGCTTGGAACAGTTTTCACAATTTCAAAAACAGGTAAGATAATAGCCAAGGCTATAGGTATAAGAATACATCTTGATGCCGCCAAGGCTCCTTGCGGAAGAGCAAATCTGGCATTTATTCTGGGAGTGTTTTTTGGCAGCGCAACCTTTATATTTGATCCGCTGACGGTTATTATATTCGGCGTTGCTATAGTTGCGGCAGGTGTTGTTTTTGCATTTCCTGAGGCATCAAGCCTGATTGTTGCTGTTCTCTTTCCTTTTGATGACGGAAAGCTTTTCAGCTTGATTGCTGTTATCGGAATGATAGCTCTGGCAATAAAGATTTTTCGTGGAAAGAGAAGCATAACATTTCATCATCACAGGGCAGCAGTTCTGATTCTTCTTTTCGTGATGCTTGCGGCGGAGATATTTTCAGGTAGCCTTAAGTTCACCTGTATGATGCTGATATTTTTCGTTATGTGTGCAGCTGATGGCTATGGAGAAAGAGCTGAGGGAACAGCCTCTGTTGCAGTTGCATCCTGTGGATGCATAGCGGCGGTTTATATGGCGTTTATTTCAATTTCTGCTTTTGGTGGGCTGGAGGCCGATCTTTCAGGCTTTAATATTCCGGCAATGGCGCTTATGTGCGCTTCTCTTGTGCCTCTTTCGGCTTCATTTATTCTCGGTAAAACAGGATTGCCTGTGCAAACAGCATTTTTGTGCAGCATTGCAATGATAGGCTTTCTTTTGTATAGCGGATATTATATATATCTAATTGCATCCGTTGCCAGCATAATCATCTTTTTGTTCTTCTTCCGCAGAAGAACCGCTTATGTCTTTTTCTCTCTTGCCTGCGCAGTATATGCTGTGTGGGTCTGGATGGGAGGAAGCAACCGTATAGCAGTTAATCATATTATGAACTTTCTGAAGGAGCTGGGCATCGCCTATGATTTAGGCCTGCTTCATATTCTTGTTGGCGGTAGGCTGGACAGCAGCTTTGGAGAGAGCGAAAGCTTTTATGGGGCTGTTATATCAAAGCTTGGAATATTCGGAGTTGTTCTGCTTGTTTGTATAGCGGCTATGCTTTTCGGATATATCCTCAGAGAAAAATATGGCAAGGGCTCGGATAAAAGCGCAGCTATTTATATGAGAGCCTGGGCGCCTGCATCCTCTGTTATAGTGCTTTTCATATGCGGACTTGGAACAAACATATGGGCATATGATGGAATCTTTGCTTTATTCTGGCTTCTTATGGGCGCATCCTCAGCAATTGCATCTGATGCCGAAAACAAGGCTAAGCGTGCATTTGAGCAGGTGCAGGGAAATTGCGATAAAAACAAGGCAGAAATAGTTGTTTGAAAATAAAAATCAGTCTTATTTGTTTGGATACAAACGGAAAGGCAGGAATATTAAATGAACAGATCACACAAAAAATGGAATATTGTTGATCTGGTGGTTCTTGCAGTTATAATAATTGCAATAGGCTATGCTGTGTATGCTGTTGCGGTCAATATGCAGAGCAGCGGAGGCGAGGCCACCATTGAATATGTTGTTGAGGTCCCGAAGATCAGAAATGAGCTTTCGGATAAAATAATCAAGGGCGATAAGGTATATAACGAAAAGGGAGACCTTATGGGTGAGATAACAGCGGTTTCTGTTTCGCAGGCATACTATGAAGGCTCTGATGCCGACGGAAATATCGTCTATTCAAGAATAGACGGATATAGCTCCATATATGTAACGGTTGTGTGCACGGCGAATGTTGCTCCGTATGGTTATGAGCTTAATGGCAGCCGTATTTCCTCAGGTGAGGATTATGCTCTCAGAGCTCCATCTCTCTATGTAGAGGGGCAATGCGTAAGTGTTCGCAGAGCAGAAGGATAAGCCTTGATTACAAAAATAATTTGTTTTATAATATCTAAAATCTTGCATTGTTAAGAAAGGATAGACAAATATGGAACATTCAACAATCTTTGTTGCTGTTATAGCTATCATCTGCGCTATGCTTACAGCTTATACGGTAACTCCCCCTGTTCGACTTCTGGCTTACAGAATCGGCGCAATTGACGTTCCCACAGATGCACGACGTATGCACAGAAAGCCTATGCCCCGAATCGGCGGCCTTGCTATATACATAGCATTCGTTGTTTCAACAATAGTGTTCTGTGAGCATTCAATGCATCTTTATGCAATATGGATTGGCGGCGGAATGCTTGTAACTCTCGGTGTTCTTGACGACGTTTTCCGTCTTTCTGCGCTTCTCAAGCTGTTTGTTCAGCTTGGAGCATCAGCAATCGCAGTTATCGCATTTGGTGTCCGCATCGAATATGTAACATTGTTTGGTCAGACATTCCATTTTGGATTTTTGGCTATACCCATCACAATTCTCTGGATAACAGGTCTTACAAATGCAATCAATTTGATTGACGGACTTGATGGACTTGCTTGCGGTGTTTCCGCTATCACAGCTCTCTCAATGTTCGGCGTTGTGCTTGTTTCAGGTGATATAGGAAGCGCTGTTCTCACAGCAGTTCTTGTTGCATCCTGCGTAGGCTTCCTGCCCTATAATATGAACCCTGCAAGAATTTTTATGGGTGATACAGGTGCTTTGTTCCTTGGATATACACTTTCAATAATTTCAGTTCAAGGACTTTTCAAGCTGCACACAATGCTTTCATTCCTTGCGCCCTGCGCAATTTTTGCATTGCCCCTGCTTGATACAACAACTGCTATTGTCCGCCGTGTGCTCACAGGTCATAGCCCCTTTGCTCCCGACAGAGGACATCTCCATCACAGACTTGTTGATATGGGATTCACTCATAAAGAGGCAGTTAAGATCCTCTATGCTATCTGCGGTCTTCTCGGTCTTGTTGCCATTACATATACAGAGGCTATGTTCCATGAATCAAAAACATGGAAATCATTCGTTATGTGTGCAACTGCAATTTCAATCGTTGTGCTTATCTTCCTTTGTATGAGAAAGCCCAGCACTCGTCTTCTTTCCGGTCTTGCAGAGCATATCAGTGAGATCAAGCTTGAGGCGCAGGCCGCTGAGCAGAAGGAAAAGGAAGAGGCTGAGCGCCTTGCCAAGGAAAAGGAAAAAGAAGCGATTGCGGCAAAGAAGGCTTCTGAGGCAAAGAAGAAATAAAGCCACTTGAAAGGGACAGTTAGTGGTCCTTTAAGAAAGGTTAGAACAAATGGAATCATATTCAAAAAGGCGTATATCTGCAATAGATGTACTTATAATTCTCTTGCTTTGCTGTGCTGCCTTTGCAGTAGGCTTTAAGGTTTTTGCAGGAAATGCTGGCCTTTTTGCAGGAGCAGAGGAGGATTATTATATATCTTATGTTATTGAGGCTGCCGACAGCCAGGTTGGTAAGCTTATAACATCAGGCTCAAATTTTTATTTTGAAAATGAAAAGAACTTCGGATATGCTGTGGGCGATGTAATAACAACTCCTGCAAGAGTATATAATGAAAATGCCAACGGCGAATATATTCTGAGCTATTCCTCCGGAGCTCAGGTTGATATAACGGGAACCTTTCAGGTCAGAGGAAAAATGACCGAAAAGGGATTTGTTTGTGGTGGAGAGTATCTTTCTCCCGGAATGAGCGTTAATATATATGGAAACGGAGCTTCACCGAAGATTCTTATAACAGATATTGCCAAGGTAGCACAGTAAGCCGAGGCAAACCATAGGAAGAAGGCGAAACTATGAGAAATCTCAGAAATTTCGGTATAACCTTTGCTATCTCATTGGTAGTTCTGGGTATAGTGGCTATATTTGCAGCTAGATATGTTGCAGGGGCTGTAACCGATATTTTTAACACAAATAATAAAGATCTTGATAACATTCTTGCAACCCCGGAGGACACATCCGCCGTTGACGAGGAAGTTGAGGATAAGTTTTCAAAAAAGCTTGAGGGTGAAACATTCACATGGCTTATGGTTGTGTATGACAAGCGCACAAGCGTTTATGACGACTATTATCCTTCAGCATCAAAAATAGAAAAGGTAGAAGGCGCAGGAGAAGGTCTTCTTGGCGAGGACTACCGACTTGTTGAGGCAAAGGCTGTGGCTGTTGTTCACGCCAATGTTAAAACAAGAGATTATGTTATAATGACAATTCCCACCATAACAAAGGTGGAAACAGGAACAGGGGATTATACCCTTGGAGAGATCTACGGCATATACGGAATTGAGTTTATGCGCGAAAAGATCGGCACAATGATCGGCGTTGATATTGATTACTATACAGTTATGAACGCAACTGATCTGCCCTCACTTGCAACATCAATAGGTGCGGTAACATGTGAGTTGCCCCTTTCCATCGGATACGACGGCAAGGAATATGTAACCTTTGTTGAAGAAGCAGAGGTAACAGACACAGAATCTGCAGCTCCTGCAACAGAAGCAGAAGCTGAAATTATTGAAACAGAGCCTGTGGAAACAGAACCTACCGTTGTTGTAACAAACGAGCTTGATGCAGCATCATCCGTTAAGCTGTCAAAGAAGCTTGGCGTTGCCCTGCTCTATAGCGATTATTCTGACGGAATTGATCAGGAAATGACCATACTTACAAGCTTTGTAAACGGAGTGCTTAATAATATTTCCAAATCCTCGGATAATGCTCTTCAGAATATTATCAGAGGCCTTGAAAGCAAAATGCAAACCAATATAGTTTCAGCGGATATTGCTAAAAACGGCGATGTTATCCGCGCATATTCCTGGATGGGTAAGCAGACATATGTTTATCCCGGCAGATTTGTTTCAGCTTCAGCTAATAAAGAAGCTTTCTATATGCCCGACACAAACGAGGCTATGGAGATCTTCTATAATTTTAGATAAATTAAGTTAAAAACCGAAAGGACACTATAAAACAATGGCAATGAAAAACACAGAAAAAACAATGGACAAAATCGTTGCTCTCTGTAAAAACAGAGGCTTCGTATACCCCGGCAGCGAAATCTACGGCGGTCTTGCAAACTCCTGGGACTACGGCCCCCTCGGCGTTGAATTCAAAAACAACGTTAAGAGAGCTTGGTGGAAGAAGTTTGTTCAGGAATGTAAATATAATGTAGGTCTTGACGCAGCTATCCTTATGAACCCTAAGACATGGGTTGCCAGCGGTCACGTTGTAAACTTTAATGACCCCCTTATTGACTGTCGTGCTTGTAAGATGCGCCACAGAGCAGATAAGATCATTGAGGATTGGAACGCAGAAAACGGCGTTGAAATGATCGTTGAGTCTATGTCCAACGAAGAAATGACAGCTTATATCAAGGAAAATAACATTCCTTGTCCCGGCTGCGGCAAGTCTGACTTCACAGACATCCGTAAGTTCAATATGATGTTTAAGACATTCCAGGGCGTTACAGAGGATTCCTCCACAGAGATCTATCTCCGTCCTGAAACAGCTCAGGGTATTTTCGTAAACTTCAAGAATATCCAGAGAACAACAAGAAAGAAGCTTTCCTTTGGTGTATGCCAGGTAGGTAAGTCCTTCAGAAACGAGATCACACCCGGTAACTTCATTTTCAGAATCCGTGAGTTTGAGCAGATGGAGCTTGAATTCTTCTGCAAGCCCGGCGAGGACCTTGAATGGTTCGCATTCTGGAAGGAATATTGCCATCAGTTCCTTCTCGGACTCGGCATGGCTGATGAAAACCTCAAGCTTCGTGACCACGATCCTGCTGAGCTCAGCCACTATTCCAAGGCAACAACAGACTTTGAATATCTCTTCCCCTTCGGTTGGGGCGAACTTTGGGGCATTGCTGACAGAACAGACTTTGACCTTACAGCTCACCAGAACGAAAGCGGCGAGTCTATGGAATATTTCGATCCCGAAACAAACGAGAAGTATATTCCCTACGTTATCGAGCCCTCCCTCGGTGCTGACCGTGTTGCTCTTGCATTCCTTGTAGAAGCATACGATGAAGAAGTAGTTGATGAGGCTAAGAACGACGTTAGAGTTGTTATGCATTTTCATCCTGCTCTTGCTCCTGTAAAGGCAGCAGTTCTTCCCCTTTCCAAGAAGCTTTCCGATAAGGCAGGCGAGGTTTATGCTGAACTTGCTAAGTTCTGGAACGTTGAGTTTGACGAAACAGGCTCTATCGGTAAGAGATATCGCCGTCAGGACGAGATCGGCACACCCTTCTGTATCACATACGACTTTGAAAGTGAAACAGACGGTTGCGTAACTGTTCGTGACAGAGATACAATGGAGCAGGTTCGCCTTCCCATTGCTGAGCTTAAGGATTACCTTACAGAAAAGCTTTATTATTAATTTAAATATTAATTAAAACAGCCATCTGCCTTCCCAAACGGGAAGGCAGATATTGAAAGGATATATTATGGAATTTGTAATTTCTAAAAACGGAGCAGAAGCAAAGGTAACAAGCAAGGGCGCTGTTCTCACATCTTTTGTGTGCGGCGGCAAGGAATATGTTTGGTGCGGCGATGCTAAGTATTGGGGTGGACAGGCTCCCTGCCTTTTCCCTGTAGTTTGCCGTCCTCTCAACGATAAGGTTATCTTTGATGGCGTTGAATATCCTATGACAAAGCACGGCTTTGTTCGCAATGCTGAATTTACTATCCTTGAAGCTTGCGCTGATAAGGTTGTTCTTCAGTATGGCGCAAACGATGAAACAAAGAAGATGTATCCCTTTGATTTTAACCTTAAGGTTACTCAGAGCGTTACAGAAAACAGCTTCACAACAGCTTATACAGTTGAAAATAAGGGAGACGTTCCCATGCCCTTCTGCATCGGTGGACATCCTGCATTCAACTGCCCCATGAACGAGGGCGAGTCCTTCAGCGATTATAGCCTTATCTTTGAGGATGCAGAGGGCGCAACAGATGTTAACGTAGACCTTCCCGAAGGCTACAGAAATCCTGCAAACAAGCCCCTTGGTAAGATCGTTGATAACGAGCTCAAGCTTGTTTATTCCGATTATGATAACGATGCTATCATAATTGAGGGACTTAATAAAAACAGCGTTAAGCTTGTAAACCGTGAAAGCGGCAAGGGTATCAAGTTTGATTTTGATAGCTTTGACTGTATCGGTATCTGGACACCCATCAAGGCTGATGCACCCTTCGTGTGCCTTGAGCCCTGGAACGGCGTTCCCGCAGGTATTGACGAAACATCTGAGTTTATGACAAAGAAGTATGCTCGTCTTCTTGCACCCGGCCAGTCCTTTACAACAAGCTATACAGCAACGGTGATCGACTGATGAATCTTTGTAACCCCGCATTTGTAAGAGAGCTTCTGCAGAGATATTCTCTTGCTCCTCAGAAATGCTTCGGACAAAACTTTCTCATCAATGCAGATATTCCTGCAAGGATAGCAGGATCATCTGCCCTTGGAGCCGATTGCGGCTGGGGCGGGGGAGAGGTCTGCAGCGATGAAAATGTTTGCGCTCTTGAGATCGGTCCCGGGCTGGGAGCTATGACAAGAGAGCTGTCTGAGCTTTACAGTAAGGTAGTTGCAGTTGAGATAGACCGCGGACTTATTCCCGTTTTATCCGAAACTCTTGAGGATTGCCCCAATGTTTCTGTTGTCAATGAAGACTTTATGAAGCTTGACCTCTCCTCCTTCCTTAAGGAGCAGTTTGGCGATCGTCCCGTAAGAGTTTGCGCAAATCTTCCTTACTATATAACATCTCCCATTCTTATGGCTATTTTAGAAGGAGTAAAGCCTTCTGAGGCGCCTCAGGTGCAGTCTGTAACGGTTCTTGTTCAGTCAGAGGTGGCAGATCGCCTTTGCGCTAAGGCAGGCTCAGGCGAATATGGATCTATAACAGCATCCGTTGCCCTGTGCGGGACAGCGAAAAAACTGTTCACAGTTCCCCCCGGAAGCTTCTATCCCGCTCCTAAGGTAAACTCTGCTGTTTGTCAGATAACTCTGTATAAAAACGGCATAAGAGATGCTTTTGAGGGTCTTCCTCAGGACGATGCAGAGCTTGATCGCTTTGTTGCAAAGGTTAAGAAAATGATCGGCGCAGCTTTTGGAATGAGAAGAAAAACTCTCACAAATGCTCTCTCAGGTATGGTTCCTAAGGCCGATATTGAAGCGGCGCTCACCCGAATGGGCCTCAGAGCCGATATAAGAGGTGAAAAGCTTTCGGCGGCAGATTTTGTTCGTCTTGGGCTTGAGCTTGAAAAGGGGAGTGAACAACAATGAGTGAGCAGCTTAGCTTCAGCGAATATCTTTATGAGAGACGCTATAATGCTCAAAGCAAGATAGACGATGCCAGAGCCCTTAAAAGAAAGGCAACAGTTGCAAGCGCAATCGGCGCAGTTGTTATTTTCGCTGTAATGATAGCGTTTATAATCGGTGCCTATGACAGAGAGCAGGTAGTATTGCTGTTTAGTCTTATTGCCGCATATGCTCTGCTTGTAGTTGCAGTTTTCTATGGCTATGGCGCAATTAAGCTTCGTAGCCTTGGCAAGTTTTTTCACGCTGTCCGCCTTATCTCCAAATGGGAAGATATGATTGAGCTGACAGACAGAATAGAGGCAAAATATGCAGAAAAATCTCTGCATCCTGCCGATCTTGAAAAAATGGAAAAGCGCCTTATAAAGCTTTGCGATGAAATTGATAATAAAATGTAAAAAGAGATATCTGAGGCACATTTCTTTATGGAGTGTGCCTCATTTATATTTCTCTTCCTTTTGACAAAACGACTTCTCTTCACCTCTTGACAAAAACGCTTTTGTATGGTAAAATATTTCAAACCGATGAAAAAGAGTAGTAGCTTGATTTAGCATCTTCAGAGAGCCGGCGGCAGGTGGGAGGCGGCGTTGCAAGTCAAACGAATGGACTTTTGAGGGCGGCCCGAATTTCAGTAGGCGCCGACGGCACTTGCCCGTTACAGCAATGCGCATATGATAGTATGCGGCTAAGTGGACTCAGTCAATTTGGGTGGTACCGCGGAATTTGTTATTTCGTCCCAAGTATCCTTTTCGGATGCTTGGGATTTTTTGTTTGGAGAATATTATGTTTATTTTAGCAGAGCGATGGCGAGCGTTAGGCTGTCAGATAAATAAACCTGAATATAAAGAAACGGAGATATAACTATGAATAAATATAAGGATTTTGATAATTATCTGAAGGAGTTTCCTTCACAGGATGGATATTTCGGAGAATACGGCGGAGCATATCTCACACCTGAGCTTGTTCCTGCCTTCGAAGAGGCTGACAACGCATATGAGGCAATCTGCCATTCTGCTCAGTTTATAAACGAGCTTCGCAGAATCCGCAAGGAGTTTCAGGGACGCCCCACCCCTGTGTATCATTGCGAGCGTCTTTCCAAGCTTTTTGGAAATTGCCAGATATATCTGAAGCGTGAGGACCTTAACCACACAGGCGCCCACAAGCTTAATCATTGTATGGGCGAAGGTCTTCTTGCAAAGTTTATGGGTAAAAAGAAGGTTATTGCAGAAACAGGCGCAGGTCAGCATGGTGTTGCTCTTGCAACAGCGGCTGCTTATTTCGGCCTTGAATGTGATATTTATATGGGTGAGGTTGATATTGCAAAGCAGCATCCCAACGTTATCAGAATGAAGATGCTTGGCGCAAATGTTATTCCCGTAACTCACGGCCTTAAAACTCTTAAAGAAGCTGTTGACGCTGCTTTTGAGGCGTACACAAAGGAATATCACGATGCTATCTATTGCATCGGAAGCTGCCTTGGTCCCCATCCTTTTCCTAAGATGGTAAGAGATTTTCAGTCTGTTATAGGTATTGAAGCAAGAGAGCAGTTCTTTGATATGACAGGTATTATGCCCGATGCAGTTTGTGCCTGCGTTGGCGGCGGATCAAACTCTCTCGGTATGTTCACTCCATTCCTTGCAGATCCTGTTGAGATTTATGGCGTTGAGCCTCTTGGTCGTGGAGAGGCTGTTGGTGATCATGCGGCAACAATGAAATTTGGCACCAAGGGTCGTCTCCATGGATTTGACAGCTATGTTCTTCAGGACGAAAACGGCGAGCCCCTTCCTGTATATTCAATTGCCAGCGGACTTGACTATCCCGGTGTTGGCCCCGAGCATGCATATCTGAGAGATCAGGGCAGAATTCACTATGAGGCTGTAACAGATGAAGAGGCAATGGAGGCTTTCTTCCTTCTCAGCCGCTTTGAAGGAATCATTCCTGCAATTGAATCCTCCCATGCAGTTGCATATGCTATCAAGTATGCAAAAACTCATAAAACAGGCTCTATTCTTGTTTGCCTTTCCGGACGCGGCGATAAGGATATTGACTATGTTTATGAAAACTATGGCTGCGGCGAGCAGTTTGAGCTTGATAAATACGTTAAGTAATTTAAAGCCCCTTCCGAAAGGAAGGGGCTTTTGCCACATTTGGTTATAATGATAGATCCGACATCATGTCGGTAGGAGAGGGCGCCCTCAACGTCCCGTTCACAATGCGATCATACATTTATTTCGCTTGTGTTATATGTGGGCGGATAATACACGCTCATACGGATTTATATGTGCAGACATAAAAAAGAGGTCACTTATGTGACCTCTTTTATGTATTATTCGTCGTCAGCCTCAGTCTTTGCTTTAGCTATAACCTTCTGAGCTTCGCTTGAAGGAACTTCTTCATAGCGAACGAACTTGAAGGTGTAGGAGCCTCTGCCCTGTGTCATAGCACGGAGAACGATTGTGTAATCCATCATTTCAGCCTTGGGAGCTTCAGCTTCGATAATTGTGTAGCCCTTTCTGTCTTCATCGGGAGTCATACCCATAACACGACCACGGCGCTTTGTGATGTCGCCCATAACGTCACCCATCATATATTCGGGGACTGAGATCTTCAGCTCGCCAACAGGCTCAAGAAGAACAGGAGTTGCATTGGGAAGACCGTTCTTATATGCAAGCTTAGCTGCAAGCTTGAAGGAGATTTCGTTGGAGTCAACATCGTGGTAAGAACCGTCGTAAAGGTCAGCCTTAAGGTTAACTACAGGATAGCCTGCAAGAACACCCTTCTGCATTGCTTCCAAAAGACCCTTTTCAACTGCGGGGTAGAATCCCTTGGGAACTGCGCCGCCAACTACAGACTGTGTGAATGTAAGTCCGTCTTCTTCTCCGCGGGAGAATGTGATCTTAACGTGACCGTACTGACCGCTACCACCGGACTGTTTCTTATGCTTACCTTCAGCCTGAACAGACTTTTTGATTGTTTCTCTGTATGCGATCTTAGGTTCAACAAATTCAACCTTTGTGCCGTAGCGATTCTTCATCTTGGATTTAACAACGTCAAGGTGAATATCGGAAACACCGGAGATTGTGAGCTGCTTTGTTTCAGCGTTGTTTTCGTAAACGAGGGTTTTATCTTCGTCCAGAAGCTTAGCGATTGCAGAAGAGATCTTATCTTCGTCGCCCTTAGCTGCTGCAACAACTGCCTTTGTCATATGGGATTCGGGGAACTTGATACCAACATAGGAGATAACCTTGCCTGCGCAAAGTGTGTCGCCTGTTGCTGTGTCAGCCAGCTTGAGAAGCACGCCGATGTCACCGCAGCAAAGCTCGTCAACTTCAGTCTGCTGCTTACCGCGAACAGCGTAGATATGGCCAGCCTTTTCCTGCGCGCCTGTTCTTGCGTTTACAAGAACTGTATCCTTCTTAAGAGTACCGTTCATAACCTTGAACATTGTCTGCTTACCAAACTGGTCAGCGACAGTTTTGAATACGAACAGTGAGCAATCTCCTTCGGGCTCGATGGGCTTTTCAGCAACGAACTCGTCAACGATGATCTTTTCGTTTTTCTTAGCTGTGATTCTGGGGAAGGAGCCCTTGATTGCAGAAACAAGAGTTCTAACGCCCCACATATTAGGAACGGAGCCGCAATATACAGGAACGATGTCACCTGTGATAATAGCCTGGTGGAGAGCTTCGATAGCTTCAGCGCTTGTGATAACCTCGCCGCCGAAGAACTTATCCATAAGCTCGTCGCTTGTTGTTGCGATCGCTTCGTTAAATGTTTCAAGATACTGCTCAACGATAGCGTAAAGGTCAGCGTCCATGTTAATGTCGCTGCGGCGACCCTTTTCGTCAAATACGAATGCCATTCTTTCTGCCAGAGAAACATATGTCATTCTGTCCTTATACATAACGGGCACGCTTGTGAGACAAACTCTGCGTCCGAACTTTTCACGGATATCGTTGAAAACTCTTTCGTAGTCAGCCTCAGATTCGTCAAGCTTATTGATGAAGAATGCAATGGGAATACCTGCTTTTGTTGCTCTTTCCCATGCAAGTTCTGTACCAACTTCCACGCCTGCCTTACCGTCAACAACGATAACCGCAGCATCTGCCGCACGGAGACCTTCCATTGTTTCGCCGATGAAATCGGGGGAACCGGGAGTGTCGAGAACGTTGATCTTATGATCGTGATAGTTAAAGCCTATATTAGAAAGAGAAACTGATGAGCCTCTCGCAATTTCTTCAGGATCAAAGTCAGAAACTGTATTTCCGTCAGTAACCTTACCCATTCTGTCAATATCGCCTACGCTGAAAAGCATAGCCTCAGCAAGTGAAGTCTTACCGCTTCCGCTGTGACCGAGAAGTACAAGGTTTCTGATGTTTTTTGTGGTAATTGCAGCCATTGTTAGATAATTCTCCTTTGTTATTTGTTCCATTTAACCAAAAAGTCAATGATAGATTTATTATAAACCACGTCGCAGCATTATGCAAGTATAACCCACCGATTTAATGTAGAATTAAACCACACTTTTTTGTTGAATATTACCAAAAATACATTCAATTAATTGCCTTTGTGATGAAATATGACAACACAATGCAGGCTGGAAGTGTTAAAGCCCAGCCAAAAGCAATCAAAACAAGCTCTTTCTTATCAACCCTTTCGCCCATTCCCGCAGATGCACCTGCAATGGCGCAGATTTTAGTGTGAGTGGTAGAGGAGGGAATGCCGAGGAAGGTTATTATAAGCAGGGCAAATGCGCTCCCGATATCAGATGAAACGGCTGATTTAAGGGTCAGGTGTGTCATTTTATTGCCCAGCTTTTCAACGATCCGTTTTCCGCCGAGGAGCGTTCCAAAAAACATTGCCGAGCCCACAAGCATAACAGAAAAAGTGTTAAACCGAAGCATACCTGTTGCAATGGCAAGGGCAAGAAATTTTTGTCCATCCTGTGCTCCGTGAAAAAACGATGAAAGTCCGCAGCCCAAAAGTGCCAAGCATTTGCTTTCTGAAAGCTTTTCTTTCAGCGAGGAGCAGACAATTGCTCCAAAAAGGGCTCCAAGGGCAGCGGAGGCAAGGGCTCCAAGGGTTATGTATAAAAGCATATATATGTCAAGCGCTTGTCCCTTTGCCATTGTCACTCCTGCAAGGGCGGCAATAAGGGCGTGGCTTTCGCTTGTGGGCAGGGAGAATATCCAGGCTCCGCCCGCAAAAAGCGCAATTGTTAACAGAACTGCAAGTGCTTCCTTGGGGCCTCCTGATGTTAATGCTTCAACTGTTTGGGAAACCTTGGGAAACAAAGCTGCAAAAAGAGCAAGTCCTGCAAAATTAAGAGATGCCGATAAAAGCGCCGCAGATCTGTAGGGGAGAATTTTGCAGCAAACAACTCCTGTAAGAGAATTTGCCGCATCAGTTGCTCCGTTTATCATCACGGCCAGAATAAAAACTGCATATATCATTTTCTTTCTCCACATTTCATACCTTGATTGACAAAACATATGGAAGGTTGTACAATATATATATGTATGATTTTATTTTTAATGAAAAGCAGGAAAGCGAAAAAAAAAGACTTTCCGTGCGTGGCTTCACGGAAGCCTATCAAAGAATGATATATGCTGTTTTTTCGGATGGTTTTGTTGCCTGTGATAATAAGCCACAGCTTGTTATTGCCGAGGCAGATGAGCTTGTCAGCGAAAAAAACTGCCCTGTTATCATTCTGGGTTCACCTGCCTCAAAAAAGAAGGGCAGAGAATATCTTAACCGCCCTGTTGATCTGGGAGAGCTTCAAAGGCTTGGTCTTGCGCTTGTTGCCGAAAACGAGATTGAGGCCGATCCTCAAAAGGTTTGCATCAATAGTGAAAAGCTTTCTGTTTCTTATGGCGGCGAAGCAGTTTGCCTCACAAAGCTGGAGTTTCAGCTTTTTCTTATGCTTAAGGATGCGGCGGGGCCGTTGTCCCGTGAGGACATCAGAGGCGCCCTTTGGGAAAACACAGAAAAAACAAATATCAGCGATGTTTATGTTTGCTATCTGAGAAAAAAGCTCAGCCGCCTTTTCGGCGACGGATTTATTGTTTCTCTGCGTGGCAAGGGATACGTTATGAGATTGCCGTAGAGTTGTTTTTATAAATCTGACCGGTTAAACTCAAGTTTATAAAAGGAATTTCGCACTCTGCGGAGTGCGACCAAGAAGCTTCGCCTCTTTGATTACCTATGAGTAATAGTATTTTCGCTCGTTGCGATGAGCGAATCAGGGCTCTGCCCTGATAACCTGCGACCTTTTTTGAAAAAAGGTCGATAAAAACGTGACGATCAGAGTTCAACTATCGTTTATATTAAGAAAGGATCCATACAATGAAAGAAGTTATACTTTGTAAATACGGAGAAATTATACTCAAAGGCTCAAACAAGGGCAAATTTGAGGCAGCGCTTATGCGTGAAATGAAGAAAAGAGCTAAATATGTCGGCGGATTTACAGTTCGTTATAATCAATCAACAGTTTATGTTGAGCCTGAAAATGATGATGTAACAGAAGAAGATGTTGACGAAATGTACGCTCAGGCGAAAAAAGTTTTCGGCTTCGCTTCTGTAACCCGTGCGGCTGTGTGCGAAAAGAATATGGAGGCAATTGCTGAGGTTGCAAGAGAATATCTTCCCCAGCGTCTCTTCGGCAAGAGAAGCTTCCGCTGTGAAGCAAAACGAAGCGATAAAAAATTCCCCCTCTCAAGTCCTGAAATTGCGGCTGAGATCGGTGGAGTTATTCTTGGTTGCGTTCCCAAGATCAAGGTTGATCTGAAGAACCCTGAAATCACAGTTCGTGTTGAGATCAGAGATAAATATGCTTATGTTCACGCAGGTCAGGAAAGAGCTGCGGGCGGTATTCCTCTCGGAACAGGCGGACGCGGCCTGCTTCTTCTCTCAGGCGGTATCGACAGCCCTGTTGCAGGCTATATGATGGCAAAACGTGGTCTTTATATTGACGCTCTCCATTTTGAAAGCTTCCCCTACACAAGCGAAAGAGCAAGAGAAAAGGTTCTTCAGCTTGGTCGTGAGCTGACAGAATATTGTGGACGCATCAGAGTTCATATCATTTCTCTCACACATATTCAGGAGGAGCTTCGTGATAATTGCGAGGAGGATTATTTCACTCTTCTTCTTCGCCGCTTTATGATGGAGCTTGCGGATAGATGCGCAAAGAACGAGGACTGCAAGTGCCTTATCACAGGTGAAAGCCTTGGTCAGGTTGCCAGCCAGACTCTTGCTGCCATCAACGTTACAGATTGTATGTCCAGCCTTCCTGTTTTCCGCCCCTGTATCGGTCTTGATAAGGAAGAGATCGTTGAAAGAGCCAGAGAGATAGGAACCTTTAACACAGCTATCCTGCCTTATGAGGATTGCTGCACAGTGTTCACACCCCGCCATCCCAGAACTCAGCCCGAGCTTGAAAAGGTTGAGGCTCAGGAGGCTCTTATTGACCGCAAGGCTCTTCTTGAAGAGGCTTGGGAATCCAGATATACAGTAACTCTCCATCAGTTTGAACAGTAAGTTTTAGCCTCCCCTTGCATAGGGGAGGCGGATTGCTGAAGGCAAGACGAAAGGGTAGATTTATCTCTCTGTCACCTTCGGTGAGAGCTCCCCTAATCAAGGGGAGCCTTTTTATTACTTTCTCCCTTCACATAATTTTCATTATACCGACATTGATTGAACAAAAGATATGTGATATAATGTTAAACGGATAATTCCGACCGAAAGGAAGTTTTTATATATGTACAATATCCTTATCGTTGACGACGAGGAAATGATACGCCGACTTATTGCAAAATATGCTGTTTTTGAGGGCCATACGGTTGACGAAGCGGCAAATGGTATGGAGGCGGTTGAAAAATGCAGAAACGGAAGCTATGATATTGTGATCTGCGATATTATGATGCCTGAGCTTGATGGTTTTTCCGCTTGCAGAGAGATCCGCCGCTTCTCAGATATTCCCATCATAATGCTTTCAGCTCGTGGAGAGGAATACGACAAGATAAACGGCTTTGGGCTTGGTATTGACGATTATGTTGTAAAGCCCTTTTCTCCCAAGGAGCTTATGATGCGTGTTGATGCTATTATGAAGCGTGCCAGACGGGCTGCTCCTGCAGATGCCAGCAGCAACGAAATATTTGAGTTTGAGGGGTTAAAGGCTGATGTTGATGCCAGAATAGTTTATATTGATGGTGTTCGCGCAGATATGTCTCCCAAGGAATACGATCTTTTCTTCTATATGCTGAAAAACAAGAACATAGCTTTGTCCCGAGAGCGCCTTATAACAGAGGTTTGGGGATATGACTATTATGGCGATGACAGAACTCTCGACACCCATGTTAAGCTTCTTCGCAAGAGCCTTGGAGAATATGCAAAGTTTATAGTTACTCTGAGAGGAGTTGGCTATCGTTTTGACACACAAGCTTGATAAAAAGAAGGCGCCCAAAACAAGAATGCAGCGAAAGATCCTTATGTATATGGTGGTTTTTTCTGCAATCATTCTTTCTATTATCTGGGTGCTTCAAACAGTTTTTCTTGACGATATATATAAGTCTATAAGAAAAAGTCAGATCCAGAAGGACACAGTCAGTATTTCACGCCTTGCTTCCCACAGTGATTTTGAATCTGAGGCTTATGATCTTGCCACAAGGCAGAGCACCTGCATCACCGTTTATAAAATAGAAAACGGACGTGGTGTGGCTGTTATCAACGCTCATAATCAGGTGTATTGTCTCATCCATTCCGCTGTAAACGACGGGTTTATCAACACAGTTTACACAGGCGCAAAGGAAAACGGACTGTACACACATCTTGTTGAGGCTGAAAATAAAAATTTCACCGACAGTATTATTTGCGCAACCATAACAAATGCAGGAGATGCAGAGCTGCTTGTTGTTTTAAACACGGAGATCCAGCCTGTCAATGCAACAGTAACAACGCTCAGATATCTTTTGCTGTGGATAACTGCGCTGCTCGTTATTGTCACCATCGTTATGTCCTATATCATCACCAAAAACATCACTCGTCCTGTTTCCAATATGAACGAGGAAGCAAAGCGCCTGGCAATGGGAAGCTATGATGTTGATTTTGATGGCGGTGAGTTTCTTGAAACATCTGAGCTGGCAGGAACTCTTAACTATGCGGCAGGAGAGCTTTCAAAGCTTGATGTTATGCAGAAGGAGCTTATTGCCAATATTTCACACGATCTGAGAACCCCTCTCACAATGATCTCGGGATATAGCGAGGTTATGAGAGATATCCCCGGTGAAATAACTCCTGAAAATATTCAGGTTATAATTGACGAAACAGCTCGCCTTACATCTCTTGTCAGCGATATGCTTGATCTTTCAAGAATAACGGGCGGACAGCGAAAGCTGAATAAAACTGTTTTTTCTCTTAGCGAATGCATCAGCGCAACTCTTGAAAGATATAATCAGCTGAGAGAGCGTGATGGCTATCAGTTCGTTTTTGATTGCAGCGAAAACTATTATGTTGAAGCTGATGAGATCCTTATTTTGCAGGTGGTTTATAATCTTATAAACAATGCGGTGAACTATGCCGGCGCTGATAAGACCATAACAGTTGAAATAACCGAGAAAGATGGAGCTTGCCGTGTTTCTGTTGTTGATCACGGGCAGGGTATTCCCCCTGAAAAGCTTCCACTTATCTGGGACAGATATTATAAGGCAAGCGATTTCCATCGCAGAGCCATTAAGGGAACAGGCCTTGGTCTTTCCATTGTAAAAAATGCTCTTATCCTTCATGGCGCCGATTTCGGCGTAACAAGCACTTTAGGTCAGGGCAGCACCTTCTGGTTTGAATTGAAGATTGCAGAAAAAGAATAGCTTGAAAAGATTCCCCCCTGAATATCTGCCATATATAGTCTTTCTACAATAATCCCAGATAGGCGAGGATGCCGTTGGCAACTCCTGCTGCAAATAATTCGGGGGAGTTTGCCATAAGCTCGGCATCATATGTATTAGTTATAAAGCCAAGCTCTATCAGGGTTGCAGGCATGGCGGTGCGTCTGAGAACATACAAGGTGGGACGTGAAAAAACACCTCTTGACTGAAGGCCTGTGTTTATGTTAAGCTGACGCAGGATGTTTTCAGCCAACGGCACGGCCTGTGAGTTCTGAGAAAAAACGTAAGCCTCAGAGCCTGAGGCAGAGGTTATATCAGAGGCGTTGGCGTGGAGGCTGACGAAATAATCGGCTCCCCAGCTGTTAGCGTCCTGAACTCTGGCTGCAAGAGAAGATGAAACAGAGGTCCCGAGCTGTGTTTCTTCTGTTGGACGTGAAAGTTTTGTTTCTACGCCTGCCGCACGGAGATACTCTGCCGTAAGAGTGCCAATGGTATAAACAAGGTCCTGCTCCCTGTATCCGTTTCCCTCTGCTCCTGCATTTGGGTTGGTGGGGTTGTGGCCCTGATCAATATAAACTTTAATTGCCATATTATCTGCCTTTCTTCAGGTTATGGTTTCAGTATATGGTATATCTCGCGGAGATGTGTATGAAAGAATTGCAAAAAATTATGAGCCGAGCTCGCTCAGCCATTGAAAAGTATAATATGATAGAAGATGGCGACCGTATAGCTGTGGGCGTTTCAGGAGGCAAGGATTCACTTGCGCTTCTTTGTGCTCTTGCTGAAATGCGTCGTTTTCTGCCTCAGAAATATGAGGTTGTTGCACTGACTCTTGATATGGGATTTCACACCTGTGAGGCAGTAAAGGCGGAGGAAAACCATCACGAAGGCATCAGAGCTTTGTGCGAAAGGCTCAATGTTGAATATCACGTTAAGCAAACAGAGCTTGCTCATATAATTTTTGATGTCCGTAAGGAGTCAAACCCCTGCTCACTTTGCGCCAGAATGAGAAGAGGCTGTCTTCACGATGCTGCGCAGGAATTGGGCTGCAATAAAATCGCTTTGGGACATCATTCCGATGACGCAGTTGAAACATTTATGCTCAATTTGTTCTTTGAGGGTAGAGTGGGAACATTTTCTCCCGTAACCCTGCTGTCAAGAAAAGAACTTGTTATGATCCGCCCTCTTATCCTTTGCGAAGAGTCTATGATTAAAACCTTTGCAAAAAAGGTGGACCTTCCTGTTGAAAAAAGCCCTTGCCCTGAGGATGGGCATACGGAGAGAGAAAATATGAAAAACTATCTTCGTGATTTTGATTATAAGCATAGAGGTCTTTATAGGCGAATCAGAGGCGCAGTTGAGCGCAGAGAGCTTGACGGATGGCACGAATGATGGCTAAACTTGCAAAATCACCCTTATTTTCATAAATTTTTTTTGAGTTTGCATAAAAAATTTGCAAAAAAATCTTGTGATTGTCTCATTTATGAGTTATAATAACCCTGTTAGATTGATTTTATCCGATCAATGATCGGTTTCTAAGGAAAGAGGTTTCTATATGGAAAGAAGAGTTGGTACAACTTCCAGAGGTATTCGCTGCCCCATTATCCGTGAGGGCGACGATCTCGCTAAGATGACTGTTGAAAGCGTTCTTGCGGCTGCCGAAAGCGAAGGATTCAGTATTAACGATCGCGATGTTGTTGCTATAACAGAATCTGTTGTTGCTCGTGCACAGGGTAACTACGCATCTGTTGACGCTATTGCTAAAGATGTTCGTGCAAAGCTTGGCGGCGAAACAATCGGCGTTATTTTCCCCATCCTGTCCCGTAACCGTTTTGCAATCTGCCTCCGTGGTATAGCAAAGGGCGCAAAGAAAGTGGTTCTTATGCTCAGCTACCCCAGCGATGAGGTTGGTAACGAGCTTGTTTCTCTTGATAAGCTTGATGAGGCAGGAGTTAACCCCTACAGCGATGTTCTCACACTTGAAAAATATCGCGAACTCTTCGGAGTGAATATGCATCCTTTCACCTGCGTTGACTATGTTCAGTACTACGGTGACCTTATCCGTGAGTGCGGCGCAGAAGTTGAGATTATTTTTGCTAACGATCCAAGAGTTATCCTTAACTATACAAAGAATGTTCTTAACTGCGACATTCATACAAGAGCAAGAACAAAGCGTCTTCTCAAGGCTGCCGGCGCTGAAAGAGTTTGCGGACTTGATGATATTCTCACAGAGAGCGTAGACGGAAGCGGTTGCAACGAAAAGTTTGGTCTTCTCGGCTCCAATAAGTCTACAGAAAACACAGTTAAGCTCTTCCCCCGTGAATGCACAGACCTTGTTATGAACATTCAGGCTGAAATGCTTGAGAGAACAGGCAAGCATATTGAAGTTATGGTATACGGTGACGGCGCATTCAAGGATCCCGTTGGTAAGATCTGGGAGCTTGCAGACCCCAGCGTTTCTGTAGCTAACACACCCGGTCTTGAAGGCACACCTAACGAGCTTAAGCTCAAGTATCTTGCAGATAACGATTTTGCTGATCTTAAGGGCGAAGCTCTTAAGAAGGCTATCGAAGAAAGAATTCGTGAAAAGGAAGCTAACCTTGCAGGCAATATGGCATCTCAGGGAACAACACCCCGTCGCCTTACAGACCTTATCGGTTCTCTCTGCGACCTTACAAGCGGTTCCGGTGATAAGGGTACACCTGTTATTCTTGTACAGGGCTACTTCGATAACTACACAAACTAATCGCATATTCAAAGCCACACCGAAAGGTGTGGCTTTGTTAATTTGCTTGGTGAATATCTGTAGCCTTAGCGCATCATAGCTCATCGTAGGTGTTACAAAAAAACCACTTGACCAAAGACTGCATTTATAGTATAATATATTGTGGTATTGTGTATAAATCAAAGTTTTGAAAGGAACGGACTTTGTTATGAAAAATAAAGTGATTATAGCGATTCTCCTTGTTGTGATGATCATTCCTTCAATCATCGCTATTGTAAACTATAACAGCGAGCAGAGAGGCGCTGTGAGCAACATAAATGTTGTGTCTATGTCTCTCGTTGATCCCGCAGGCAATATCTATAATTTTTCAAGAGACGGAGATCAGGAGCAGAAGGATATGATTGAGTATTTCGTTGCTGCAAAGGACGATGCTGAAGAAATCACTGCTATTCCTCCCACAATTGAAAGCGGAAACTACTATCGTCTCAGCGTAAACACCTCTGCAAGTGAAACAGCTTATAAGTATTATTTCACTGCTAATACACAGGATTGCTATTTTGTTGATGGCGATGGAAAAACATATCAGATGTCTGAAAAATCTGCTCAGAAATTCCTTTCCAGCGGATATGCAGCGCATCTTTATGAAAACGGCGTTGCTCCTGTTCTCAGCGTAACAGGTCAGGCACTTATGCCCGATGCTTGTCATTGGAATTTTATCAACTCTGAAGGAAAATATACAGAGGCTGTTTCTGCCGTTTCCGATACAGTTGAGGCTGTTGAAATTGAAGGCGGATTTGCTATGGACTTCTCCACAGAGCCCGATTCCTTCACAGTTAAGCTCACAGATAAGAACACAGGTGAGGTTGTTTTTGACGACGTTTATGACAATATCTCCAGCGTTATTATAACTAAAAATATGTCTCTTAAGGCAGAGGTCTCAGCTAAATGGTATGAGGATAAAACCCGTAACTATTATGGCGAGCAGATCTTTGTTTTCGATGCATCTCTCAGCGCCCCTGCAGAGTTTTATGCAGGCATCAACACAATTCAGGTTGGCGAATTTGTGTGCATCACAGCAGTTAACGTAAATAAGGCTGAAAATATTCAGTTCACAAGCGAGCCCGATATTGGATACACACCTAAGTTCTTCACTCAGGAGAACGGACTTTCTTATGCCCTCATTCCCTTTAACAGCGAGCTTTCTGTTGGTCAGTACACACTTTCCTTCAGCTATGGCGGAGCAAGCCAGAACATCAATATTGACCTCACTAAGAGAGATAATGGCTTCAAAACAAGAGAAAAAACATATGCAGATGCAATTGTAAATAGCTACTATAACGATGAAGTTATTGCAAAGGCAGAGGAGGCATTGCGCCCTATTGCCCAGTCTTCTGTTGAAAAAATGTATTTTGAAGGCGTATTCCCCGAGGCTTGTGACACAAAGAAGTCAAGCCTTGCCACAGGTTATGGCCATACAATCACTGTTAAGGGAACAGATATAAGCTATTTCCACTCCGGCGTTGACTATGCAGGCTCTGCAGGCACTGCTGTAACTGCAGGTAACGCAGGCGAGGTCGTTTATGCTGATTATCTTGACCACACAGGCTATATCGTCGTAATCGACCATGGTCTTGGCCTCAAGAGCTGGTATGCTCATATGGGCAAGATCACAGTTGAAGTGGGCGATGTTGTTGCCGCCGGCGATAAGATCGGCGAGTTTGGCAGCACAGGCTTTGCAAACGAAAATGGCGTTCACGTTGGATATACAATCTTTGAAACTCCTGTTTGTCAGTACACTCTTTGGGCTGACGGTAATAATAAGGGTGTTCCTGTATATAAGCCCGAATAATAAAAAAGAGCCACCCCTTGCAGAGTGCAGACTGTAAGGGGCAGGCTCTTTGTTTGATTTTTGCGGATATAAACAAAATCAGCCACAGAAAGTAGCATTTTTAGCGAATATTTTGGTTAAATTGACATAGTTCTTTGATTGACTTAAAAGTGCCCGATATGGTAAAATAAGTGAGTGAGATAAAGCCTTCGTAACTGACGGAAAAAGACTGCCGCCGGCTAGTCTTAGCGGATAAACCGCATGGGAGCGAAGGTACCACTTGTCGACCGTCTGGGCATGCTCTCTCCTGCAGGGGAGGAGTGTGCTTTTTTGATTTTTACGGAGAAATTCTAATAAAAGTCGGCGCCGTATACAGAGTTTAATTTCAGCTTTGCTTGGGTGTGCATGTATGGGCGACATTGGTCTTTCAAAAGCATAAAAAGTTTATTTTCTTTCTCAGAAAGGATTAACAAATATGAAAAAAGTAGCTGTGATTATGGGTAGCGCAAGCGATATGCCCGTAGTTGAAAAGGCAATCAACACATTGAAGGAATATGAAATTCCTTTTGAGGTTCATGTTTATAGCGCCCACAGAACACCTGAGGCATGCGCTGAGTTTGTTCGTGGCGCAAGAGATAACGGCTTCGGCGTTATCGTTGCAGCGGCAGGAATGGCGGCTCACCTTGCAGGCGCAGTTGCCGCAAACACAACTCTCCCTGTTATTGGTATTCCTGTTAAGGGCGGAGTTCTTGACGGACTTGATGCGCTTCTGGCAACCGTTCAGATGCCCACAGGTATGCCCGTTGCAACAGTTGCAGTAAACGGAGCAGCAAATGCAGCTCTGCTTGCAATTCAGATTCTCGGTGTAACAGATGCCGATGTTGCCGCAAAGCTTGATGCAAAGAGAGCTCAGGGCAAAGAAGCGGTTCTCGCTAAGGATGCAGAGATCGCTGCAGCTTATAACAACTGATAAAAATAAAAAATAAAAATTATAATTAAAATTTTAAGGAGAAAAAATCATGGAAAAGACACTCGTTTATACAGGTAAGACAAAGGACGTATTCGCACTCGATAATGGAAACTATCTTCTCAAGTTCAAGGACGATTGCACAGGCAAGGACGGCGTTTTTGATCCCGGCGAAAACTCTGTAGGACTCACAATCGACGGTGTTGGTGATGTAAACCTCCGTATGTCCATCTATTTCTTTGAAAAGGTTAACGCAGCAGGCATCAAGACTCACTATGTAAGCGCAGACCTTGAAAACACAACAATGGAAGTTCTTCCCGGCAAGGTATTTGGTAAGGGTCTTGAGGTTATCTGCCGTCACAAAGCAGTTGGTAGCTTCTTCCGCCGCTACAGCGATTATATCGAAGAGGGCGCAGACCTCCCCGCATATGTTGAAACAACATTCAAGAACGACGAAAAGGGCGATCCCCTCGTAACAAAGGATGGCCTTGTAGACCTTGGCGTTATGACAGCTGAGCAGTATGACGATATCAAGGATATGACACAGAAGATCACACAGATCGTTGCTGACGATCTTAAGGAAAAGGGCCTCATTCTTTATGACATCAAGTTTGAATTTGGTTACGATGCTGATGGTAAGGTTATGCTTATCGACGAAATCGCTTCCGGAAACATGAGAGTTTATAAGAACGGCGAATATATCGATCCTATGACACTCTCCGAGCTTTTCTTCGCTTAATTTTTACAGCATAGAGAAAATATTTTTAGTAAACATCCAACCGGCATAGACAAGGAGTAGATTATGGGAGGATTTTTCGGAGCAGCGTGTAACCACGATGCTATTGAAGACGTATTTTTTGGCACTGACTACCATTCACATCTCGGAACCAAGAGAGGTGGTATGGCGGCATATGACAAAGTGATAGGTCTTCAGAGAGATATTCACAATATTCAGAACTCACCGTTCAGAACTAAGTTTGAAAAAATATTTGATGAGATGAAGGGTAATTCCGCTATCGGTTGTATCAGTGATAGCGACCCTCAGCCTCTCCTTATTCGTTCTTCACAGGGCACATATGCTATCAGCGTTATCGGTATGATCAATAATGCTGATGTGCTTATCGAGCAGTATCTCACATATTCAAGCGGTCATTTTACAACAATGACATCGGGTAAGATCAACTGGACAGAGCTTGTTGCGGCACTTATTGGCAGAAAGAGCAATATCGTTGATGGTATCAAATTTGCGCAGGATGTTATAGACGGCTCAATGTCTATTCTTATCCTCCGCGATAACGGAGCTATTATCGCTGCTCGTGACCGTCTCGGAAGAACACCTGTTATAGTGGGTAAAAACGAAGGAGGATATTGTGTTTCCTTCGAGTCTTTCGCTTTCCAGAAGTTAGGCTATGAACTAGAGCATGAGCTTCGCTCAGGCGAGATCGTTGAGCTCACAAGCGACAGTCTCAATGTTCTCAGTGAGGGTACAGATGAAATGAAGATCTGTTCTTTCCTGTGGACATATTACGGATATTCTTCATCCAACTACGAAGGCGTTAACGTTGAGGCTATGAGATACCGCGATGGCGGCATTCTTGCCGAAACAGATAAGGAAAAGGGAAGAGTTCAGGATATAGACTATGTTGGCGGTCTTCCCGATTCGGGAACTCCTCACGCCATAGGCTATGCCAATGCAAGCGGTATTCCCTTTGCACGCCCCTATATCAAATATACACCTACATGGTCAAGAAGCTTCACACCCGCAAAGCAGGTTGACAGAAATCGTGTTGCTAAAATGAAGCAGATCCCCATTAAAGAGTTTATCGAAGATAAGAAGTTACTTTTCGTTGATGACTCCATCGTCCGCGGAACACAGCTGAAGGAAACTGTTGACTTCCTTTATGAGCATGGCGCAAAAGAAGTTCATATGAGAAGTGCTTGCCCGCCTATTATGTATTGCTGTAAGTATCTTAACTTCTCAAGAGCCAACGGCGAGATGGACCTTATTGCCCGTCGCGTTATTATGGAGCTTGAGGGTGAAGAGGGTTTCAACCATATTGAAGAATACAGCGATGCTGAAACAGAGAGAGGCAGAAATCTCAGAAAAGCTCTTTGTGACAAATTCCACTTTGATTCTCTTGAGTTCCAGTCACTTGAGGGCATAATCAAAGCAATCGGTCTTCCCGAATGCAAGCTTTGCACATATTGCTGGAACGGCAAAGAATAATGGGGTAAAGATCCCTTCCCATAAATATTCAGTTTAAGAAAGGAATCGTAAGATTATGAATACAAAATCCAGAAGCGAAAGCTATGCAGCTGCAGGCGTTGATATAACTGCAGGCTATAAAGCAGTTGAGCTTATGAAAACACATATAAAGCGCACAGAAAACAGCGGAGTTATGAGCGGCATCGGCGGCTTCGGCGGTCTTTACCGCCCCGGCTTTGCAGGAATGAAGGACCCTGTTCTTGTTTCCGGCACAGACGGCGTTGGAACAAAACTTCGCATGGCTTTCATCCTTGACAAGCACGACACAGTTGGTATCGACTGCGTTGCTATGTGCGTAAACGATATTATCTGCTGCGGCGCGGCTCCTATGTTTTTCCTCGACTACATTGCTTGCGGTAAGAACTATCCCGAAAAGATCGCTTCCATCGTTGCAGGTATCGCAGAGGGCTGTGTTCAGTCCGGCGCTGCTCTCATCGGCGGTGAAACAGCTGAAATGCCCGGTTTCTATCCTGAAGACGAATACGACCTTGCAGGCTTCTCTGTAGGTATCGTTGACAGAGATAAGATCATCGACGGCAGCACAGTTAAGGAAGGCGACGCTATGATCGCTATTCCCTCCAGCGGTGTTCACTCCAACGGCTTCTCCCTTGTTCGTAAGGTGTTCGGCGTTGATGACGAAGCTAACATCGAGTCTCTCAAGGCTCCCAGAGAAGAGCTTGGCGGCAAGAGCATTGCTGAAACTCTCCTCACACCTACAAAGATCTATGTAAAGCCTATGCTCGCTCTCATCAATGAGGTGAATGTTAAGGCTGTTTCTCACATCACAGGCGGTGGCTTCTATGAAAATATTCCCAGAAGTTTGCCTGCAGGTATGATGGCAAGCATCAAGAAGGAAGACGTTCGTGTTCTTCCTATTTTCGATCTCATTGCAAAGGTTGGAAATATTCCCGAGCGTGATATGTTCAACACATTTAATATGGGTGTTGGTATGAGCGTAACAGTTGCAAAGGAAGATGCAGAAAAGGCTCTTGAAATCCTTCGTGCAAACGGCGAGAATGCATACATCCTTGGCGAAATCGTACCTGGTGATGACGGGGTTGAACTGAAGTGAAAACAAAAATAGCTGTTTTTGTTTCCGGAGGCGGAACAAATCTTCAGGCTCTTATAGATTTTCAGCAGGCGGGTGGGCTGACAGACGGCGAGATCGTTCTCGTAGTTTCCAGCAACCCTTCTGCTTATGCTCTTGAAAGAGCGGCAAAGGCAGGCATTGAATCTGTGGTTGTTTCCAAAAAGGAATGCGGCAGTCAGGCTGAGTTTGAAGAGCGCATTGTAGCTGCTCTTGATGATGCAGGTGTTGAAATGATCGTGCTTGCAGGCTTTATGAGCATTCTTTCAGAGGGCTTCACAAAGCGCTATGAAAACAGAATAATCAATGTTCATCCTTCTCTTATTCCTTCTTTCTGCGGCCAGGGTATGTACGGTCTTCGTGTTCACGAGGCGGCACTCAGCTACGGAGTTAAGGTAACAGGCGCAACAGTTCATTTTGTAAATGAGATTCCCGATGGCGGTAAGATCATCATGCAGAGAGCTGTTGAGATATGTGACGGCGACACAGCCGAAGTGCTCCAGAAAAGAGTTATGGAGCAGGCAGAATGGGATATTCTTCCCAAGGCTGCGCAGATGGTTGCTAAAGCACTTCGCGAAGAGAAGAATTGAGGGATTTCGCCCGTTGAGACGGGCGATTTAGGGCGCTACCCTAAAGATCTGCGATTTTTTGTAAAAAATCGAGTAAAACTTTTAAATATTAAGTTCGTTTTGCGTAACAATAAAAACGAAAGGTAACATTCAAATGGAACTTCTTAACATAGAAAACGTTCTCCGTGAAAACGAATATCCCGGCAGAGGTATCATCGTTGGTATGTCCGCTGACGGTAAAAAGGCTGTAACTGCTTATTTCATTATGGGCAGAAGCGTTAACAGCAGAAACAGAGTGTTTGTTCCCGAAGGAGAAGAAATGAGAACAAAGGCTTTTGATGAGTCCAAGCTCACAGACCCCTCTCTCATTATCTACTATCCCGTTCGTAAGATAGATAATAAGCTTATTATCACAAACGGCGACCAGACAGATACCGTTCGTGATTTTATTGCTGAAGGCAGCACATTTGAGGCAGCTCTTAACACAAGATGCTTTGAGCCCGATGCGCCCAACTTCACTCCCCGTATCAGCGCAATGCTTGATTTTGCAGATAAGTCTTTCACATATAAGATGAGCATTCTCAAGGCAGCTGATGCTGCAGGCAGCGCTTGCAACCGCTACACATTTGATCTTGCTCCCATCGCAGGCGAGGCAAGATTTATCCATACATATAAGTGCGATGGCAATCCCATTCCTTCTTTTGAGGGCGAGCCTGAAAGAATCGCTGTTCCTGCAGGCTGTATTGATTGCTTCACAAAGGCTGTATGGAATTCTCTCAACGAAGATAACAAGGTTTCTCTCTTTGTTCGCTTTGTAGATCTTGAAAGCGGCGAAGCAGAAACAAGAATTATCAATAAAAATAACTAATCAAAGGAGTATAGCGTAATGAACAGTTTCGAACTGAAATATGGCTGTAACCCCAATCAGAAGCCTTCATCCATCTATATGAAGGATGGAAGCGAGCTTCCCATAAAGATCCTTTCCGGCCGTCCCGGCTATATCAATTTCCTTGATGCATTCAATAGCTGGCAGCTTGTTCGCGAGATCAAAACAATTCTCGGCGTACCTGCGGCAACATCCTTCAAGCATGTAAGCCCCACATCTGCATCCATCGGTCTGCCTATGTCCGATGAGCTGAAGAAGGCTTGCTTCGTTGATGATATAGAAGGCATCGACGAATCCCCCCTTGCAATCGCTTACGCAAGAGCAAGAGGCACTGACAGAATGTCCTCCTTCGGCGACTGGATCGCTCTCAGTGATGTTTGCGACGTAACAACAGCGCTTCTGATCAAGCGTGAGGTTTCCGATGGCGTTATCGCCCCCGGATACGAGCCCGAAGCTCTTGAAATCCTTAAAACAAAGAAAAAGGGTAACTACAATATCGTAGAGATCGACCCCGATTATGTTCCCGCTGAGATCGAAACAAAGGATGTTTTCGGCATCACATTCCAGCAGGGCAGAAACAATTTCAGAATCGACGAGGAGCTCCTTAATAATGTTGTAACATCAAATAAGGAATTCCCCGATGCTGCTAAGCGTGACCTTATCATCGCTCTTATCACTCTTAAGTATACTCAGTCCAACTCCGTTTGCTATGCTTATGACGGACAGGCTATAGGCGTTGGCGCAGGTCAGCAGTCCAGAATCCATTGCACACGTCTTGCAGGTCAGAAGGCTGATAACTGGCTTCTCCGTCAGCACGAAAAGGTTCTTAACCTGCCCTTCCGTGAAGGCGTTGGCAGACCTGACAGAGATAACGCTATTGACGTTTATCTTGGCGAGGACTATGAGGATGCAATAGGAGAGGGCAATTGGGAGCGTCTCTTCACAGTTCAGCCCCAGCCCCTCACACGTGAGGAAAAGAAGGCATATCTCGCTTCCATCAGCGGCATCTCTGTAGCAAGTGATGCATTCTTCCCCTTTGACGATAATATCGAGCGCGCTCACCGCAGCGGCGTTTCATATATCGCTCAGCCCGGCGGAAGCGTTCGTGATGACGTTGTAACAGAATGCTGCGATAAGTATGGCATCGTTATGGCTCATACAGGAATGAGACTGTTCCACCATTAATTTTGATTTGATTTGTTTTTTGCGGGGGACTTTTTAGTAAAAATCCCCCACACCCCCAAAACCATAAATAAACACTTTTTGGTTTCGGAGGGTGAGAGGAATTAAAATAGAAAAGTTCTTTATAATCTCTGCTTTTGCAGAGGCACTGTACCGATCCATAAATCCGTTTGGTTTCGGTGGGGTATGGGGAGGGACTTTTCTAAAAGTCCCTCCCCATATTATACTATTTAAGGAGTACAATATGAAAATACTCGTAGTTGGTGGCGGCGGAAGAGAGCACGCTATCATTAAAAAACTGAAAGAAAATCCCCTTTGCTCCGAAATTTATGCTCTCCCCGGCAACGGCGGCATGGCAAATGACGCAGTTTGCGTTAATATTGGCGCAAAGGATATTGATAAAATTGTTGAGTTTGCCCTTGAAAATAAGATCGACTATGCAGTTGTAGCGCCTGACGATCCGCTGGTGCTTGGCTGTGTAGACCGTCTTAATGAGGTTGGAATCCCTTGCTTTGGTCCTAAGGCAAACGCTGCTATTATTGAGGGCAGCAAGAGCTTTGCAAAGAACCTTATGAAGAAGTATGGTATTCCCACAGCAACTTATGAAGTGTTCGATGATATGGAAGCTGCTCTTGCATATCTTGACACAGCTGCTATTCCCACAGTTATCAAGGCAGATGGCCTTGCACTTGGTAAGGGCGTTGTTATCGCAGAAACAAGAGAGGACGCAAAGGACGCTGTTCGCTCTATGATGGAAGATAAGATTTTTGGAGAGAGTGGTTCTTCTGTAGTTATCGAAGAATTTCTCACAGGTCCCGAGGTTTCCGTTCTTTCCTTCACAGATGGCGAAACAGTAGTTCCCATGGTTTCCTCTATGGACCATAAGAGAGCTCTTGACGGAGATAAGGGCCTTAACACAGGCGGGATGGGCACGATCGCGCCCAACCCTGTATACACAGATGCTGTTGCAGCTGAATGTATGGAAAAGATCTTTGTTCCTACAATTCGCGCAATGAAGGCAGAGGGCAGAGAGTTCAAAGGCTGCCTCTATTTTGGTCTTATGATCACAGAAAACGGACCTAAGGTTATTGAATATAACTGCCGTTTCGGCGATCCTGAAACTCAGGTTGTTCTTCCTCTTCTTGAAAGCGACCTCTTCACAGTTATGAAGGCTGTAACAGAGGGTAAGCTTAGTGAAACAGAGGTTAAGTTCTCAAATGGCAGTGCTTGCTGTATCGTTAAGGCTTCCGAGGGATATCCCGGCAAGTATGAAACAGGCTATGAGATCACAGTTGACGATGGTATCGAGGCTGAGGTTTACGTTGCAGGCGCAAAGCTTGAGGGCGGCAAGGTGCTTTCCGCAGGCGGACGAGTTCTTGGCGTTGTTGCAAAGGCCGATAACCTCTCCGATGCTGTGGCAAAGGCATATAAGGAAAGCGAAAAGGTTCATTTTGCCAATGCTTATCAGAGAAGCGATATTGGCAAGAAGGCTCTTGATTTTATGAAAGGTATGGCAAACTGATGGTATATAGAATATTTGTTGAAAAGAAGGTTGGTCTCCGTGGCGAAGCGGATTCTCTCCTTTCCGACATCAGAGGCTTTCTTGGTATTGAAAGTGTAAAGGGTGTTCGCATTGTAAACCGCTATGATGCTGAAAATATCACAGCGGAGCTTTTTGAGGCGTCCAAGAAAACTGTTTTCTCCGAGCCTCAGCTTGATGATATTTCCGATGAGCTTTGCGGCGCTGAGGGCAAAACTGTTTTTGCAAGCGAATTTCTCCCCGGTCAGTTTGACCAGAGAGCAGATTCTGCAGCTCAGTGTATCCAGATCATTTCCTGCGGCGAGAGACCTCTCATCCGTGGCGCAAAGATCTATGTTATTGATGGCGATGTAACAGAAGAAGAGCTTGCTAAGATCAAGGGATATGTTATAAACCCTGTAGAAAGCCGTGAAGCTTCTCTTGAAAAACCCGAAACTCTTGCAGTTACATATGATATTCCCGAAACAGTTGAAACACTTGACGGATTTATCACACTTGATCGTGATGGCCTTGCAGCATTTGTGAAGCAGTATGGCCTTGCTATGGACCTTGATGACATCACATTCTGTCAGAGCTATTTCAAGAGTGAAAACAGAAACCCCACTATCACAGAGATCCGTATGATCGACACATAGTGGTCTGACCATTGCCGCCACACAACATTCCTTACAAACATTGATAATGTTTCCTTTGAGGATGAAGCTCTGGCTGCAGAATATGAGCGCTATCTTGAAACAAGACGTTCTATCGGCCGCACAAAGCCTGTGAACCTTATGGATATTGCAACTATTGCAACAAGATATCTTAAGAAAAACGGTCAGCTTCCCCGCCTTGACGAAAGCGAAGAAATCAACGCTTGTACAGTTAAGATCAAGGTAAACACAACTGAGGGCGAAGAGGATTGGCTCCTGCTCTTCAAAAACGAAACACATAACCATCCTACAGAAATTGAGCCCTTCGGTGGTGCTGCAACATGTATCGGTGGTGCAATCCGTGACCCCCTTTCAGGCAGAAGCTACGTTTATGCAGCAATGCGTGTAACAGGTGCGGCAGACCCCACTCGTCCCATTGAAGAAACAATCAAGGGTAAGCTTCCTCAGAAGAAGCTTGTTGCAACAGCAGCTGCAGGCTATTCCAGCTATGGTAACCAGATCGGTCTTGCAACATGTCAGGTTGATGAGATCTATCATCCCGGCTATGCTGCGAAGAGAATGGAGATCGGTGCTGTTATTGCGGCGGCTCCTGAGAAGAACGTTCGTCGTGAGCGTCCCGAGCCCGGTGACATTGTAATCCTTCTCGGCGGCAGAACAGGCCGTGACGGATGCGGCGGCGCAACAGGTTCTTCCAAGTCTCACACAACAGAGTCTCTTGAAACATGCGGTGCTGAGGTTCAGAAGGGTAATGCTCCCGAGGAAAGAAAGCTCCAGCGTCTGTTCAGAAACGAAGAGGCCTCCCGCCTTATCAAGCGTTGTAACGACTTTGGCGCAGGCGGCGTGTCTGTTGCTATCGGTGAGCTGGCTGACGGTCTTGATATTGACCTTAACGCAGTTCCCAAGAAATATGATGGTCTTGACGGAACAGAGCTTGCAATTTCCGAGTCTCAGGAAAGAATGGCAGTTGTTGTAGAAGCGGCTGATGCTCCTCGCTTTATGGAGCTTGCAGCTATGGAAAACCTTGAAGCAACAATCGTTGCAAAGGTTAAGGCTGACGCTCGTCTTACAATGACATGGAACGGCAACATCATCTGCGATATTTCCCGTGAGTTCCTCAACTCAAACGGCGCAGAAAAGCATATCGACGTTGCTCCCGCAGCAGCTCAGAGCTGCAATAAGGAAATTCCCGAAAACTTCACAGAAGGTATGAAGGCTCTTGTTTCAGACCTTAACGTTTGCTCCAAGAGAGGACTTTCCGAGCGATTCGACTCCACAATCGGCGCAGGCAGCGTTCTTATGCCCTTCGGTGGCAAGTATCAGCTGACACCCAGCCAGGCAATGGCAAATAAGATCTCTCTTGAAAAGGGTGATACAGATACATGCTCTGTAATGTCCTATGGATATAACCCCTTCATCACAGAGCGTGATCCCTTTGCAGGCGCATATCTTGCAGTTGTTGAATCTCTCTGTAAGCTTATTGCAACAGGCGCAGATTTTACAGACACATATCTCACATTCCAGGAATATTTTGAAAAGCCCGGCCGTGATGCTAAGCGTTGGGGCAAGCCTCTGGCAGCTCTCCTTGGCGCATTCAAGGCTCAGATGGACTTCGGCGTTGCTTCTATCGGAGGTAAGGACTCCATGAGCGGTAGCTTCGAAAAGCTTGATGTTCCTCCCACACTTGTTTCCTTTGCGGTAACAACAGATAAGATCGCTAACATTATTTCTCCCGAATTCAAGGGCGCAGGCCATAAGGTTATTATGCTTGGTGCTGATTGCGACGATAGAGGTCTTCCCACAGCTGAAAGCCTTAAGAAGATTTTTGCAGAGGTTGCAGCTCTTGTTCGTGCAGGCAAGGTTTATGCGGCATACACACCCACATATGGCGGCGTGGCAGAGGCAATCTTCAAGATGGCTATCGGTAACGGCATCGGCTTTAAGTATGATGAAAATACAAGCCTTGCAGACATTTTCGGATACAACTACGGCACATTTATTCTTGAAGTTGCTGACGATGTTGAAGGCAAGGTTCTTGGTTACACAACAGAGGATGCGGCAATCGTTCTCGGCGAAGAAAAGACATGCATCTGCGGTCTTCTTGATCTTTATGAAAACAAGCTTGAGGGCGTTTATTCCTGCAACATTAAGCAGGGAGAGGGCGAGATCCCCGCATTTGAATATAAGGCTTCTGAATGGGCTAAGCCTGCAATCAAGGTTGCAAAGCCCAAGATGCTCATCCCCGTATTCCCCGGCACAAACTGTGAATACGATAGCGCAAAGGCTCTTGAGAGAGCAGGCGCTGAGGCTGAGATCATCGTTATCAAGAACTTGACAGCTTCTGCAATCGAAGAGTCTGTAGACTATTTTGCTAAGAGAATCGAAGGCGCTCAGGGTATCTTCATCCCCGGTGGATTCTCCGGTGGTGACGAGCCTGAAGGAAGCGGTAAGTTCATCACAGCATTCTTCAGAAATGCAGCAGTTAAGGAAGCAACAATGGAGCTTCTCAAAAATCGTGATGGTATGATGCTCGGTATCTGTAACGGTTTCCAGGCTCTTATCAAGCTTGGCCTTGTTCCTTACGGCGAAATCATTGACACAGATGAAAACTGCCCCACTCTCACATTTAACACAATCGGACGTCACCAGTCCAGAATAGTTCGCACGAGAATCGCCTCCAATAAGTCTCCCTGGCTTATGAAAACAGAGGTTGGCGATATCCACAATGTGCCTATCTCTCATGGTGAAGGCCGATTCATCGCTCCTGATGCAGTTATCAAGGCGCTTATTGAAAACGGACAGATCGCAACACAGTATGTTGATCTTGACGGCAAGCCCACAGCCGAGATTTCCTGCAACCCCAACAACTCCATGTACGCAATTGAAGGTATCACATCACCTGACGGACGTGTGCTTGGTAAGATGGGACATAGCGAAAGAGTTGGCAGCGGTCTTTATAAGAACGTTTGTGGCAATTATGATTCCAAGCTCTTTGAGTCCTTTGTTGAATATTTCAAATAAATAAAATTGGGGAACCCCTCTAAAAAAGGGGTTCCTCTTTTTTTGTTGGGAGGCGGACAACAGTTGATGCAAAGATTAGGTCCACCCCTTCCGTCCCCGCTATGCTCAGACACCTCCTCTATATAAGGGGAGCCTTTATTATTGATAAATCCAAGAAAATTTCACATTTGTTTAGACACAGTTTAAAAATCTGTAGTATACTGATAATGTATAATAATGTTAAAAAGGCGGGATAACCTTGATAGAGGAAAAGGACGAAAAAATAGAGGCGTTTGAGCATGCTGTGATGCCCGTAGATTTAACGGGCGCAGATATTTTTGCGATCGTTCATCAGAAAAGCGAAGAATTTATGAAGCTTATGGCATACTATCGTTGTGCTATGATGGAGATAGAAACAAAACTTAACGTTCTCAATGAGGAATTTTCTCTCAGATACGATCGTAATCCAATAAACAGCATAAAAACAAGACTGAAATCTGCCGCAAGTATAAAGGAAAAGCTTGACAGGCGCAATCTTCCCGTAACAGCAGAGGCGCTGGAGGAGAATATATACGATGTTGCAGGTATCAGAGTTATATGCTCATTCCCTGATGATGTCTATATGCTGGCAGATGCCCTTCTTTCTCAGGATGATATAACTCTTATAGAAAAAAAGGACTACATAGCAAGTCCCAAGAAAAATGGCTACAGAAGCTTGCATCTTATAGTTGATGTTCCTATATTTCTCGCAAAGGAAAAGAAGACAATGAAGGTTGAGGTTCAGCTTCGCACTATCGCAATGGATTGCTGGGCAAGTCTGGAGCATCAGCTCAGATATAAAAAGGATTTTGAATTCACTCCCGATATGGCACACGAGCTGGCGCTTTGCGCAAATCTCAGCGCAGAGCTTGATGTGCGAATGGATGCCCTTCGCAAAATAGTAACCGAAAATACGGAGGTTGCAAATGGATAAAAACTTCAAAAAAAGCTTGATCCTTGTGATAGTTGGCGTTGTGCTGTTTGCTGCTTTGCTGAATTTTTCCGCTATACTTGGATTTGCAGCAAAGATATTTGCAGTTCTTCTGCCCATATTTGTAGGGCTTATAATAGCCTTTGTTCTCAATGTTCCAATGAAAGGCTATGAAAATCTTCTTTCTAAAATTTTCAAAAAGAACTTTAAGTCAAAGGAAAGGCTCATATCAGTTCTTTCCCTTGTGCTCACTCTTGTTTCAATAATTGTGGTTATTGTTCTGGCGGCAACTCTGGCTCTTCCCGAGATAGTTTCCTCTGTGAAGCGTATCTACGAGCAGATGCAGGCTAAACTGCCCCAGCTTATTGAAATGCTCAACAGCTATAATATTGACACAACCAATATCACAGCGTTTGTTAAGAATATCAATATAAACAGCTTTCTTTCAACGCTCACAACAGGCGCAGGAAGTATTCTTTCATCTGTATGGAGCTTTGCAACAACAACTGTTTCAGGCGTTTCCACAACTATCTTTGCTGTAGTTATTTCAATATATGTTTTGCTTGATAAGAAAAATCTTTCAAGGCAGATCAAAAAGCTGATGTATTCAACATTGAAAAAGGAAATAACAGATAAGGCTTGCGAGATAGGGGCGCTTTCCGTTGAAACATATACAAAGTTCCTTTCAGGGCAAACAATTGAGGCAGTTATTCTCGGAGTGCTTATATTTATAAGTTTTTCAATATTCCGTCTGCCATATGCGGCGCTTATTGCTTTTTTAACAAGCTGCTTTGCCTTTGTTCCCTATGTGGGCGCATTTGCATCCTGCGCTATAGGTGCATTCCTTATTTTGCTTGATTCTCCTGAAAAGGTGCTCACCTGCCTTATTGTTTATCTGGTGGTGCAGTTTGTGGAAAATCAGTTTATCTATCCCAATGTGGTGGGCAGCTCAGTTGGTCTCAGCCCGCTATGGACTCTTATGGCAGCTATTATCGGTGCCAACCTTTTCGGCGTTGTGGGCATCATCTTCTTTATTCCTCTCGCTGCTGTTGTCTATACGCTCCTTCAGAGACATATAAACAAAAAAATCAACGTTGATCAATAACACATTTGTTGTTGGTAGTGGGCGGCGGAAGCGCCGTCCGCTACAGAATTTGTGTATATGATAATAAAAAGGCTGATGCGGAAAGCATCAGCCTTTTTGTTTGACCTAATATCATTGTTCTGCATAGTGTTTTAAAACTTCCACGTAAGCTACGTTTATACATGGTGCGGTATATTCCTCATAATCATCCGAGTAGGTATATAAGGTAGTTTCAGCGTCTCCCTCGCCGTATACGGTGAGCATATCGCCCGCAATATAATTTCGGGACGAATTCTGAATACAATCGCGGATAATGATCACAAAATCTCCACCCTCTCTGGCGTGGCAAATATAGTACACGGGATAGGGATTGTTGTTATATTGAGCGTCAGGGTCAACGATTTTTTGGTCGATAATTACGTCGAAGCTGACAAATTTGTTTACATATTCATCGCCGCCGCGATAGAATTCTTCAGCGGTGATAGTGTCGCATTCTGCTATATATTCTTCTCTTGAAAGCGAGGTATCAACGGGCTTATCAAATACGTTTGAAATATTGCCGAGCATGCCGAATAAGCTTATGCCAAGGTAGGGGAGCACCAGCCAGAGGATTGCGGCAGTTCCGATTCCTATTTTAAGCGACTTTTTATGAGGGCTTGTGAAAAGAAGGATAAGACCGATAACGGGAGCGATAAAGAGAGCAATTGCAATAACCCACCAGCTGTGATACCATTCCATAAATGTGACAGTTCGTGAGGAAGAATTGCCTTTTCTCTTTTTCTGCTTCACAGGCTTTCTGTTGCCTGCTCGGAATTCTTCAGGACATACTTTGCCGCAAAGAGGGCAGTTATCTCCTGCGAAAAAGCATCCGCAATCAGGGCATTTATTTAAATCGGGGCGATCTATTTCTTCGCCGTCATATGCACCAAGAAATCTTCCCATATGTATCTCTCCTTATTAAGTACTAAGAAAAGTATAGCATACTGCCACTAAAAAGTCAAACCGACTTATCGGAAGAATTTTTTCAGTTTAAGTCCATCCTTAAAATCAAAATATCTGTCAAAAAGCTTTGAGCAAAGGCCTATGGTGTAGCCATTAAAGAGGGCGCAGAAAACTGTTCCCAGCTTAACTCCCTCAAAGTGCCAAAGCCCGAAGAAAATAAAGGACATTATGATGCTGATAATGCAGCTGACACAGTCATATCCTGTTTTGAATTTAGTTATGCTGATATTGAATTTAGCTGAAAGCTCCTTAACGAAAAGCTCATATGCTTCAGGTGAAATATATGTATGAAAGAACATAGAAACGCCAACAGAGCAGATAAGCATTCCAACTATGAAGAAAACAACTCTCAAGGCAATGCCGATATCACCAACAAGAGATACAAGGGCAATAGCACCGTCAAGAGTGAATCCATATATAACAGCTGTTGCAAAGGAGAAAAGATATGATAGCTTGAATCGGCGAAGGAATATCATCATCAAAACAAGAAGCACAGCCTGAAGGGAATATTCCGCCATACCGAAGGAGAAAAAGGGTAGTATTTCAGAAAGTTTAAGATGGATAATATATGCAGGGGCAACCACCATAGACATTCCGAAATCAGCCTTTTCCATAAGTGCGGTTCCGAGTGCAAGGGTTATAATGCCGATTATATAGGCAAGCTCAGTATAAAAGGTTTTCTTTTTCATAAAAACTCCGTATAAATAAAAATAGCCCCCAACATTTGATATAGAAATGTTGAAAGCTAGGGGTATTGTAGCACATAGTTTTTAAAATTGCAAGAGAATATTTGCAATAAATAAAGGTAAAATATATATATTATGTGACATGGTCACAGTAAACCTACCCTTAAAGTAGTAAAATAAAAATGCAGTATAACATTGACATAATGTGACAATAATGATATACTATTAATTTGTAGAAGAAGTGTTTTTCTTCTAGGAAAGGCAGATAAAAACAATGAGAGTTTATGCAGATAATGCCGCAACAACTCCTATTTCGGAGCATGCAAAGGCAGAAATGATAAAATATATGGATGCGGAATATGAAAACGCATCAAGTCTCCATTCCTTTGGTCAGAGCGCAGCAGCAGCGCTTGCTGAGGCAAGAGAGCGAATCGGCAAATGTATCGGAGCAGATTCAGGAGAGATCTATTTCACATCAGGCGGTAGTGAGGCAGATAATCAGGCTATTATTTCCGCAGCTCACTTCGGCGCAAAGAAAAATAAAAAGCATATTATTTCAACAAAGATAGAGCACCATGCAGTTCTTCACACTCTTGACAGACTGAAGAAGGAAGGCTTTGATATCACTCTTCTTGAAGTTGATAAAAACGGTCTTATTTCAGCTGAGCAGGTTGCAGAGGCTATCCGTGAGGATACATGCCTTGTAACTGTTATGTTTGCAAATAACGAGATCGGAACAATTATGCCCATCGCTGAGATCGGCGCAATTTGCCGTGAAAAGAAGGTTATGTTCCATACAGACGCAGTTCAGGCTGCAGGCCACCTTCATATAGATGTTAAGGCAATGAATATTGATATGCTTTCTATCTCTGCTCATAAGTTCCACGGCCCCAAGGGTATCGGCGCTCTTTATTGCAGACGTGGCGCTTATATCGAAGCTATTATCAGCGGCGGCGCGCAGGAAAAGGGAAAGAGAGCAGGAACAGAAAATCTTCCCGCAATTATGGGTATGGCGGCAGCTCTTGAAGATGCTGTTGCATCTATTGATGAAAATGCTGAAAAGCTTTGCAATATGAGAGATAAGCTTATTGCTGAGCTTTCCAAAATAGAAAAAACAATTGTTAATGGTGACAGAGTAAAGCGTCTTCCCGGAAATGTTAATATGTGCTTCCAGGGTATTGAGGGCGAAAGCCTGCTTCTGATGCTTGATATGTTCGGCATTGCGGCTTCTTCAGGCTCTGCCTGCACATCAGGCTCACTTGATCCCAGCCACGTGCTTCTGGCGCTTGGTCTTCCCCATGCAGTTGCTCACGGCTCACTCCGTCTCTCCCTCTCTGAGTACACAACAGAGGCTGAGATAGATCACATTATTGATTGTGTTCCCAAGGTTGTTGAGCGCCTTCGTGAAATGTCTCCCGTTTGGGAAAAGATCCTTCGTGGAGAAGAAATTTTATAATTTAATTGAGGTGAATTAATATGGCATACAGCGCAAAGGTTATGGACCATTTCCAGAACCCCAGAAACGTAGGTAAAATTGAAGACGCAAGCGGCGTTGGCGAGGTAGGCAACGCAAAGTGCGGCGATATTATGAAGATATATCTTAAGATCGAAAATGATGTTATCGTTGATGTAAAGTTCAACACATTCGGCTGCGCATCTGCGATCGCAACAAGCTCTATGGCAACAGAACTTATTAAGGGTAAGCCCGTTTCCGAGGCTCTCACTCTTACAAATAAGGCAGTTGTTGAGGCTCTTGACGGTCTGCCCCCTGTAAAGATCCATTGCTCCGTTCTTGCTGAAGAAGCAGTTAAGGCAGCGATCAAGGATTATTATGACAGAAACGGCATTGAGTATGATGCGGATCTCTTTGGCGAGTCCGGCTGCTCAAATTGCTGCCATTGCGACTAATTTAAAACGAGAAAAGCGGCGTTTTTGCGCCGCTTTTTGCAAATAGATTTCCATAGGAGCTATCAGATGGATAAGAAAAAGGTTTTGCTTGCCATGAGCGGCGGAGTAGATTCCTCTGCTGCGGCAGTTTGCCTGCAGAATGCAGGATATGAATGTCTTGGCGCAACAATGCTGATGCAGGATGCGGGAGTATCCGGCACCGACGATGCCCGTGCTGTTGCCGAAGCGCTTGGTATGGATTTTTCTGTTCTTGATGTGAGAGAGCAGTTTAAAAAAGAGGTTATGGATCAGTTTATAGCCTCATATCTCAATGGTGAAACGCCCAACCCCTGCATTGTTTGCAATAAAAAACTGAAGTTCGGTCTTTTTGCAGACTATGCAAAGGAGATCGGAGCTGATTATATAGCAACAGGGCATTATGCAAGAGTTGAAAAATACGGCGATCGCTATGCTATAAAAAAAGGCGCAGACGAGCGTAAGGATCAGAGTTATGTGCTTTATAATCTCACTCAGGAAACTCTCAGCCGCCTTATATTGCCCCTTGGCAATATGGAAAAAGCTGAGGTTAGAGAACTTGCGCTTGAGGCTTCTCTCAAAAATGCTGAGAAAAAGGAAAGTCAGGATATTTGCTTTGTTCCCGATGGGGATTATGTTGGCTTTATTGAGCGCACTCTTGGATATACTACGCCTGAAGGAGACTTTGTTCTTCGTGACGGAAAGGTTATGGGGCGCCATAAGGGCATTATAAGATATACTATCGGTCAGCACAAAAAGCTTGGCCTTGGTATACACACTCCTCTTTATGTGCTTGAAAAAGATGCGGAAAATAATCGCATTATCCTTGGCTCAAACGAGGACCTGTTTGTAACAACAGTTGAAGCAAGGGATATAAACTGGATGGCAATAGAAAAGCCTGATGCTCCCATTCGCGCATTGGCAAAGATCCGTTATAAGCATAAAGAACAGCCTGCAATCATTGAGGTTATAGGTGAGGATAGAGTTCGTGTAACTTTTGACGAGCCTCAGAGAGCGGCAACTCCCGGTCAGGCAGTTGTTTTCTATGATGGAGACACAGTTCTCGGCGGCGGAACAGTTATATAATATTAGTGTTTTACGGTGGAGTGTAAATCATTGCTTTCTTTGATAATCTCCTACGACAAATTATCGTTAATCCATATTATCAAGCAACAAAAAAGCGTAACTTTAAAAGTTACGCTTTTTTAAATACTTGTATAACAGCTTCAACTGTGATTTCAAGTTCATTTGTTTTTTCAAGACGTTCTCTTCCGTCCTTGGGACAACGATGATAGAAAGGAGTCATTGTGAAGAGATTCATAATAGTTTCGTTGTCGGGCAGCTGAACCTTTGTTGAAACGATTTCTTCGCCGCAAAGGCTGAAGCCCTCAGGGCATTTGATGCCCTTGGTGTTTTCTCTTGGCTCGTCGTATATAATGCTTCGCATTTCCCAAAGATGGCGAACTCCTGAAGCAACAACCACAAGCACACCGTCGTCACAGAGAACTCTTGAAGCTTCCTCTGCAGGAATCGGCGCAAACATACTGACAACTGCATCGCAGCTGCTCTCTGCCACGGGCATGGAGAAAATGTTGCCTGCCGCAAAAAATGCAGGAACCTTTTTGAATCTTGCGGTTTTTGCGCCCATATCAGCGCCGTGCTTTGAAGCATCTATTCCTATTGCACGAACCTTTTTGCTTTGGCTGAGCTTTGAGGCAATATTGCAAAGGTGATAGCCCTCTCCACAGCCTGCATCAAGCACAGTTATTTTATCCTTTGGAATATTTTCTAAAATGATCTTTGCAACTGTGTTTGAAATAATGTCGTAGTATCCGCCGGATAGAAAATTAACTCTGGCTCTGAGCATTTCCTTTCCGTCGCCGGTTTTGGCGTTGTTCATTTTCCCGGGAGGGAGCAGGTTCACATAGCCTGAGGCTGCCATATCATAGCAATGAACCTTTTCTCCTCCGCAATGGAGGCTTCTTTCATTCTGAGAGAGAGGGGATGCGCACAGGGGGCATATAAGATTTTTGGGAATGCTCATAAACAGCCTTTCTTATTTGATGATCTCCACAAGAACAGCGTGAAGCGCATATCTCTGAACGCTTGCAGTTGTGTTGGTACATGTGGAAAGGGTTAAAAGTCGGTCTTCTCCGTCAAAGGTCATACCTGCATTAAAGTTGCTTTTTGCGGCAACTCCTTCTGCAAAGGTGATAAACTCCTGATCGCTCTTAAATGATGTTTTGAAATAGAACACGTCGGATGTGGTCTGATATATGGAAAATGGCTTAAAAATATAAATTCCATCCATTGTGTAGATATATATCAGTCGGCTTTCAAAAACATCCTGTTGGAGAAATGTTGTAACATCGTGGAACATAGCGCCTGTTGAAACATTATGTCCGTAGAGCACTGTGTTATAGTTATCTGAGAGAGTGTCTTTGGTTGAATAGTCGGCAAAAATTGAGCCGATTGCAAGATATTCCTTTGTGTAGAAACGGTCAAGGTAGTATTCGTTGTCAGCTCCACGCAGAATGGGATAATTAACCCTTGTTCCGTCAATATATATCCATCCGTAAACATCGGTGTTGATCTCTCTCAGCGAGGTGATGGAAGCTCTGATATTCATAAGCTGCTCGGAATATTGGCTTGAGCCTTCGTTTGAGTCGGTGCTTCCGCTGGCAATTCTATCGTAAATAGTTTGCATAGCCATATCAGAGGGAGGGAAAATCATCGTGCTGTAAAGACTATTTTCTTTGTTTGAGTCGTTGCCGGGAATAAATGCATTGAAGTTTCCTGATGTCTGATCATAAAGCGCATCGCCTCTGATCTTTTCCGAAATATCCTTAGCAAGCCAAACAGCGCAGGCAAGAAAAACTATGGCGAAAACTGCAATAAGAGAAAGCTGAATAAAGTTTTCCTTTTTCGAGATTCCTGAATTATTTTTTGCTTTTGCCATATCATTGGCAAGCTCATCTATGGATTTTTCAAATTCCTCTGCAGAAATGGGCTCATATGGAGCCTCATCTTCATCATGCTCTTCAAGCTCTTTCAGAAAATCTTTTGCAGGCTCAGAAGTTATGATTTCTTCAATTGGAGCCTCTTCTGTTTCTGCAATTTCATCATTTTCAGAGGAGGCTATAGCAGGCTCGGTCTGAGCTTCTTCAATAGCGATGGCTTCATTTTCCATTTCAGCCTTCATCTTTTCTTCAAGCTCAGCCTTTAATCTGGCTTCTTCTTTAGCTTTAGCTTCAGCCTCTGCCTCTGCCTTGGCTTTAGCCTCTGCTTCAGCAATAGCCTTAGCTTCAGCCTCTGCTTTAGCTTTAGCCTGTGCTTCGGCTTCTGCAATAGCTGCCGCCTTTGCAGCGCGATTAGCCTGTCTTCTTGCTTTTTTCTTTTCTGCTTTCAAGCGTTTTTTCTCTTCGGCAAGAATTGCTTTTTCACGTAGACGCTCTTCAAATTTTCTTTTTTCTTCTTCTTTTTTACGAGCTTCTTCAAGAAGACGCGCTTCTTCTCTGAGTCGCTCCTCTTCCTTGAGTCGGGCTTCTTCAAGCAGACGAGCTTCTTCTCGAAGCCGCTCTTCTTCTCTGAGCCTTTCTCCTTCCTTTCGGCGAGCCTCTTCGAGAAGCCTTTGCTCTTCAGCAAGCTTTTTTGCTTTTGCTTCATCGGCGGCTTTTTTGTTTTCTGCCGCTTTGTCAACAGAGCTTTGAAGCTTGCTTTTCAAACTTTTTATGTTTTTAGTATCCATTTAAACAGATCCTTTTTATTATCTTAGAAAAGGTCGTTTGCGTTAACCTTTGAAACGGAATATTTTGATATAAGCTCGGTGTCAATGGTCAGAGCGTCAAACTGCTCAGCGCAGAATGCTCTGAATGCGGCATTTGCTGCAATTGATTTGAAGGAGGAGAAAAAGTCCTTATTAACGCTTTGATCCCAGGCATTTTCATCAAGGGGCAGGCGCTTCATAATATAAGTTCCCGAGTCATATTCGGAAACAACAGTTTCTCCTATGTCAACCTTTGCAATATCTCCTATAAGTTTATAGAAAATTGCATCGGCATATGAATCTGAAGCTGTGAAATAATATCCGTTTGCGTAAGATTTCTGCTCGGAATATGTGTTGTAGAGGCCATCAAAATCTTCTCCTGCGGCAATGCCGTCGGTGATGGTTTTGATGCTCAGATTTTTTGATTCAAGGGCATCTCCGGAAAGCGCTCTTGTAACGTATGTTCCGTCAGAATTGGTTGTGTAGTTTCCGTTGGCATCAAGCACATATTCGTACTTGTTGTTAATATAGATTATCTGGAAACGGTAGTAGTTTTCCTGATAATATTTTTCGTAGTCTGAAGCGGTGAGAGCCTTTTCTCCGCCCTCGGAATAGAGCAGATCATAAACGAGAGTTCTCTTTGCTTCTGCTTCCTTAACTGCTTTTAGAATGGTCATATTAGCGCCGTAAGCAGAAAGGGCGCGATTGAGGGTGTTTTTGTTTCCGCCTGCATATTCTGTGAGATAGCCGTTTATATTATTTTCAATAGCGGTTCTCTGAGATTCTGTAAGTGAAAGGCGCATCTCGTTATAAATAGAGAGGCAGACTGCTGTTGTTTTAATATCCTCAAGCACCAGGCTGTCAAGATACTCTGCATATGTTTTGCCATCCTCGTATTCGCTCTGCCAGAATTCATCTGTATCCTCAATGTCAGTATAGGAATACATAAAATTGGCTTTGCTTGTAGATGCCCAGTAGTTATACATATTTGCGCTTATATCTGCGCTCTGTGTATCCTTTGCGGAGATAACCACGTTGCTTGAGTCACCTGTGCAGGATGCAAGAAGTGAGATGCATATAAGTGCTATTGCAAGTTTTTTTAATATCTTCATAGAGATTATCCTTAGTTTTAAAAATATCCACCTTAATTATATACTATATTTTTACATAAGAGAAGAAGTTATTTGTATATATTCGGTTAACAATTCGCAAATGAGGTCAACTGTCTGCTTGCCCTTTTGCTTTTTAACAACAATAACGGGGGATGCGCCAAGCGTCATTCTGATGCAGCCGGGATATTTGTTGGCAAGAGCCTGAACTGCTGTGAGATGAGGATTTTGCCCTGTGAACATAATTTCCTTTTCTCTTTCCTCAATCTTATCAAAGCAGGCAGAAATACCCAATCCTCGAACAAGAGCTATTCTGCAAAGGGTGTAAGCTGCTCTCGGGGGCTCGCCGTAGCGGTCGCAAAGCTCGTCTATCATATCCGAAAAATCGGCGTCGTCACGGATTCTTGCTATCTTGCGATACATTTCCATTCGCTGAGCCTGATCTTTGATATAGCTTTTGGGGATATAAGCGTCTGCTCTCACGGAAACTCCGCATTCTGCTTTAGGCTTTTTGGGTGTGCCCTTTTCTTCAAGAACAGCTTCTTCAAGAAGCTTTACGTACATATCGTAGCCAACGCTTTCCATATTTCCGTGCTGTTCGCTTCCAAGCAGATTGCCTGCGCCCCTGATTTCAAGGTCACGCATTGCAATTTTAAATCCTGCGCCAAATGCCGCATATTCTCTGAGCGCCTGCAAGCGCTTGTCGGCAATTTCTGTCAGCTGTTTCATTTTTGGATATGTGAAATATGCGTATGCTCTTCTGCTTGAGCGGCCAACTCGTCCTCTTATCTGATGAAGCTGAGAAAGGCCAAATCGGTCGGCGTTTTCTATAATGAGAGTGTTGGCATTGGGAATGTCAACTCCTGTTTCAATGATGGTGGTGCAAACGAGGATGTCTATCTCGCCTCGGGTCATTTCTGCCCATATGTCCTCCAGGTCTTCTCGGTCAAGCTTACCGTGAGCAATAGCTATTCTTGCCTCGGGCAGTGCCTTTGAAAGCTTGCCTGCAAGAGTGTATAGGTATTCAACGTCGTTGTTAAGGTAGAATACCTGACCTCCTCGGCGCAGCTCTCGGTTTATGGCTTCAACGATCATATCATCGTCGTGCTCGCAAACATATGTCTGAACAGGTGAGCGAAGGCCCGGAACGTCATCAAGAACGCTCATATCAAGGATTCCGCCCATAGCCATATTAAGTGTTCTGGGAATGGGAGTTGCGGAGAGGGTCAGCATATCAGCGCCGATGGCAACCTCTTTCAGTCTTTCCTTTTGCGCAACGCCGAAGCGCTGTTCCTCGTCTATGATAACAAGTCCCAGATCGTGGAAAGCAATATCCTTTGAAATGATTCTGTGAGTTCCGATAATAATATCAGTTTCTCCTCTGGCAAGCTTTCTGAGTGAAAGCTCCTGCTGCTTCTTTGTTCTGAAGCGGGAGAGCATATCTATTGTAACGGGGAAACCTCTGAATCGGCTGATGGCTGTTCTGAAATGCTGAAGCGCAAGAATCGTTGTGGGAACAAGGATTGCAACCTGCTTTCCGTCATTAACAGCTTTAAAGGCGGCGCGAAGGGCAACTTCTGTTTTTCCGTAGCCAACGTCTCCGCAAAGAATTCTGTCCATAGGATATTCCTTTTCCATATCGGAGTAAATATCCTCAATTGCCTGCATCTGACTATCGGTTTCCTCATATTCAAATGCATCGGCAAACTGGCGGCTCATATCGTCGTCAGGTGAGAAGGCAAATCCCTTTGTTCTGCGGCGAGCGGCATAAAGCTGAATAAGCTGAGCTGCCATTTCCTTTGCGGCGGCGCTTGCTTTTCTCTTTGCCTTGTGCCAATCGGCGCCTCCCATTTTGGAAAGCTTAACGTTATTTGTGTCAGAGCCTGCTCCGATATATTTGGAAACCAGATCAAGCTGGTCAACAGGCAAAAACAGGTGGTCTGTGCCTGCATATTTTATTTTAACGTAGTCTCGGCTAACCGAGTCAATAGTCATATTTTCAATGCCGAGGAACTGTCCGATACCGTATGCCTCGTGAACGATATAATCGCCCTCGGTCAAGTCGCTGTAGGAAAGGATCTCTTTTGTTTTCTTTCCCTTAGACTTGCTTTTTCTGATCTTTTTCTTGGCGCCTGAGGCGAAAATGCTACCTGAAAAGTCAAGAATAGCAAATTTTTCACCGAACATTTCAAAGCCTGCCATGCTTTCTCCGTGGAGAACAGCAACAGGATATGTGCGCTTCTTTTCGCCGAAATAGCTTCCGTCGCTTTCGCATATTCCCGCAGATATACCTTCATCGCAAAGCTCACCTGCAACGTTTTTTGCCTCTGTCATATTAGCGCAGAGGAGGGCAACCCTATATCCGTTTTTAACCATAGGGATAAGATCCTCTCTCATAAGAGCGGCGTTTCCGCCATAGGAGGGAATATGTCTTGTTCTGAAAGAGAATTCTCCGCCGATGGTAATGCCGGGATGCGAGCGTGAGAAGGATTCAAGAAGGATGGAGGGCATAGCTGAAAGAGCAGCTTCAATGCGATCAAAAGAGTTGCAATATGCGCCCTGCTTAAATGAAGATAGCTCTCCTGAAAGAATAAGCTCGGCTATAGTTTCGTTTGTAATGTTTTCAGATGCTTTCATGTGCTCTCGGAGGGAATTTATATCGGAGAGCATAATAAGCCCGTCAAAATAATTGAAAAGGCAGGGAGCATCGGGGTATATAACAGGCAGGTATTTATCCGCAAAGGGAACATCTGCCGAGTTTTCAATTTTTGTAAGCTCCTCCTTCAAAATCGTAACTGCGTGAGAGAGGTTGCCTTTTTTTAGGATCTTATTAGCCTGCGCCTTGATGCAGGTCTTAATAAGATTGCGGCGCTCCTCGTCAAGAATGATCTCACGGCAGGGAGGTATCATAAGGTCGTGGTCTATATAATCGGAGAATCTTTGAGTAACGGGATCAAAATTTCCGATTCTGTCTATTTCATCTCCGAAAAGCTCAATTCTGTAAGGAGCGTCGGCAGGAGGGAAAATATCTGCAATTCCTCCACGCACGGCAAACTGACCGGGACCCTCAACAAGCTCAACTCTTGTATATCCGCCAAGGGCAAGAGCATTTGTGAGGTGAGTAAGGTCAAGGGTTCCGTTTTGTGAAATGTTAAGAGTGAGATGAATAAGCTCTTCGGGAGGTATGGTAACCTGAAGCGCTGCTTCGGGGGTGGTGCAAACAACCAGGGGTTCCTCTGTGAAAAGGAGCTTTGAAAGCACCAAAAGCCTCTCGTGCTCATAGTCACGGGAGGTTGTTGAGAGGGTGAAGTTATAGTCCTTTGCAGGATAATGACATGCATTTATATTGCAGGTCTGCAGAGAGGCAGCCGCTTTTGCGGCATCTCCCTCGCCTGAAAAGATAAACATTGCTCTGCGGCCTCTTTGCAGCTCGTTTTGTGCCAGAGCTGAAAGGAAGAATGGGGTTGCGCCTTCTGAGAGGCCGATAACTGTAAATGGATGTGGATGCGCTCTTTTTCTTGCAGCTTCAAGGGCATCACGCAGGTCGGTGAATTCCTTTGAAGCCGACATTATTGAGAGGAGAAAATCGTAGTTATTCATTTGTTTTTTCCTTAGGCTTAAGGCCGTTGCAGCGGCTCATTGCCATATCAGTTTTTCCATCTGCAATAAGGGGGATAGCATCAAGAGTTGCTTCAAAGCATTGCATCATATTGTCAATATCATCCTTTGAAAGATTGCCGAGAACCCAATCTGCAAGGTCATATTCTGCATTGGGGCGCTCGCCAACTCCCAGGCGTATTCTGGGAAAATTGTCTGCGTTCAGATGATAGATAATGCTTTTGAGCCCGTTGTGGCTTCCTGCACTGCCCTTGGAACGTATGCGCATAGCTCCGGGCGCAAGAGCGATTTCATCAACCAAAACCATGATATTTTCAGGGGCGATCTTATAAAACTCAGCCGCATCACGAACAGCCTCGCCTGAATTGTTCATATATGTCTGGGGCTTCATAAGAAGCATTCTTTTGCCTCCGATAGTAGCCTCACCGCAAAGGGATTTAAACTTCGCTCTGTCGCAGCGAACATTCAGCTTGTCGCAAATATAGTCTATAGCGATAAAGCCTGCGTTGTGGCGAGTTTTCAAATATTTTTCGCCGGGATTTCCAAGTCCGCAAACTATATGAGTTATAGGTGCCTGAGGCGCCTTTTCTTTTTCTATTTTTTTAAACAGCTCAAAAATATCAGCCATTTTATCCTCCAAAGTGTATAACGCCACAAATCCCACTGAAACTTCTCAGTGGGTGTGACATATATATTATGTATGAAATAATACCACAAAATCCTTTGAAAGTCAATGGATAATGTTGTCGTTAAACGTTGTAAGCTCTGTGATACTGCGATGTGAGCAGGTATGATTAAGGTGTGGCTGTTCCTGTCATATAATCTGCCAGAGCCTGAGCGAATATTTCAGCGCTTCTTTTGGCTTCCTCAAGGGTGTTGCCCACCGTGCCTATTTCCACAAGCAGTGCACCTGCGCTTTTGTCCTGATAAAATGAAGCTTTTCTCAGATTAATGGGGCGCATTGATGCAGGAGCGGCGGCGCAAAGCCTGCTTTGCAGATGAAGCGCTGTTGTAAGATTATTCCTCCATTCTGCATGGCCGCTTCCGCCCTCGTCTGTACCCACAACGAACATCATTTGTGCTGCGGTCTCTCCCTTATATGTAAAATCTGCGCTGATGCATTTTCCTTCTTCGTCTGTAACGCTGTCACGGTGAATGTCAATTATATATTTCAGAGAAGGAAAGCTTTTGATGGCATCTTCAACAGCGGCGGCGCTGTTATGATATGCGGTATTGTATGAGCTTTCATCAAACATTTCTGTAAGATGAACCGTCTTTATCCCACGTGCGTCAAGTGAATCTGCCATTGTCTTGCCGATGGCAATCATATTTCTTTCCGGATCTGAGCTTCTGAATGTGCCCGTATCGTTTGTATCGTTATAGCTTTCTGTGGCGTGGGTGTGATAGATAAGGACAAATGGCTCGTCCTCGGTATATTTTTCGTAGAGTTTGTCCGTTTTTTCAATAGGATTGGGCGAATTCCAAAGAATATCAAGATCGGGATTATATGTTGTTTCGTTTTTCAGAGCGAATCCATTTGGGTTGTTGGTTGAAAGGTCTCTGGAAACGGAGCTTTTGGTGGTGGGATTGGGCTCTTCTGTTTTTTGCGGGGGATTGGGCGGGCTGAGCTCGGTTATGGCGGACTCACTGTGTATTTCAGCTTTTTCAGATTCGCAAAAAGCTTCCTGTCTTTGAAAGGAGCTTAGAACTGCTTTTGCCAGATCTTCTTGAAAACGTTCTCCGTCCTTTGCATATTCTAAGAAAACGGCGGCAATTCCCATATGAGCGCATAAGGAGATCATTATAAGCAAAATGCAAATTCCTATAACAGCAAAGCGGAGCGCTTTGCCGCTATCCTTTTTATGTATGAGTTTTTCACTGTCAGGCAGGCAAAATACCCTTTCTTCTGTGATTTGATCCATTTTTATTATCACTCCTGATTTTTATATTCATAGTATAAATATTAAACGAGGAGCAACTTTAGAACCGTCGGATTTTAGAAACAAAAAGTTTACAATTTAAGCGAAAATATTTTGTTTTCTATATGGAAAAGGCATACAATTTGTGTTACAATAGTGCAAAAGAAATGTTTTCACATTTGAAGCTCCCCTGAGGCAGCTGTCGGCAGTTGTGATGATTGCGCATAGTCTACAAACCTGCGTTCTTTTTCATTTGCTCGGCAGCTCCCTGAGGGGAGCTTTTTTATCAGGAATTTAGTCATTTGTTATATAATTTATGGAGAAAGGCTTGATTGATAGCATCGGAGATAACGGTGGCAGCATCGTCTGAAATCGTGTCGCTGTCTCCGGGGGAAACGAAAAAACCACTTCCGTTTTCAATAATTTTGTGGAGCAGAGGATTGTTTTCTGATATACCGGCGTTGTTAAGAGCATCGTAAATAAGAGTTGAGGAGCTGATAAGAGTGGGTATGCCTATGGCTATAACGGGAATACCTGTTGTTTCCTTGGTTATGGCAAGCCGATGGTTTCCTATTCCTGCCCCGGGATGAATTCCGCTGTCCCATATCTGAATTGTTGAGCAGAGGCGCTCTGTGCTTCGTGCGGCAAGGGCATCTATGGCAATAATAATATCAGCGTTTATGGCCTTGGCGGCAGAGCCAATTATCAGAGCGGCATCAATTCCTGTTTGGGAGGCAACACCGGGGGCGATAACTGCAATTGAAGGCACATTAAGCCTGCTAAAGCTTTCGCTTTCACGATTCAAGTGGAACGTGGCAAGAAGCTTGTCTGTTGTTTTTGGGCCAATTGAGTCTGAGGTAATAAATCTGTTCCCGAGTCCTGCTATGAGGAGAGACGTTTCAGATGTTATTTCAAGGCCTTTATTTTTTGCAAAGCTCTTTATGATGGCAGCAAGAGCGGAGGAAAGTTTGTCGGCATCAAGCTTAGACGGAACAGAAAAGGAAGGACAAAAAAGTGTTATATATTTTCCTTGCTTTTTGCCTGATTGAGCTTCGGCTGAAGGGGAGGTTATATCAGTTTCCGTATAGTCAAAGCCGAGTACCTTGAAAGACTTTTGAGTGATACCCTCACAGCTGTTTGTGGCAGAGATACACTCGCAGGCAAGATCGGTGTGCAAATATAACATTTTTCTTTGGGAAAAATCCTTTTTTGTTTGTGAAATTTTCATTTTGCTATTGCCTTTCTCAAAAAAAGAGGTATAATAAATATAGTGTTTACTGTAGGGTGGTGCGTTATGCCCTGCAATGAAAAAATACAATAAAAAATCAATAAGTCAAATAGCTAATTTGCCAAAAAACAAAGGCTGTTCTTGTGCATTTAGATGAATATTTCCTGTTTCCCGAAAAAAGCCATTGATAAAAGCGGAAACATATGATACAATCTTATGTATATATAAGGGCATTTTCTGTTTGAAGCACAAATGCTTGACTTTTGGAAAGTTTTTAGGAGGATTACATCAATGAAAAGAGTCCTTGCTCTGATGCTCGTTATGGTGATGGTAGTCTGCAGTCTTGCTTCTTGTTCAACACTTGAGGCTGAGGACAAAGGTTCTATCATAACACTCTATTTTGGCGACGAAATTTATGATTTCGATCCCACACAGTCCTATACAAATGAGGTTGTAGCTCAGCTCACAACTCTTATGTATGAAGGTCTTACTGTGCTTGATTCCAATGGTGATTGGAAGAAGGGCATGATGGATAAGTATGAGCTTCTCCAGGATGATGAAGGTAACACAAAGCTCCAGATCACACTTCGTGAATCCAAGTGGAGCGATGGCAGAACAGTTCAGGCAAACGATTTCGTATATGCTTGGAAGCGTCTTATTGAGCCTTCCTTCCAGAGTGATGCAGCATGCCTTCTCTATGATATCAAGAACGCTCGTGACATCAAGATGGGTGATAAAACAGTTGACGACCTTAAGGTTTCCGCAGTTGAAACATACGTGCTTGAAATTGAATTTGAGCATGAGGTTGATATAGATGCATTCCTTCGCGCATGCGCAAGCCCCGCACTTGTTCCTCTCCGTGAGGATAAGGCAGGCGTGAGCGACGATTGGGCAAAGAAGTCTTCTACAATGGTAACAAATGGTCCTTTCGACATCAGAAAGATCACATATGGCTCCGAGCTTCGTCTTGAACGCTCTTCTTACTACTATCGTGATACAGAAAAGAACCAGGCTCTTGATAAGTATGTAATTCCTTACAGACTTCGTGTTCTCTTCTCCAATGGTGAAGAAGAAGGCCAGCTTGAGAAGTTCAATCTTGAAGAAGCAGTAGCTGAAAGCGTATACTACATCAGCGATATTGCTCTTGCAAGCCGTGGCGAATATGCAGATAAGGCTGTTGTTTCCGATGCGCTCAATACATATTCATACTATTTCAATACAGAGAATAAGCTCTTTAAGGATGCAAAGGTAAGACAGGCGCTTTCTATGGCTCTTGATCGTGCTGCAATTGCAGAAACTCTTGTTTTTGCTGATGCTGCAACAGGCTTTGTTCCTACAGGTGTTTCCGATATTAAGGTTAAGGACGATTTCAGAGCTAACGGCGGCGAGCTTGTTTCCACAACAGCAGACGTTGCTGCAGCTAAGGCTCTCCTTAAGGAAGCAGGCGTTACAAAGGGCAGCTTCACAATCACATGCCGCAACGACGAAGTAGACATCGCGGTTGCTGAGTATGCAAAGAATGCTTGGGAAGAGCTTGGCTTCACAGTTAAGATTGACAAAACAGGCACAAAGGAAGTTCCCTCTTCCAACGCTAACGAATCTGCTGTATATAACGACCTCTACACAGAGGCTTATAAGACAGGCGATTTCGATGTAATCGCAGTTGATATGCAGGCAATTGCTAACGACGCTTATGCAGTGCTTGCTCCCTTCGCAACAAAGTATTCCGGTGGTGGTGTTGATATGACATCTGATACATATGATGTTATCGGCCACGTAACAGGCTATGCCAGCGAAGCATATGATAAGCTTATTGACGAAGTTTATGATGCTGAAAATGCAGAAGCAAGAAGCCAGAAGCTCCATGAGGCTGAGGCAAAGCTTGCTGAGGATATGCCCATTATTCCCGTAGTATTCCTTAAGAATGCATACATCAGCAATGATAAGGTTCTTTCCGGATTCGCAACAACATTCTGGGGCACAACAGACTTCAAGGGTGTTAAGATGAAGGACTATATGACATATAAGGCTATCATTGAGGCTGACGAATTCACAGGTGTTTGATCTGTAAAGAAAAATTGAATTATGGGGGGCGAAATGCCCCCCGTTTTTTACCCGTTAAGCAATTTAAGAAAGGAGAAAATAGTGTGGCAACACAGTTGAAGGATGAAAACGAGATAAAAATATTTATCCTATATTTGCTTGATAAAATAGGCTATCCTCTTGATTATCCAAGTATCGGCTCAATTATGATGCAGGATGGCATCGTTAACTTTTTTGATTTTGCTCAGTGCTTTTTCTCCCTTGTAGACGCAGGTCATATAAGAGAGATCATTTCAGATAAAAGAGCGTCAAAGCTTCTTGAAATAACTCCCGATAGCGAGGAGGAGGCAGGGCTTGAGGACGATCCTGTGCTTTATGAGGTCAGCGAAACAGGACGCCACGTGGCAGATGCACTTTCCGGCAATCTTATGGTTTCTGTAAGAGAAAAGAGCTATCGCAGTGCCCTCCGTCACCTCAGCTTTGCTAAAAGAGGCGCTTATGTTGATCAGACATATAAGAAAGATGGAGATGGCTATTTGGTGAACTGCTCCATAAAGGATAAGGATGGAGTTCTAATGGACCTCACAGTGAGAGCTGATAGTGAGTATCAGCTCAAATGTATGCTTGATAATTATGCGGATAAGCCAGAGGTTGTTTTCAGAGGAGTGGTTGCTCTTCTTACAGGAGACGTTAACTACTTGTTTGAAAGCTGAATAAGTTGTTAATAATGCACAAAAAGAGCTTAGGAAATCGTTTTTTTGCGACGAAATCCAAGCTCTTTTTTGCCGAATTTGTACAAAAAATGATTGTAAATTTACAATTCCTAGAAAATACAGCTAAAAACTATTGACAAAATTAACAATTGTGATATAATAGTTCTAACATAAATTGTGAATGTAGACTAAAAACAGTATGGCAGAGAAAATGAAAGAAAAATACAGTGATGAAGAGCTTTTCGAAATCGTTGCCGATGTTCAAAGCGGAAACGACGAAGGCTTTTCTCTTCTTAAAGCCAGATATGCTCCTTTGATTCGTTCACTTGTTCGTTCATTTGAGGGAACCTCTGAGGAGGAGTATACCAGGGAGGCAGAATCTGCTTTGCTGAAGGCCGCAGTTCGATTTGACCTGTCGCAGAGCCAGGTTGCTTTCGGGCTTTATGCAAAGATCTGCATTCGTAATGCGCTTATTTCCCTCAGAAGAAAGGAAATGAGCCAAAAGCGTCGAGCTGAGCGAAAGGCATCAGATGTCCGTTCCCGCAAGCATACAGGGATCTATGTAGCCGAAGCCAGAGACGCAGCGGAAACCGAAAAGCTCATTGCAAGCATCGAAAAAGTTCTCTCAAAATATGAGAAAAAGGTTTTCAGTGAGTATATGTCCGATAAAACAGTTGAAGAAATAGCAATTGCAGTTGGAAAGTCTAAGAAGTCAGTAAACAACGCTATATACAGGATCAAAGAAAAGGTCAAGGCGTTAGAATTTCCTGATAGATAGCGGTTCTGCCCAAATAGCTCATAATGCATATGCATATGAATATATGCCCGAATAGCTTAAAGAGAGCGTTGTTTACATTAAGATATTCAAAGGTGCGGTTTAAATCCGTTGAGGGCGCAAAATATTATTACACCAGATGAGGTAAAAAAGATGTACGAAGACAAGACATTAGTATGTAAGGATTGCGGCAACGAGTTCGTGTTCACAGCAGGCGAGCAGCAGTTCTACGCTGAAAAGGGATTCCAGAACGAGCCCCAGAGATGCAAGACATGCCGTGATGCAAGAAAGAACGCAGCTAGAGCACAGAAGGAAATGTTCACAACAGTTTGCGCTCAGTGCGGTAAGGAAGCTAAAGTTCCTTTCCAGCCTACAAGTGACAGACCTGTTTACTGCTCCGAGTGCTTCGCAGCAATGAAGCAGCAGTAATCTTATATACTTATTGATATATAAATTCCTGTCAAAACAAAAACCGCCGATCTTTTTCGGCGGTTTTTTTGTTTGGGTGACCCATTTCGCAAAGGGTTGACCGGCTTGTGGTGGAAGATGGTATAATTAGCCATGCCTTACATAAGGCAGCCTTGGGGAATTTTTGCCTTCTGCGGAAGGCGACCAAGAAGCTTTGCCTCTTGAATCACCAAGGGCGTTAGGAATTTCGTACGTTGTGACGTGCGATTCATAGCTCTGCCCTGAAAATTCGCGGCCTTTTTGAAAAGGTAGAAAAAACAAGCTATTATTGGTTAGATGAAAAAACATCCCACGCTAATGCGTGGGATGTTTGCGTATTAAGAATTAGTCGCAGATTTTGATTGTAACAACATCGCTCATTCCGCCTTCGGGAAGGAAGAATGTGGGTGTGTTCATAAGGCTGTCGAATTCTTCTGTGTAGCCTTCAGCGCCGCTGATCTCAACAGTACGCTTGCCCTGACCCTTATTTTCATAAGAAAGAGTTACCTTGGAGTTCTTTACGTTGATTGTGATCTCGCCGCTTTCAGCAGGGAAGTATGCGGGAGTCTGAACTCTGAGGCCTTCAAGGTTGGGGTGGATACCAAAGCCGTAGCGGATAGTTTCCTTAACGAGAACTGCACCGGAACCTGTATGCCAGTCGCCCATGGATTCGCCATCCATACCATAGTCTGCGTTTTCGCAGTAGGAGTTAGGCATAACGAATGTGGACATTGTGCAGTTGTCGTGAGTGATAACAGCAGTCTTTTCAATTTCGCTCCAAGCTCTTTCGCCTTCGCCCATTTCAAAGAGAGCCATTGTTCCGAAGAGGCTTCCGTGAGCGTAAGCGCAGGAGTTTTCGTATGTACCGGGAACGATGTTTGCAATACGGCCAACGCCCTTGCAATCAGCAGGGAATGCAACGTCAAATGTCTTGAGACCATATTTGGAGGAAACTGCGTCCATACAATTCATAATAGAAGCCTTGAGGGAAGGATCACGAGTGAGGAACTTTGTGATAGCCCAGAAGGAGTTGGATGTAAGGCTGTAACGTGCAGCGCCGTCGGGATCGCACCAGGAGCCAACCTTATAGCCGATCTTATCGCCCCATCCGTGAATGATCTTTCTTTCGCCCTTATCGTTTGTAACGATAGCGTGCTCTTCAAGGCCCTTTTCAATTGTTTTAGCAGCAGCTGCGTATGTTTCGCAAAGCTCGGGGTGCTTGCCGATTCTTGTAAGGATCTCGATCATTTCGCGGCAGTTCTGATAGAACTGGAGTGTTGCCATAACTGTAACACCGGAACCGAATTCTTCATCGCCGGGAACCTCAGGATCGCCAAGTCCGTCAAGAGCGTCGTTCCAGTCACCGAAGAGAACTCTAACGCATCCTGTGCCATATTCGTGGTCGATCTTACTGAGGAGGTAGTTCATAATTCTGATAAGGTGGCAAAGAACGCTATCCTTTTCTTCGCTTCTCTTAGCGCTTGTCCAGATCTCGTCCTCGCCTGCTTCAATATATCCGCAAACTTCGTCAAGAATGGAGTAGTCGCCTGTGTATGCAAGGTATGTATAAACTGTGGAGATAACCCAAACACCCTGGTCGATATACTTTTCAAGGGATACGGGAACAGGAGCAGAAGGATCATCGGGAACAGAGAACATTCTGGGGGGACGACCTGTTACAAGGATGCAGTTGAGAGCGTTGAGGATCTTTTCGCGGCTCAGATCTCTCTGCCAGATAAGAGCGCCTTCAAGCTGCTGGAAAACGTCACGGATTCCAAGGTAGGATCCAGCATAGTTCTTACCGTGAGCGCAAACGCTTGTCTGCTTCTGAACGCTGCGGAAGAATTTATTGAATGTTTCTGCATCAAACTTTTCGCCCTTCCAGCCGTTGAAGCGAACCTTAAGGTTGTCGAATGCGCCCTTTTCGCTTGCTTCGATTTCAGCAAGCTCGCTGTCAATTGCGTCCTTATTAATATCAAGATCAAGATATTTTTCGACATCTGCATCGTTATAGCAGAGAACAAGCTCGTAGTCAACACGAACGCTTTCGCCAGCAGCAGCTGTCATATGGAAGATGTCAGCGTTACAGGGGAGGTCTGTTGTAGCTGTGTTGGAAGCTTCCTTGCGGAAATAACCGCGGCGGAGGGATTCGGAGTTTGCAACAGAAAGGCCCTTTGCGCCGAGAAAGTCAACTCTTGCAGTTGTGCTGCTGATCTTTGTTGCAACGCCCTCTGTAACCTTTTTAGCAACAACAAGGCTGTCATATTTTGCGCCGTTCTTGCTTCTGAGAACAGTTGTGCCGTTTTCATATCTTGTAGCATATTTTGTAAGGCGATCCCAGAACTTTTCAAACTCGTTGTTTCTGAGCATGGCTTCCATAAATGAAGCAAGATAGAAATCCTTTGTGCTGTCGGAAAGGTTGATGCCCATAAGGGAGAAATGAATATGCTTTGCACGGTCAAGATGGAGACGGAGCGCAAAAACCATTTCGCCCTGCTCAACTATGCAGTATGCGCTCTTGAGTCCGTAAACGATATAACGGGAAATATCCTTTTCCATAGCCTGACGAGAAGCGCCTGTGATGGAAACGGGAGCAAATTCTCCGTCAGCGTTCTTTGTAGCGCCGTAGAAGCTGACAGCGGATTCTTCACCGAAGTTAGCTGTTTTGAAGATGTTGAAGGTGCTTTCAAGCGCATCAATAAATCCTGTGGAGCGAAGCCAAACCACCAAACCGTCAGAGTCGTAGGGGAATCTGCTTTCGCCGATTTCACGCTTGCAGCAAACTACTTTGTCGTAGTCAAGATAAAAGCTGTTCTGGGGAAGCTTGCCGCTGCCCTCTTTTTCTGCCTTTTTGATTTCGTTAAGCAGAGAAAGTACAGTGTTTTTGTCCATAATTTCCTCCGTATGTAAATTTATATAATTTTCTACTCTAAATATACCACAAAATCCATCTAAAATCAAGGCAGATATAAATTAGTAGAAGATTTTTTCAAAAAAACATATGTACAAGCGAAGAAAAATGTGTTATACTGTAGATAATAATGCCTGTATTATGCCTTTTAGGTGATATATAAGATAAGAAAGCGAAAACATAGGGTTTAAGTCCTTTGTTGCGGATTAATAAATGGAAGAAAATAAGCAGAAAAAGCAGGGAAACCGTTATAATGGCGGCAAACGCCCCACAGGTAACGGCAAGCGCCCTGAAAAAAAACAGTTTGACGGAGAAAAGAGCTATGCCAAGGGGCATAACAATGCTGAAAAGCAGCATAAGGACTTTTCTCAGAATAAATCAAAAAATGGTGGCAAGCGTGGCGGCTATAAAAATAGCGGTCGCCGTGATAACCATGCCGACTCTTTCAATGATGTAAAGAGCTTTGGCGGAAATTATGTTAAAACATATAATGACTATGAAGATGACGACGCTATCATTCCTCTTGATGCATATGCAAGCGAGGGAAATGAGCAGGAGGAAACAAGCATAGTAGCCGGCAGAAATGCTGTTCGTGAATTGCTTCGCTCCGAGCGCAGCGTTGATAAGCTTTTTGTTAAAAGTGGGGCAAGAGAAGGCTCTATTGTTGTTATTGTAACTGAGGCTATAAGCCGTGGAATTCCTGTTATAGAGGTTTCGGGTGAAAAGCTTGACAGCCTTTGCGATGGTGTAAATCATCAGGGCGTTGTTGCTTTTGCGGCCCAGAAGCAGTACACAGATATTGAAGGCATTCTGAAAATAGCCGAAGAAAGAGGAGAAATACCTCTTGTGGTTATAGCAGATTGCATTGAAGACCCCAGAAACCTTGGCGCTCTTATCAGATGTGCAGAATGTGCGGGAGCTCACGGAATCATCATTCCCAAGCGCCGTAGCGCAGGTCTCACAAGTGTTGTGGCAAAAGCCTCCGCAGGAGCAATTGAGCATATGGCGATTGCAAAGGTTTCTAATCTTTCTCACACAGTTGAGGTTCTTAAAAAGCGAGGACTTTGGGTGTTTGCATCCGAAGCCGGAGCAACTCCTTATTATGAAGCTGATTTCAAGGTGCCTGCAGCTATAATTTTCGGCAGCGAGGGCGCAGGCGTCAGCAGAATGCTTAAGGAAAAATGCGATTTTCTTATTTCCATTCCTATGTATGGAAAGGTTAATTCACTTAATGTGTCAACAGCAGCGTCTGTAATTCTTTGCCACGCCGCAAGAATACAGCACTCCTGATATAACGTCTTTTAAAAAGGCGAGTCAGAACCCCAAATTCATTTGTAAACAGAACGCCGCATAAGCGGCTGAAACGGAGAATATATGGCTGACAAGAATAAAAACGAAATAACTGCAAAAAACTTGCTGGGCCGACTTCGTGCAGGCAAGAATGCAGAAGAAAAAGCAGAAAATGTTCTGCCAGTTGAGGAGGATCTCGTAGCACCTGATATGGGCTTCTTTGAAGAAAACGAGATTTCATCCGAAGCATTCGCAGAAAGTATTGAGGCAGAAATCATGGCTTCACAGGCAGAAGTTGAGCTTCCTGTTGAGGAGTTTTCTCGGGCAGAGCTTGATGAGACTGCAAGAATTGAGGAATATGAAAATCAACCTCTTTTTGAAGAGGTTCCTCTTGAGATGGCTGAGGCAGAAGAACCTGTTGCAGAGGCTACAGAGGATGATTTTGCTGAATTTGCATCTCTTCCCGATACAGAGGATGGCTTTGAATATGCAGGAGAGGACTATGCTTCATATGAGGAGCAGCCCTTCCAGCAGACATTGTCCACTATCCATAGCATCAACGTTCTTGAGGTTGCGGAAACAAGCGACGATTTTGATAACGATCCTCTTGAAAGCGAATTCGCAGAGGAGTATGATGAATCTCCTGCAGAAAGCGAACCTGTAGAATACGATGAGATCGTTGATTTTGAAAATCTTGTTTCCGAGGTTATGAGCGAAAAGGGTGAGGTTGTTGAGGAGTTCAGCAACACAGATATCAGCCTTATGGTTGCTCTCGGAATGGAAGATGAGCTTGCCAAGAGCATTGGCGAGGAGGATGCTGCGCAGATAACTGATGATTTCATTGCAGATCAGCAGGAGTGGGTTGACAAAGCCGAGCACTATGGTCCGGGTGAATACACAGATATGAGCCAGAACAGAGAGATCGCCATTAAATATACAAATAAGAACAAGTGGGCAGCTATCCGTCTTATTGCGGCTGCTGTACTCACAGTTGCAATCTTCTTCTATGAAAACCTGCCCGTATTCGGCTATCAGGTTTCAGGCGTTGTAGATCCTAAGTATTATCCTGTTATATACGTAATGATGGGTCTTCAGATGCTGTTCCTTCTCATTGCAGTTGCGTTTCCCTCCTTTACAGATGGCGCAAAGAATCTTGTTTCATTTAAGTTTCTTCCTTCAACGGTGGCATTTGTTTCTTCAGTTGCCGCTATTTGTAACACAATACATATCAGCCTTCGTATAGTAGCAGGCGTTGAGCCCAGATTGTTCAATCTTCCTGCAGCAATATGTCTTCTTATGGCTGTGGCAAGTGAGTTCTATACAAACCGTAGAGAGATCTTCAGCTTTAACATTGTTTCTTCAAGAAACCCCAAGTATGTTATGCGTCGCCTCAACACAAAGGATGCAAAGCTTGAAAACCAGGCTGTTTCAGATCTTAGCGAAGAAAACTCAGGCGATATTGTAAAAATAGCAAAAACAGATTTTGTTGAAGGCTATTTCTGGAGAACAAATAACAGAGGAACAGTTGATAAGCCCTTTATAACATTGCTTGTTATCCTTTCAGTTGTTCTTTCTCTTACAGTTGGTCTTTATGTTCTGTTTACCGACCGTATCGGAAGCGCAGTTGAAACTGCATTTGTAACTCTTATGACAATACTTCCCGCTTCCTCTGTGATGATAGGATTCCATCCCTTCTACAGAGCAAATAAGGAAGCATACTATAACGATTGCACTATCGTTGGCGAGGGCTCTGTTGAAGAATATTCCGACACAGAGGTTATCTCCTTTGACGATGTAAACGTGTTCCCCAGTGTTAATGTAAAGGTTCGTAATGTTCGCCTTTATAATAACTGCAGAATAGATAAGGTTCTCTATTATGCTGCAAGCGTTTTTGCTGCAACAGGCGGACCACTTTCTGATGTTTTTGAGGTTGCAACTATTGAGATGGGACGCAGCGAGGATGTTCAGATCCTTGAAACAGGCTCCGGATTTATTGAAGCAACTGTAAACGGAAGAAATGTTCTTTTCGCAAAGGAAGAGGCTCTTCTTTCTCGTGGAATTTCAATTCCCGAAAGCGTTCTTGTGAGCGATGATGAAAGTCAGTTCTCTCCCGATACATCTATTATGTATATGATCTATCAGGGCCGTCTTGTTTCCAAGATGATCCTCAGCTATGTTGTTGATGCTGACTTTGAATATATCATTCGCCAGCTTGCTGATAGCGGAATGTATGTTTGCGTTAAAACATTTGATCCCAATATTGACGAAGCGCTTATCAACCGTCAGGTAACAGGAAGTAACTATCCTCTCAAGGTCATTAAGTATAAGGGCACAGAGGAGATAACAAAATATTCCGAGAGAACAGATGGTGGTATCGTTTCAAGAGGAACAACAAAGGCGCTGCTTCAGACAATTTCCTATTGCGACCGCATTGTTGGCGCAAAGAAAACAGGATATGTTCTTAGCGTTATTGCAACTATAATTTCCGTGCTTCTTGTTTGCGCTTCTGTTATAACAGGAAAGTTTGGAGAATTTTATAGTATCGTTCCTGCAATAAATCAGCTGTTGTGGCTTATACCCGTAGTGCTCAGCACAAAGATAATCGTAAAGTAACAAAAGCGAAAGGAAGGGCGGAGTCAGATTTCTCCGCCCTTATTTATTACAATGAGAGAAGATATAAAAAGCTTTATATGTGATGTGGCAAAGCCGGGACGATATACAGGCGGCGAGCCCGAAAGTGTTTATAAGGATAAGGAAAAAATGGATCTGAGGGTTGCTTTCTGCTTCCCCGACACATACGAGATCGGTATGTCCAATCTTGGTATGCGTATCCTTTGCGGAACACTTAATCAGATGGAAAATGTTTGGTGTGAAAGAGTTTTTGCACCTTGGGTTGATATGGAAGAGCAGATGAGAGCGAGAAATATTCCTCTCTATGCTCACGAATCCGGCGATGCTGTCCGTGATTTTGATATTGTTGCAGTAACCTTGCAGTATGAGCTTTGCTACACAACTGCGCTTAATATGCTCGACCTTGCAGGCATTCCTATGATGGCAGATGAACGTGATGATTCAATGCCCATCATTCTTGCAGGCGGCCCCTGCGCTTATAACCCCGAGCCTATGGCACCCTTTGTTGATATTTTTTCTATCGGAGAGGGCGAAGATGCTTTGCCCGAGCTTGCGGCTCTCTATATAGAAATGAAGAAGAACGGAACATATAATAAAAAAGATTTTCTTCGTGCCGCATCTAAGATAGAGGGATTTTATGTTCCTTCTCTTTATGATATTTCCTATAATGAAGATGGAACTCTCAGCGCTATCACACCTAAGTATGATGATGTTCCCGCAAAGGTAAAAAAGAGAATCATTGCAGATCTTGATCGTGCATATGTTCCCCTCAATCCTGTTCTTCCGGTTATTGAAACTGTTCACGACAGAATAACTCTTGAGGTGTTCAGAGGCTGTATCAGAGGATGCCGCTTCTGTCAGGCAGGATTTATTTCTCGTCCTGTTCGTGAAAAGAGCCCCGAGGCGCTTCGCGAGCAGGCTAAAATGATTGCAGATAATTCCGGATATGATGAAATTTCTCTTTCATCTTTGTCTATTTCCGATTACTCAAAGGTTAATACCTTAACTGATAGACTCCTTGAATGGACAAATGAATCAAAAATCAATCTTTCCCTTCCTTCTCTCCGTGCGGATAGCTTCACGAGAGAGCTTATGGATAAGATTTCAACAGTTCGTTCAAGCACATTGACATTTGCTCCCGAGGCAGGAAGCCAACGCCTTCGTGATGTTATCAATAAAAATATCACAGAGGCTGATATCCTTCGTGCTGCAGGTGTTGCATATGCTGCAGGCAAAAGTCAGGTTAAGCTGTATTTTATGAACGGTCTTCCCTACGAAACTCTTGAAGATGTTGAGGGTATTCCTGCTCTTGCTAAAAATGTTATTGAAGAATATTACAGAACTCCCGAAAGAAATAAAAAGCGTCAGCCTCAGGTAACTATAAGCGTTGCATGTTTTATCCCCAAACCCTTCACTCCTTTCCAGTGGGACGCACAGAACACAGCAGAAGAGCTTGAAACAAAGCAGAAGCACCTTCTTTCTTGCCTCACAGACAGAAAGATCAGATATAACTATCACGATGCTAAGGTTTCAAGAATTGAAGCAGTGTTTGCTCGTGGTAACAGAAATCTTGCTCCTGCTATTCTTGAAGCAGTAAAGCGTGGTATGCGCTTTGATGCTTGGGAAGAATATTTTGATTATGAAAAGTGGATGGATGTATTTTCTGCTGTTGGCGTAGATCCTGCCTTTTATGCAAACAGAACTATGGCAGACGATGAGATTCTTCCTTGGGATATGATTGATTGCGGCGTAACAAAGGAATTCCTTCTTTCTGAGCGTCATAAGGCAGCTAATGCTGCAACAACCCCTTCCTGCAAGGATAAGTGCTCAGGATGTGGTGCAAACAAGCTTGTTGATAAGCAGTTCTGTCGTTGGTGCCCCGGCCATAAGGAAGAGGAGGCTGAATATCTTGGCCATAATCTTAAGCCATTTGCTCCCAAAGTGAGTGGCGATGATGATAAACGTGATGCCCGTGGTGCAGGCCCTGCAAAGAATCCCGGCGCAAAGGCTGTTCGCACAGTTCGCTTCAGATATTCCAAGGGCGGCGCTATGACATATGTTTCTCATCTTGATGTTCAGAGAACATTTATGCGCTCCATCGTAAAGAGTAAGCTTCCTGTTTATTATACAGAGGGCTTCAACCCTATTCCCAAGCTTGTATTTGCATCTCCTTTGTCTGTTGGCTCTGCAGGTGAAAATGAGCTTGCTCAGATCAAGCTTACAGAGGATGTTTCTGATGCTGATGTAAAGGCGGCTCTCTCTGCTGCTATGCCCCGTGATGTTGTTATCCATGAAGTTTATACTCCATCAGTGGATTTCAAGAAGATCAAGTGGGCAGAAAACGAAATCGTTCTTGTTGGCAGCTTTGGCGAAGAAGAGCTTGCTAAGGTAACAGAGCTTCTGGTAGGTCCTATGGTTGTTCTTAAGAGAACAAAGAGCACAGAAAAAGAAGTGGATATCAGCCAGTTTGTACGTAGTGCTGAAGCGAGCCTTGAGTGTGGCAATATTGTTATCCGTGCTGTTACCTGCGCTGATAATACAAACTTCCTCAATCCTTCCTATGTTGCGAAGGCTGCTATGAAGGTCCTTGATAATAAGGGCTATTTCACAGTTGTTCGTAAACAACTTCTGCTTGAGGATGGAAGTGTGTTCAGATAATCACATTATCCTGTCTATTGATAATAATGAAGACCTTTTCATATCGTCCAGCATAATAAGTATAATATCAACTGTTGAATTGTCGCCTGCGACTTTCAGATGGTAAAGCGCTTCTTCTATTTTGTCAGTAACATTGTGATTAACTGTCAGGTTGAAAAAACTCTCGTTTTTCAACCATAAATCAATGATTTGATCTATTTCCTGCTCGTTGTATTTTTCGGGTAAGGATTCCAACGCCGTTATCAACTCTGCAGATTTGTTGCAGAAGATAACGGCGTTTGTTATCGCAAGTGCAGAAACCGTGAGTAAAACAATAATGGATAAAATGAAGGTCCTCATCATTTTTCCTTTCTTATTATATAGATGTTGCCGCAATCATCAATTGACAGAAGAAATATATCGCTTAACTTTAATTTTCTGTCGAAAAGCTCTTTCGTGAGTTTCGTGCGAGACCAGCCTCTCTTCTGCAAGTTTTCTTTGATGATACGCCTATCCATTATGAGAGGAAGGCTCACTCCGTTGTCGTTTGTGCTGCCGTTTAGTTGTTGCAAAGTAACAGGAGCAGTGTCGGATTTTGGGAAAATTGATATTTTCCCGTTTTCTTCAAGTATGGCATAGTTCACATCTTCAAGGGAAGCAACTCCGCTTTGCCGCACAGCGCATAAAAGCTCGCTTAATTCTATACGCTCGTTCTTTAATTCTTTTTGATTGAGCTTTCCTTCATATATTAATATATTAGGCTTGCCGTAAATCATTTTTTTGAATGTGGGTATTTTCAATGTTATGAATGATAGTATTCCTTCGAGCGAGAGCAAAAGTAAAATAGGAGCAATAGCGTTTAGAAGCGGAACTTCCGTGTCGGAGATTGGAATGGTTGCGAGTTCGGAAAGCATAAAGGTAACAATTAACTCAGAAACCTCCAATTCTCCTATTTGTCTTTTTCCCATTATTCTCATGGCAACAGTTAGAAAAACATATATGATAATAGTCCTGATAAGTAAAGCAATCATAATAAAATCCTCCCAAAATAGTGTTTCCATATAGTTTCTGATTATTCCATAGTAAACCTGCACAAAAAGGAGAGAAAGAGATAGTATGAATTGTTAAAAAAATAGAAGCGAGAAAATGTTGAAAAAAGTAGTTGACAATGAAGAAGCGTGCTGATATAATAACAAAGCTGACAGCGAGAGCTGAGGCAAACGAAACCGAATAAGGCAAGTAAAGAGAGCGCTGCAGGAG
>JAZQUP010000019.1:0-137198 GCA_045631345.1 Candidatus Avispirillum sp.
GCGGCGCTTGATCTCTTCCTTGGGTGTCTTACGGAGCTTAAGACCGAATGCCATGTTGTCAAATACTGTCATATGAGGATAAAGAGCGTAGTTCTGGAAAACCATCGCAATATCTCTGTCCTTAGGAGCAACGTCGTTAACCAGCTTGTCGCCGATGAAGAGTTCGCCTTCGGAAATTTCCTCAAGACCTGCGATCATACGAAGTGTTGTTGTCTTACCGCATCCGGAAGGACCTACGAGGATAAGGAATTCCTTGTCCTTGATTTCAAGACAGAAGTCGGAAACCGCTGTAACTCCACCGGGATACTTCTTATAAATATGCTTAAGTGATAAGCTTGCCATGTGATATCCTCCTTGAAGGTAGCATTACTCTACCGCTATTTTTATACCGTAATTATACCAATTTTTTCACAAGAATAAAAGATGTTTTTTTCCCAAAATTATAAGTTAGCGTTTGTGCAATTTGTATAAGATGCTAAGGTTTATTTAAAAAAACAGTTTTTTGTTAAAAGAGTATTCTAATAAAATTAGAAAACACTTATTTAAGTCCCTTCATTGTCAGGCCGATTCGCTTCTTTTTAACGTCAACACTCTTGATTGTAACAGAAACGATGTCGCCAACTGAGAGCACTTCAGACGGATGTTTGATAAATTTGTCAGATATTTCGGAAATATGCACAAGTCCGTCCTGATGAACTCCGATATCAACGAATGCACCGAAGTCAATAACATTACGAACTGTTCCTCTCATTGTCATTCCAACCTGGAGATCTTCAATTTCAATAACCTTTTCACGAAGAACAGGCTTAGCAAGGCTGTCTCTGATGTCACGGCCGGGCTTTTCAAGCTCGCCTGTGATGTCAGAAAGAGTAGGAACGCCGATTCCAAGCTCTTCAGCAAGCTTCTCTGTTCCGTATTTTTTTACCTTATCTGCAAGGCCGATTATCTTTGATGCCTTCAATTCTTCCTTTGTGTAGCCGAATTTATCAAGAAGAGCCTTTGCAGCTGTGTAGGATTCAGGGTGAACGCCTGTGTTGTCAAGCATTTCTCGACCTCCGATAACACGAAGGAAGCCTGCGCACTGCTGGAATGCCTTATCACCGATTCGGGGAACCTTCTTTATCTGAGCACGGGATGTGAACTCGCCGTTTTCATCTCTGTATTTAACGATGTTTTTCGCTGCAGTCATATTGATGCCTGCGATGTAAGAAAGCAGGGAATAAGATGCTGTATTAACGTCAACGCCAACGCTGTTAACGCAGTCTTCAACAACACCGCTGAGAGCTTCGTCAAGTCTTGCTTCTTTCATATCGTGCTGATACTGACCAACGCCGATTGATTTAGGATCGATCTTAACAAGCTCAGCAAGGGGATCCTGCAGCCTGCGGGCGATGGAAACAGCTGAACGCTGTGTAACGTCAAAATCAGGGAATTCTTCTGCGCCCTGCTTGGAAGCGGAATAAACAGATGCGCCTGCTTCGCTTACGATAATATATTTTGTGTCGCAATCAAGCTCAGCAAGTGTTTCAGCTATGAACATTTCGCTTTCTGCAGAGGCTGTTCCGTTACCGATTGCAACAACATCAATGCCGTATTTCTTGATAAGATTTGAAACGATGCGCTTGCTTTCGGGAATCCTTTCGTGAGGCTTGGTAGGATAAATAACTGCTGTGTCAAGCACCATACCTGTTTTGTCAACAACCGCAAGCTTGCAACCTGTTCTATATCCGGGGTCGTATCCAAGAACAGTTTTGCCCTTGAGGGGAGACTGCATAAGCAGATTCTTCAGGTTTTCGGAGAAAAGCTTGATAGCGCTTTCGCTGGCATTGTCAAAGAGAGTGGAACGAATTTCACGCTCAATTGAGGGTGCGATAAGTCTGTCATATCCATCGCAGATGGCACGAGCCATATATCTGAATGCGGGTGACTGATAGTTAGTTATGATATTTGCAAAAAGATAGTTGAGGATAATATCGGAGTCGATATTAACGGAAACCTTGAGGATCTCTTCCTTTTCGCCGCGGTTCATTGCAAGGATTCTGTGAGGGGGAACACTTTTGAGCTTTTCGCAGAAATCGTAGTAGATCTCGTAAACGCTTTCACCATCTCCGCTTTTAACAGAGGATATTGTTCCATTATCAAAAGTAAGTGCACGAATGTCACGGCGGAAATCTGCATTGTCGGAAACGATTTCTGCAATGATGTCGCAGGCGCCGTCAAGAGCTGCCTTTGCGCTTTCAACGCCCTTTTCTTCATCAACAAAAGCTTCTGCCAGAACTTCAAGTGCGTCGTCGTAGCTTTCACGCATTTCAGAAATGAGAGCAGCCAAGGGCTCAAGTCCTCTTTCTTTTGCAACGCTTGCTCTTGTTTTTCTCTTGGGACGGAAGGGACGATAAATATCATCAGCTTCAGTTATTGTCTGAGCTGCATCAATAGCTTCTATAAGCTCGGGAGTGAGCAGTCCCTGACCATCAATAAGGTTTTTGATTTCTTCTTTTCTTGCTTCAAGATTGCGAAGATAGTTCAGTCTGTCTGTAAGGTCACGAAGAACTGTATCATCAAGGCCGCCTGTAACCTCTTTGCGATAACGAGCTATGAAAGGAACTGTGTTTCCTTCATCAAGAAGCTCAACAGTTTTTTCAAGCTTTGGCAAGGCAATGCCCATTTCTTCTGATAATTTCTGTAAAATATCCATTTATCTCTCTCCAATTTGGTTATTTATCTTTTTGTTTTGTCCTGAAGGGATCTGATTTCCTCAGGGGTAAGCTCACGCCACTGGCCTTCGCTGAGGTTTTCGTCAATAACAAGGGGGCCAAATGAAACTCGGCGCAGATATGTGATCTTAGAGCCAACAGATTCAAACATACGCTTTATCTGATGGAACTTACCCTCAGTTAATGTGATTTCGCCCTCATCACCACAGCATGAAACACGGCTGGGCTTTGTGAAGTGGTCGCCGATGTCAACACCTTCTTCAAGCTTTTGACGTTGCGCTTCTGTTATGGCGGGGGAACATTTATAGTAGTAAGTTTTTTCAACATGGTGTCTGGGAGCGAGAAGCTCGTGAGCAAGAGGTCCGTCATTTGTAACGAGAAGCAGACCCACTGTATCTATGTCAAGGCGTCCGCAGGGGAAAGCTTCCATTTTAGAGTATTTTTCAGGCAGAAGACGCATAATAGATCGGGGGTCTCCATCAGATGAGCTGATATAGCCGGAGGGCTTGTTCAGCATCAGATAGATGTATTTCTGCCATGTGATTTTTTTGCCGCAGTAAGTAACCTGAGCAGTGTTTTCGTCAATGTGAACGGAAACGTCTTTAACAGGGGTGCCGTTGAGAATAACAAGACCTGCTTTGGCAGCCTTGGCGCATTCTTTACGGCTTGCGATGCCTGTATCTGCAATATATTTATCAAGACGCATAGAATGCCTCCATAAAATAAAATCAACTAAAATATTTTACCACAAAAAAGCAAAAAAGTAAACGTAAAGAAGCGCGCAAAAAAATAAAAATATTTTTTCAAAAAGGACTTGACAGAGGGGAATCTTTTTGATATAATGGCTGAGCGTTGAGCAGATAGCCGAATTGTGTAACGGTAGCACAGCAGACTCTGACTCTGTATGTTGGGGTTCGAATCCCTATTCGGCTGCCAAAATAAAAAGCACACCAAATGGTGTGCTTTTTATTTTTGTAGCTGAATTTTGACGGGATTCAAAAGGACTGTCGCATTATAAAATTATATTATCCCAATATATAATGAATTTGTATGCATGATAGATTATTGAATAATTCGCTTCTTTTTGATATAATATACCTATAAAACAAATTGGAGCGCAAAGATGAAAATAATCTGTTGGGATTTTGACGGCACATTGGTTTATTCAGAACATCTCTGGAGCAGTAGTGTTTTTCGTGCGCTGAATGAAACTGTAACAAATCATAATGTTGCTTTTAATGATATTCGCAGTTGTATGATGCGTGGATTCACATGGCAGACACCGTATGAGGATTACAGCACCATGACGGGTGAAAAATGGTGGGATTTTATGAATGCGCATTTTTATAATTCTTATCTCTCCCTTGGAATAGTGCCTGATCTTGCCGAGGTGGCAGCCGATAAAGTTAGAAATATTATAAAAGAGCCAAAGAACTATAATCTTTATCCTGACACGATCGCTGTTCTTGAAGCTTCTAATAAAAAAGGATATAAAAATGTTCTTTTGTCAAACAATTATCCTGATCTTATTGAGGTTTTGGATGCCCTTGACCTTACTAAGTATTTTGATGATCTGATAATTTCGGCGGTGGTGGGCTATGATAAGCCACGCTGCGAAATTTTTGAAATAGCTAAGAATTTGTATCCCTGTGGGGAGTATATAATGGTGGGAGATAATCCTTATGCAGATGTGAAAGGTGGCAAAGCAGCAGGCATGAAGACTGTTCTTGTGCATAAAGGATATGACGAGAATGCAGATCATTGCTTTGACGACCTTATGTCGGTTTTGAGTGTTGAAATGTGATAATGGTAGGGGACGGCGCTTTGTCGTCACGTTATATCACGATTATTAAGTTGATAAAGTTAAAAAGCACCCTTATGGGTGCTTTTATATATAAGCGAAAATGCATTTCGGCTCTTCTCGTGGGTTAGTGAATCTAAGTCTCGTGGTTAGTCTAGCGCAACGGGCAAAAAACTCCTCTCAGGAGTTTTTGTCGGCTAAGCTGCACTTTGCAAAAGCGAAGCTTTTGGAGTGCCTCGCAAATTAAATTTAAGGTTTGAATTTTCCATGCGAGGCACGCCTTTCGAGCCCTGTGCAATATCCCTCCAATAGAAAAACCACCCGATTGGGTGGTTTTTATTTAGGAGCGAAAATGCATTTTCGCATTCTCGTGGGTTAGTGCTGTGCGCTCTCGTGGTCAGCTTAGCGCTACGGGCTAAAAACAGCCATTCAGGCTGTTTTAGTCGCGCCTACGGCATGCGACCGCCCTTTCGAGCCCTGTGCAATATCCCTCCAATAGAAAAACCACCCAATCGGGTGGGTTTTCTATTGGCTGGGATAGCAGGGCTCGTACCTACAAAGCGAGGGTCAAAGTCTCGTGTGTTACCGTTACACCATATCCCAATATGAAATTTACTATGAGAGTATATCACAGCAGTTTTCCGCTGTCAAGGGGAAAACTGCTGTAATATTAAATCATATTCAGTCGTTTTTAAGGGTCTGAAGCTCCTTCATAAAGGTTTCAACGTCCTTGAATTCTCTATGTACAGATGCAAATCTAACATATGCAACTGCATCAAGAGCACGGAGTTTTTCCATAACGATTTCGCCAAGTTCGGATGATGTGATCTCACGGCGAAGTGAGTTCTGGATTTCAGCTTCAATTTCTCCTGCAACAGATTCGGCGTTAACAGGGCGCTTTTCGCAAGCCTTAAGAAGTCCTGTAAGCATTTTGTTTTTATCAAATAGCTCTTTTGAACCGTCTTTCTTTACAACAACAGGTTGGAAAGCGTCAATAACCTCATATGTTGTAAATCTTGTCTGGCACGCAAGGCATTCTCTGCGGCGACGGATGGAATTATTTTCCTCTACAGGTCTGGAGTCAACAACCTTAATATCATCAGATGCGCAGGAAGGACATTTCATAAGCTTTAAACCGTACCTTTCATCATATATGGCATATATAGACCAATCTTTATTTATTATACACTATATATTGAATTTTGCAAGTAATTTTTAACAAAAAATGAAAAATCCGTTCAGAAATGAACGGATTTTTCTCTTACGTATATTTTTTATAGGTATCAATTGCGTCATAAATAGCGGCATATTCGCCTATTCCTCCGCCTGTAACAAGGATATATTGAGGAGTTGTTATATCTGCATCATCGCTAGAGCAGAATGCGGCAAAAGATGCAAGGCAGTTATGCGCTTCGGGAGTATAACCTGTTTTGCCACCCTGAATATAAACATCGCCTGCTTCGTCGCCCTTCATTTTGGTGTACATAGTGCTGAAAAGCATTATACCATCAGGATGCTCGGGGGTTTTTGTTGTGGTGTATACATATGTTCCCAGAATTTCTCTGAGATAGGGGGTTGCAATTGCATATTTAAGAGCAAGCGCCATATCCTCGCAGGTTGAATAATGGTCGTCGTCATGAAGACCACTGGCGGTAACGAAATGGGAATTTTTCATTCCGATTTCTTTAGCCTTTTTGTTTATCATAGCTGCAAAGGTTTCTTCGTCGCCCGCAACATACTGCGCAAGGGCTGTAGTTGCATCAGCACCTGAGGGAAGGATAGTTCCGTAGAGAAGGTCTCTTATTGGAACAGTTTCGCCTGTGGTAAAGCCTGCAACAGATGCGCCTGCAAGATATGCGTCGTTTACTATATCAAAGTCAAATGTGAATGTATCATCCAGATCGTCAACATTTTCATATGCCACAATAAGTGTCATAATTTTTGTCATAGATGCGGGATACATTTTTTCGCTGCCGTTCTTCTCAGCAATAACTGTGTTATTTCTGAGGTTGATAAGAATACCATGGCTGCTGTCAATGTCCAGATGCTTAGTGTTATCTGTTCGCGCAGGATAAGTCATAAGAGAGCCAGCTTCACCATTTTGGATGCCGACAACTGCGCTTGTATCGTATTCAGGGGCATTGGTTTCAAAAAGGTCCATTATATTGCCGTTATCTTTCCTTGTAAAACTCTGAACGATAACGATAACAACCGCAATTGCGGCAATAATGGAGAAAACCTTAACAAGTCTGCTTGTTTTTTTTATTTCGCCTGAAGGAGCAGATGTCTGTTTTTTTTGGGGCATTGCCTTGATTTGTTGCGCTGTTCTTCTTTCTGAAGGCTGACGCATATTAGTATTGAGATTATTGGCTCGCTGCTGTCCATTTTGGATAGGGCGGCGCGGTCTGTTATTCAGATTGTTGTCCATACAGCCTCCTGGAAAGTGTGTTAATAATAAACTAAAGGTCATTATAACATAAGGCAAGATTAATGTCAAGTTGGCAGAAGGTGGGGAAATATATTATAAAAACGCAGAGAATGTAGAATAAAACAAATCATATTGCAAAAAAGACTTGCAAAAGCACTTGACAAATAAAAATCTATATGATAATATATCATTTGCCTTGGCAACAAGCTAAGGGCCTTTAGCTCAGTTGGTTAGAGCTACCGGCTCATAACCGGTCGGTCCTGGGTTCGAGTCCCCGAAGGCCCACCAAAAAGAAAAGCCACACATTAGTGTGGCTTTTCTTTTTTGCGGGACTTCATTTAATGGGGACGAGAAAGGGCGGTCACATCGCGTAGCGGTGACAAAAACTCCTGAGAGGAGTTTTTAGCCCGTAGCGCCAAGCTAACCACGAGAAATCACAGCACTAATCCACGAGAAGGCGAAAATGCATTTTCGCATATGTGCCCACCAAAAAGAAAAGCCACACATTAGTGTGGCTTTTCTTTTTTGCGGGACTTCATTTAATGGGGACGAGAAAGGGCGTACCTCGCATATAGAAATCTTCTTTCGTGGTAAGTTTGCGAGGTACCCCAAAAGCTTCGCTTTTGCAACGTGCAACTTGGGTGTGACAATTATTTATAAAAAGAAAAACACCCAATCGGGTGCTTTTCAATTTACATATTCTCAATAATTTTATCAAGAGCATCTGCAAAATGGCGACCCATAAGAGCGGCGCCGTTATTATTGGGATGCACTCCATCTTCAGACCAGAAAAGTGAATCCTTTTCAACGCAAGCTGCTGCAAAATATCCGTCAAGAGGAATATATACGTCAGCATATTCTCTTGCAAGCTTTCTTGTGATCATTATCTTAGGATTCATATCCTCACGGAAATACTCCTTATCTTCTGTAGGAAGAAGGAACTGCTCCATTATAATGATCTTGGCGTTTGTTTCTTTTTTAACTCTTTCCAGAATGTTGCGATAGTTTTCTTCAAACTGATCATCGGAAAGCCACTGGCGGTTATGTGCGCGATGCCATGTGTCGTTAACGCCGATCATAACAGAAACAACATCGGGCTGATGCTCAATGCAATCGGTTGTCCATCTGCCAACAAGGTCAGAGCTTTGATTTCCTGCAATACCGAAATTGAGGAACTCAAAATCCATTTCGGGATGGCGAGCGGTGATATATCTTGTTGCATAAAGAGTGAAGCCCCAGCCGATATTATGAGGATCGTTACGGTCACGGCCTCCGTCTGTTATGCTGTCTCCCTGAAAAAGTATTTTCATAAATATGATCCTTTCTTATATTTTCAGTTTTAAATTTCGCTATTCTCTGATCTCAGATGTCCACAGGATGAAAGATCGGGGAAGTTATGCTGGCGGAGCACCTCGTAAACCGCAACTGCAACTGTGTTTGATAAATTGAGACTGCGCTGATTATCAAGCATAGGCAATCTTACGCATTTTTCATAGTTTTCACGAAGAAAATCCTCAGGAAGTCCCTTTGTTTCCTTGCCGAAAAAGAGATATACAGGCAGGGGATATTCAACCTCGCTGTATGCTCTGGGCGCTTTTGTGGAAAAACAATAGAATGCGGCATTTGGATTTTTCTCAAAAAAGTCGTCAGCGTTTTTATAAAATGTTATGTCTAGACTATGCCAGTAGTCAAGACCCGCACGTTTAAGCTTTGCATCGTCAATTTTGAACCCGAGAGGCTCAATAAGATGAAGGCTTGCGCCTGTAACTGCGCATGTGCGTGCTATATTACCGGTGTTTTGCGGGATTTCCGGTTCCCATAATACTATATTTATCTTTCCCATATAAATAAGTATATCATTTGTGCCAAAAAAAGTAAAGGAGATTAATAAAATTTACAAAATGGTATATTATTTGCATGAAACTTAATGTATAATATTGTGATATATAATATATAAGTAAAAAAGTATTTTCTTCCCGGTGGAGAAAAGAGAGGAATATAATGAGCTTAATAACTAAGATTTTTGGAACTTATAGTGACAAACAGATCAAAAAGATAATTCCTGTAGTGGATAAGATCGAATCACTTGGCGATAAATACAAGGCCATGAGTGATGCTGATCTCAGAGCTATGACAGACTTTTTCAGAGGCGAGCTGAAGGCAGGCAAATCTCTTGACGATATTCTTCCCGATGCATATGCTGTTGTGCGTGAAGCTGCAGATCGTGTGCTTGGAAAGCGTCCCTTCAGAGTTCAGCTGATGTGTGGTATTCTGCTTCATCAGGGCAGAATTGCAGAAATGAAAACAGGTGAAGGTAAAACCCTTGTGGCAGTTCTTCCTTCATATCTTAATGCTCTTGAGGGCAAGGGTGTTCACGTTGTAACAGTAAACGAATACCTTGCAAAAATGGGTCAGGAGGAAATGGGACGAGTTCACGAATTTCTTGGACTCACAACAGGTCTTGTTATCCATGATCAGACAAAGGCTGAAAAGCAGAAGGCTTATAACTGCGATATCACCTATGGTACAAATAATGAATTCGGATTTGACTATCTGCGTGACAATATGGTGACATATAAGGAAAATCAGGCGCAGAGAGGACATAATTTTGCTATCGTCGATGAAGTGGACTCCATTCTTATTGACGAAGCAAGAACCCCTCTTATCATTTCCGGCCACGGCAATAAGAGCGATGAGCTTTATGCCAGAGCAGAACAGCTTGCCAAGAGAATGAGCTGCTTTGTTATCAAGGAGCTTGATTCCAAGGAAGACCACGAGCATATCAAAGAAGATTATATCGTGGATGAAAAGGCAAGAAGCTGTACTCTCACAACAAACGGCGTTAAAAAGGCGGAGGAATTCTTTGGAATTGAAAACCTTGCCGATCCTGAAAACGCAAATATTTCTCACCATGTTTATCAGGCTATTCGTGCACATGGTATTATGAAGCGTGACACAGACTACGTTATCAAGGATAACGAGGTTATGATAGTTGATAGCTTCACAGGACGTATCATGCCCGGCAGAAGATATTCCGATGGACTTCATCAGGCAATTGAGGCTAAAGAAGGCGTTGAGATCAAGAGAGAAAACAGAACTATCGCAACTATCACATTCCAGAACTATTTCAGAATGTATAGCAAGCTTTCCGGTATGACAGGTACAGCGTTGTCTGAGGAAACAGAGTTCCGTGAAATTTACAACCTTGACGTTGTTGAGGTTCCCACAAATAAGCCTATGATCAGAGTTGACCGCAGCGACGTTGTATATAAAACTGTTGCGGGTAAGGACAGAGCTATTATCAAGCAGATCAAGGAGTGTCACGCAAAGGGGCAGCCTGTTCTTGTTGGTACAGTTTCTGTTGAAAAGTCTGAGCTTCTTTCTAAGAAACTTAAGCTTGAGGGTATTCCCCATAACGTGCTCAATGCAAAGTATCACGAAAAAGAAGCCGAGATAGTTGCTCAGGCAGGTAAGCTTGGTGCGGTAACTATTTCAACAAATATGGCAGGTCGAGGAACTGACATTCTGCTTGGCGGTAACGCAGAGTTCCTTGCAAAGAGCCAGATGCGCCGTGAGGGCTATGAAGAAGAAATGATCATGCTGGCAACAGGATCTTCTCAGTCTGTTTCTGATGAAGTTTTTGCCGCAAGAGCATATTTCAAGGAGCTTTACAACAAGTATCAGAGCGAGATTCGCCCTGAGGCAGAAAAGGTTTGTGAAGCAGGTGGTCTCTTTGTTATTGGCACAGAGCGTCACGATGCTCGCCGTATTGATAACCAGCTGAGAGGTCGAAGCGGACGTCAGGGTGACCCCGGACAGTCCAGATTCTATATCTCCCTTCAGGATGACCTTATGCGTTTGTTCGGCGGTGACCGTATGTACAATATGGTGAACCGTATGGGTGGTGCTCTCGGTGAGGACGATCCTATAGATGTAAAGATGCTTTCCGATGCTATTGAAAGCGCTCAGCGTAAGGTTGAGGATAACAACTTCCAGCGCAGAAAGAACGTTCTTGCATATGATGACGTTATGAATCAGCAGAGAACGATCATTTATAAGCAGCGTCAGGAGGTTCTTGAAGGCGGCTCACTTAAAAATAAGATGATTTCTATGATCGAGGGCACAATCGGCGATAGTGTTGATCAGTTCCTGCATGAAGATGATATGAACCTTTGGGATGTTTCTTCTCTCAAGGCTAAGTATATGGGTCTCCTTTGCAAGGAAGATGATTTTACAGAGCTTGGCACTGACGCAGCAAAGGCAAGAAGCCAGATCAGAGAAACATTGCTTGAAAGAGCAATGAAGATCTATGAGGATAAGGAGCAGAATGTTTTCGGTGAGGAAACATTCCGTGAGGTTGAAAGAGTTGTTCTGCTTCGCAATGTTGACCAGAAGTGGATGGACCATCTTGAAGCAATGGATTCTCTTATGGAAACAATCGGACTTCAGGCATATGCTCAGCGTAATCCCATCAGCGAATACAGAATCGTTGGTGCAGATCTCTTTGATGAAATGGTTATGATGATTCGTGATGACACGGTCAGAATGCTTCTTTCTGTTATGCCCCGAGAGCAGATAAAGAGAGTTGAGGTTGCAAAGCCTGTAGCAGCAGGATTTGCAGGTGCAGGCGATGGAACACTTAAGAAGAAGCCTGTTGTAAAAAAAGCATCTGAAAAGGTTGGAAGAAATGATCCCTGCCCTTGCGGAAGCGGCAAAAAATATAAAAAATGTTGCGGAGCAAACACAAACAATGAAGAAAACTGAAACTAAAAGTCTTGGAATGATGCTGATTGCTGTGGGAATGTTTTTCCTTATCAATCCCACAGTGAACATCATTGATATAATCCCCGATTTCATCGGATATCTTTTCATCGTCTGCGGACTTGATCGTTTGGCAGATATGGAAGATCATTTTGCAGAGGCGAAAAAGAATTTCGTGCTGCTTTCAGTTGTCAGCGCTGCAAAAACAGCAAGCTGTTTGCTGTTGCCTGTTATAGACGGAACATTCATTATTTTGCTTTCCTTTGTTTTTGCGATTCTTGAAGCTCTGTTCTTTATTCCCGCTGTTATAAAAATGTTTGGCGGTTTTCATTATTACGGACTTCGCCTTGAAAGCAAGGCGTGCTATGGAATTTACAAAAGCGCTGTTGAAAAGGATGAAAACGGAAACAGAGTGAGCGTGATGAAAAGAGTTTGCTCATCCGATTCTGTTCTTGCATATACGGTTGCGGCATTTATAGTTCGTGCTGTGTGCTATTTTCTTCCTCAGGTTCCCACTCTGTTTTCATATGGCGACTCTTCTGTTATAAATGGTGGAAATAGAATTGCGTGGACATATTTTATTCCGCATATGTATTTCCTTTGCGGCGTTATAGTTGTTGCAGTTTCTTTGCCCTGGGCAATTCGCTTTATGAAATATATCAAGGGAATTGCAATGGACGATCAGCTTGTGGCAACTCTTGAAAAAAGCTACAATGAAAATGTTGCACCTAACGAAAACTATTTTGCTGAAAAGAAAACTGTTGTAGTCAGCATATTCACAATTCTTGCGGCTGTTTTCTGTTTCAGTATTTATATTGACTATGTCAATTGGCTTCCTGCAGGCGTTGCCGGTATGTTTTTTGCTGTAGCGGCAATAATGCTGAGAAAGGTATCCAAAATGGCTCTGCCGACAATGATTTCAGGCTTCTTGGGGCTTATTCCCTCTGCGCTTGAAGTTATCTGGCAGTATCAGTATGTCGAAATGAAATATACTCCCTCTTCATTCCTTTATGGAATCGGGAAATCTGTGGAAATGTATCCGAGAATTATTGTTGCTGAAGCAGTCAGCGCGGCTTGTCTTATAGTAACGATCTGGCTCTTTGCAAAATGTCTCGGAGATATGACAGAAAGTCATTGCGTGCTGTATGAAAAGTCCCGTCCCGAAACAAGAGGCGGAAAGGGAAAAGAGCTTTGCGCTGCTATTATGAAGGGATATAAAACAGCATTTGCGCTTATGACAGCAATGGCTGTTGTTTCAGGTGCACATGGTATAGTTGCTGTGTTCTATCCTGAAATATGGATTCTCAACATCACCATAGGTGTTGCTATGGCAATTTTTCTCCTCAAAGCAAGAAATTTTGCAAAGGATGACCTTTATGATAAGCTTAATGAGCGTATCTGACGTGTTGTTGTTGACTAAAAATGTAAATTGTGCTAGAATACAGACAATATAACATATATTGAAAGGAAAAAACTCAAAATGAAAAAGTTTTTCAGTGATTTTAAAGCCTTTGCTATGAAGGGCAACATTATTGACATGGCAGTCGGTGTTGTTGTAGGTGGAGCTTTCAGCAAGATCGTATCATCTCTTGTAAGCGATATTATTTCTCCTATTATCAGCTTTGCTACAGGCAAGGTTATGCTTACAGATCTGAAATGGGTTATCAGCGCAGCTCAGTTTGATAGCGCAGGAGTTGAAATCAAGCCTGAATCCGCTCTTATGTACGGTAATTTTATTCAGACAGTTATTGATTTCCTTATCATCGCTTTCTCCATCTTCATTGTGCTTCGTGTTATTATGAATGCTCAGAAGAAGCTTGAAGCTCTCACAAAGAAGAAGGAAGAAGAAGTTGTTGAAGAAGCAGCTCCCGCACCCGCAGAGCCTGTTGAAGACGAGCTTGCAGTTCTCAAGGAGATCCGTGAACTTCTTAAGAAGGACTAATTACATATTTTAAAAAAGGAGGCAATGGCCTCCTTTTTTGTTTAAATGTATTTATTAGGGGCAGCTTGCCTGCAGATGTTTTTGATGATAATGAGAGAGTTTTTTTGTAATATAAATTATCATTTGCAGCTTTTTGTTTCATAAAAGGGCTTTACTGTATCTTCATTATTTTACAGAACATTTGTATTTGTTTAATTTTAACAAACTTCAAGAAATATGCCAAATGCTCTTGACAAGCTTGAGAGTTTTCCACACCTTGTGGAAAACTCTGTTGAAAACTAAAAAAGCCTTATAAATAAGGCTTTTTTTAAAAACCTACCAATCAGGTATATTGTGGAAAACTTTTTTGTGAAAACTGTTGTTAAAAAATGGGAAATAGCAAAATGTAGAATTTTACTTTATTTAGAATTTTCTATTGACAAATTCAGCAAAAAATCGTGGGCAAAGAGCCTTTCCCGGCGTGGTCAAAAGGCTTATCTTTGCCCTGCGGCTGCAGTTTGCCGCTTAGTTTCAGTATATGCATAAAATCTGTTTTTAATTCAGTCGAATTTAGTGTAATTGTGTAAAATAACCAAATTCAAAATTATTTTGGTTTGATTTCACACATAATTCACAAATATATAGTATGATGATAATGTAGAAAGGAGTGGTAAAGCAAGTGAGCGAAAAGCTTATCAACCGCATAGTTCTTCAGAGAATTGAAAAGGCAGAGAGCGAGGGGGATGTTGAGCTGCTCAGAGAGCATTTGAAAAGCAACTATGATGCGGCCGTGCACAGTGCGGTGTACGAAGCATTTGTGAGAATGGGTATAATAAACGCAGAAAAAATAAAAGCTTAGAATAAATAATGAAAAGGGACAACCGATAAAGGTTGTCCCTTTTAAGTTTATTTTAAGATTTCAACAAGGTCTTCAACGGTGTCGCAAATATAATCAGCTCCTGCATTTTCCAGCTCTTCTCTCGAGCCATATCCCCAGAGAACGCCGGCAGAGAGCATATTTGATTGTTTAGCTCCGTTGATGTCGTGTAATCTGTCGCCGATCATAATGCAATTTTCTCGGTCTGTGATGCCAAGAGAGCGGAGCGCATATTCAATAACTTCGGTTTTTGCAATTCGCTTGCCATTAAGCTCACTGCCTGCCATATAGTCAAAATATTTTGCAATATCAAAATGTTCAGCTATTCGTCTGGCATAGATTTCAGGCTTTGAGGTTGCCATTATAATGGTTTTGCCCTCATCCTTCAGGGTTTGGAGCATCTGAGGGATGCCATCATAAAGCTCATTTTCAAAAAGGCCTTTAACTCCAAAATGCTCACGATAAACAGAAACTGCATTTTTAGCATCATCCTCGCTGAATCCGAAATATTTCATAAAGGATTCAACAAGAGGAGGACCAATAAAGCATCGCAGGTCTTTTTTATCGGAAACCTCTATATTATATCTTCTGAGAGCGTGAACAACAGAATTTGTTATTCCCTCAAAGGGATCTGTCAAGGTTCCGTCAAGATCAAAAAGAATGTGGAGAGGCATGATTATTTACCTGAGATTGTGATACCGTCAAAAGCGGCATAGGGAAGAACAGAAATACCGTCAGCAACAGTTTCGCTTGAAATGTCAACAAGGTTGTTGAGCATTGTTGCAAGATTTCCGCTGATCATAGTTTCGCTTGCAGCGCCTTTGATCTCTCCATTTTCAATAAGGAAGCTGTTCTTGGCAACACCGGAGAAATCGCCGTTGATTCCGGGAGCGCCTCCTGAGAATCTGCCAACGAGAATACCCTTATCAATTCCTTTGATTATATCTTTAACAGACTTTTCACCTGCTTTGATGATCATATTACCTGAGTTATTCTTAGCGCGGGGAAGGCCTGTTTTTCTTGAAATGTAGTAACTTGCGAAGAAGCTTTCAAGCTTGCCGTCACGAATGAAATCAAAGTCTTCAGAGATAAATCCTTCGCCGGTGTAGTTTTCGCCGAGGCAAACGAGAGGAGATTTGGGGCAGAAAGAAATTGTGATTCTGGGATCGGCAACCTGCTCTCCCAGCTTATCCTTCCAGATAGATGTTCCGTCAAGAAGAGTTGTGTCAGATGCAAAGTTTTCTGCGATTGAATCAATAAATTCGCAAAGGCATCCGGGTGAGAGAAGCATTGTACCGGTGTATTTGCCCTCGCAGGCAATTGTTTTGATCTGCTTTTCTGTGTCTGCAAGATCCTGCGCGATGGAGCCAAGCTCAATAAAGGGCTTGTCAAGATTATCTGTAATAACGCCGCTTGAGAAGAAGGAGGAAGAAACCTCGCCCTCGTGGCCTGAGAACATAAGGGAAACAGAATAGTGTCCGCCCTTGGAATTGAAAACAGAGCCGTTGGAGTTTCTGTAAACAGACTGAGCCTTTGTGTGAGATACGATCATCTGCTCAATAACGATAAGAGGATATCTTTCTCCGATTGTTTCAAGAAGCTCCTTTGTGCGATCGAAGAGGCCGTTCATATCGGGATTGATAGCGCCGCCCTCAAAGAGCTTTTCTCCTTGATTTTCAGCGATTCCCCAATGCTCATCTGCTTCAGAGGAATCTGCTGCTGCAAGGCAGCTTTCAACAGTTGCCTTAACAGCGTCTTCTTCAAAGCTGTTTGAGCCAACAGAGCCCTTCTTGCCGCCCTTTATAGCAGTCATTGAAAGTCCGTTGTCAAAGAGAGTACGCAGAAGGCTGAATTCGCCGCCATCAACGTTGAATTCAAGAGTTTCGCTCATTCTTGCTGTGCAATAAGCAATTTCAGCGCCGCCTGCATTAAGCTGGCTGAGAACGCCTTCAGTTATATTATAAAGCTTTTCTGTGTTCATTTTGAATTCTCCTTTCCCGATTATCTTCCGCCGATAGTAACCTTGCATTTAACTGCAGGTCCGCCAAGGCCTACGGGCATAGGCTGTTTCTTTCCGCAGAATCCGGAGGAAGCCCATGTCATTGTGTCGGAAAGCATATCAACAGTTTTGAGCATTTCAAAAGCAATGCCTGAAATTGTTGTGTCAAGCAATGCTCTTCCAAGCTTACCGTTTTTGATTTCATATCCCATGCAAATACCAAACATAAATTCGCCTGTTGTGTCAGCCTGTCCGTTATTTGTGTCAACGAAATAGTAGCCGTCGTCGATAGAAGCGATCATATCTTCAAGCTTGGATGTGCCGGGAAGAATAGCTGTATTTCTCATTCTGATAAGTGGTTCATCAGAGAAGGAATATGCTCTGGCATTTCCTGTGGGCTTCATACCAAAGCGTTCAGCTGTTTCACGGTTGTTCATGTATCCTGTGAGAATACCGTTTGTAATAAGAGGAGCATCAATTGCTTCAACGCCCTCGTCGTCAATATAAACAGGGAGGGGAACAGTTTCGCCATTGAATGTGTGAGCGAAGTCTACCATTGAAACGATGGGGCTTGCAACCTCACGACCAAGGTTATGCGCAGCAACGCTTCCGCCAAGCACAAGGTCAGCTTCAACTGTGTGTCCAACAGCCTCGTGAGCAAGCATACCTGCAAGGTCGCCGCTGAGAATACATGTTTTAACACCTGCTTCGGGATAAACGCCTTCCTGCTTTGCACGGATCTTCTGATACATTTCATCAATTTCTCCGTAAAGCTGATCAGGTGTTGTGAAAACATTATCAAATGTTCCGAATCCGCCAAAGGGCTTGAACAGTTCGATGGGAGTTCCGTCGTTTGTTTCACCTGTCATAATAACGTAAACATAGGAGCGGGGAATGGAGGTAAAGCCGTCAAGTCCGTCGGATGTGCAAAGTATCTTTTCCATAGAGTCGGCACGAACAGCAACTCTTCTGCCCTTAAGATCAGGGTATTTAGCTGCGATATAATTATCAATCTCTTTTGCAAATTCGATATATCTCTTCTGCTCGGGAGTTTCTGTGCTGGTGTAGCGGTTAACATATCCGCTGTTTATTGCAGGAAACATTTCTGTTCCCTTGTTAACTCTGCTGTCCATAAAAACAGCATTGTCTGTAGCAGCCTTAAGAACTGCTCTTGCGGCATCCTCTGTGCATTCAGCCATAGAAGAGAAGCCGTAAACTCCGTTTTTATAAACTCTTGCAGAAACACCTGCAACCTCACTGGAGGTGTTTCCTGTAAGATTACCTGAGATTATTGTAACGCCACGGCTTTTATTTATCTGAGATCTCAGCTCTGTGTGAACGCCTGCTGCGAAAAGTGATTTATTAGGTGTGATAATATCTTTGATCAATTTTCTTATCCTCCTTGTGTTTTTATGCTCCGTCAATGGAGCTTCGTATTTAACTTATTTTAAATGATTTATAACCTTAGTGATGTCGCCTGCGCCCATAATGAGAAGCATATCTCCGTCGCATCCAACCTTATTGAGATAGTCGGCTATATCATCAAACTGGCCGATAAAGCGGCACTTCACTCCACGCTCATTGATAGCATTGCAAAGGTCTTCGCTGGCAACATTATATGTGTTGGTTTCTCTTGCGGAATAAATGGGAGCAAGGATTATTTCGTCAATTCCCTTATGAGCAAGAGAATCTGCAAAGTTGTCAAAGAGTTCTGCTGTTCTTGAATATGTGTGAGGCTGGAAAACGCAATATACATGCTTGAAATTCATCTGTGATGCTGCATCAAGAGTTGTTGCGATTTCTGTGGGATGATGGGCATAGTCGCTGTAGATTGCCCCGCCGCATTTTGCATCTCCCATAGGATCCATTCTTCTTCCTGCTCCCTCAAAGGTTGCAAGAGAATCTCTGATAGCCTCGGGGGAAACGCCCTGCAGATGAGCTGCCGCTGCTGCAGCTAGTGAATCGCAAACGCAATGTGCGCCGGGAACATTGAGCTTGATGCGAATAAGTTTTTCTCCGCCTACAACAAAATCGTATTCAGCGCATCCACGCTCGTAAACAAGGTTAGCGGCGCAGTAGTCTGCATCTTTTGCTTCTACTCCGAATGTAACCAGTCTGCCCTTATATCCTTCAGCAGATTTCATAACATCGTCATCGCACATGTTTACAAGAGCAATTCCATCTTCTCCTGTTTTTGCCATAAATGCCGCATATGAATTTCTGATCTGCTCCATTGAATGAAAATAGTCAACATGGTCCATTTCGATGTTAAGCACAACTGCAACTGTGGGATAGAAATCAAGGAAAGAGTCCATATATTCGCAGGCTTCAAAAACGAAATAATTTTCTCCTCCGATTCTGTATTCGCTTCCAACATCCTTCATAATACCGCCGCAGCTTGCTGTTGGATCAAGGCCTGCATCAGAGAATATTTTTGCTGTCATTGATGTTGTAGTTGTTTTGCCGTGCATACCTGAAAGTCCGATTCGGCAATTATATCCGGACATAACATATCCAAGATAGTCTGCTCTGGAAACGCAGGGAATTCCTCTGCGAAGAGCTTCGGCATATTCGGGGGTGTCTGCAGGGATAGCAACAGTGTATATAAGCATTCCGCACCCGTCAATATGAGAAGCATCGTTTTCATAATAAACGTCAATGCCCATTTTTTCAAGAGCAGCGGTTATAGCAGAGCTTGAACGGTCATATCCGCTTACCTCATAACCTCTGAGATGAGATATTCTTGCAAGGGAGCACATGCTAACGCCGCCAATGCCTGCAAAAAACAGTTTTTTTGTTCCTTCAAGCATACGGGCAATTTCAGCCGCTCCATAATGTGTATTCTCAAGTGCCATATCAAAAAACTCCATTCGCCAGATGATATAAATATCTACCTTAAATTATATCACACAAAAAAGCAAATTAACAGAGTTTTTTGAAATAAAAAGAAATAATAGCCATTAAAACAAGGAGAGCGAATTATTGACAACTTAATTAAGGGAGAGTATAATCAAATACAGCACATATGTTTGTTTTTTGGAGATAATTATGTTTTATATAGGATGTCATTTGTCGGTGTCCGGCGGATATGAATCAATGGGAAAAACTGCCCTTTCGATCGGAGCCAACACCTTCCAGTATTTCACAAGAAATCCTCGTGGACGTGGCTTCAAGCGCCCCGCTCAATCAGATGTTGAGGCTCTTGTTGCGCTTATGCGGGATAATGGCTTTGCGCCAACTTTGGCTCATGCTCCCTACACGTTTAATCCTGCTTCGGCTGAAGAAAGAATATGGCAGTATTCCTGCGATTCTATGGTGGAGGATATGGAAATACTTGAGAATATTCCCGGAGCTCTCTATAATTTTCATCCCGGATGTCACGTTGGAATGGGAACAGAGGCAGGAATTGAGAATATTGTAAAGCTGCTTGACAGAGTTATAACTCCCGGTCAGAACACAACTGTTCTTCTTGAAACCATGGCAGGAAAGGGAAGCGAGATCGGCGGCAGATTTGAGGAACTTGCTGAGATAATCAGGCTTACGGATGAAAGCAAAAGAGCGCATCTGGGAGTTTGCCTTGATACTTGTCACGTGTCCGACGGAGGATATGATATAGCCGGTAACACAGATGAGGTGCTTGATGAGTTTGACAGGATTGTTGGGCTTGATCGTTTGCATGCAATTCATCTGAACGATTCAAAGAATTCACTTGGAGCAAAAAAGGACCGCCACGAAAAGATCGGAGAGGGATTTTTGGGAATTGAGGGAGTTAAAAATATAATAACAAACTCAAGAATTGCTCATCTTCCTTTTTATCTTGAAACACCTAACGAGCTTGAGGGATATGCGGCAGAAATCGCTTTGCTGAAGGGGATCAGAAATGACGCTTGACAGATCGGTTACAGCTTGTTTCACGGGCCATAGGGATATAGATGATTATGACGAGGATGCGCTTAGAGAGCTGATCTGCAAAACGATTCTCATATATATAAAGCGTGGATATAAAAACTTTATATGCGGCGGCGCAGTTGGATTTGATTCGCTTGCGTCGGAATGCGTTGTTCTTCTTCGTAAGGACTATGATATAAAGCTTATACTTGCTTTGCCTTGCCGTGATCAAACATCCAAATGGAACAGTACAGAGGAGCTTGTATTTTATAAAAAAATGCTTGGCGCCGCAGATGATGTTGTTTATACAAGTGTTATGTATTCAAAGGGCTGTATGCATCTTAGAAACAGATATATGGTAGATAACAGCAGTGTGTGCATAGCCTATAAAACAAGCGAAAAGGGTGGCACTGCATATACCTGCAGATATGCAGAAAAATCAGGCGCTGAGGTTGTCAATTTGGGTAGATTTGCGACACAACTCAGCTTTTGTTGATAATTGTCTAATAGTTTGTTCAAAAATACAAAACAATTTATTAATAATTGGTTGACTTTTCTCTGTGAAAGAGGTATAATACTTATAGAGAAAAGGAGGGACTAAGTATGTTTTGTTATGAAACCGGAATGGTTATATTTGACCGAGCGCTCACATATCTTGATGCGCTTTCAGTCCTTGCCGCTCTTCTTATAGTCTCTTTTGTGATATATATTTCGGTGAGACAGAGAAGAAAAAATAAGTAAAGATCAGAATTCAGCCCAACTTCTTTATGAGAGGTCGGGCTGCTTTGTTTTTGTAAAAGAATGTGTGAGAGCGTTTTTGTTTTCTTGACAAAAAAGCGTTTTGGGAGTATAATTTTATAGATAAGTAATAAATAAAATTGCGGAGGCAAAAATGTCTTCAGACCTTTCAGAAATTATAAATAATGCGCGTCCCAATTTTTCAAAGGGACAGCGCAGAATCGTTGAATATATAACAGAGCATCCCGAGGAAGCTGCCTATATGACAGCTGCTCAGCTTGGCAGAGTTGCGGGAGTTTCCGAGTCAACTGTGGTGCGCTTTGCGCTTGAGCTTGGCTTCAGCGGCTATCCTGAATTGCACAGGGCTATGCAGGAGTCTCTTCAGAAAAGCTTAACAAGTGTTCAGAGAGTTCGTGTTTCAAACGATCGTCTTCCTGATGAAAAGCTTCTTGACGCTGTGCTTGAAAGAGATATAGCACAGATCAGAGCAACTCTTGAAATCGTGGACAGAGCTGCTTTTGATGCGGCGGTTGAGGCGATACTTTCAGCAGGAAAAATATATATTATAGGAATGCGCTCTTCATTTGCATTAGCAGAGTTTCTTGAATATTATCTTTCCTTGATCTTCCCCAATGTTCAGCTTGTTCGAAATGCGGGAGGAAGTGAAATTTTTGAGCAGATGATGAATATAAGCGAGGGCGACACTATCGTTGCTATCAGCTTCCCCAGATATTCATCAAGAATAATTAACGCAGTTGATTTTGCCAGTCGAAGCGGAGCAAAGGTTGTTGCTATAACAGATAGTATGTCTTCTCCCATTGCAAAGCCTGCATATGCAGCGCTTTGCGCAAAGAGTAATATGGCATCATTTGCAGATTCGCTTGTTGCTCCTCTTTCTATTATCAACGCTCTTATTGCGGCTATAAGCAAGAAGAAGAACGATGAGATCTCTGCTGCTCTCACAAAGCTTGAGCATGCATGGGATGAATATCATGTTTACGATAAAAAGGGTATGGGTAAAAAGCTGTGAGTGAAAACAGAGTTGCGGTTATAGGCGGCGGCGCTGCAGGAATGATGGCGGCAATATTTGCGCTTTCATCAGGTGCAGATGTTGTTTTGTTTGAGCCTAATAAAATGCTGGGCAAAAAGCTGAGAATAACAGGCAAGGGCAGATGCAATGTAACCAATAATTGCGAGAGCGCTGAGCTTATGCAGAATATCACAAGAAACGGAAAGTTTATGTATAGCTCTGTAAATCGCTTTAAGCCTTCCGATGTTATGAGCTTTTTTGAAGATGCGGGCGTTCCTCTTAAAACAGAAAGAGGAAGAAGAGTTTTTCCTCAGTCCGACAGAGCGGCAGATGTGGTTTGGGCTCTTGAAAAAAAGCTTAATGAGCTTGGTTGCCATATCGTTAAGGAACGTATAAACAATATAAAGATTGAAAACGGTGCGGTTTGCGCTGTGTGCAGTGAAAAACAGGAATATCCCTGCAAGGCGGCAATTCTTGCAACAGGCGGTGTTTCTTATACAGGAACAGGGTCAACAGGTGATGGACACAGAATGGCAAGAGAGCTTGGTCTTGATGTAACAGAATTGAAGCCCTCACTCGTTCCTGTTGTCACAAAGGATAAAACAGAGGAAATGATGGGTCTGACGCTGAAAAATGTCACACTCACAGTTTCAAGAGGTGAAAAAAAGGTTTATTCGGAATTGGGCGAAATGCTGTTCACTCATTTTGGCATTTCAGGTCCCCTTGTTCTTTCCGCATCTGCGCATATGCAAACAGGCAGTGTGCGTGATTATAAAATGGAAATAGACCTGAAGCCTGCGCTCAGCGAGGCTGAGCTTGACAGAAGAGTTCTTTCAGATTTTGAAAAATATTCTGCAAGAGATTTTGTGAATGCTTTAGGTGATCTGCTTCCCAGAAAGCTTATTCCTTCAGTTATAAGAAAAAGCGGTATTCCCGAAAGAATAAAGGTTTCTTCTGTAACAAAGGAAATGAGAGGGCGCCTTGTGCAAACTCTTAAGGCTTATCCATTAACTCCTGTTTCCTTCAGACCTATTGAAGAAGCAATCATCACATGCGGCGGCGTTTCGGTCAAGGAGATAGATCCCAAAACTATGATGAGCAAAAAGGTCAGCGGACTTTTCGTTGCAGGAGAGCTGCTTGATCTTGATGCATATACAGGTGGATATAACCTGCAGATAGCCTGGTCCACAGGAAAAACAGCAGGTGAGTCTGCAGCGGCTATGGTTAACGACTAAAAAGAATATAACGTTTCAAGAAAGGTTATAATATTATGGATAAAATCAGAATTGCAATTGACGGCCCCAGCGGAAGCGGAAAAAGCACTCTGGCAAAAAATCTTGCTCGTGAAATGAGCCTTGTTTATGTGGATACAGGAGCGCTTTATCGCTCTGTTGGTCTTTACGTTATGCGCGCAGGTGCTGATCCCAAATCTGCATCTCAGGTAACAGCTCTTCTTGGCGAAATTGATCTGAAGCTTGTTTATACAGAGCAGGGACAGAGAGTTGTTCTTTGCGGAGAAGACGTTTCCGATCTTATCAGAACAAATGAGATCTCTATGTATGCGTCTGCAGTTTCAGCGATTCCCTCAGTTCGTAAATTCCTTCTTGAAATTCAGAAGAAGATGGCAATGGCAGGAAATGTTGTTATGGACGGACGTGATATAGGAACAGTTATAATGCCCGATGCTGACGTTAAATTCTTCCTTGAATCAAACACTAAAGCAAGAGCGCGCCGCCGTTATGAGGAGCTTCTTGCCAAGGGTCATACATATACAGAAGAAGAAATATATGCAGATATTGTCAAGAGAGATAAAAACGATAGCAGCCGAGAGGTTGCTCCCGCTGTTCCTGCAGATGATGCGATTTTCCTTGACAATTCAGAGTTCACACCTGAACAAACTCTTGAAAGAGCAATGAGTATCATTGCTGAAAAGCTGAAGAGAAAGAATTAAGGTGTTTTCCAAACTGTTTCTCAGGTATATGGGAGGTAAATATGTCAGCATACAGTAGATTATATAAAATCCTTGCAAAGCCCCTTCGCGCTGTTTTTTCTTTGAAGGTTGAAGGAGAGGCTGCGCTTGATGATAATAAGGGCTATCTGCTTTGTGCCAATCACACAGGTCTGCTTGATGTTATAGTGCTTGCAGTAAGTCTTCGTCGTCAGCCACGCTTTATGGGAAAGAAAGAGCTTTTTAAAATCCCTGTGCTTAAGCAGCTTATAACAGCGCTTGGCGCATTTCCTGTAGATCGCAGTGGTGGAGATGTTGGCGCCATCAGAAAAACTATCAGCCTTGTTGAAAAGGGCGAGCTTGTTGGAATGTTTCCTCAGGGAACAAGACACCCCGGTGTTGACCCTCGCACAACAGAGGTAAAAAACGGAGCTGGTATGATTGCCTACAGAGCTAAATGCGATGTTGTTCCCGTTTATATCAAGACGAAGAATAATCACACAATGCTGTTCAGACGTACAACAGTTGTTTTCGGTGCGCCTATATCATATGAAGAATTTGGATTTACAGAGGGCGGCACAAAGGAATATAAAGCAGCAAGCCGGCTTATATTTGACAGAATATGTGATCTGGGCGAAAAATAAAGGAAAATAATGTAATGAATATAAATATTGCAAAACACGCAGGCTTTTGCTTCGGCGTGCGCAGAGCAACAGATTTTGCTGAAAAGGCGCTTCTTGAAGGCGAAGGCAAGATCTATACTCTTGGAAGACTTATACATAATGACGGATATACAGAAAATCTTCGCAGACGAGGCGCAACTGAAATATCAGCAGATAAAATTGACAGCATTTGCGAAAAGGCTGCTAATGGCGAGAAGATAACTGTTATTATCCGAGCTCACGGAGAAATAAAGGAAAATGTTGACAAATTGAAAAAATGCGCTGAGCAGTTTCCCAATTTCAGGGTACTTGACGGAACTTGCCCTTATGTAACTAAGGTTAGAAAAATTGCAAGAGAAAATTCCGGAGAGGGCAAACTTTTTGTGCTGATAGGAGCAGAAGATCACCCTGAGGTTAAGGGAATCGTTAGTTGCTGCGTTGGCGAATGGAAAGTTTTCTCAGACGCTGAGGAACTTTCGATGTGGTTATCATCAGAAAATTCTCCTAAAGAGGAGAATGTAACCGTTACTTTGGCGGCTCAAACCACACAAAAATTGTCAGAATGGAAAAAATGTTTGGAAATTATCAAAAAAGTATATACAAATGCTTTAATTTTTGATACAATATGTAATGTTACGGAAGAAAGGCAGACAGAAGCTGCGCAGCTTGCCTCAGAATCAGATGCAATGATCGTTATAGGCAGTCGTGGTTCATCAAACACAGTTAAGCTTTATGAAATATGCAAATCTGTCTGTGACAACACATTCCTTTTGGAGAATGCTTCAACCTTGAAAGAGGTGAAAATTCCCCCGTGCAATAATTTATCAATAACTGCCGGCGCATCGACGCCGTTCAGTGTAATACAGGAGGTTAAACAAACAATGAGCGAAAAGAATTTTGCAGAACTGCTCGAAGAATCAATGAAAACATTAAATACAGGAGATATCGTTACCGGTGTTGTTACATCTATTTCTCAGAACGAAATAACACTTGATCTGGGTACAAAGACAACAGGCGTAATCGTTCATGATAAACTCACAAACGATCCCTCCGCTAAGCTTGACGAAATGTTCAAGATCGGCGATGAGGTTAAGGCTAAGGTTATCAGAGTTAGTGATATCGAAGGTATCGCAATGCTCGACAAGCTTCGTGTAGACAGCGAACAGAACTGGTACGGCATCGTTGCTAAGTACGAAGCAGGCGAAGCAGTAGAAGGTAAGGTTGTTGAGGTTGTTAAGGGCGGCCTTATCATTTCCATCGACAGCGTTCGTGTATTCATTCCCGCATCCCTTTCCGGCGTTGCTAAGGAAGCTGGCCCCGAGGCTCTTCAGGCTCTCGTAGGCACAACACAGAAGGTTAAGATCATTGAAATCAAGGAAGACCGCAAGAGAGCATTTGCTTCCATCCGTGCTATTCAGAGAGAAGAGCGCAAGGCTAAGGAAGAAGCTTTCTGGAGCCAGGTTGAAGTTGGTCAGATTTTTGAAGGTCCTATCAAGGGTCTCACAAACTATGGCGCATTCGTAGACCTTGGTTGTGTTGATGGTATGGTACATACAAGCGAGCTCTCCTGGAGACGCATCAAGCATCCTTCTGAGGTTGTTAAGGTTGGCGACGTTATCAAGGTATACGTTAAGGCTCTTGATCGTGAAAAGGGTAGAATCTCTCTTGGCTACAAGACAGAGGATATGGATCCCTGGAACATCTTCAACAGCAAGTATTCTGTTGGTGATACAGCAAGCGTTAAGATCGTTTCTCTCATGCCCTTCGGTGCATTTGCAGAAGTAGTTCCCGGCGCTGACGGTCTTATCCACATCAGCCAGATCGCTGATCACAAGATCGCAACACCTGCAGAGGTTCTCAATGTTGGTGATGTTGTTGACGCTAAGGTTACAGCTATCGACGAAGAAAACCGCAAGATCAGCCTTTCTATCCGTGCTCTCATCGAAGATGCTAAGGCAGCTGAAGAAGCAGCAGCTGAAGAGGTTCTCGCTGAGATCAACGCAGAAGCAGACGCTGAGTAATTAAAAATCAAGTCAAGTAAAACGCTCCGATTTAAACGGAGCGTTTTTTTTGTGCCATAGGGTTTACCTGTGAATAAAAAATTCTACCTTGCCAACAATATAAAGGAAAGAAATATAGGTTGGTAAACGAAAATGGCTATAGAAATAAAAAAACAGGTGTATATAGTGTCCTCGGCAACAGTAGTTGGAATTGAGGAGAAGGAAGGCCCATTGGGAGATTTTTTTCACGAAATCGATAATATAGATGACACCTTTGGATGCGATACATGGGAAAAAGCTGAAAGCGAAATGCAAAGAATTGCTCTTGGAAAGGCGCTTTCTTTTGCAGGGAAAAAGGATAGCGAAATTGAAATACTTTTTGCAGGTGACCTTCTTAATCAATGTATTGGATCAAACTATGGACTTCTTGATTATGATATAGGATATGTGGGGTTGTACGGAGCCTGCTCAACAGCGGCTGAAGGTATGATGCTTGCGGCAATGCTTTGCGGCGGAGGTATTGCCAAAACATGCGCTTCGGTTGCATCATCCCATAATGCATCTGCTGAGCGACAGTTTCGTTCACCGCTTGAGTATGGCGGACAGCGCTCGCCAACAGCACAGTGGACAGTAACAGGCGCCGGTGCATATGTTATTTCCTCAGAAAAGTCAGCTCTTGATTTTGAAAGAAATAAGCCCTTGTATGCTGCAAGAATAACTGCTGTTCAGGTAGGGCGAAGCCTTGATGCAGGAATAAATGATGTAACCAATATGGGTGCTGCTATGGCGCCTGCGGCTGCAGATACAATCATCAGGTTTTTCAAAGAAACAAATCAGCGAGGAAAGGATTTTGATCTTATTTTAACGGGGGACCTTGGCTATGAGGGGACTGTGATATTGCGGGATATAATGAAAAATGAGGGTTATGATATAAGCGCATGTCATAATGATTGCGGGCTTCTTATTTATAACAGAAAGCTGCAGGATAAGCACGCAGGCGGAAGCGGATGCGGATGCAGCGCAGTTGTTTTTGGCGCTTATATCCTTGAAAAGCTGAAGCAGGGGAAATATAAGAAAATATTGTTTGTGGGAACAGGAGCTCTTATGAGCCCAATGAGCCTTCAACAAGGGCTATCTATTCCGGGAATTGCTCATCTTGTTCAGATAGAAGGTGAAAAGCTGTGATGGATGTTTTGCTTGATTATTTTATGGCATTTGCGGTTGGTGGTATCTTATGCGTTATAGCTCAGATTCTTATTGATAAAACGGCTCTCACTCCTGCAAGAATACTTGTTGCTTATGTGGTTTCCGGAGTGATCCTCGGCGCAGTAGGATTTTATGAAAGGCTTGTAGACGTGGCAGGAGCAGGAGCAACCACTCCGCTTACGGGCTTCGGTTTTCTCATTTCAGATGGAGTGCGTGAGGCGGTTGATAAAGAAGGTCTTATTGGAGCGCTGAAAGGTCCTTTAACCTCTGCTTCTGCAGGCATAACAGCCGCATTGCTTTTTGGTTTGATTGCGGCGCTGATTTTCAGGGATAAACGTAAAAAGTAAAATTTTATCTGAATTCTTTACAAAAGGGCCAGGCTCTGCTATAATGTACTATGTATAACTGTGAGAGGAGGACATATTTTGAATAAGAAACAAAAAAGCAGATTTAAAGCGCCGGAAGGTTGCAGTCCGCTTTCACTTGGGATTTCTTTATCGCTTACTGCGGTTTCCTCTATTCTTGCTGGCGCATTTCCCTCTGATTATGGTGGAATTATTTTTCTGATCGTTGCAGTTGGTCTTTTTGCATATGTGCTGACAGCAAGATTTAATCTGTTGTATATAATAGCGTCAGGCGCTGTGTCTGTGCTTGTGTCAATGGCTTGTGGAGTTATATTTCCGCTTGCGCTTGTTTCTCTTGCATATATTCCTCTGGCATTTGCATTGTCTGAATCGGTGAGGCGCAGGGCGTGTCTTTCTCAAACGGTCAGTGTATTAACAACAGTTATGGTTGTTTTGGGCGCAATTGCTGTAGGCCTGTGCTGGATGTTTATGAAAGATGATCTGGTTCAAGCTGTTACAGGCACAGTTGATGTTGCCATGTCAAATTTCCGTTTATATATAGATAGGATAAACGAGGTAGCCAAGGCGGCAGGTAGGGATGTTTATACAGAAAATGATATTGAAGCTCTTAAGAACGCTGTTTTTCTTTTGATGCCGTCAATGATAGGTCTTTTCTGTATGCTCGTTTCGTATCTGATGGCAAAGGTTTTCCGCCTTGCAACGATAGTAGCCGATTCAAGCGGAATGTTTTATGGCGGTGTTTGGCCAATATCTGCATCATTTATTGGCTCGCTTATTTTTGTAGTTTGTTATATTGTCAGCATGCTGGCGGTGAATAATATTGTTGTTTATTATTCAGCGATAAATATTATGTATATATTTATGCCGGCGCAGGCGATAATCGGCCTCAAGCTTATGTTTGGTCGTGGTGGATTTTTCAGAAGTGGAAAGAAAAATCTGATCAATTGGTTTTTCATTGCACTGTGCGCATATTTCGTTTTTATGAGTCCGATGCTTCTGTTTGAAATTGCGGCTATATTCACAGCCTTTTATAACATCAGAGTGTGGATGCTTATAAGAAAGAAAAATAAAAAAGACTAATTTAAGTTTTTGAAAGAAAGAAGGGATCAAGCTGTGAAAAAGGGTTCTCCTAATTTTCAGTTTAATTTTGCTGATGTCCTTTTTATTATAATATCTGCGGTTGTATTTATTGTGGCGCAGGCGTTTAGCAATAGCTTTGTAAAATTCAGTAAGGTTATACCAACCTTGCTTATCTGTTCGATTTATGTGGCTGTTGCGCTGACATATGCGTTTTACAGAAAGGGCAGAATATACAGAGCCGGAGTAAAGCCCTCATCTGAGGTAAGCGTTGTGCTCACAGAGTCTGTGATAAATTCTGCTTCTCCTGTTATAGTTTGTCCCGATGGAACAGAAAAGATCGTTTGGATGAACAAGGCAGCAGGCGAAATAGCAGGCGGCAAAAAGCAGGTCAAGCTTAGTGATATATTCAGCGAGGAAGAAAATGCGCTGTATAAATCAGGAGATAAGATTTATGTCAGAGCAGTTCATTCAAGCTATGGCAGTGATGATAAGCATTATAATGTTTACACAATGACAGACGTGACAGAGCGTGAGCAAACTGAAAAAACTCTTCTGTCAAAGCAGACTGTTGTTGCATATGTTGTTGTTGATAACCTTGAGGAGCTGCTTAATTATGAGCAGGAGGACTATAGAATAGCTTCTGCAGAAACTGACAGATTGCTTCGTCAATGGGCAAACGAGGTTGGAGGTATTCTCAAGGAATATCAGCAGGAAAAATACATATTCTTGTTTGAAAAAAAGCATCTGGAAGGCTTTTCACAAAAGGGATTTGAGATTCTCGATAAGATAAGAGATATCAGAATTGGTGAAAACAGCATTCCGCTTACAGTTTCGATCGGTGTTTCCGCAGTTGGCGCAAATCTGTTTGAAAAAGAGAAAAATGCCAGAAGCGCTATTGATACAGCGCTGCAGCGAGGCGGAGACCAGGCAGTTGTCAAGGGCGAAGGAACACTTGATATTTATGGTGGTAAAACCAAGATGGCGCAGAAGAGAACCAAGGTTAAAGCACGTGCCATTGCCAACGAGTTGGTTTCTCATATAACAAGTGCAGAAAATGTTATTGTAATGTTCCATAAATTCGCAGATTTCGACGCTATAGGCTCAGCAGTTGGTATTGCCCGACTTGCAATGTTCTGCGGCGTTCCTGTGAATATTGTAACTAATCCCAGCGATAGCGGAATTGCCAAGAGCTATGAATGGGTAAAGCATCTCCCCGATTATAAGGGTGTTTTTATTGACAGCGCAGAGGCATTAGACCTTGTAAATTCAGGCACACTTCTTATAATCTGCGATGTTTGCAATAAAATGCAGTTTGAAAGCCCCACGCTTTATGATAACTGTAACAGGGTGGTTATAATTGACCATCACAGAAAAACTGCAGATTTTGAAAAAGAGCCTATTATAACATATATTGAGCCTGCGGCATCAGCTGCAAGTGAATTGGTTTGTGAAATGCTTGAGCAGGTACTTCCTTCAGAATGCTTGCTTCCCAAGGAAGCAGATCTTATGCTGGCGGGAATTTTGCTTGACACAAATCAGTTTACAAAAAATACAGGTACAAGAACATTTTCAGCGGCGCTCTATCTGCGATCAGTGGGTGCAGATGTTGGAGAGGTTCAGGAATTCTTTAAGACAGATCTTGAAGAATTCCAGAGGGAGCTTCGTTTCCATACAAACGTTGAAATATATAGAAAGGTTTGCGCAATTGCAACAGCTGTCGGCGATTGTGAAATCAAGGATAAGATCCCTGCGGCAAAGGCTGCAAATCGACTTCTTACAGTTGAAGGAGTTAAGGCTTCGTTTGCAATAGTTCCTATTGGAAATGAGGTTCACATATCTGCCCGTTCTTCAGGAACTATCAACGTTCAGCTTATTCTGGAAGAGCTTCGTGGTGGCGGACATTTTGACGCTGCAGGAGCAAGAATAGACGGAGTTAAGGTTGCTGAAGCAGAAAAGATGCTTAAGGCGGCAATTGATAAGCATCTGGATGAGGCAGAAAAAAATAAGATAAAGAAGTAAGATAAAAAAGAGGTATATAACAATGAAGGTATTACTTTTAGCAGATGTAAAGGGCAAGGGCAAGAAGGATCAGATCATAAATGTTTCTGATGGATACGCAAGAAACTTCCTTTTCCCCAAAAAGCTTGCAGTTGAAGCAGATGCAAAGGCTATGGCTGATGCAAAGAATAAGGAAGAGGCTCGCCTTTTCAAAATAGAGCAGGATAAGGCAGCTGCAAGAGAGCTTGCAGAAAAGCTCCAGAGTGTGACTGTTAAGATCAAGGCTTCTGCAGGTGCAGATGGCAGACTTTATGGAAGCATCACAACAAGCGATGTTGCAGAAGAGCTTAAAAAGCAGCACGGCATTGATATCGATCGCCGCAAGATCTCCACAGATGGCGCAATCAAGGCTTTCGGTTCCTACACACTTGATGTAAAGCTTTATCCCGAAATTCAGGGCAAGATCAATCTTGTTGTTTGCCAGTAATTAAAGTCTTTCGGAGTTAAGAAAGGTACGGATATAAAAATGAGTATTGAGCTGGAAAGGCGAATGCCCTTTTCGCTTGAGGCGGAGCAGTCAGTGCTTGGATCAGTTCTGATAGATCCCTCAGTTCTTGATGTTATGACAGGTATTATAACATCTGAGGACTTCTATCTTGAGGAGCATAGACAGATCTATTCTGCAATGCAGGGGATGTTTCTTCGCTCCAAGAATATAGACGTTGTAACGCTTGTTGATGAGCTTGTTCGTGAGGGCGTTTATGACGAATCGGGAGGAAAGGATTATCTCAGACTTGTTGCTGAGCTTGTTCCTACAGCCTCAAACGCAAAGGATTATGCACAGATAGTTCGTGATAAAAGCACATTGCGTTCTCTTATAGGAGCGTCTGAGGAAATAACAGATATTGCCTATAAGGAGCAGGACGATGTTCAGCGTCTTATTGAAATGGCAGAAAGCAAGATCTATGCCATTGCTGAGCAGAAGGAAAACAAAAATTTTGTACATATTAAGGATGCCCTTCTCAGAGTTTACGAAAATCTGCAGAATCTGATGACAAATAAAGAGGAAACTCTTGGTATGTCAACAGGATTTTCAGGTCTTGACCGTGTGCTTGTAGGTATGGGTAAATCCGACCTTGTGCTTGTGGGTGCCCGCCCCGGTATGGGTAAAACTTCATTCACAATGAACGTTGCAGTTAATGCGGCAAAAAAATCAAAAAAAGCTGTATGCGTATTTTCGCTTGAAATGTCAGCTGAGCAGCTTGTTTCACGTCTTCTTTCAAGCGAAGCGCTTGTTGATAGCTATCATCTTCGTTCTGGCGAGCTGACAGGTGAGGATTGGGAAAAGCTTGCCCATGCTTCCTCAGAGCTTTCAGAGTGCGATATATTGATTGACGACACTCCCGGTATGACAGTTGCAGGTATGATGGCAAAGCTGAGAAGAGTTAAAAATCTCGGTCTTGTTGTTATTGACTATCTGGGTCTTATGGAGAGTGAGCATCATATAGATAACCGTGTTCAGATGGTTTCTGAAATTTCAAGAAACTTAAAGCTTATGGCAAAGGAATTCCATGTTCCTGTTATTTGCTGTGCGCAGCTTTCCCGAGGCCCCGAATCAAGAACAGATAAGCGTCCTATGCTTTCTGACCTTAGAGATTCAGGTGCTATCGAGCAGGACGCAGATATAGTTCTGTTCCTTTACAGAGACGAATATTATAAGGATAAAACTGACGCTCAGAGCGTTGCAGAAGTTATTGTTGCCAAAAACCGTCATGGTTCAACAGGCACGGTGCAGATGGGATGGCTCGGCCAGTATACTAAGTTTACAACCCTATCTGAGGAATCTGAATAAAATAAAAGCCGCTTTAAAAGCGGCTTTTATTTTATATTGTTTTTAAAATCATTTTCTTTAATATAAGCAGATCCTTTGCGTTAATGAGTCCATCCTGATTTGTGTCCATAAAGTCAAGAGATGCTATGTCAGCAGGGAGGCCTGCAATGTATTTTTTTAGCTCAATAACATCAATAGAATTCAGCTTTCCGTCCAGATTGGAATCTCCCCAAATCTTTTCAAGAGCAGGAATAATTTCTTCTTTGGTGTTATCGCAAAGGGTGCAGCTGTAGATAACCTTGCCCTGCGCTTCGTAAGTGGGAGCAGATAGGATGGTTCCCTCGTCGTAAACGTGATCACCATAGCCAACTGTAACTGTGTCTATAGTTTGAAAAGAAACAGACTGATTGTTTGTGTTGATATTATCCTTAGCTCTTGTTGTCATTGAAATGCCCCAATCGTCCATTTCACCTTTGATTTTAAAGGAAACGGAGAAAACAAGACCATTGTTTGTGTTGTTTTCAATCATAGTGTTTTCGCAGTAGAATCGGATATAGGGGCTTCCGCTTGCAGGCGCGGAATTAATAGTAACAGTAGCAGTTGCAGGCCAAACAGTGCCCTTTTCTGTGGAAACGACTTCAAGGGCTTCAGTATTGTAATTAAGGGTCAGTCTGTTTGCCCAAAAGCCGGGGTTGTTAAAAAGCTTAACTGAAACATTAAGCATATCTCCGTCTTTAACGCCATCAATCAGAAAATAGCAGCCGTCGGGCTCGGTATAAAGATGATCATAGGTTTTGATTGTGTGTCCACAGAGGGAGCAAATGCTGAGAGTATATGCCTTATCAACGCAACTTGCTGAAACATATGAATCGGCATAGGAGTGAGCGCAGGTTGCATTGGAATAAAAGGCTGAGCACATCAGCATGGAGAGGCATATAATAATTGAAACTATTTTTTTCATAACAAGTATCCTTTTTCAGTATATATGTTATTGTAGCTTATTTTGTGAAATAAGTCAATAGAGGCAGCAACCAAGTGACACTTTATTTGATTAAAATACTAAAATATAATTGACAATACAACAAGCACATGTTATAATAAAAGCTCAGTTAATTCCACTTTAGAGAGGTAAAGTTTTATGAATAAAGTAAGAGCAGGTATCATTGGCGCAACAGGTATGGTTGGCCAGAGATTTATAACACTTTTGCAGAACCACCCTTATTTTGAGCTTACAGCTCTTGCAGCAAGTGCAAGAAGCGCAGGCAGACCCTATAAGGAAGCAGTTGAAGGCAGATGGAAGATGACAGAGGAACTTCCCGCTCATGTTGGCGAAATGGAAGTTCTTGACGCTGCTGAAATTGATAAAATCAAAGAGCTTGTAGACTTCGTTTTCTGCGCAGTTGATATGAAGAAGGAAGACATTAAGGCTCTTGAAGAGGCATATGCAAAGGCAGAGATTCCTGTTGTTTCCAACAACAGCGCAAACCGTTGGACAGAAGACGTTCCCATGCTCATTCCCGAAATCAATATTGAGCATCTCGCTCTCATCGACGAGCAGAAGAAGCGCCTTGGCACAAAGAAGGGCTTCATCGTAGTTAAGCCCAACTGCTCCATTCAGAGCTATGTTCCTATGCTCACTCCCCTTCGCAAGTTCGGTATCAAGCAGGTTGTTGTAAGCACATATCAGGCAATCAGCGGCGCAGGTAAGACATTCAAGGAATGGCCTGAAATGATTGATAACATCATCCCCTATATCGGCGGTGAAGAAGAGAAGAGCGAAAAGGAACCCCTTCGTATCTGGGGTGATATGGTTGACGGTAAGGTTGTTCCTTGCTCTGACACAGTTATCACAAGCCAGTGCATCAGAGTTCCCGTTCAGGATGGACATACAGCAACTGTTTTTGTAAACTTTGAAAATAAGCCCACTAAGGAAGAGATCCTTGAGTGCTGGAAGGAATTTGCAGGCAAGCCCCAGGAGCTTCAGCTTCCTCACGCTCCCGAGCAGTTCATCACATATTTTGAAGAAGACAATCGTCCTCAGGCGCACACAGATCGTGAGATCTATGGCGGTATGGGCGTAACAGCAGGCCGTCTCCGCGAAGATGCAATCTTTGATTGGAAGTTTGTTGGTCTTTCTCATAACACTCTCCGTGGCGCTGCAGGCGGCGGTATGCTTTCTGCTGAGCTTCTTTACAGACTTGGCTACTTTAACTGATAAGGTGTAAATAATGGCTAAGAAGAATAAGAACGCAAACGAAACTCCCGAATCCTTCGTTGTTCTCAGCGATGAAATGGGTAACGAAGTTGAATTTCAGGTTCTGGATGTTATTGAGCTTGAGGATACAGACTATGTAGTTCTGCTTCCCACAGAGCCCGACGAAGAAACAGAAGGCAACGTAGTTATTCTGCAGGTTGAAACAATTGACGATGATTCAGGCGAAGAAACATTCGTTGGAATTGAAGACGAAGAAACTATCAACGCAGTTTTTGAAATTTTCAAAGCGCGCCTTGCAGAAGAATTTGGTGAATAATTTGGTTTGGAGTCACGGAGATATCCGGGGGAAACTTTTTGAGGAAAGTTCTCCCCCAGACCCCCTTCAAAACCTTTTCGCAGAAAATCCCCTTCCAACCCCACAAAAGTGGGGGTGTAAGGGGATCTTTTACAAAGAGGTTTGGGGGAGAACTTTCCTTAAAAGGTCCCTCCCGAGTATCCTCAGCAACTACAAATCAAATCAACGGAAAACTGAGGACCACTTTAAAGAGGTCGCCGTCAACGGTTAGGTCCATACGCCCACCCTGTAATTCTGCCAGACTTTTTGCAATTGAAAGTCCCAATCCATTACCGTCTGTGTTTCTTGAAGAATCTCCTCGTGTAAATCTTTCCATCAGTTCATCTGCAGGAATGTCAAGCGCATCGCGTGAGGTGTTTTTAAAGGATATAACAGCCTCGCCATTCTGTGTTTCAAGGCTCAAATAAACTCTTGTTCCGCTCTGGGCATATTTGCATATATTATTCATCAGGTTATCAAATATGCGCCACATACGCCTTCCGTCAGCCATAATATAAACAGGCTCGTTGGGCTGCTTGGTTATAAGGGTCAGATCTTTTTCTGCCAGCTTTGCATCATATTCTCCTGTGGTCTGTGAGAAAAGCACTCCCACATCAAAATGCTCTGAGTTTATTTCCAGATTACCTGTAGAAGCCTTTGAGGCTTCTACAAGGTCGTCTATAAGTCGCTTCAGCCTTTCGGACTGGCGAAGAAGAACCAGGGAATATTCGCTTATTTTTTCATTTTCTGTTGTTTCTTTTGCAATAAGGTCGGAATAGTTGATAATAGAAGTAAGGGGAGTTTTTATGTCGTGAGAAACGTTTGTTATAAGTTCGGTCTTCATTCTCTCACTTTTAATTCTTTCTTCAACGGCGATATCAATTCCGTTTCCAATCCTGTTCAAAACGAGAGCGTGTTCTTTCATATCGCATATAAGATATTTAGTGTCAACTCTGGTTCCAAATTCTCCGTCAGCAATCTTTTCCGCACCCTGCTGAAGCTTTCTGAGGCACAGAATGAAATAAACGATGGCAGGAATAAGAATGATTTTTTCAATTATCCAGAAAGCAAGAATATTGTCGCCTTCGTAAATATTAAAGGTTATACATAAGAATTCTATACATATAATTCCCAGAATAACCAGAGCGCTTTTCCAAATAAGTGGCAGTTTACGGATGAGCTTGAAAGCGAGTTTTGCTGCACTGCGTATCAGACGGATAATACCGTAGATCATCATATAAATAATAGTGTTTTTCCACCAAGCACCAAGCTTCACTCTGATGGCAAAACTCATACAAAGTCCCGTAGTCATAATCGGAACAACAATAAGACTAAAAACTATGGATATGATCTGGAGGATGGGATAATAAGCACTCCACCACCAGCTGCCGAAAGCTGAAATAATGATGAAGATAATTGCAGTAACCGTTGTTGCAACAAGAAGGTCAAATGGAACTTTTGTGCCCAAACCTGCACGCACTCCTTCATAGCCTTCGCGTCTGCCCGCTGAGCACATAAGGAATATGAACAAAACAACTGAAACAGCAAGGCAAGAAATGATAATGGGATATATCATAAATTTCATAGCGAAAGCCGCATCTATAGCCTTGTCTACCATATAAAGCATGGAGTTGTTTTCTAAGTTTTGTGGCGAAAAATCGTAGTGACGGGTGATCTTTACAGTATCGTTTACAGCATAGTCTTCACCGCCGTTGTAGCTGTATATTTCGCATCTGAATGATTCAGATTCAACTCTGTAGTTGTAGTTTTCGTTTCCGTATTCAACCACAACCTTGCCCTTTGTAACGTTTTCTATCTTAATATAGCACATAAGATATTCGCTGAATAAATCGTCAAAAGCGTCTGTGCCCATATTATCGTAATTATAAAGTGTCTCTCTCCAACCGGGTGAGCGTCCGCGGTATATATGCGTTTCCTTCACGCTTTCAATATCTTCATAATAAACGCCAAGAGCGAATATTCCCACAGCGCTTGCTATGCTAAGCACCGTCATGGCAAGAAACACTATAAGCAAAATAAATGCCGTAACCTTTGCCCACATTTTTTCTGTCAACCGTGATTTTTTCATAGAGTTTCCTTCCTTTCAAAAAAAGACTTCTCTCAGGAGAAGTCTTTTTTGTTATTTCTCCGAAATCTTGTATCCGTGCCCCCAGATAACTTTCAGATAATGGGGATCAGCAGGATTTATTTCAATTTTTTCTCTCAGATGTCGGATGTGAACTGCAACGGTATTGTCACTGCCAAATGGAGTGTCGTTCCAGACTTTTCTGTAAATATCGGCAGGGGAGAACACTTTTCCGGGATTTTTCATCAGCAGCTTCAGAATTTCGTATTCTGTAGGCGTAAGGGCTACCGGCTTGCCGTCAACCGTAACCTTTTTGGAGCTGTCGTCAAGCTCAATTCCGCCGATGATAATTGTGCTGGATGCGGGGCTGCCGCCAAGCTGAGTATAGCGTCTTAATTGAGATCGCACTCTTGCCGTAACCTCAACGGGATTAAATGGCTTTGTTATGTAGTCATCAGCGCCCAGATTAAGCCCAAGAACCTTGTCCGTGTCCTCGCTTTTTGCTGTCAGCAGAATAACGGGAACATTGCTGAATTTACGCATCTGAACCATAGCTGAGATTCCGTCAAGCTGGGGCATCATAACGTCAAGCAGAACAAGATGTATAGTTTCGTTTTTGATAATTTCAAGAGCTGCTTTGCCGTCATTTGCTTCAAAAATCTTCACATCGGGGGCGGCAAGATATATTCCCAGAGCATTCACAATATCCTGTTCATCATCGCAAATAAGAATGTTGTACATAGATTTTTTTCTTTCCTCTGCCTATATTTTATCACGGTATATATTAAAAACCAACTGGGTAAATTCTTAAGAATTGATTAAATATGCCTTTTCCGCCAACTCACCGAAGGTTAGTTGTTAGAATCCCTTGAACAACATAAATTATCGTTTAGCGCACTAAGGCTTCCATAAAAAACTGCTTCGCAGTTGTCGGTGGAGTCTATGTTTCAAGAAAAGCCGCATAAATGCGGCTTTTCTTGTTATTGTTCAATTATTGAAATATCGTGAAGAGCACTGTCCTTTTCAGCACTTCGTTTTCTTGGCACTACCACATAACATGGAAAATAAGCAAGGAAACAAATGGGAAGCGCGGCAATAATGTCAATAACTGAGTGTTGCTTGAGAAAAACTGTCGAGATACTGATGAGGATGGTTGAGACAATAAAGAATGTCATCCACGCAGGCGTTTGAAATCTTTTTATGTTCACAGCTGATGTGAGAACTGCCATAGATCCAACTACGTGCAGAGAAGGGCACACATTTGTATTAGTGTCAAATTTATAAAATGCTGCCATAAACTGCGTCAGAATATTATCTCTTTCAAATTCCGCAGGTCTCAGCTGTTGGCAATTGGGAAATAAAATAAACACTATAAGCGCAGCGGAATATGTGAGGATAATATATTTCATCAGTTTTCTGAATGCTTCAATGTCGTATAGTAATGTATAAACGTGTATTCCGATCAGGAATAGGAACCAGAACATATACGGGAAAACAAACAGCTCGTTAAAGGGGATGTAGTTATCCCACCTGCAGTACATAGGATAGTAGCTGTCAACGGGAATAACCCTTTCAAACAGGAAAAACAGTAAACCGAACAGAATCCAGTAAAAGAGAAGGTTGAGATGGCGAAATCTGTCTGTGTTCAGATTTGAGAGTCGCAGCTCTTTGTAATCAACAACGGGTCTTTTGATTTTCATTTTGCTTCACCACAATTCAAGATTTTTTAGTTTATGACATATGATAAAATCTGTCTATATTGTATAATTGACCATATTAAAATCCAATTGTGTAATTGATTAAGATATGTTTAAGGGCAAATGGTTTTAGCGCAGTTTTAGTTATCCCACAATAATGGTATCTTCGTAGTATTTATAAAACGCTTCGTCCTCGTAGCTGTAGTCGTAAACATTGAAGTTTTCGCTTTGGGGCTCAAATCCGTCCGGATAGGGAAGGAAGAGAGTTGCGTGATGATAGATATAGTCAACAGTCACATCCTCGGATTTTTCTTCCATATCTGAAAACTCGCAAAAGATAACAACAAACTTATCGCTTTCAAGCTTTCCTTCTTTCATTTTTTCTGCCATAGTCTTAAGGTCTGCGGCAAATTCCTTATTGAAATCGGAGTTTTTGGTATTCTCATCGTAGTACCAGTGATGATAAAGATTCCACTGAATTTTCTCGTCAACAGCCGATATATTGAAATATATGTTTTCGTATTTTTTCTCAGCCGCTTCGTAATCGGAGAGTATCTCATAAACCAAGTCTATTTCATTCTCGCTTGCTTTATTTACTATTTCATAGATCATTGCAGTGGTCTTGGGGAAAAGAGTGCCGTTGAATGAAACTTCAAGAGTTGACTCATGGTCTTTGGGCTGATAACGAATACAGAATCCGCTTGTATTGACGTTGTCGCTTGCCAGATATGTGGTCCATTCGGCAAAATCAAGACCTTTAACTTCTTCCTGCAGGCTGCGGAGGATCTTTTCATATTCCTCCTCTGTCATATGGATATAGTTGTGATCGAAATTTTCAAAAATTTCAATCGTACGGTCTACTGTATCCGGAATTTCGTAGAAGGAGGTTTTATATGCATCGTTTGACTGCACGTATCCCATCATTTTTGTGTAGTCGTCAATTGACATATAAATGTTTCTTGTTCTCTTGATGCCGTTTGAAACATAAACAACGGAAAAGTGAGTGTACTGCAGTTCAGCTTCAGGGTCACCGTAGTAGTAGTTGTCTCCCTTTTCTTCATACATAAATGAATTGAAGTTACCATTTTTGGAGCGTTCATTATTCACTCTCAGATTCTCTGTTGCAATTGCAATAGCATCTCTGTCTTCAATTTTGATCTGAGCTGCTTTTTCGTCTGCGTAGGTTTTGAATGTTATGCTGCGGCGGAAATAATTGTTATTGCTGTTTTCAATGTAGATAGCATCAACATCTTCGTTTGCAGGAGTGTAGGAATGAACGTATGCTGTGCATCCGAAGCAAGCTGCGGCAATGGCAATGTTAAGTCCTACAAGGATTGCAAGACCGGGGAGAGTTGAGGGGATTGTTCTGAATGTTTTCTGAGTGATAAGCTCGTATGCGAAATAGATAATAATTGCAACAAGATATAAAACAATCACAATAGACAATTCAAGGTCACTGATAGCCGCGCATGTGACAATGCTGCTCACAACAAATCCTACGCATATTCTGATAAAGTGATGCATTTTTTTACCGGTTGCGGCGTGGCCTGAGGTTTCGCTGTTTCTGCGGCAGAAGAGAATTGCTGCAAGAATTGCATAAGCAAGGGCGATAACGATGGAATAGATATCGCTTGCAATGTTATGCAGATAAAAATCGTCGTTTCCGTAGAAGAATATCTGCGCCACCAGGTTTACAAGGGAGTTATATTCTGTTCCGAAGAAACCGTAATGTCCTTCAATAATGGGAGCAATCTCGCCCATAACAAGAGTTACAAGGGTTATAAGCAAACGGGGCAGGAATAGAAGCAGACCAGCGCAGGTGATGTTTGCTATAGGTGTGCCTGTAAGGCTCATTGCAGCAATTATGCCGAAAACAAGCATCATTGAAAGGGAAACCATTGTGAGCAGAGTGTCAAATGTTCCTGTAAGGTTCACTATGAACACCTTGGGCATAAGTGCATAAGCGGCAACAGTTGCGCCGCCATAGATAAGGGAGAGACCGATAAGCCATGTGAATATAGCGGCGGTGAAGCTGTTAAACATACAGATGCGTGTGTATGGGAGTGCGTGGTAAAAGTCGGAAGCACTTCTTTTATTGAACGCGCTGTAAAGCATAAATGTGAATATGGGAGATGCCGCCAGAGCTATGGCGCATATCATAGGGCACATTTCTATAAAGTTCATAACTTGGGGAGTGTATGAATCCAGTTCATCAGGGAATCTTGCAACATAGTCAAGATAATTGATATATTGAATAACGGGCACTGCAAGTCCGATGAGCAGCAAAGCCGCAAGGAATATTATGCCAACAACTCGGAGCTGACGAAGGCCTTCTGTGTAAAGCCCACGTGAAAACAGTTTATTTTTCATTGCTTTTTCTTCCTTTCTTTGAAATTAATCAAGGTTAAAGCTATATCCCAGCGCTTCCATTTCGTATGTGAAAACTTCCTCAAGAGTGAGGGGAAGAACATCAAGGAGAATAGGATTAAGCGCAGAAAGGCGCATAACAGTTTCGTTTCTGTCGCCACGAACGATCATATTAGTAACAGAGCCGTGGCGAGTTGAGTGAACGATGTCAATTCCATCAAATAGCTCATCTGTATATTCGTCTCTGAATGCGATCTGAATTTTGAACTGTGATGTTTTCAGATTCTGTACATCGCTTTCAAGAACAAGTCCGCCTCGGTGGAGAAGCGCCAGCTGATCGCAGGTGTCCTCAAGCTCACGAAGTGAGTGGGATGTGATGATTGCGCTTGCGCCTCGGTCAACAACGTCCTGGCAGATAAGCTTTTTGATATAATTTCTCATAACGGGGTCAAGTCCGTCAAAGGTTTCGTCAAAGAAAATATAGTCGGGCTTTGCGGCAAGGGCAAGGATCGTAACAGCCTGTCGTCTCATACCCTTTGAGAAGGTGTTAAGGCTTTTTTTAGTGTCCAGCCCAAGATCCTTGGCAAGCTCCTTGAAGCGATTATAATCAAATCCGGGATAAATTGAGCGATACATTGTTGCCATTCGCTCCATTGATGATCCTGCAAGGTAGAAAAGCTCATCGGGAACATAAGCTATTCTGGATTTGATGGAAGGATTTTCGTAGATAGCTTCTCCGTCCATTTCTGCAATACCGCTATCAGCTTTGTATACGCCTGATATTGTTCTCAGAAATGTGGATTTACCTGCGCCGTTTGATCCAACCATTCCGTATATACAGCCGTCCTGAATGGTACAGCTGATATTGTCAAGAGCGACAAAATCGCCAAACTTTTTTGTTAAGTTTTCAGTTTTGATCATAGATTGTAACCGTACCTTTCTTTAGTTTTTGTGGCTCAGAGAAAGGCCATTTTCAACAGCCTCTGTAATTTCTTCTTTCGTCACGCCGGAGAGGGCAAGCTCTCGCACAAGATCGGAAAGCTCAGCAAGCTTTTGTCTCCCTGCACTCTGAAGAGCTTCTCCTGCAGTTTCTGCAATGAAGCATCCTTTGCCGGGAACACTTTTTGCAATTCCTCTGGCATCAAGCTCGGAATAAGCCTTTTGAATTGTGTTGGGGTTTACGGAAAGCTCAATTGAAAGGCTACGAACTGAGGGCAGCTGATCCCCCGCATTCATAATTCCAAGAGAAACAAGCTTTTCAACCTGCTCGATTATCTGCTCATAAACCGGAGTTCGTGACATTCCGTCTATTCGGAACATAATTACCTCCTTTTGTATTATAGAAATATTTCTGTTTTAACTGTACTATGTGTGTTAGTACAGTTATAGTATAAGGCATATTTAATTCTTTGTCAATACCTTTAAGAAATTTTTAAGAAATGCTGTTTATGAGAATATGACAAAGTTTGACTTAAACATCAAGGGAAAAGCCCTTCCGAGAGGAAGGGCTTTAATATCACAAAACTTTATTCAACTTTTCTATTGCCTCGCTGAGAATATCATCAAAACTTCTCATTCCGTTTTCATCATCGGGGTGAATAACAATGGCATTCTTATATCGTTTAAACCATGTTATCTGTCGCTTAGCATAACGTCGGGAGTTTTGTCTGATGCGATCTGCGCCGTCAGCCAGGGATTCTTCTCCTGCCAGATAAGGCAGAAGCTCTTTATATCCAATAGCCTGATATGCGGGAGACTTTTCAGTAATAAGTCCCTCAGCGAAAAGCTTTTTCGCTTCCTCCTCAAGACCTGCCTGAAGCATCAGATCAACTCTGCGGTCAATTCTTTCATACAGAAGCTCTCGGTTGAGAAAGTCAAGAACCACTATTTTAGCATCATATGGGGGAACCGCATCCTTTGAGCGTTTATCCCATTCTGTTTTGGGAATTCCTGTGGTTTCAAAAATTTCAATGGCACGAATAACTCGGCGCACATTGTTTGGATGGATTGCGTCAGCGGCATCGGGGTCAACGGCACGAAGCTTTTCGTGAACAGCCTCGTTTCCATATTCCTCAGCCATTCGGGTAAGATCTTCTCTGAGAGCTTCATTTTTAACGCCTTCTGAGTAGTTTGAGATAGTTGTAACAGCGTCAAGATAAAGCCCTGTGCCACCGCAGAAAACAGGGATTTTTCCTCGGGAGATTATATCGTCGGCGCATTTTTTTCCAAGCTCGCCATAGTCAGCGCAGGAAAAATCTGTATCAGGGGTGCATATTCCAACTAAATGATGGGGAACACCCAGTCGTTCTTCAATTGTGGGGGCTGCAGTTCCTATTTCCATGCCCTTATAAATCTGCATGGAATCGTTTGAAACAACCTCACCGCCAAAATGAAGGGCAAGCTGAACAGCAAGGGCGGTTTTGCCCGATGCTGTAGGGCCTGCAACAGCTATCAGCTTTTTATTTTCGTTCACTTTTTTGTTCCTGTGATTATATATTTTAAGTTAAATGGTCAATTTTTTATTAAGCTTAAAGAAAAGAAATCCTATGAAAATGCCGATGATATTAAGGATATAATCGTCAATATCAAAGCTTCCCAGCAATGTGAAATACTGAATAGCCTCCACAGCCAAAATTATAGCAGAGGAAATAATAAACATTGTTTTGTAATTTCTCATCTTTTTCCAAAGCATAGGGAGAAAAACTCCAAGAGGGATAAAAACTCCAACATTTCCTGCAAGATTTATTATTGCAAGACGAACAAGAGAAAGAACACCTGATTGATATTTTTCTGCATATTCTGCAATAGTTCTGAATGGAATGAGATTTATATTGTTTTTCAGCTGAAGAAAATAGTTATCATAAGATGCAAAGCCCATTCTCTGTCCAAAGAGAAGCCAAAGCATTGCGATGCTGTAAAAAGCAAACAGAATAAATGTTTTTCTTTTCATATCAATGAATGATCATTGCGTCGCCAAAGCTGAAGAATCTGTATTTTTCTTCAACGGCTTTATTATATGCCCCAATCATCTTTTCTCTTCCTGCAAAGGCGGAAACAAGCATAAGCAGTGTGCTTTCGGGAAGGTGGAAGTTTGTTATAAGAGCATCAACTATCTTAAATTTATAACCGGGATAGATAAAGATTCCTGTGTCTGTGCTGACAGGAAGAAGAACTCCGTCGTCGTTTGCGGCGCTTTCAAGAGTTCTGCAGGATGTTGTTCCAACTGCAATAACACGTCCGCCTGCAGCTTTGCGTTCGTTAATGATTTTTGCGCTTTCTTCTGTAACGCAGATATATTCTGAGTGCATTTCGTGGTCCTTGATATTTTCTTCAGCAACAGGACGGAATGTACCGAGGCCAACGTGAAGGAGAACAGGAACGATTGCTGTGCCCTGCGCTCTGATCTTATCAAGCAGTTCGTTTGTGAAATGCAGACCTGCTGTAGGAGCGGCAGAGGATCCTTCCTCTCGTGAATAAACGGTCTGGTATCTTTCTCCGTCAGAAAGCTTTTCTGTTATATAAGGGGGAAGAGGCATTGTGCCAACACGGTGAAGAGCATCGTAAACGCATGTTGCATCTCCGCCTGCTGTGAACTTAACAACTCTGCATCCGCCTTCAATAATATCAATAACCTCTGCTGTCAGCAGTCCTTCTCCGAAAGAAAGTCTGTCTCCAATCTTCGCTCTTTTGCCGGGACCTGCAAGTGCTTCCCATGTATCGTTTTCTCTCTGCTTCAGAAGGAGAAGCTCAACAGGTGAGGTGCTGTTTGTTTCAACAAGCTCCTTTGTCTGATTATCAAAACGATGGGAGCGAATGCCGATAACTCTGGCGGGGATAACTCTTGTATCGTTGATAACAAGAACGTCCTCGGGACGAATATAATCGGTGATATCAGAGAAAAACTTATGTTCAATTCCGCATCCGTCACGCTCAATAACCATAAGTCGTGAGGAATCACGAGGATAAACAGGGGTCTGAGCGATCAGCTCTTCGGGAAGATCATAATGAAAATCCTTCAGAGTGAGATCAGTTTCGGGAAGATTGTTTTTTATCATAAATGGACACCGTCCTTTTTTATTTCAAAATCTGATATATTCTAACATAAAAATGCAAGGCATTCAAGTGGGATAAATTTATTTTCAGACAACTCCGTGGCTGCACACGATATGATCTCCAACGATTTCAATAACTCCGTATGTGCATTTGGGATAGCCTTTTCCTATTGTGCCGGGGTTAAAATATATTAAGCCATCTTGGCGCAGCTCAAGAGCACTGTGGGTATGTCCGAAAAGCAGTATCTGAGCTTCCTGTTCCCTTGCTTTGTATCCTGCCCACAAAAGTGTGCTTTTAACGTCATATTTATGTCCGTGCATGCATAATAATTTAACACCGCCCATATCAATAAGAGCTTCTTCGCGTTCACGAACAAAAGCGGGATCGCAATTTCCCTTAACACAGATATGGGGCACGTTGGGATATTTTTCAAAAACGGATTGAGCTCCGATAATGCCGTCGCCGAGGAAAATAAATGCATCTGCCCGGCCATTATGAGCTTCAATGGCAGCTTCAATATTTCTTTCTCTGCCGTGGGAATCGGAAAAAACAAGAATTTTAATTTTTTTCATATTGATAACCTTATTCTTTGTAAATGAAAGGATTTTTTATGAAGCTTGACAAAAACACAATTCAGATGATAACGAAAATGTCCGATGATCATTTATGGAAGATAATTTGCGCCTTAGGCGTTTCATCGGGAATTGATCTGTCGGAGGTTAAAATGGATAAAGCTCAGCTTGAAAAGGTTCGTCAAGCTCTTTCTCAGATGACGGATGCTGATATCAGCCGAGCAACTGAAATTATAGCAAATTGCAAAAAAGGAGATAAGAATGACAAGCATTGGTGATTTTGAAGGCCTTCCCGATGTTATAAAAAAGCTGACAGAAAGCCCTGAAATTGCGGACATAATAAAAAATGCAGGTCTATCTAAGGCTGAAGGTGAAAATCCTGCTAAGGTTGAAAACAAGCCTGAAGGATTGGGTCTTTCTCCCGAGATGATGGCAAAGCTTCCATCGGTTATATCCATGCTTCAGGGGATGGGCATAGGGGCTTCTGATGGAAAGAGCAATGCGGCTTCTTCTATAGATATGAATGAGATAGCGGCTCGCTTGCCTCAGGCTATGAGTGCGCTTTCATCGGTTGGAGTGGGGGTAAATCAAAGCCGCAAGGGAAAAGGCGAGGATAAAAAGCGTGAGGCTCTTCTGAAGGCATTGCGTCCATATATGAATGAGCGCAAGCGTGGGGCAATTGATGCAATGCTTGGAATTGGCTCGCTTGCCGAAATAATAATGATGCTCACAGGAGGTGAAAGCTGATGTATTCAAGAAAAACAAGAGAAGAATACGGGGATTATGTAATAACACCGCCGCCCGGATATGACGGAAGCCGTTTCGGAAGCAGAAGCGATGGAAGAGATGATTCCTTTCCGCCTTATAACAACCGAAACCGTATTTACTCTCCACAGTCTGTAGAAAGGGAAGAAGCAGAGGATAAAAAAATCTCAGAAGCTGATGAAAAATCGCTCTTTCCTTTTTTAAAAAAAGGAATAGGGCAGGAGGAATTGCTCCTCATTGCCCTGTTGCTTGTGCTTGTGGGGGAGAAAAATGTTTCTCCCGAAATCGTTCTTATTCTGGCGCTTCTTCTTTGTATATAGCGATCATATTCTGTAATATATTATCAAGCATATGATCAAGATGCTTAAATGGATCGTTGCTTTTAAAGTCAATATATTCAGAGGGGAAATTAAATGAAGCTGTAAACGCAACACAGCCTTTATCTGCAGAAATGCAAAGCTGACAGCCACAGCTTTGAGCTATATATTGGCACATATCGCTCCTGAGCTTATATGAAGGAAAAATATTTTCAAGCATATCCGTTTCATCAGAGAAGCAATCAGTTCCCGTATCAATTGTTAAGCGTATGTCAAAAGAGTTGCCGATATTTGAAAAGCCAATTTCTGCCTTTTCATTGTGGTAAATCTCATCTGCTAAAAAAGCAATTGATGTGAACAGGCTGAGAAATGATGATAGCCCGCAATTGCAGAAGCAGAGGTTATTTGATATGGCTTTTTCATTCAGCTTAATCTTCAAGCCATTTGGAAGTGCACCTTCAGTATTCAAATGTTTAGCTAAGCGTGTAACCGCTGCTTTTGCATCAAATATGGAATCATCAACGCCGGAAACGGATTTGTTACCTTGCTCTGAAAGTAACGAATTTATGATTTGCATAATATCTGCATTGGTTGTTCCTGAATAATCAGGAGTGTAGCATTCTGCTTCTCTTATACTTTTATTAAACGTAACCATAGCATAACTGCAATAACCAACTCTGCCGGGAACAATACATAGGTATGGATAGTCCGGAATAAGTTTTGCCGCAGCAATAAAGGGCTGCGGCTTTTTACTGTTCATTGCTATTTCAAATTGCAATCTGTTCTTATGCGACAAATATTCTGTGATATTTTTGCCGTAAAGAGATTCATCAGATATATGTCCTGCATTTTCGTTCATTAAAACAACAAATCCGTTGCTGTTGCAGATAAATGCAGGATTGCTTTGTGGTAGAGAACAAATTAATGAATTGGTTTTCATAGCTATTATTTATTTGAGGTTGTTTCGTTGTCAGTTGTTTCGGGCTCTGCAGGAGGAATGGGGGAGACATACTGTATTGCTGATATTCCGTTTTCGTGCAGAAGAGCGGCTATGTCAGTTGACTCTCCTGTTACAAGGGGACGGAGCATATAAGCGCTGAAGCTTCCAGATATTTTTTCGCAAAGCTCCTGTGCTACGGTTATATCCGATCCTGTTATATCAATTGTGAGAAATTCAACGTAAGAAAACAGCTTTTCTATCTGATATGAATTTCTTGCATAGGTATATGCAGAGGGGGATAGAGCAAGGGATATATGAGCATTTTCAGTGCTTGCTCTGATATTTTTGATATATTTAATGCAGTTTGTAATTTCTCCGCCATTTTCTGTCAGCAGATTTTCAAGTCCGCTGATGATGATCTCATCAAATCCTATAGCAGCCAATTCGGCGCAGATCATTGCGTCAAGAACGTCATCATTACTTTTTATAAATATAGCAGACGCTATCATTTTTTTTGTATGTGCGTAAGAAACAGCTTCTGTTATAGTTTCCAAAGATATGATGCTTTCGCTGGCGGGAAGGCGAGAATATTCTTCAATTGCTTTTGATGCATAGGTGAGGCGCTGGTTTTCAAAAGCTGAGAAGGAGATAGCATTAAAGCCTTCGTTGCGAAGAGCGTCAATGTGCTTATATATTTCTTTTGTATCAGTCAGCTGAGAAATCTGAAGGCTTCCTGCTTTAACTTCCGCTTTGCCCTCAGGATGCTTAGCATCACCGTTTTCTATGCCGTTAGATGTGCTATCACTATTGTATGCCTGTGTTTCAATAGGCTCACGATTAATATCGGCATTTTCCATTTGCTTTTTTAAATTATTTCCTACAATGAGTGCGAAGCAGAAAATAATTATGGCGCAAACTCCGAAAAACAAAATTCGTTTAGGAAGCTTGTATTTTTTAGCAGTATAGCTTCTGTAGCGTTTTTTCACTTGAGGTCAGCCTCCCAGCTCATATCTTTAATAGAAATGGAATCGTAAAGCTCAGTTGTTGTGATTTCAAATTCAGAGGCTCTTTTTTCAACAGCCAGAGAATATTGAGCTTCTGTATATTTATCCTTCAGCTCATCAAAATGCTTTTCAATATAGCTGTCTTCCTTTTCGCATCTCATAAAAACGCTGTAGCCCTGTTCACTTTCAATAACCTCGCTGATTTCTCCGATTTCAAGAGCAAAAACAGCATCGTTATTAACATCGTCCCAGTAGCCCTCGCAGATATAATATCCGTCCTTGTTTCCGAACATCTGGAAGGATTCTCCGTATTCAGCCACAAGGCTGTCAAAGTCTTCGCCTGCCTTTGCTTTTGAAAGAGCAAGCTCTGCTATAGCCTTAGCTTCTTCATCTGTATGGGACTCTTCAGGGATATAAACAGTTCCGTCGTGAACAGTGTTACTGTTTTCGCCAACAACCAGAATTTGCTTGATGCGAATAAATCCGTCGCCATAGATAAATTCCTTCAGGTATTCTTCATCTGCATTGATGGCGCCGTCGTTCATCATCTTATAGTAGAGCTCGTCAGAGCAGATAGCATTTGTCTGAAGTATCTCATAAGTGCTGTGATTCATAAAGCCTTCGCTGAGAGCATTAACATAATCTCTCTGGTTTTCATATCCGTTTCTGGTTGCTTCAAGCTCTGCTTCAACTGCAGCATCAACTGCGGGGTTTTCTCTATCAACTCCAAATTCTGTTGCGAGAGAGAAAACAGCATAGAAATCACGGAGAGAGCTTTCAACGAGCTGCTTGATCTCATTTGTCATTTCTTCAGCTTTCTTTTCATCATTCCAGTCTTCTTCCTTGTCCTGAACCTGAAGCTTGTAGTTGAGTACAAGGTATCTGTAAAGCTCATAAGGAACCTCGTATTCTCCAACCTTGAGAACAGTTTCCTTTTCGTCCTTAGTTGAGTTAAGGCTTCCTGCGCAGGATGCAAGAGAAGTGCATATCATAAAGCAGCAAAGCGCCGCTGAAATAATTTTAACGATCAGTTTTTTCAAATCAAAAACCGCCTTTCTGTATGTTAAAAATAATTATATCATTTTTAAATGAATATTTTATGAACTACAGTAAAAATCAGCGGATTTATTTCAATATAAGGACCAATATTATAAAAGGATCCTGCGCTTTTAAGTGCAGGATCCTTTGGATAATTACTTATTAAGAGCAGCGAGAGCTTCGATGATGCCCGCCTTACGAGCTTCATATTTAGCAAGCTTTTCACGTTCTGCATTAACTACAGCTTCAGGAGCACGAGCTGTGAAGCTTTCGTTTGCAAGCTTTCCGCTTGCTCTCTTGATTTCAGCTTCCATTGTTGCAAGCTCGCCTTCAAGGCGCTTTCTTTCAGCCTCAAAGTCAACCATATCAGCCATTGGGATATAGATTGTTGCGCTGTCTGTGATGATCTGAACTGCGCCGTCTTCACCGAATGCATCAACAACCTGAACCTCAGAAGCAGAAGCCAGGCGCATAAAGAATGCAAAGCAGGAGGATGCGAATGCATCTGTATCCTTTGTTACGATATAAACTTTAGCCTTACGTGAGGGAGGAACGTTCATTTCTGCGCGGCGTGTACGGATAGCACGAATGGCATCGATAACCTTATCCATATTTGCAGCATCTGCAAAGCTGAGGCTTTCGTTTGCCTTGGGATAGGGCTGGATCATGATGCTTTCGTTTGTTCCGGGAAGTCCGCTGTAGATCTCCTCTGTGATGAAGGGCATAAAGGGATGGAGAAGCTTGAGAGTTTCTCTGAGAACATAAGCAAGTGTGTTCTGAGTAACCTTTGCTCTTTCCTTATCTTCGCCTGTGAGAGAAGCCTTTGCAAGTTCAATGTACCAGTCGCAATATTCATCCCAGATGAAGTTATAGAGAGTGGAAAGTGCAACGCCGATCTCAAAGCTTTCAAGATTTGTGTTAACGCTTTCAACTGCTGCGTTAAAGTGAGAAAGGATCCACTTATCTTCGGGAGCGAGAACGCTTTCATCAGGAAGCTCAATGCTTTCAATATCAAGGTTCATCATAACGAATCTTGCAGCGTTCCAAAGCTTATTAGCGAAGTTACGAGCGGCTTCGATCTTTTCATCGGAGAAGCGCATATCGTTTCCGGGGCTGTTACCTGTTGCAAGAGCATAACGGAGAGCATCAGCGCCGTATTTGTCAATGATTTCAAGGGGGTCAATACCATTGCCGAGAGACTTGGACATCTTGCGTCCCTGAGCATCACGAACAAGACCATGGATAAGAACTGTATCAAAGGGAGCCTTACCTGTGTATTCAAGTCCGGAGAAGATCATTCTGGAAACCCAGAATGTGATAATATCGTATCCTGTAACGAGAGTGTTTGTAGGATAGAAGTAGTCAAGATCCTCTGTGTTGTTAGGCCAACCCATTGTGGAGAAGGGCCAGAGAGCAGAGGAGAACCATGTGTCAAGAGTGTCAGGGTCCTGAACCATTGCGCCGCCGCACTTAGGGCACTTGCAGGGAGCTTCAAGAGAAACAACAGTTTCGCCGCATGTTTCGTTTTCGCAGTAGTATGCAGGAATTCTGTGACCCCACCAGAGCTGACGGGAAATACACCAGTCTCTGATGTTTTCCATCCAGTGGAAGTAGTTCTTTTCGAAGCGTTCGGGGACGAACTTGATCTCGCCGCTGTGAACAACATCAATAGCAGGCTTTGCAAGAGGTTCCATTTTAACGAACCACTGCTTGGAGATCATGGGCTCGATTGTGTGGTGGCAACGATAGCATGTACCAACGTTATGAGCAAGAGGCTCGATCTCCTTAAGAAGACCTGCAGCCTCAAGGTCTGCAAGGATAGCCTTACGAGCTTCTTTTGTTGTCATTCCGGCGTATTTGCCGCAGTCAAGAACTTCGGGCTCGCCAACAGCAGCAGCTCCGCTTGCAATAAGCTTATCAGCTGCAGCCTTATCCTCAGCGCCTGTCATTTTTCCGTCGTATGTGAACACACGAACAAGGGGAAGATTATGGCGCTGGCCAACTTCATAGTCGTTGGGGTCGTGTGCGGGAGTGATTTTAACAACACCGGTACCCTTTGTCATGTCAGCGTGCTCGTCGCAAACGATGGGGATCTCCTTATTGATGAGAGGAAGGAGAACATGGCAACCGTGAAGGTGCGCATATCTGGGGTCTTCTGCGTTGATAGCAACAGCTGTATCACCCAGCATTGTTTCGGGACGAGTTGTTGCAAGCTCAAGCATTTCGCCTGTTTCCTTAACAGGATAGAGCAGGTGATAGAAATTGCCCTGCTGATCCTCATATTCAACCTCTGCATCGGAGATAGATGTCATACAAGTGGAGCACCAGTTTACCATACGGTTACCACGGTAAATGAGGCCCTTGTCGTAAAGCTTCATAAATACTGTCTGAACAGCCTCGCTGCAGCCTTCATCAAGAGTGAAGCGTTCACGAGTCCAGTCGCAGGAAGAGCCGAGCTTTTTAAGCTGCTCAATAATTCTGCCGCCGTATTTAGCCTTCCAGTCCCAAGCTCGTGTGAGGAAGCCGTCACGTCCGATATCATCCTTTGTAACGCCTTCGTTTCTCATTGCTTCAACGATCTTAGCTTCTGTTGCAATGGAAGCGTGGTCTGTACCGGGAAGCCACAGAGTGGAAAATCCGCACATTCTCTTATATCTTACAAGAATATCCTGCAGAGTGTTATCAAGAGCGTGGCCCATATGGAGCTGACCTGTGATGTTTGGAGGGGGAATAACGATTGAATAGTGGGGCTTAGAGCGGTCTACTTTAGCAGTGAAATGACCGTCTTCGCACCATTTTGAATAAATTCTTTCCTCAAAATCCTGAGGAGAATAGGTCTTTGGTAATTCTCTTTTCATTTCTTTCTCCTGTATATTTAGCTGAACTATTTACTTAGCGTTTTTATCGACCTTTTAAAAAGTCGCATTTTTATGGCAGTGCCCCAGACTGTTCGTCGCAACGAGCGAAATCTTTTTTTAAACATAAAAAAGCGTCCTGACTAAAAAGTCAGGACGCTGAATTTCGCGCGGTACCACCTGAATTCGTTTATAAAAAAACGCACTCAAAATCCAATAACGGAGATCACCCGTTGCTCCCTACACAGCCAAAGCCTTCAAAAGCAAAGCTCAGAGACTACTTCACCTGCCGCCGACACAGCGCTTCCACCATCCGCTGCTCTCTATAGCCTTAAAAGCAGACTACTCCTTCCCATCGTAGCCAGGAGATATGTTAACACATTTCCACCTTTTTGTCAAGGGGATATCTTGTCCTTATCCTTTGGACTGTGCGCCAAAGTTGTTTAAAAATGGATTATAAAAGGATAGTGGGAGAAGCCTTGAAGAAGGCTTCTCCCACTAAAAATAATTACTCTTCAATAACTTCAACTGTCATCATCTTCTGATCACGAAGAGGCTTATCCATCATATTTGTTCTAACCATTGCGATGTCGTCAACAGTTTCCATACCTTCAATAACACGGCCAAAAGCAGCGTACTGACCATCAAGGAATGTTGCGTCAGCGTGGCAGATGAAGAACTGGCTGGATGCGGAGTTGGGCATCTGGCTTCTTGCCATGGAGATAACTCCACGCTCGTGAGAAAGGTTGTTTTCAACGCCGTTGAGCTTAAATTCGCCCTTGATTGTCTTATCGCTTCCGCCAAAGCCGGAGCCCAGGGGGTCTCCGCCCTGAATCATAAAGCCTGCGATAACACGGTGGAAAATGAGACCGTTGTAAAAGCCCTCTTTAACGAGAGAAACGAAGTTTTCAACTGTGATGGGAGCGATTTCGGGGTAAAGCTCCAGAGTGATAGCGTCGCCGCTTTCCATTGTAATTTTAACTTTTGTTGCCATTTTTATTTTCTCCTTAGTCTATAACCTTAATATATTCAATAACTACCTTTTCTTCGGGATAGTCACTGTCGTCTGTTTCAACTGTTGCGATCTTATCAACAACATCAAGGCCCTCTGTAACATAGCCGAATGCGGCATAGTTTCCGTCAAGATATGTTGAGTCAGCGTGGCAGATAAAGAACTGGCTTGATGCAGAGTTATAGTCGGAGCTTCTTGCCATAGAAATAACACCACGCTTATGTGAGATTGTGTTGTTCACATAGTTGGCTGCAAATTCGCCCTTGATTGTCTGATCACTTCCGCCTGTGCCTGTTCCTCTGGGGTCGCCGCCCTGGATCATAAAGTTTTCAATAATACGGTGGAATGTGAGCCCATCGTAAAAGCCCTCTTCAACGAGAGAAACGAAGTTTTCAACTGTGATGGGAGCCTGCTTGTGATCAAGAGTGAGCTTGATTATGCCGAAGTCCTTAACTGACATTTCAACATTGATGCTATCGCCTCTGCCCCAATCGGCACGTGTTTCTTCTGTTGTGTCTATGCTTTCGATATTATCTGCTCCATATACGAGCTTTGCATATTCAATAACAACCTTTTCTGTAGGAGCATCGTTTGAATCTGTTGCAACAGTTGCAATGCTGTCTACAACCTCAAGACCTTCAACAACACGACCGAATGCAGCATACTGACCGTCAAGATGTGCGGATTTAGCGTGGCAAATAAAGAACTGGCTTGATGCAGAGTCGCAAGCCTGGCTTCTTGCCATAGAGATTACTCCACGATCGTGAGCGAGATTGTTTTCAACACCGTTTGCTGAAAATTCACCCTTGATATTCTTGTCGCTTCCGCCTGCGCCTGTTCCCTCAGGATCGCCGCCCTGAATCATAAAGTTTTCAATGATGCGGTGGAATGTGAGTCCGTCATAGAAGCCTTCTGAAACAAGAGTTGCAAAATTGTGAACTGTGATGGGAGCAACATCGGGGTAAAGCTCAATAGTCATAAGACCATGGCCTTTAACTACCATTTCAACGTAGATGTTGTCCTCTTCATAAGAAGTGTATGTTGCTTTATAGGTTTTGCCGCAGCCTGTGATGCTAAGGAGCATAATCGCTGCAAGCAAAAGAGCAATAAATCTTTTCATTTGATAAACCTCTCTTTTTTTCATAACAGAACAATTATACAACAATCAAGCAAATATGTAAACATCTTTTTCCGCTTAATTTGTAAATAAACAGTTTTATTCAGGATAATAATTATAGTGTGATTTTATTATAAAGCATTAGTTAAAGGAATTTTGCAATGATATACGATAAGCTTAAAATAATGATCATTTATGGCATAGGAGGCGCAGTTTTTCTTGGGTTGCTATGGATAATGCTCAGGTTTGCAATTCCTATTATTTTACCATTTGCAATTGCATATGCGGTGGCATATGCTCTCAGAATAGGGGCAAGAGCGCTGAGCTCTCTGACAAAAATGAATGAGAATATGCTGAAGGGATTCATTCTTATATCTGTTGTTTTGTCAATAAGCATATTTTTATGGTTTGGCGCTTCTGTTGTGATCCGAAAAATAAGCGAGGCAATCAGCGATGTATCCGAGGCTATAACGGAAAGCGGAGGAATAAGAAAGGCTTTGGAAAGTATCGCTTTGAGAATAGGCTCTTATTTCGGAGGAGCAGAAATAGGCGAGGCGATGACAGCTTTTGTTTCAGATCTAACGTCAAGAATAAGCTCTGCTATGGCAGGGATTGCCGCATCATTTGTTTCTGCTCTTCCTTCGTTTGCCATAGGCTTTGCGATTTCAATAGCGGCGCTTTTTTATTTTACATTTGGTTATGAAAAAGCAACTGCGGCAATAAAGCAACTACTGCCAAAAAAAAGCCGCAGTAAAATATGCAGTCATATAGTTTCAGCCATAAATGGATTCGGGAGATTTATACGCGCATATTCGCTTATTATTGTTGTAACGTTTGCAGAGCTTTTTGTGGGATTTTTAATTATGGGGATAGATCATGCTTTTGTGTTGGCGGCGGTTATAAGTGTGGTGGATTTTCTACCAATCATAGGCGTTGGAGGGGTGCTTGCTCCTTGGGCTGCAGTAAGCTTTTTTATGGGAAACACGTATAGGGCTATTGGGCTCATAATTATAGTAGCTGTTATATGGGCGGTGCGCCAGCCTGTTGAATCAAAGCTTATAGGCAAGGGCGCGGGAGTTCATCCCATATTTGCTTTGGTGGCAGTTTATGCAGGCTTTAGGCTTGCGGGAGTTTTTGGTATGATAGTGGCGCCTGTGCTACTGACTGCTGCGGCAATTATTTTCAGAGAAAAGGCTTTGAAATAAGTATCAAATATTAATTTCATCAAAAAAATCCCCGACCGTTTGGTCGGGGATAAATTGTTTATCAAAGCAGATTTTTAATAAGCTCTTCTCTGGGAGTTGCGCTGAGATATGAGGGGGCAACATCAAAAACTGTTTTGCATCCGCTCTGTCCCTCAAGGTGCATCTTATATGCAGCTCTTGCATATGCCACTATAACAGATGCGGTAAACTCGGGATTGGAGTCAAGCTTAAGGCTATACTCAATAATATGTGTGTTTTCAAGATTTTCGCCTGTTTTTCCGCTGCGGATAACAAATCCTCCGTGGGGGATTCCGCTATGGTCACGGATCAATTCTTCTTCGCTGATAAATTCAACTGTTGTGTCGTAATCAGCAAAGTAGTTAGGCATTTCCTTGATTTCTTTTTCAATTCTTGCTTTGTCTGCGCCGTCTTCTGCAACAACATAGCAAAGGCGGGTATGCTTTTCTCTTGTTGTAAGCTGAGGTTCGCTTCCGCTTCTTACAGCTTCAAGAGCTGCTTCAACGGGGATTGTATACTGCTTTCCGTTTTTAACGCCTTCAATTCTGCGAATAGCGTCAGAATGTCCCTGGCTAACGCCCTTGCCCCAGAAAGTATAATCTTTTCCGCAGGGGAGAACAGCGCCCATATACATTCTGTTAATGGAGAACATACCGGGATCCCAGCCAACGGAAATAAGAGCAACCTTTCCGCTTTCTTTTGCTGCGGCATCAACATTTGCCATATGTTCGGGGATTTTAGCGTGTGTGTCAAAGCTGTCAACAACATTGAAGAGCTTTGCCATATCGGGAGTTTGATGGGGAAGGTCTGTAGCGCTTCCTCCGCAAAGGATGAGAACATCAATTTCATCCTTCAGTTCAGGTGCCTTGTCTATGTGATATACGGGAACACCTTCTGTTCTGATTTTAAGAGATGCGGGATCACGGCGTGTAAAAACGCAAGCCAACTCCATATCGCTGTTCTGGCGAATAGCGCATTCAACACCACGGCCCAGATTTCCGTAACCGTATATACCAATTCTGATACTCATAAATATTTGCCTCTGTTTCGTTTTGCTGGATTAAGATTATTTATCGATTTTGTTCATAACGTCGCTGAAGATTTCAACTTTATAAGCGTCAACCATTTTTTCGCTGTCTTCAGCATATCTGGCCTCGCCCATAGCGTTATCTGCAGCAATTCGCCACTGGGGCTTGCCGATGTTTTCAATATAGAGAATGTAGTAGATTCCGTCGCCCTTAAGAAGAGTAACATCGCCAACCTGACCGTCTTCAAAGAGCCATTTCATTCCTTCGTCTGAAAGGATGGAGTTGCTCTTGTCAACATTTTTGTAGAGTCCGCCGTTGCCGCTGGAATCTTCATCTTCGCTGTATTTTTCAGCAAGCTTTCCGAAGTCCTCGGCAGTTTTTGCTGTTTCTTCCCATTCAGCCAGAATCTTTTCTGCTTTAGCCTTTGTTTTTTCGTTTGTCTGATATGTGTCCTTTGTGAGACAAATGTAGCGGATGTCACGAACATTATATTCCTGAAGCGCAGGCTTTGAGATGAGCATATAAACTGTGTAGATACCGTCTTTGGAGTTTTCGTCAACGTATTTGTCTCCTATTTCTGCTCCAAATGCCCATTTGCCAACTTCGCCTTCTTTGAGAGCATATTTGGATTCCTTTGCGCCTGTACGTTTATCCTCAGCAAGCTTCAGCACATTGGATTCATAGTTTTCAATATATGCATAGAAAGCGTCGCTATCTGTTGTTTCTTTCAGCTCCTGCGCATTATATTTGGCATCTCTGTCTTCGTTTTCCTCAAAGATGTAGTAAACATAATCAACACAGTAGAATTCATCAGGATTTTCGCTGAGATAAGCATCTTCTTCAGCTTCAGTAAATGTATAGCTTTCAACCATTTCGTTGTAATGTTTGAATGCCAGCTTTTCCTTTTCAATGAAGGAGCGCACGTCGTCAATAGTAACTATATCGCCGTACATTTCGGAAACAAGCTCGTTAACGGATTTATATCCGTTGCCCTCTGCTTCGTCATCAAACTCCTTGATTATTTCATCAATTTCAGCCTTATCATGTTCATCAAGTTCTTTACCGGAAGCCTTTGCAGCCTCGCAGAAAACAAGAAGCTCGTTCATATATGTTTCAGCCTGCTCTGCAAAGTATTCAAACCATGTAACGTCCTTTGTATATTCCTGCTCCTTGAAGGACTTTTCTATATTGATTCCGTAGTAGGTGATATACTGATAGTTTTCATTATAGAAATCAATGAAGTATCTCTGGAAAATATATGTTGCTTCTGCAATGTCAAAGGAGAAGTTATCACTTTTGAGAACCACCTCATTGGCATCAACAGGCAAACTGTTATTGTTTTTGTTATTGTCTTTATCTTTATCCTTGTTACATCCCGCAAGGCAAAGAATCATTGCCAAAGCGGCAATCATTGCTATTATTCTTTTCATTTTTAACATTCCTTTTATATTCTTTTTGCAACGATATACCAACGCATATCGTCGTCACTTGACTGAGTAAAGGTGAAATCGGAATAAATTCCGCAAACAGAAAATCCTGCAGCCTCAAGAGAATTTTCAAGCTTTGCTCTTGAATAGCATCTTTCCTTTTGATCTGTATCGGTTCTGCGCCATGTTCCGTCGTCATTCTTTTCAAAAACTGTCAGATAAAATGTGCAAATCCCGCGGCGGCGGTCATAGCTGTTTTGCCAACAGCACATTATATTTTCGTCCTCAAGGATATAGTCGTTATCTCCGTAAAACTTTGCGAATTTTTTGGGAGTGTTCACATCGAAAACAAAAATTCCGCCGGGCTCAATGTAATTATGCATCAGCTTCAGACATTTGGAAAGATCCTGCACTCCGCATAGATGGTTGATTCCGTCAAGGCAACAAACTGCGCCTTGAACCGTTCCGTAGAGTTCAAAGGCTCTCATATCCTGACAAAGCCAAAGTATATCATCTGCGCCGAGCGTGTCAGCTGTTTCTTTTGCAACTGAGAGCATATCATAGCTGATATCAAGACCAATCATATCATAGCCTCGTTCTCTCAGAGGAAAGGTCATAGCTCCTGTTCCGCATCCCAGGTCAAGAACCTCTTTGATTTCTATATCTCCGAACTTTTCAAAGCAATTTCGGATAAAATCTGCCCAGGCTTCATAATCTGTTTCAGAGTTCAGCTTATCATAGCCTGCTGACAGGGCAAAGTAAGCGCCTTCTGCCATAATTATTTGTTGCCCTCATTCCAGGGTGTTTCGCCTTTTTCATCAAGGCGGCGGAGAACCTCTGTATATCCGTCGCTTCCGTACTTAAGACATCTGTTAACACGGCTGATAGTTGCGGTTGAAAGACCTGTTTTTTCAATTATATCTGTGTAGGTGCAATTATCTGAAAGCATTTTAGCTGCTGTGAGTCGCTTAGACATTTCGATAATTTCTGTCACTGTGCATATATCCTCAAAAAAACTCATACATTCGTCAACTGTGCTTAAGCTGAGAATACCGTTGAACAGATATTCCATTTTTGAATCCATTCTTTTCTTTGCCATAAATTTTCTCTTTTCAATATGTATTTTTATTATTTCGGCGCTTAAATGTTTAAGCCGAAAACTACGAAAGTGCCACGCAAAAAAGCACTTTCGAAATTTAATTGACTAAATTATACACCATAAAAATGAATTTTTCAACTATGTTCTGAAAATTGATAAAAATACTCTTGAAATCCATATATTGCTGTGATAAAATTATTTCCACGAGATATAGAGAAAAAGCTCACATTTTGGGGAGGAATCTTCCGAAAGAGTGAGTTTTAATTGCTTTATAGAATGAGTTTTATTTTTTTGGAGAATAACGATAATGAAAAATATATTGCTTGAGCGCAGAAGCATCAGAGCATATAAGGCTGAACAGATAAAGGATTCTGAGCTTGATCATGTGCTTAATGCTGCTCTTTATGCGCCTACAGGAAGAAATTTTCAGTCTACAATAATGGTAGCTGTTCAGGATAAGGAGCTTGTTTTGCGCCTTAGCAAAATGAACGCTGAAATTATGGGAACAGAAAATGATCCCTTTTACGGAGCTCCCACAGTTGTTATAGTTTTTGCTGACACAAGCATACCCACTCATTTTGAGGATGGTTGCCTTGCTATGGGCAATATGCTTAATGCTGCTTACGAAACAGGTCTTGGTTCTTGCTGGATCCATCGTGCACGTCAGATGTTTTCTTCAGAAGAGGGCAAGGCGCTTATGAAGGAATGGGGCGTTCCCGAAAATTATGTAGGCATCGGCAATTGTATCCTCGGATATGCTGCATGCGAAACTCCCGATCCATCTCCCCGTAAAGACGGGCGAATCATCAAGCTTTAAGGGGGATTTGCCGCCGTGAAAAATAAATTTATCGTCACAGCGGTTTTGTTTATGGCATTGGCTTGCGCCGTTTTATTTGTCTTAGCCGATGAGGGCTCAGAAAACGCTTTGCAAGATTCATTGGAAAGCGAAAAGCTTGAGGAAATCAAGGGGCAGATATCAAACGGACTTATTGGCGGATATAGTGAAGAAAGCTCTTTTATCGCAGAAGAAAGCTTTTTTGAAGGAACCGCACCACCTATAGCAGAAACAGAACCCCCCGTAGTTGAAACAGAACCACCTATACCGGAAACAGAACCTGAGCCCGCTGCAACAGAAGTACCCATAGCTGAAACAATCGCTCCGGAGCCTGTTACAGATGTGACAGAGCCCCCTGTAGTAACAGAGGAGCAGCCGGTCGTTCCATTGTCCGAACATTTTGATTCATCACTTTTTATAGGAGACTCACGAACCGTTGGTCTTGATTCCTATGCTGATCTTGGCGATGCCACAGTTTTTGCAACAAAAGGAATGAATGTTTATCGGGTGTTCAGTGAAAAGCTTGATATTGAAGGCTTTGGAATGATCAATCTGGACGGAGTGCTTAAAGCAAAGAAATATGATAAGGTATATCTGATGCTTGGTCTTAACGAGATCGGATATAACGCCGATGCAGTTATGTCAAAATATTCTTATCTGATTCAGAAGATAAGAGAGTCTCAGCCTGATGCGCATATATATCTTCAGGCTAACTTGCATATAACAACCAGCCGTTCAAGCGCAGATGAGGTTTATAATAATACCAAGCTTAATTATCTTAACTCAGAAATGGCATCGCTTGCAAACGGAGTTGATATTTTCTATATAGATGCCAACCCCATTTTTGATGATGCCGCTGGGGGACTTCACTCCGATTATGCTGCGGACGATTTTCATCTTAAAAGCGACTATTATGCCATGTGGGTGAAATGGATAGCAAGCAACAGTATATAATATAAATATTTTTGTGTAAAATACCGCAGGAAAAGAAAAGCTGATCTTTTTCTGCGGCGTTTTTTATTATAGATTAGAGTGTGAAATGCAAAATGTGAAATTGACATATGTTATTTCAGATGATATAATAATAAATAGGTTGTGTTTTTATACACATAAATGAACGAATTTATTGTACATAAGAGGTATATGAAATGAAAGTTACAGTTTGTATAGGCTCATCCTGTCATCTTAAAGGCTCTCGCCAGGTTGTTGAAAGCCTTCAGAAGCTTATTGCTGAAAACCGCCTTGAAGAAAAGGTTTTGCTCAGCGGAACTTTCTGTATGCAGAATTGTCAGGCAGGAGTGTGCGTTTCTGTTGATGACGCTGTTCATTCAGTTTCTCCTGAAACTGTTGAGGATTTCTTCCGCCGTGAAATTCTTGCAAAAGCATAATTTCCCAAATATCTGATCACATCACGGAAAGGATCTTTTGAAAATGGCAGAATTTCTCAGACTGAAAAAGTCTAATTGCAAAAACTGTTCAAAATGTATTCGCCATTGTCCTGTTAAAAGTATTCGTTTTTCAGGAAATCAGGCAAATATTATAGGAAACGAATGTATCCTTTGCGGACATTGCTTCGTTGTTTGCCCTCAGAATGCAAAAGAGATTGCCGATGGAATTGAAACAGCAAAGGTGCTTATAGATTCAGGCGTCCCTGTTTATGCAAGTATTGCTCCTTCGTTTATTGCAAATTATGAAAACGTGGGAATAGATAATCTTCGTGATGCTCTGGTAAAGCTTGGCTTTGTCGGAGCTGAGGAAACTGCAGTTGGCGCAACTATCGTAAAAAAAGAATACGAGCGTATTCTCGCTGAGGGTAATAAAGACGTTGTTATCAGCTCCTGCTGTCATTCTATCAATTTGCTTATTCAGAAATATTATCCCCATCTGCTTCCTTACCTTGCAGACGTTAAAAGTCCCATGCAGGTGCACGCAGAATGGATAAAGGCCGTTTCCCCTGGCGCCAAGGTTGTTTTCATAGGGCCTTGCGTTGCCAAAAAGGATGAAGCTGAACGATATGGCGCAGTTGATGCTGTGCTAACTTTTGAAGAGCTTGCAAAATGGCTCAAGGAAGAAAAGATAGAGATCTCTCAAGGTAAGGACAAAACAAAAGAAAGTCTTGCAAGATTCTTCCCCACAACAGGCGGCATTCTTAAAACAATGACAGAGCGCAATCCAATATATAAATATCTTGCTATCGACGGCGTTGAAAACTGCATTGCGGCCCTCGAAGATATTGCCAAAGGAAAGATACACCGCTGCTTTATAGAAATGTCTGCTTGCGCAGGTAGCTGCACAGGCGGTCCTGTTATGGAAAAGTATCATAACTCACCTGTTAAAAATCAGCTTGATGTTATGGACTATGCGGGAGATGAGGATTTCCCTGTTGAAAAGCCTGATGATCTTGTTCTTGATAAGCAGTTTGAGTTTATTGATAAGAAAACTGTTGCTCCATCCGAGCGTGAGATTGCAGAAACCTTGCGCAAAATGGGCAAAACAAAGCCTGAGGATGAACTTGATTGTGGTTCCTGTGGATATAAGACTTGCAGGGAAAAGGCGGTTGCTATTATTCAGGGCAAGGCCGATGTTTCAACATGCCTGCCTTATCTGAGAGAAAAAGCAGAATCCCTCTCCGATAATATTATGACAAACTCTCCTAACGGCATTCTGCTTCTCAATGAGAATCTTGAAATTCAGAAAATAAACAATGTGGCTCTTGGCATTGTCAATATGAGAAATGCTGCCGACCTTATGGGCGAGCCTGTCGTTCGTATTCTTGATCCTTCTGCCTTTGTTCAGGTTATGAGCACAGGAAATGTTATCAAGGATAAAAAAGTTTATCTTGCAGAATACGGAAAATATGTTGAGCAGAACATAGTATACGATAAAAGCTACAGAACCCTTCTCTGTATTATGAGAGATATAACAGAGCAGGAGATAGCAAGAGAGCATAGAGAAAATATTAACCGACAAACAGTAGAAACAGCAGATAAGGTTGTTGAAAAGCAGATGCGCATCGTTCAGGAAATTGCATCACTTCTGGGTGAAACTGCGGCTGAAACCAAAATAGCTCTCACAAAGCTCAAGGAGTCTATCGATGAATAATCTCTGTATCGACATTGGCTACCAGAGCCTTAACCATGTTGGCGAACAGCTTTGCGGCGACCACATAGATATAGTTGAGGCAGATGAAAATTCAACTGTTGTAGTTTTGGCAGACGGACTTGGAAGCGGCGTTAAGGCAAGTATTCTTTCAACTCTCACCTCCAAGATCATTTCAACTATGATGGCGGCAGGGCTTTCTATTGAAGATTGTGTTGAAACAATAGCGGCAACTCTTCCTGTTTGTTCTGTGCGTCAGGTAGCATATTCAACTTTCACCATTATCCATATCATAAATAACGAAGAGGCTGATATTATCCAGTATGATAACCCTCAGGTTATAATGCTTCGTAACGGTGAGAATTATGACTATCCTAAAACAGAAATGATCCTGGGCGAAAAGAAGATATATCGCTCAAGAGTTCAGCTTCAGGAAGATGATATATTCGTTGCTATGAGCGACGGATGTATACATGCAGGCGTTGGTCTCACTCTCAATTTCGGTTGGGAACGCAAGGAGATCATCAGCTTTCTTGAAACCTTTGCTCACGTTGGATTCACAGCGAAAACTCTTGCAACCATGCTTGCTGATGAGTGCAATAAGCTTTATGGCTTTGAGCCCGGTGATGACACTACGGTTTGCGCTATAAGAGTTCGTCGTCGTGAGCCCATGAACATATTGTTTGGTCCTCCTGCCAACCCCGACGATGCTAATCGAATGATGGCGCTGTTCTTTGCTAAGCAGGGAAAGCATATTGTTTGCGGAGGAACCACCTCCTCTATTGCGGCAAAGTATCTTGGTAAAACATTAAGACCAAGTCTCAGCTTTTTTGATCCTGAAATTCCGCCAACAGCAGAGCTTGAGGGCGTTGATCTGGTAACCGAGGGTGTTATCACTGTCAATAAAGTTGTGGAAAATGCCAAGGACCATCTTGGTGAAAATAAAAATTATGAAAAGTGGAGTGTTTCCAGAGATGGAGCCTCCCTTATATCCCGTTTGCTTTTTGAAGAGGCAACGGACATAAATTTCTTTGTTGGACGAGCTGTAAACCCGGCTCACCAAAACCCCGACCTGCCTATTAACTTCCACATCAAGATGAACTTGGTTGAAGAGCTTTCGGCTTGTCTGAAGCGAATGGGCAAAAAAATCAAAGTTATCTATTTCTGAGAGGTGTAAATCAAATGGCAAAAATCAGAAAGTTTGACACAAAGGTTCAGTATCTTAAATATAAAGTTCTTCGTGAGGTTGCCCGCTATGCATGGCAGGGAACTCTTGCAGAAAATCTGCTGAACATTCCCGAGATCATTATTCCCGGTAAAAATCCCACAATGCGCTGCTGTGTTTATAAGGAAAGAGCCGTTGTTGGTGAAAGAATAAAGATGGCTATGGGCGGAGATAAGTTCAATCCCAATGTTATTGAGGTTATCGATATTGCTTGTGATGAATGTCCTATGGGCGGTTATGAGGTTTCCGCTGCTTGTCGTGGATGCCTTGCTCACCGTTGTGAAGATGTTTGTAAGCGTGGCGCCATCACATTTGATGAGCATCAGAAGGCTCATATTGATAAGTCAAAATGTATCGAGTGCGGTCAGTGCGCAAAGGTTTGTCCCTATAGCGCTATCACTAATAATAAGCGTCCTTGCGAGGTTGCTTGTAAGGTGAAGGCCATCACTATGGGCGATCATAAGCAGGCAAAAATAGATAACGATAAGTGTATCTCCTGCGGAGCTTGCGTTTATCAGTGTCCCTGGGGAGCTATCAACGATAAGAGCTTTATTCTTGATGTTGTTGATATGATCCGCCTCAGCGAAAATAATAACAAGTATAAGGTGTATGCAATCGTTGCACCCTCTATCTCCAGCCAGTTTACATACGCAAAAATGCCCCAGGTTACAAGCGGAATCAAAGCCCTCGGCTTCTATTCAGTTATTGAAGCAGCTCTTGGTGCTGATATGGTTGCTCTTTCCGAGGCAAAAGAACTTGTTGAAAAAGGATTCCTCACCAGCTCCTGCTGCCCCGCATTTGTTAGCTATGTGAAGAAGCAGTTCCCCGACCTTGCTCCACATATTTCACATAACCTTTCTCCTATGGGTGCGCTTGCTAAATATATAAAGAAAACCGATCCCACCTCAAAGGTTGTGTTCATCGGCCCCTGTACAGCTAAGAAAATGGAATATCAGAAGGACGAGGTTTCTCCCTACGTTGATTCTGTTATCACATTTGAAGAATTACAAGCACTCTTTGACAGCAAAGATCTTGATATCACCACTCTTGAAGGCACAGATCTTGATAACGCATCATACTACGGCAGAATTTTTGCACGAGTTGGAGGACTTTCCGATGCGGTTGTTCAGTCTCTCAAAGAACAGGGTATTGAAAACTTTGATCTTAAAGCTGTTCCCTGCGACGGAATCGAAGCTTGCAAGGTTGCGCTTCTCAAGGCATCAAAGAGAGTTCTTGACGGCAACTTTATTGAAGGTATGGCTTGCACAGGCGGTTGTATCGGCGGAGCGGGCTGTCTGACTCATGGAGAAAAGAACAAAGCCGACGTTGACCGTTACGGCAGAGAAGCTATGGAAAAAACTATTAAGGACGCAACAAGCGTGCTCAGTATGTTTGAGTAAAATGCAAATAAAAAGGAAGGATGATCTCCTTCCTTTTTTGTTTGAACTTTGATATGCTATAATCTTAAAAATGCTATAGATTAACAAACAGCATTTTTTATATGCAAAAGCTATAGATAATGGCGTAAAACAGGCGTTTTTTAGGTGGTTTGTCTACCAAAAAAAGTTGACAAAAATTGAAATGTGTTATATAATTATTAAGATATAAATATAAAATCGGGTACTATACCCGGAAGGGACGAAACAGCACTATGCCTAAGAGTATGACAGCATTCGGCCGAGCAAGAAACACTTCTGCAGACGGCTCAAAGGATATAACAGCTGAGATCAAATCTGTAAACAGCAGATATATGGATTGCACAGTTAAGCTGCCCCGTATGTATTCCTTCCTTGAGGAAAGAATAAAGGCGTATCTCACATCAAGAGGTATTCAGCGAGGCAAAATTGAAATATATATAGGCGTTGATGTGCTTGAGCAGGCAGGCAGCGAGGTTTATCTTGACCGTGCCGCTGCAGCTTCCTATATAGCTGCACTTGAAACTCTTCGTGATGAATTTGATCTTCGTGATGATATTTCTGTTATGAGAGTTGCGGCAAATCGTGAGCTTTTCTCAATGAAAAAGCCCAGCGATGATGCGGAGCGTGATTGGGAGGATGTTCGCAGCGTTCTTTCTCCCGCAGTTGATGCATTCCTTGAGCGCCGTGAGGCTGAGGGAGCTAGATTGATGGAGGATATCTATTCCAAAATTGAGGGCATTAAAGCTATCACAGTTAAGATTGCTGAAATTTCCGCAAACGATATTCAGGGCTATGGCGCAAAGCTTGAAGAAAGAATCCGCAAATTCCTTGCAGATTTTGATGTTGAGATAAGCGAGCAGAGAATTCTCACAGAGGCTGCTGTTTTTGCAGATAAGGCAGCAATTGATGAGGAGCTGGTGCGTCTTTCCAGCCATTTTGAAACATTCCGTGAAATTGCAAGCAGTCCCGAACCTGCAGGAAGAAAGCTTGATTTTCTTCTTCAGGAAATGAACCGAGAAACAAACACTATCGGTTCAAAATGCTCCAATGCGGAAATTGCTCACCTTGTTGTTGATATTAAGGCGGAGCTTGAAAAAATCAGAGAGCAGATCCAGAATATAGAATAAGAAAAACTGCTATAATAGATAGGTAACACTATGAAGTTTATCAATATAGGCTTTAACAATATGATAGCCGCTAACCGAATCATTGCGCTCATCGGTCCCGATAGTGCGCCCTCCAAGCGTCTTATTCAGGAGGCAAAGGATGAGGGCAGAGTGCTTGATTGCACAAGCGGCAGAAGAACAAGAGCAGTTATTGTAACTGACAGCGACCACGTTGTTCTTTCGGCGATCCAGACAGAAACAATTGCCGCAAGAATGATGGGTGAGGAGGTTCACGACGATGCAGAGTAAAGGAACACTTGTTGTTATTTCCGGCCCCTCAGGCAGCGGCAAGGGCACAGTAGTAAAGCGCCTTCGTGAGATAATGCCCGAGGTGAGCCTTTCCGTTTCTGCCACAACAAGAGCACCCCGTGAGGGCGAGGCTGACGGCAGAGAATATTATTTTATCACAAGAGACGATTTTGAAGATATGGTTGCTCAGGGAGAGATTCTTGAGTTCACATCATATTGCGGAAATTATTACGGAACTCCTAAAAAGGAGGCCGAGCGTATAACAGGCGAGGGGAAAGACCTGATTCTTGAAATCGAGGTTGATGGCGCATCTCAGATAAAGCGCCTTGTTCCTGATTCTGTAACGATAATGCTTATTCCTCCCACAGTTACAATGCTTGAAGCACGTCTTCGTGGCAGAGGAACAGAAACAGAGCAGGTTATTTCAAATCGTCTTGCAAGAGCAAGAGAAGAAATAAAGCTTGCAACCTCATATGATTATGTGGTTGTCAATGAAGACGGCGAAATTGATAAATGCGCCGAAACAATTCGTGAAATCATCCGTGCTGAAAGAAATAAAAGTGCGAGAATGACATATATAACAGATAAATTTCTTGATAACTAACCGAAAAGGAGAATAATAAAATGATAGTACCTTCCATCCAGGACCTTACAAAAGACAGATTTAATCGTTACACTCTCGTTATTGCAGCTGCAAAGAGCGCAAGAATGATCACAGACGAATATATGAAGCAGAGAGAAATTGCTGAAAAGAGAGTTGCAAACAAGGAAACAGATAAGTCCGTTGCAAATATGATCAACCGTGAATATCGTGACGATAAGGCGGTTAAAACAGCTATCAATCATCTTTATGCAGGCGATTTTGCAATCGTTGGCTATGACGATGATCTTATTGAAGAAGCTGAAAGAGCAAAGGCAGAAAAGGCAGCTGCAGAGGCAGCGGATCTGGCTGACGCTGAATAATAAATTTTAGGACATGTCAGCCTGCCTGCCGAAACGGCGGCAGGCTGATTTAGATATAAAAAATGAAAGGAGGCGCATTTTGTGGCGGGAGAATATGCCAGAGTGAGAATACTTGATGTTCCATATCATGGCGACAGAGTTTATGAATATTATATTCCTGCAACTCTTGCCGATGCAGTTGTTCCCGGCTGTCTTGTAAATGTAAGCTTTGGCCGAGGAAACAGAAAATGCGCCGCAATCGTAACTGATGTTACAGGCACTCAGGACGGAGAAAGAGAGCTGAAGCCCATATTCTCCGTTTCCTCAGATAGCCCTGTTTTAACAGAAGAAGAAATTGCCCTTTGCCGATTTATGTGCGATTATACTCTCTGCACTTTTGGTGAAGCTGTGAAGGCAGTTGTGCCTTCAGCGGCAATGTCAAAGCTTAATTTTTATTATTATGTTTCAGACGAAATAAGCGCCTCAAAGGAGAAAAAGCTTTCTTCAAAGGCCCTGATTTTTTATAGCTTTATAAAAAGCAGAGGTAAGGTTTCTGCGGGAATGCTCAGAAACGAGTTTGGCGAAGAAACAGCGGCTTTGGCGGCATCTCTTATCAGACTGGGACTAATAGAAAAAGAAGCGGAAATAAAAGAATCAACCAATATAAAATATATAACCCGCGCATCTCTGAAGGTTTCTCCGGATGAGGCTGTAAGAGCGGCAGAAAAATCCTCCAGAAGTCCATTGCAGGCGGCAATGCTTCTTCGCCTTGCAGAAATAGGCGAGGCAGATAGTGAAGAGCTTTTTGCTTATATTGGAAAGGATGCCAAGGTTCAACTTTCAGCCCTTGAAAAAAAGGGGCTGGTTCAGCTCTCCAAAAGAGAAATATACAGAAATCCCTATCTTGCTGCTTGTGACAAAAAGGATGCATACGAGGGATCTCCCTTGTCAGAGGAGCAGGAGCAGGCAGTTGAAAAGCTTTCGCAGCTTGCTGATTGCGGTGAGGCAAGAGCAGCGCTTCTCCACGGAGTAACAGGAAGCGGAAAAACAAGAGTTATCAAGGCTATGATAGATAGAATGATAGCTAAGGGGAGAGGCGTTATAATCCTTGTCCCTGAAATCTCACTCACTCCACAGACTGTTGGGATCTTCTGCTCATGCTACGGAGAGAGAGTTGCGGTTATCCATTCTGCGCTTTCTCAGGGCGAGAAATACGATGCCTGGAGAAGAATTCGCAGTGGCGAGGCCGATATAGTTATCGGCACACGAAGTGCAATTTTTGCCCCTGTTAAAAACCTTGGAATGATAGTTATTGACGAGGAGCAGGAGCATACCTATAAATCAGATACCGACCCAAAATATCATGCCCACGATATTGCAAGATACCGATGCGGAAAAACAAATTCGCTGATGCTTCTTGCTTCAGCAACCCCTTCGCTTTCGTCTTATTATAAAGCCAAAAGCGGAGTATATACCCTGGTTGAATTGAAAAACAGATATGGTGGAGCGTTGCTTCCGGATGTTATAATCAGCGATATGCGCCTGGACAGAGACACAGGCAATTCTTCGCCTATCGGAATTTCACTTTATTCAAAAATGCTTGAAACGGTGAAAAACAAAAAGCAGTCTATAGTCTTTCTGAATCGCAGAGGCTATAACAGCGCAGTTTCCTGCAGAATATGCGGAGAAGCTGTAAAATGTCCTCATTGTTCAGTTTCACTCACATATCATACCCATCGCACACTGGGTAATGCTCAAAATCCTGAGGATTATTTCCGTATGAGAATGGAGAGGGGGAGCCTTTCCTGCCACTATTGCGGATATAAAACTTCTGTGCCGAGTGTTTGCCCAAGTTGCAAATCGGAGCATTTCCGATTTGTAGGCTGCGGAACACAGCAGGCAGAAGAGGAAATAGCAAAGTTGCTTCCAACATCACGCATAATGCGAATGGATATGGACACAACCAGCACAAAGCAGGCTTATGATAAAATTCTTGAGGGATTCAGAAATAAGGAGGCAGATGTTCTTCTTGGAACTCAGATGGTAACAAAGGGACACGATTTTCCCGATGTAACCCTTGTAGGTGTTATGAATGCTGATGGAAGCCTGTTTTTAGACGATTACAGAGCCAGCGAGAGAACCTTTGCAATGCTCACGCAGGTTATAGGAAGGGCAGGCAGAGGAAAGGATAAGGGTGTTGCAGTTATACAAACATGCAATCCTGATTCTCCCATAATAAAGCTGGCGGCAGCACAGGATTATAAAAGCTTTTACGAAAGCGAGATTGGGGTGCGCCGTGCGCTCACATTCCCTCCGTTTTGCGATATAGCAGTTATCAATATCACATGCGGAGACGAAGCGCTTCTTTCTGCCGGCGCAAAGGCAGTTTCTGAATATCTTCGTAATATGCTGACAGATGAATATAAGGACGTGGAGGCAGAGGTTTTTGGACCATTTGAGGCTCCCGTTTATAAGGTTCAGAACAGCTACAGAATGAGAATAATTATAAAATGCCGACTAACAAAGCGCTCAAGATCAATGATAAGCCAGCTGCTTCGTCAGGTTGGAATGAAATCAACAAGAAAAATAACCGTCACGGCGGATCTTAATCCGTCGGGGCTTTGATAAAAAGGAGAAATATAATGGCAAAGCTTAATATTGTTAAAGAGGGCGATCCCGTTCTTCGTGGGAAATGCCGTCCTGTTCTTGAAATAACTCCCAGAATCATCACATTGCTTGATGATATGATCGAAACACTTCATGATGCAAACGGAGCAGGACTTGCAGCTCCTCAGGTTGGCATCCGCCGCAGAATTGCGCTTGTTGAGGTTGAAGATGGTCAGCTTTATGAGCTTATCAATCCTGAGATCATTGATCGCAAGGGCAACCAGCAGGAAATTGAAGGATGTCTTTCTCTTCCCGGTAAGTGGGGTGTAACAGATCGTCCCATGGAGGTAACAGTTCGTGCAACTAATCGCCATGGTGAAGAATATACAGTTACAGGTAAGGGTCTTGCGGCAAGAGCATTCTGCCATGAAATTGACCACCTTGATGGTATTCTTTACACAGACCACGCTATTGAAATGCTTGATCCGGAGGACCTTGAAATAGAATGAGTATGAAAGTTCTTTTTATGGGCACTCCCGATATTTCTGCGCAGTGCCTTAAGGCTATCCTTGCTGCAGGCCATGAGGTTGTGGGTGTTGTAACTCAGCCTGATAAGCCCAAGGGCAGAGGATATGAAATGGCAAAATCTGCAGTTAAGATACTTGCAGAAGAAATTGGTCTTCCTATTTATCAGCCCGAAACTCTTAAGGACGGAGTTTTCCTTCCCACACTTGAAGAGCTTCAGCCCGATATAATCGTTGTTGTAGCATTTGGTAAGATACTTCAGAGCTATGTTCTTGATTATCCCAAGTATGGCAGCATCAATATCCACGGATCTGTTCTTCCCGAATACAGAGGAGCTGCTCCTATTCAGCGTGCTATTATTGATGGCAAGAAGGAAACAGGCATCACTATTATTCAGATGGATGAGGGCATTGACACAGGAGATATGCTTCATATCATCAAAACTCCTATTGAGGATGATGAAACATTTGAAACTCTTCACGATAAGCTTGCCGAAATAGGCGGTCGTGCTGTTGTTGAAGCAATGGAGATGATCGAAAACGGAACTGTGGTGAGAGAAAAGCAGGACGATAGCAAATCCTGCTATGCAGGCAAGATCACAAAGGCAGATTGCAAACTTGATTTTTCCAAAACTGCAGATCAGCTTAGCTGCCAGATCAGAGGTCTTTCTCCTTTCCCACTTGCTTTCACAAAGCTTCCCGATGCAAGAATGCTGAAGATAATTTCTGCAAAAAAAGCTCCCGGCTCAACTGAGGCAAAGCCCGGAACTATTGTTTCTCTTAACAATGGCTTTGAGGTTGCTTGCGGCGACGGAACAAAGCTTCACGTAACAGCGGTTCTTCCTGAAGGAAAGGGAAGAATGAAGGCGGAGGATTTTGTTCACGGCAGAAGAATTGCTTTAGGTGATATGCTGAAATGGGAAATGTAAATCCTGCAAGACAGGCGGCTCATGCTTCTCTCGTAAGCTGCCTTGCTAATGATAAATTTGTAAATCTTGAGATCTCTGCTATTCTTAACAGAACTCAGCTTCAGGGCGCTGACAGAGGACTTTACACAGCCCTTGTTTATACAACTATTGAGAGGCTTCTGACAATAGACTATATTATTTCAAAGCTTTCATCCCGCTCAATGAAGGATATTGACGAAAAAACTCTTTCTGCCATTCGTCTTGGTATTTGTCAGCTTGAGTTTATGGATAAGATCCCTCCCCATGCGGCAGTTGATGAATCAGTTGAGCTTTGTCCCAGAAAGTCCAGAGGCTTTGCAAATGCGCTTCTTCGTTCCTATCTTCGCAAAAAGCCTGAAAAGCCCAAAAGAGAAGATGGAGAACTTGAATATTTAAGCATAAAATATTCAACCCCAAAAGAGCTTTGCCAGCTTATAATAAATGACTATGGCAGCGATGCTGAGGCCATTCTGGCGGCGTTCCTTGAAAAGAAGGACACAGCCATAAGAATCAATACATTGAGAGCTGATGCAGGCGAAAAAACGGTAGAAATGGGCGCTTATGCATCAAAGCTTTGCCGTGGCGTTGTGCTTGTTAAAGGTTTTGAGGGTGTTCTTGACGGCGTTGAAAGAGGCGATTGGTTTGTTCAGGACGAAGCTTCTGCACTCTGCGCTCAGATGGTTGAAGCAAAGGCGGGCGAAACTGTTGTGGATACCTGCTCAGCTCCCGGTGGAAAAAGCTTTGCAATGGCATTGAATATGGAGAACAAGGGTAAGATATATTCTTTTGATCTTCACGACAATAAGATCTCTCTTATTAAAAAAGGAGCAGCAAAGCTTGGTATTGATATAATAGAGGCTAGCGCAAGAGATGCAAGAAATCCTCTTGAGGAGCTTGTAGGAAAGGCTGACAGAGTTCTTTGCGATGCTCCTTGCTCAGGCTTTGGCGTTATCGGTAAAAAGCCTGATATTAAATATAAGGATGTTAAGGCATCTGAGGGTCTTCCTCGTGTGCAGGCGGCTGTGCTTCGTGGCGCAGCTCAGTATGTGAAGGCAGGCGGTGTGCTTGTGTATTCCACATGTACAATACTTAAGCGTGAAAACGAAGAGATCGTTAATGATTTCCTTTGTGAAAATCCTCAGTTTGAGCTTGTTGAAATGAAAACTATGCTTCCTCATATTGATGGAACTGATGGATTTTTTATTTGTAAAATGATAAGAAAGGAGACGGTGTGATGATAGATATTCTTTCTCTCACTTTGGCGGAATGCAAGGAGCTTGCAGTTTCTCTTGGTGAAAAAGCGTTTCGTGGTGAGCAGGTCTATCGCTGGATGCAGAAGGGCGCTCCCATTGAGGAGTGGAATAATGTTCCCGCAGCATTTCGTGCAAAAATTCAGGAAAACTGCGAATACCGTCTTCCTAAAATAGCAAGAAAGCTGGTTTCTCAGCTTGATGGCACAGTTAAATATCTTATGGAGATGAACGACGGAGAAAAGATCGAAAGCGTGTTTATGAAATATGAGCACGGCAACACGGTCTGCGTTTCCTGTCAGGCAGGATGCCGAATGGGATGTACATTCTGCGCTTCAACTCTCCGAGGCAGAACAAGAAACCTTACTGCATCTGAAATTCTTGGTCAGATAGCAGTTATCGGACGAGATACAGGTGAAAAGGTTGGCGGAATAGTTATGATGGGTATAGGTGAGCCCTTTGATAATTATGACAACGCAATGAAATTCCTGCGTCTTGTTTCCTCACCTGACGGACTTAATATAGGTCTTCGTCATATTTCTGTTTCAACCTGCGGTGTTGTTCCCGGAATTCTTCGCCTTGCAGATGAGGGCCTTCCTGTAACTCTTTCTTTGTCTCTTCATTCAGCAGATAATGAAAGAAGAAGCCGCCTTATGCCTATAAATAAAAAATATCCTATTGAAGAGGTTCTTTCAGCCTGCAAAACATATTTTGATAAAACAGGCAGAAGAGTTTCTTTTGAATATACTCTTATTGCAGGTGAAAACGATTCTGCAGAGGATGCTAAGCGCCTCTCAAATGTGCTGAAGAAATATATGGGCAAGGTTCCCACTCACGTAAACCTTATTCTTCTTAATAGCGTTGACGAAACAGGTTATAGTGCTCCCCAGAGAGAAATGGCAAACCGCTTTAAGGATCAGCTCCTTTCTCTTGGTGTTAATGCAACTATCCGCCGCAAGCTTGGCAGCGATATTAACGCATCCTGCGGTCAGCTGCGACTTGGAGAAAATTAAATAATCATAATCAAAATCCATTTCAAAAATGAGCATCTTCATTTCCTGAAATGGATTTTATTCTTGTAATATAAAGGGAAGTATGTTAAAGTATTAACAGTAGAATCGGATAGGAGAAATTTATGAAAAAGCAAGTATTCAATCCATTTTTGCCTTCCTGGGAATATATTCCCGATGGAGAGCCCCACGTTTTTGGCGACAGAATATATCTTTATGGTAGTCACGACCGTTTTAACGGAGAAAATTTCTGCCTTAATACTTATGTTGGCTGGTCTGCTCCTGTAGATGATCTTTCAGACTGGAGCTTTCACGGAGAAACTTATGATACTGTAAATGACCCTTTCAATCGTGAGCGTAAATGGACAGGTTATGCGCCTGATGCGTGTCAGGGCCCTGACGGACGTTATTATCTCTATTATGCTATTAATAACGATTCTGTTATGAGTGTTGCGGTTTGTGATGAGCCAGCAGGTAAATTTGAGTTTTACGGACATATCAGATTGCCCGATGGCAGAATATACGGAACAGAGGCAGGGGACGTTTTCTGCTTTGATCCCGGGGTACTTGTTGATGATGACGGAACAGTTCATCTCTATATGGGCTTTTCTCCCACATGGGAGCTTTCAGATGATGTGAATGATAATCTTGCCAGATCAAGAATAGATGGAGGCTATCATCTGGAGCTTGAGCAGGATATGCTGACTATAAAGGGTGAGCCTACAAGGGTATGTCCCGGAATGCTTCACACAGAAGGAACCTCCTTTGTTGGACACGGATTTTTTGAGGCGCCCAGCATCCGTAAGTTTAACGGAAAGTATTATTTTATATATTCATCCGAAAACTATCACGAGCTTTGCTATGCTATAGGAGATAACCCTCGTGGGCCTTTCACTTATGGCGGTGTGCTTGTCAGCGATGTTGACGTTGGTATAAATGGCAACACAGAGCCGCTTAACTATCCTTCCAATAACCACGGCAGCGTTGAAAAAATAGGAGAAGACTATTATATTTTCTTCCATAGGCATACGAATAAAACTATGTATTCCCGTCAGGCCTGCGCTGAAAAGATAATAATGCTTCCTGATGGACATTTTGTTCAGTCTGAGGTTACAAGCTGTGGTCTTAATGGTGGAGCACTTGCTGGCAAGGGCGTATATGAAGCGCGTATTGCTTGCAATCTTTCTTCTGACGGAGGATGCTCCAACTATGGTTGGGATCATTTTGATACAATGCCTTATTTTACTCAGACAGGCGAGGACAGAGAGGAAAACGGCACTCAGTACATCGCATATATGGATAATGGTAGCTGGGCAGGCTTTAAATATTTCGCATTTGAAGGCGGAGAAAAGATAAAAATGACAGTCAAGGCTGATTGCGATGGATGCTTTATGGTGTCAACCGCAAGGGGTGGAGAAACAGCTGTTAAGGTTAATATTTCTGCATCTGATGAAGCGAAAACCTTTGAGGGCGAAGGTGAGCTTCCCTGCGGAACACACGCTCTTTATTTCACATATTCCAGCGAAGGACATGTTGATTTTATCTCCTTTGAGCTTTATTAAAATATATAAAAAGATCCTGCATTGCCATTGGCTTTGCAGGATGTTTTTATAAAAAAATATTTATAAAAATATGTTTAAAACCGAAAAATCTACAAACACTAAATTGACCGAAAGGTATCAAAAACGAAAAGGATAGTGAAAATGAAAAGATTTATAGCTGTTTTTGTATTAGTGGTTGTAGCAGCCAGCCTTGCAAGCTGTAAGCGAGGATCAGGAAACGTTGGTGATGATGTTTCCGGTATGGTATCCGATGTGGTGTCAGATGCGGGCGATATGATCAATGATGTTACAGAGAATGTTACAGACCATAACACTGAGCGTGACACCGAGCGTGATACAGAGAGTGAAACTGATATGGAGAGCGAAAGTGATGTTGTGGGAAACACAGCTTCTGAAACAACAGATTCCGCAACGGATATGGGTGGAGACACCGAAACTGAAACCGAAAGCGGTTCCTTGATGAGAAGCTTCTTCAACTGGAGATAAGAGGCGCTGGACTCGTGGTATCTCGCCTTAAGCGCAGCTCAATGATAAAAAAGCCGAAGCAAGACTATGATCAAGCTTCGGCTTTTATTATTTTCTCATCTGATATGCAATTCTGTCATCACCATTTTCAAGGTAAATGATTCCGCATTGTTTAAATCCATATTTTTCAAGCTGATGCTGCATTACGGTATTATCCTTGTGAGTGTCAATTTTTATGCTGTCGGCACGGGAAAACGCATAGTCCATAATTGCCTTCAGTATTCCTTTTTTCTTTCCTGCTGAAGCAACTCTGTGAACAGCGCAGTAGGGAAGATCATCCAGCCATTGACCTTTAATATAGTTGTATGTGGGATCTTCGCCATTTATATAAGCAAAAACGCCTTCTGTTCCGTCTTCGTCAAAGAGAATATAAAGATTATTGTTGTTTATATCATTTTTTATAATCTCAGGAGTGGGATAAGTGTTTTTCCATTGATCAGGGTTACCTGTTTCTATCATATATTCTCTTGCTCTTTTATATATAGCAAGTATTTCTTCAAAATCGGCTAAGGTTGCATTTTTTGTTTTCATACTTTTTTCCTTGTGTTTTTCAGTTTGTTTTATTATACCACAAATCGCAAAAAATACAACAGAAAGAAAAACGAATATTTGTTCGTTTTTCTATTGACAAACATCTGTTCTAAAACTATAATAAGAACAGATGTTTGGGAGGCGGATATGAGAACGGTACTTCATTCAGATTTGAATAATTTTTATGCTTCTGTTGAGTGTAGCTTAAATCCTTCGCTGAAGGGGCATCCTGTTGCAGTTTGCGGAAATCCTGAAATGCGCCATGGAATAGTGCTTGCCAAAAACTATGAAGCTAAAGCTTTCGGGGTTCAAACGGGAGAAGCCTTGTGGGAGGCCAGAGAAAAATGCCCGGATATTATTTTCGTTCCGCCTCATTATGATGTTTATATGGAATATTCTAAGGAGGCTCGGTCAATTTATGCGGAATATACCGATCAGGTGGAATCATTTGGACTTGATGAATGCTGGCTTGATGTAACGGGCAGCAGTCGTCTTTTCGGAGATGGTAAAACCATTGCCGATGATATACGTGAAAAAATGAAAAAACGGCTGGGCGTTTCTGTATCAGTTGGGGTTTCCTTCAATAAGATATTTGCAAAGCTTGCCAGTGATATGCGAAAGCCTGATAAAACAACAGTTATCGGTGAGGATGATTTCAGAGAAAAGGTTTGGCCTTTGCCTGTGTCGGATCTGCTTTATATAGGCCGAGCCACAACAGCAAAGCTTCAGCTTTATGGAATAAAAACAATAGGTCAGCTTGCAATGGCAGATGACAGGCTTATTTATTCTTTGCTTGGAAAAAACGGCATTCAGCTGCTTGCATTTGCAAGAGGCGAGGATACGGCTCCTGTTAAGAATATAGCTGCAAGAACACTTGTAAAAAGCGTCAGCTGCGGAAACACAGCCCCGAGAGACCTTGTAAGTGATGAGGATGCCAAAATACTTATCATAGCTCTTGCAACCAATGTTTCCAGAAGGCTGAGAGATCATGGATTTGATTGCAAATGTGTTCAGATTCAGATAAGGAGCAGTGATCTCAGCAGCTTTGAAAGGCAGATGCGCCTGCCATATCCCTGCAGAACAAGTGAGGAGATATATAAGGCGGCATATACATTGTATAAAAGAAATGCAAGGGGAATGCGTATTCGCTCAATTTCAATTCACGCCTGCGACCTTGTTTATAACGAAACTGAGCAAATGTCCTTTTCTCCCGAAATTGAAAAGATTCAGCGCCGTGAAAAATTGGAGAATGTATTTGACAGCATCAATTCACGCTATGGCGATGGAACAGTTTGCAGAGGAGTTTTAATGACAGACCCTGAAATAGCTTATATAGGTCTGAAAAGCACTCCGGGAATTCTCCCGGGAAGAATGTTTGGGTCGTAGGTGGATTGCCGAGCCAAACATTGTGCATTTTTATCGACCTTTTTTGAAAAAGGTCGCGGGTTATCAGGGCAGAGCCCTGAGACGCTCTCCGCAGAGAGCGGAACACCTAATACTCACCGGTAATCCAAGAGGCGTAGCTTCTTGGTCGCCTTCCGCAGAAGGCGAAACTCTCCTGTGAATGCATCAAATTTAATTTTCATAACATAGAAAGGAAAGAAAATGAAACTTATTCTCACATCATGCGGATTGCAAACAGAGGGAATAAAAGAAAAATTTTTAAGTTATCTAACCAAAAGTCCCCTTGAAACGAAAGCCATTTTTATACCAACCGCGGCAGTCTATCCCGATGCAATAAATGTTTTACCAAAATGTCTGAGAGATTTGACTAAATGCGGCATTCCCAATTCAAATATAACAGTTTATGATATGCATCTACCTATAAGCAACCAAGAACTGCTTAAACATGATGTAGTTTATATATGCGGAGGAATTCCCCACTATCTGTTGCAAAGAATAAATGAACATAAATTCGGCAGTCAGCTTAATTTGTTTCTGAAAAAGGGAGGTATCATAGTAGGAGTTAGCGCCGGAAGCATTGTTTTTGCTAAAAATCTCCCCGATAATATAGGTATTTTCAACGCCGAACTTAATGTTCATTGCTCACCCGAAAACAGCGTGAATGTAGGAGAATTGGATCTTAATAACAACGAATGTATCAATCTAGGTAATGATCAGGCTATTGTTTTTGATGATATGGGCAAAGCTTTTGTTATAACCTAATTTGCATTGACAATCCTTTTTCATAATTGTATAATTAAAATATAAATATGCAGGAGGATTTTGGCAATGAAAAAATCTTTGATGGCAATTATGCTGATCTTTGCCATGCTTGTAGGAATGATCGTTGTTCCTTCAGGCGCAGAAATTTCAGATCCGGCGAAAAATTATACTCATATTAATGCAGAATATGAAGACAAGGGTCTTTCTTTGTGGTTTGACTATTCCAGTGAAAAGAAGGAGCAGAGCGATGTCAGCCAGACAGGAATGGAAACATTCGTTGTATATATGGCTAAAAACGAGATTGAAGATGCTCAATTTTTCCTGGCATCCGATTCAGGTAGAAGCGGACTCACAGCTGATGTAACAGATTTTGTTGACGCTGATGGCAACGTTATCAGCGCAGAGCTGTTTATTGAATATTATCATGATGCGGCTCAGCACGGCAATATTCCCGATGCAATTCCTCCCCTTGATGCTTATGGCGCATTTGATGTAGCGGCAGGTAAAAGTCAGGGTTTTATTATCAAATTGAAAACAACTATGGAAACTGTTGCAGGTGATTATAGCGCAACTCTTTCTGTTTATGATGCAGATGGTAAGCAGATCAAAACTGCAAAGGTGTTTGCTCACGTTTGGGATTTCGCTCTTTCTGACGAAACTGCAACATCTGTTTCAATGCATCTCAGCTTGGGTCTTCTCTCATCAGCAGTAGATAGTGATCTTTCTGACGACGAGGTTTATAAGAACTACTACGATTATCTGCTTGAAAACAGAATTTGCGCAACTCAGCTTCCTTATTTTCTTACATCAACTAATGCCACAGAATATCTTGATAATCCCAGAGTTCGTTCATATCAGTTCTCAAATAAGGGCGGATATACAGGCGGTGCGCTCTCTGCGGCAGAATGGCGCAGCGCATATTCACGTCAGTTCAGAACTGATGACGGAACACGTCTTGATAAGGGCTATTATTTCTCCAATGTTGTAGATGCGGCAACTCCTGCTGATCTTGAGGCATTAAAGGTTAAATATGACGAGCTCACAGAAATGATTTCCGGATACTATAAAAATGGCGTAAACTTTATTTCAACATATATAAACGATATTGACTATACATTGCCCGACGGCACAGTTATTGACCAGATTGATTATTATGACGATTTCGTAAATCTCTGGTGCTCCAAAACATTTGCTTATACAAGCGAAGAGGAGCTTAACACAGTTGCCGGAGCAAAAGTTCTCCAGCCTCTCAAGTGGAATAGTGTTTATGGCACATTTGTTGACAGAATGGCGGCCCAGAAGGCTGAGGGCGATAAGATCTGGTGGTTTATCTCCTGGGACGTTGAAGAGCCTTATATCAACTATTATATGCAGACAGACGGTGTTGCGCAGAGAATTCTTTTCTGGCAGCAGTTTGATTTCAATGTAGAGGGCTTCCTTTATAACTATGCAAACTATTGGGCAGGAAGCTGCTCCGATCCCTATGCAAATAATATAACAAATTCTTCATATCCCGATGCTCATGGTGAGTCTATTCTTATCTATCCCGGCGATGTGTACGGAATTGACACTCCTGTTGGAAGTCTTCGTGTTGAAGCAATGCGTGATGGCGTTGAGGACTATCAGATGCTTTATATGCTTGAAGAGCTTAGAGGAGAGGGCGCAGGAGATAAGTATATCGATCTTATGACAACAGGCGTTGTTTCCTATTCAACAGACGACAGCGAATATTACGATGCAAGAATAAAGCTTGGTAATGCAGTTGAAGCGGCTGTTCACAACGAAGATGAACCCCAGGTTGAAAAGGGTGATATCGATGGCAACGGAAGTATCAATTCAGTTGACCTGTTCAAAATGAATCTGTTTGTTAAGCAGATCGTTGCTCCTATAGGAAACGAAGCGCTTGCTGCAGATATTGATGGTAACAACAAGGTGAATTCCGTTGATATGTTCTATCTCAAGTTCAGAATCCTCAAGGGCTATTGGGGATAAGACAAAAGAGGTCACGAAAGTGACCTCTTTTTTTACATGCTGAGCCTATCATTATAACTGCGAAGCAGTTTTTAGGGTAACGAAGTGGCATAAGGGAAATGAATAATATGCCCGTGGCGTGTTAAAGAACGAGCGTGACCGAGCCTCAGGATTACCAAAGACTTCATAATTACAGAAAGTTAAAAATATGAGGGTTAAAAATTAACAATAAAAAGCATATAATATCTATAATTTATGCTTTGAGGTATTTTATGAAAAGGAAAAAGGGACGTATACGTAGTTTCGTTAATGAATTGCAGGCAGAAATAAAGAAAAATAAAAATGTTTTTGCTGTATATATAATTTTGCGTGTTCTTGTAATTACAGTTGCAGTTGTGAGCCTTATTTCAGGCAATATTGAAAATTTCTTTCTTTGTGTTTTGTCTTTAATTTTGTTTTTATTGCCTGCTTTTGTTGAGCGTAAGCTGAAAATAGTTTTGCCTGATGCCCTTGAAATAATAGTACTTCTTTTTATTTTTGCGGCGGAGATATTGGGTGAAATCTCAAGCTTTTATGTTCGTGTTCCTCATTGGGACACTATGCTTCACACAGTTAACGGTTTCCTATTTGCAGCAATCGGATTTGCTATGGTAGATGTGCTTAACCGAAGCTCAAGAGTAAAATTCAATCTGTCGCCCTTTTATCTGGCGGTTATGGCTTTTTGTTTTTCCATGACAGTTGGGGTTTTGTGGGAGTTTTTTGAGTTTGGTATGGATGCGCTCCTTAATTTTGATATGCAAAAGGATACTGTTATTAACTCTATAACAAGTGTCACATTTGATATGACAGCTTCTAATAAAACAGTTTTTTTCAAGGATATTGCCGACACGGTTATTATTATGGCTGACGGAAGCCAATATGCCTTTTCCGATTATGGTGTCAATGGTTATGTTGACATTGGCATTATTGACACAATGAAGGATCTGATAGTTAATTTTATAGGAGCGGTAGTTTTCTCTGTTGTAGGATATTTTTATGTTAAAAGCAGAGGAAAAGGAAAGCTTGCAAGAGGATTTATTCCAACTCTGAACGACTCAGCAGATATAACAGAATAAAAAACGCACACCAATTCCGGTGTGCGTTTTTTTGTTTTTTAAACTTCAGCAATAACTTCAACTTCAGCAAGAACGCCCTTGGGAAGGTCACGAACAGCAACGCAGCTGCGCGCAGGCTTAGCTGTGAAATATTTAGCATAAACTTCATTGAAAGCTGCAAAGTCAGCAATATCTGCAAGGAAGCATGTTGTTTTAACAGCCTTTTCAAAGGATGTTCCTGCAGCTTCAAGAACTGCGCCGAGATTTTTCATGATTTGCTCTGTCTGTTCCTTGATGCCACCTTCAACAACTGTTCCTGTTGCGGGATCAAGGGGAATCTGGCCTGATGTGTAGAGGAGATTTCCTGTGATAACTGCCTGTGAATAGGGGCCGATAGCGGCAGGCGCTTTTTCTGTTGCAATGTATTTCATAATATAGTCCTTTCTTTATTAAACAAGCTTAAATCCTGCATCAAGCAGACCTTGTCTTATTTGTTCCTTATGCTCAGCGTTTCTTGTTTCCATATTAACTCTGAGATAGCATCCGTTAACGTCAGAGCCTTCATTTGCTCTTTCGTGATGGATAGATGTAACGTTACCTCCAAGCTCTGCGATGATGCGTGCAACATCAAGAAGCTGGCCGGGCTTATCGATAAGCTCAATTGTGAGCTGGCAGTTTCTGCCGCTCATCAGAAGACCTCTCTTTATAACTCTTGAAAGAATTGTAACGTCAATGTTACCGCCGGAAACAAGGCAGCAAACCTTTTTGCCTTTAACGGGAATCTTATCAAACATAACAGCCGCAACTGAAACTGCGCCTGCGCCTTCTGCAATAAGCTTCTGCTGCTCAATAAGAGCAAGGATAGCTGCTGCGATTTCGTCATCGGAAACAGTAACTATTTCATCAACATACTGCTTGCAGATTTCGTATGTAAGATCGCCGGGCTCCTTAACTGCGATACCATCAGCAATGGTGGAAACAGAATCAAGGCGCTCAATTTTTCCGTCGTGGATAGAATTAGCCATACTGGGAGCGCCTGTTGCCTGAACACCATAAACCTTAACATTGGGGTTGAGATTTTTGAGGGTATAAGCAACGCCTGCAATAAGTCCGCCGCCGCCGATAGGAACAACAACTGCGTCAAGATCAGCTATCTGATCCATAATTTCAAGAGCGATAGTGCCTTGGCCTGCAATAACAAGCTCATCGTTGAAGGGATGGATAAATGTGTATCCTTCCTTATCTCTTAGTTCAAGAGCTTTGTTATATGCATCGTCATAAACTCCTTTAACAAGGCAAACATCAGCACCATAGCGCTTTGTTGCTTCAACCTTGGAGATGGGAGCGCTGTCGGGCAGACAGATAAGGCTTTTGATTCCACTCTTTGTTGCTGCAAGAGCAACGCCCTGAGCGTGATTTCCTGCTGAGCAGGCAATAACTCCTCTTGATTTTTCCTCGTCGGAAAGCTGAGAGATTTTATAATAAGATCCTCTGATCTTAAAGGAGCCTGTTGTCTGAAGATTTTCAGTTTTTAAATAAACATCAGCATCGGGATTTATTCTGGGTGCTTTGATAACGTCGGTTTTGCGGATAACGTTTTTAAGCACATATCCTGCGTGATAAACTTTATCAAGTGTCAGCATATTATATATTCCTTTCAGAATTAACTATCAAACTATCAATAAATTGGCCTGCAACTCTGGCGCTTCTTCCGCCCTTAGAGAGAGCAAAGGCTTCTGCCTGCACCATGAGCGATGCCTCAGGCATATCAATTCCGTTTTCTTTTGCAAGGGTTGTTACGATTTTTTTATAGAGGGCGCTGTTGGGCTTTGTGAAGAGAACTGTCAGTCCGAATCTTGCGGAAAGAGAAAGTGTTTCTTCAAGAGTATCTCTCAAGTGAATTTCGTCGCCTTCTCTTGCAGAGAATGTTTCGTGAACCATATGGCGTCGGTTGCTTGTGGCGTAGATAACTGCGTTGGGTGTTTTAGCAGCGGCTGAGCCCTCAAGAATAGCCTTCAGCGCGGCAAATCCATCATCCTCGCTTGCAAAGGAGAGGTCGTCAATGAAGATTATAAACTTCAGAGGATTTTCAGCTATATGCCCCATAATGTCGGGAAGCATTGTAAGCTGATCCTTGCGAAGCTCTATGAGACGAAGTCCATCGCCTTTAAGCTGATTTGCAACAGCTTTAACTGTTGAGCTCTTGCCTGTTCCCGCATCTCCCACAAGAAGAACATTTGCCGCAGGCGCTCCGCGAAGAAGAGCCTTTGTGTTGTTGAGCACCTTGTTTCTTTCCTCGTCGTATCCCACAAGATCTGAAAGCGAAATAGGATCGGGAGAAAGAACAGGGAGGATTTCAGCGTTATCACCTATGCGGAACATACCGTATCTTGCATAGATACCATATCCGTTTTTATTGGATGCACTGAGGGCATTTTGCATTATATGCTTCAAGTCCTTTTGAGTATTGATGAAATAAGGGAGACTTGAATCAATGTCTGCAAACGATATAATTTCATCGGGTGTGATTTGAGTGATCTTTGTGAGAATGTAAAGCTCTCTTTCAAAGCATTCCTTCATAACCTGAGGAATCTCTTGCCCTGTTGCATAGAGGCGCACATAGGCATTGTCATTACAGCGCAATGAATCCTCAATGTATGCTCCAAGGTCACATCCATGCTCATACACAGAGGATACAAAATCACAATAGCGCTCAGTTAATTGAATCTTATCCCCACCAACTGCGCCAAGAAAAGCCTTCAGATAACTGAGGGGGCCGTTATTTGCAATATTTCTCAGAAGCACCAGAGAAGCAAGCTCTGCATGCAGATTTTCAAGTGGGGTTTTCATAACAATATTTCCTTTTGCTTTTTTTGTGGGAAGCCCTGTTTTATGGGGCTTCCCTTAAAGTCAGATTCTCTTTAAAATTTCTGCTGTCATTTCCTTTGTTCCGATAGCGCCTTCTCCGTGAGAAATATCGGGAGTGCGGATACCATCTTCAAGAACACGATCAACTGCAGCTTCGATGCAGAGAGCTTCTTCTTCAAGAGAGAATGCGTATCTGAGCATCATAGCGGCAGAAAGAATGGTTGCAATGGGGTTTGCCTTGTTCTGACCTGCAATATCGGGGGCAGAGCCATGAATAGGCTCATAAAGGCCACGAGTTGTGTTGCCAAGTGATGCAGAAGCAAGCATACCGATGGAGCCTGTTATCTGAGAAGCTTCGTCGGAGAGAATATCGCCAAACATATTTGATGTAACAACAACGTCAAACTGAGAGGGATTCTTAACAAGCTGCATAGCTGCATTGTCAACAAGCATATCTGTGCACTTAACCTCGGGATATTCTTCTGCAATTTCGTGAACTGTTTTTCTCCAGAGGCGAGATGTTTCAAGAACGTTTGCCTTGTCAATGCTGATAACGTTTTTATTTCTCTTCATAGCGGCTTCAAAGGCAGCTCTTGCAATTCTTTCAATTTCAACTCGGCTGTAGCATTCTGTATCATAAGCTTCTTCGCCGTATTTACCCTGTCTGTATCCTCTGTCGCCGAAGTAGATACCGCCTGTCAGCTCACGAACGATGAGAAGGTCAAATCCGTTTGCCGCAATATCTGGGCGCAGGGGGCAATCGTCACTAAGAGCGGGATAGAGGCGGGCGGGACGGAGATTTGTGTAAAGCTCCATTGCCGCTCTTATGCCCAGAAGGGCTTTTTCGGGGCGCTTATCGCCGGGGAGATTATCCCATTTGGGACCGCCAACTGCACCAAGCAGAACGCTGTCGGAGGCGAGACAACCTTCAACAGTTTCGCGGGGGAGGGGTTCTCCGCAAGCATCAATTGCGCTTCCGCCTATGAGATAGGGAGTAAAGTTAAAAGTATGGTTATATTTTTCGCCGATCTTTTTAAGAACTTCAACCGCAGAGTCAACGATTTCGGGGCCGATTCCGTCACCGCGGAGCAAAGCTATATTCATTTCCATTTTTGTTTCTCCTTTTTCGAGAGGGACTTTTGAGAATGTGGTCTTCAAACCTTTTCGAACTGCAAAAGGACAAACCTATATAAGTTTATCCTTGTTTGAAAAGGTTTGGAGGTATGGTTGGGAGGAACCTTTTAAGGAAAGGCTCCTCCTCTAATATCTTATTTAATACTACCGTTTTTAATAGATTCAACAAGTCCTCCGCCTGCGATTATCTTACCGATAAATTCAGGGAAGGGTTTTGTTGTAAAGGTTTCGCCTGTAGTAACATTTGTGATAATACCTGTATCAGCGTCAGCCTTAACGATGTCGCCGTCGTTTATCTTTTCAGCCGCTTCGGGGCATTCAAAGATAGCAAGGCCGATATTGATGGAGTTGCGGTAGAAAATTCTTGCAAAGCTTTTCGCAATAACAAGCTGAACTCCGCTTTCCTTGATAGCGAGGGGAGCGTGCTCACGAGAGGAGCCGCAGCCAAAGTTTTTACCTGCAACGATTATAGAACATTCCTTAACTCTTTCCTGAAAGGAGAGATCAAGGTCTTCCATGCAATGAGAAGCAAGCTCTTTTTTGTCAATTGTATTTAAGTATCTTGCGGGGATGATAACGTCGGTATCAACGTCGTCGCCGTATTTGATAACTTTTCCGTCAAATTTCATTGTTCAAACCATCCTTTCAGGCAAGTTCTTCAGCAGAAGCGATTCTGCCAAGGATTGCGCTTGCCGCCGCAACTGCGGGAGAGGCAAGATAAACTTCAGATGTGGGATCGCCCATTCTACCAACGAAGTTACGGTTTGTTGTTGCAACAGCTCTTTCTCCGGGAGCAAGGATACCCATATGTCCACCAAGGCAAGGGCCGCAGGTAGGTGTTGAAACAGCGCATCCTGCTTCAATAAAGTCAGCAAGGAGACCTTCTCTCATTGCTCTCAGGTAGATTTCCTGAGTTGCGGGGATAACGATGCAGCGAACATCACGATGAACCTTATGTCCACGGATAATCTCAGCCGCTTCCTTGATATTTTCATAGTAGCCGTTTGTGCAGGAGCCGATAACAACCTGATCGATCTTAACCTCGTCAATCTCGTCAGTTGTTTTTGTGTTTTCAGGCAGGTGAGGGAATGCAACTGTGGGGCGAATAGCGGAGAGGTCTATATCATAAACCTCATCGTATTCAGCGTCCTCATCTGCAGTGTATATAACAGGCTCTCTGTCGGAGTGAGCTTTAACATATTCAATAGTTTTATCATCAACAGGGAATATGCCATTTTTAGCGCCTGCTTCAATTGCCATATTACAGATAGTAAGTCTGTCTGTAACAGAAAGCTCGGATACGCCTTCTCCGCAGAATTCCATTGAACGATAAAGAGCTCCGTCAACGCCGATCTTGCCGATGATGTGAAGGATAACGTCTTTGCCTGAGATGTGGGGCTGAAGCTTTCCTGTCAGGTTAAACTTGATAGCTGAGGGAACCTTGAACCAAGCCTTACCGATAGCCATTCCGCATGCCATATCTGTGCTTCCAACGCCTGTTGAGAAGGCGCCGAGAGCTCCGTATGTGCAAGTGTGAGAGTCAGCGCCGATAACAACATCGCCTGAAACCACGAGGCCCTTTTCGGGGAGCAGGGCATGTTCAATACCCATATCGCCAACATCGTAGAAGTTAACAACTTCTTTTTCACGGCAGAAATCACGGCACATTTTGCACTGGATGGCTGCCTTAATATCTTTATTGGGTGCGAAGTGGTCCATAACCATAGTAACCTTTTCTTTGTCGTAGACCTCAGTTGCGCCCATATTATTAAACTCACGGATAGCAACGGGAGATGTGATATCGTTGCCAAGCACACGGTCAAGGTTAACAAGTATCAATTCACCTGCTTCAACCTTATCCATTCCTGCGTGCGCCGCAAGTATTTTCTGTGTCATTGTCATTGCCATAATTGACTCCGTATTACGAGAGGAACTTTTTTAGGAAAGCTCCTCTCAAATAATTCTCTTATTTAATGTTGATAATTGCGCCTTTATCAGCGGAGGAAACCATTTTAGCGTATCTCTTCAGATAGCCGGAGAGGTTTTCCTTATGCTTGATAGGCATTTCAGCCTTACGAGCCTCAATTTCTTCATCAGAAACCTTAAGTTCAATCTTATATTCGGGAATATTGATTGAGATAATATCTCCATCTTTAACGTAAGCAATAAGTCCGCCTCGAACAGCTTCAGGTGAAACATGGCCGATTGATGCGCCGCGAGTTGCGCCGGAGAAGCGTCCGTCTGTTATAAGTGCAACTTCTTTATCAAGACCCATGCCTGCAATAGCAGATGTGGGGGAGAGCATTTCTCTCATTCCGGGGCCGCCTGCGGGACCTTCATAGCGGATAACAACTACGTCGCCTGCTTTGATCTCACCTGAGTAAATAGCCTTGATACATTCTTCTTCGCTTTCGAAAACCTTTGCAGGTCCTTCGTGGCAAAGCATTTCAGGAGCAACAGCAGCTCTCTTAACAACGCATCCGTCAGGTGCAAGATTACCTCTGAGAACTGCGATACCACCTGTTTTGCTGTAGGGGTTATCAATTGTTCTGATAGTTTCGGGATCAAGGTTATATGCATCTGCGATATTTTCGCCAACTGTTTTTCCTGTGCATGTAAGAGCGTTCGTTTTAAGAAGACCAAGCTTGTTAAGCTCGCTGAGAACTGCATAAACGCCGCCTGCTTCGTTAAGGTCTTCCATATATGTGCGTCCTGCGGGAGCAAGGTGGCAGAGATTGGGAGTTTTTTCGCTGATTTCGTTTGCAAGGTCAAGGTTGAAATCAACTCCGCATTCATTTGCGATTGCAGGCAGGTGAAGCATACTGTTTGTGGAGCATCCGAGCGCCATATCTGCTGTGAGAGCATTATGGAAAGCATCGCTTGTCATAATGTCAAGGGGACGGATGTTATTTTTAACAAGCTCCATGATCTGCATACCTGCGTGCTTTGCAAGCTCAATTCTTGCTGAATATACTGCAGGGATAGTTCCGTTTCCACGAAGGCCCATACCGAGAACCTCTGTGAGACAGTTCATAGAGTTTGCTGTGTACATACCTGAGCAGGAACCGCATGTGGGGCAGGTTTTGAGCTCATATTCTCTGAGCTTTTCCTCGTCGATCTTTCCTGCTGAATAAGCGCCAACCGCTTCAAACATACTTGAAAGGCTTGTTTTCTTTCCTTCAACTCGTCCTGCAAGCATAGGGCCGCCGGAAACGAAGATTGTGGGAATATTAAGTCTTGCAGCTGCCATAAGAAGTCCGGGAACGTTCTTATCACAGTTGGGTACCATAACAAGTCCGTCAAAGCCGTGGGCAAGCGCCATAGACTCTGTGGAGTCGGCAATAAGATCACGGGTTACAAGGGAGTATTTCATTCCTGTGTGGCCCATAGCGATACCATCGCAAACTGCGATTGCAGGGAACACTATGGGAGTTCCTCCTGCCATAGCAACGCCAAGCTTAACTGCTTCTGTGATCTTATCAAGATTCATATGGCCGGGAACGATCTCGTTATGTGAGCTAACGATACCGATGAGAGGACGGCTGAGTTCTTCCTCTGTAAGTCCCAGTGCATGATAAAGTGAACGGTGAGGTGCATTATTAAATCCGTTAACGATTGTGTCTTTGATCATTGGGATTCCTCCGATTTGTGGGGTACTGTATAAAATAACATAGTGGCGGCTTAAGAGCAAGCCGCCACTAAAAACAAATAAACTGGATTAGTTGTTGATGAGCTTGTCTTCGTCGCTCCAGCTGTAGAGCTTACGAATGTCCTTACCAACAACCTCTGCGGGATGTTCTGCTGCGATCTTTCTCATAGCATTGAAGTGAACCTGACTGCCTGCATCAGACATATCAAGCAGGAAGTCCTTTGCGAATGTACCGTCCTGAATATCGGAGAGCACCTTCTTCATTGCCTTCTTTGTATCTTCTGTGATGATCTTGGGACCTGTGATATAGTCACCGTATTCAGCTGTGTTGGAGATGGAGTATCTCATGCCTTCGAAGCCGCTCTGGTAGATAAGGTCTACGATGAGCTTCATTTCGTGGATACACTCGAAGTAAGCGTTTCTGGGGTCATAGCCTGCTTCAACGAGAGTTTCAAAGCCTGCCTGCATCAGAGCGCAAACGCCACCGCAGAGAACTGCCTGTTCACCGAAGAGGTCTGTTTCTGTTTCTGTGCGGAAGTTTGTTTCAAGAACGCCTGCACGAGCGCCGCCGATACCTGCGGCATATGCAAGACCGATTTCAAGAGCATCGCCTGTAGCGTCCTGATGAACAGCGATGAGACAGGGAACACCCTTACCAACCTGATATTCGCTTCTAACTGTATGTCCGGGGCCCTTAGGAGCAACCATGATAACGTTAACGTTCTTGGGAGGCTTGATGCATCCGTAGTGGATGTTGAAGCCGTGTGCGAATGCCAGTGTCTTACCTTCTGTGAGGTTGGGCTCAATGGATTCCTTATAGAGCTTAGCCTGCTTTTCGTCGTTGATGAGGATCATAATAACGTCAGCAGCCTTAGCAGCTTCTGCGCTTGTCATAACCTTAACGCCCTGGCTTTCAGCCTTTGCCCAGCTCTTGGAGCCTTCATAGAGACCAACGATAACGTTAACGCCGGAATCCTTGAGGTTGAGTGCGTGAGCGTGGCCCTGAGAGCCGTAACCGATGATAGCAACTGTTTTGCCGCTGAGTCTGTTAAGATCGCAATCCTGCTGATAATAAATCTTTGCCATTGTTTTAAATCTCCTTAGATATGTAAAAAAAGTGTAAGTTAAAATTATATAAATAAAATATTTATTTGCTCATAAGAGTGCCTGCTCCGCGCTCAATTGCGAGGATACCTGTGCGGCACATTTCAATGATCTCAAAGGGCTTCATAATTTCAATGAAAGCGTCTATCTTTGAGGGATCGCCTGTGATCTCAATGCAGAGAGCAGCAGGTGAATAGTCAATAATGCTGGAGCGGAAGATGCTCACTGCAGACATGATTTCCTGTCTTGTAACAGGATCGTTTTTAACCTTAATGAGTGCAAGCTCACGGTTAACTGATGTTTCAGGCTCAAGTTCTTCAACCTTTTTAACGTTGAAGAGCTTACGAAGCTGATTGATCATCTGAGTTTTAGCATATCCGTCGCCGCTCATTGTAATAGTGATTCTGGAGTATTCGGGGCATTCTGTTTCACCAACTGTAAGGCAGTCGATGTTGAAGCCTCGTCTTGTGAACATGCTTGTAACTCTTGTAAGAACGCCGAATTTGTTTTCAACGTAAACAGCTATTGTAAACTGATTTTTCTTGCTCATTTCTGAAGTTCCTCCAATCCTACGATCATATCGTCGATAGCTCCTCCGGGAGGAAGCATGGGAAGCACGAATTCATCTTCATCAATTGTACAATCAATAAGAGTGGGGCCATCAATAGCGTAAGCTTCTTTGAAGGCAATCTCAAATTCAGCAAGGTTTTCTGCCTTGAATGCTTTTGCTCCGAATGCCTCTGCAAGCTTGCAGAAATCTGTTTTTCTTTCAAGCGTTGTATTGGAATAGTGCTTGTTGAAGAAGAGAGTCTGCCACTGGCGAACCATACCGAGAACGCCGTTGTTGAAGAGAACTATTGTAACAGGAGCTCCTGTTGAAACAGCAGTTGCCATTTCATTCAAGTTCATACCGAAGCTTCCGTCGCCTGTGATAAGAACAGTTTTGCACTGGCTTCCGATAGCAGCGCCGATAGCAGCGCCGAGGCCGAAGCCCATTGTTCCGAGGCCGCCGCTTGAAACGAACTTGCGGGGCTGTCTGAAGTTGCAGTACTGAGCGGCCCACATCTGATGCTGACCAACGTCAGTTGCGATAACAGTGTCGTCGGAAATATTGTCGTTGATAGTATCAATAAGATTTTTGGGAGTGAGCTTGGGAGTTGTATAATATCTGGATTCTTCCTTTGCTACAAACTCATTAACCTTAGCGATCCAATCGGGGTTTTCTTTCTTTTCGCACTTTGCTGTGATTCTTGCGAAGGCATCCTTGATGTCGCCGTAGATACCAACCTGTGCGGGAATGTTTTTATTGATTTCGGCAAAGTCAACATCCAGGTGGATGATATTTGCCTTTTTAGCATATTTAGCTGTGTTTCCTGTTGCTCTATCGCTGAAGCGAACGCCAATACCGATAATAAGGTCTGCATTGTTCTGAGCCATGGAGGAAGCGTAATGTCCGTGCATACCTTGCATACCAAGGAAGCGAGGGTTATCTGTGGGAACCGCAGAGAGACCCATAAGTGTGCATCCGATAACAGCGTCTATCTTTTCTGCAAAAGCAACGATATCTTCTGTCTTGCAAGCGCCTATTGCGCCACCGCCAAGGTAGATATAGGGGCGTTCGCTTTTGTTGATAAGTTCAACCGCTGCTTCAACAGCGTTTTCGTCTGCGATCTTATTCTCAAAGGGAGGCTCAACAGCCTTGTTTTCAAATTCGCAGGTTGCGATCTGAACGTCCTTGGGAATATCAATGAGAACGGGGCCTGGGCGGCCGGACTTTGCAATACGGAAAGCTTCTCTGATAACATCAGCAAGCTGAGTAACATCGTTAACAAAGTAGTTATGCTTAGTTATAGGGAGAGTTACGCCTGTTATATCGATTTCCTGGAAGGAGTCCTTACCGATAAGGTTGCAGGGAACGTTACCTGTGATTGCAACCATAGGAACGGAGTCGAGCATAGCAGTTGCAATACCTGTAACAAGGTTTGTTGCGCCGGGGCCGGAGGTTGCGATGCAAACGCCAACCTTGCCTGTTGCTCTGAAATATCCGTCAGCTGCATGAGATGCGCCCTGCTCGTGCGCTGTGAGCACGTGATTGAGGCGATCGCTGTTTTTGTAGAGCTCATCATAAATGTTAAGAACCTGACCGCCGGGGTAACCGAAAACGGTGTCGCAGCCCTGTTCAATGAGCGTTTCTATAATGATCTGTGAACCGGTTAATTTCATTTTGCTAAAAAACTTCCTTTAGGTTTGTTTGTTTATATCTTTTTTCAATCAGTCTGTTAACTGCGCTCACCAGCGCCTTAACAGAAGAAACGATAATATCTCGGTTAATGCCAACGCCCCAGAAGAGCTCTCCGTCAACGTTTTTGATGCTGACATATGATGCTGCCTGAGATGTTGTTGCATCCTCCAGTGCGTGCTGTGTATAGGAGTCAAGGCTGTATATGTTTCCGACAACCTGAAGAATTGCATTGGAAACTGCGTCAAGTCGTCCGTTACCTTCAGCAATGACGATCTTTGTTTTTCCGTTGTATGTGATGCTGATTGTTGCTTCAATACCGCCTTCAAGCTGCTTATAGTGAGTTTCGTTGACGGTGAGAAGGGAATCTATATTTACATATTCGTTCATAAAGATGTCGTATACCTCAACAGGCATAAGCTCCTTATGAGCGTGGTCGGAAATGCTCTTGACCTTATATCCGAAGGTTTCTCGCATTTTGGGAGGGAGAATAAGAGAATATGTTTTTTCAAGCAGGTATCCGATGCCGCCCTTGCCGGACTGAGAATTGATTCGGATAACATCCGCTTCGTAAATTCTGCCAACATCTGTGGGATCGATAGGAAGGTAAGGAACATTCCAAATCTGAGAGTTTCTTTCTTCTCTGAATTTCATACCTTTTGCTATAGCATCCTGATGTGATCCGCTGAATGCTGCGAACACCAGCTGTCCGCTATAGGGCTGACGTTCATAGACTCGCATTCTTGTAACCTTCTCATAAATCTCGCAAATTTCGGGGATATTGGAGAAATCGAGTTCGGGATCAACACCCTGAGAATACATATTCATAGCCAGTGTGATAATATCAACGTTACCTGTACGTTCTCCGTTTCCGAAGAGAGTTCCTTCAATTCGGTCTCCGCCTGCCAGAAGTCCCATTTCGCTGTCGGCAACTGCGCAACCACGGTCGTTATGGGGGTGGAGTGAAATAATAACGTTCTCACGGCATTTCAGATTGTTTGACATATATTCAACTTGATTTGCGTAGACATGAGGCATTGAGTGAGAAACTGTAACGGGGAGGTTGATGATAACCTTATCTTCAGCTGTAGGCTGCCAGATGTCTATAACCTCGTTGCAGATTTCAACTGCGTATTCGGGCTCAGTTCCTGTAAAGCTTTCGGGGGAATATTCAAACATAAAGTTTCCGGGAGTTTTTGCTTTATATTCCTTGCAGAGCTTAGCGCCGAACTTAGCAATTTCAATGATCTCTTCCTTGCTTTTTCTGAAAACCTGTTCTCTCTGAGCAACGGAGGTGGAGTTATAAAGGTGAACAACGGCGTTTTTTGCGCCGCTGAGAGCTTCAAATGTTTTTGCGATGATATGCTCTCTTGACTGAGTGAGAACTTGAATTCTCACATCATCGGGGATCATATCGTTTTCTATAAGAGTGCGGCAGAATTCGTATTCTGTTTCGCTTGCCGCAGGAAATCCGATTTCAATTTCTTTAAATCCGATCTTAACGAGAAGCTTGAAAAATTCAAGCTTTTCTTCAAGGCTCATGGGAGTGATGAGGGCCTGGTTGCCATCACGCAGGTCAACGCTGCACCAGATCGGAGCTTTATCTATGTAAGTTTTGTTAATCCAATCCGCTTTTGCTTCGGGAGCGGGGAAAAACTGTTTTTCATATTTCTGATAGCCGTTCATTATTTATCCCTTTCAAAAATAAATTTTTAAGAGACTTTTTATTTAAAATATAAAAAATCTCCATTGTCTGAACAAAATTCGTTCAAACAAAAGAGACGAAGATTATTATATATTCTCCGCGGTACCACTCTACTTGATGAAAATAATTCATCCACCTTGACAGGCACTGAATAATGCCTTTTCTCTGTAACGGGAGAGCCCGGTTAAGCCTACTCTGATATTCTGTTCAGCCAACTGCTACGGAGAGGAGTTATATCACTTTTTCATACTGCCTCGCACCAAGCGGCAACTCTCTGTGATGAATAAATGTGACTTTGTTTCTCCGTCATCGCATTTGAAAATTGCTAAATAACTTGCTATACATTTTACTATAATATACTCTTTTTGTCAAGAAAATTTTGACTATTTTTATCAAAACTTTTTAGCAATTTAAAGTGGTGACGGAATGCACAAAAAAGGCGGTTTTTATTTGGTGATAATGATAATTAGAGGAGATAAGCTGGTGGTTTGTATAGGGGATTGAGCTTAATATAAGATAGGGACAACCGATGGTTGTCCCTATAGATTATATTATCCGATTCCGAAAATTCAGATCAATCCGCCGCACTTCAGTATAAACAGCCAAAATGTAACAGAAAAAGCGCTGAGGAGGGTTGTCAGCATAACAGTGCTTCCGGTAAGAGTCCCCTCGTGACCCATATTTTTTGCCATAACGAAGGAGCTGACTGTTGTTGCCGATGTGAGCATTATAAGAATGGCAACCAGCTCTGCATTTCGAAATCCTAGCATAATGGCAAAGGGAAGGCATATTGCCGCAAATCCCATAAGCTTCATTATGGTGGCGCATACAGCAGGGCGTATATGGCTGGCCGCCTTTTTAAAATCAAGAGAAGCGCCCATTGCCATAAGGCCCATAGGGGTTGCCACGTTGCCGATTGAAGATATGGCTTTGTTCATTATGTAAGGCACAGGAAGCTTTATTGCAGACCACAGAAGTCCCAACGCTATTCCGATCATTATAGGATTAGTTATTATTCCCAGCAATTTTTTTTTGAGCAGTGCTTTGTCGGGCTTTCCCGAATTGTTTTCAGGGGAGAAAACCGAGAGCACAATAACTGCCATAATATTATAAAGGGGAACACTGCCGATTATCATAAGAGGAGCAAATCCTGCGTTTCCGTAAATATTCTGAATAAAAGCTATACCGAGAAGTGCGGCGCTGCTTCTGTAGGATGCCTGAATAAATTCGCCACGTAGCAATTTGTTGTTTATGAACAATGATAGCAAGAAGGCTATAAGAATACAAGCTGCAGTTGTAACAAAGCAGAAAAGAACAAATTTTGTATTCCAAGCGCTTTTGAAATCAATTTCAGAAAGCTGACTGAACAAAAGGCATGGGAGAGGAATAAGAAAAACGAACTTATTCATCTTTGAGGCAAAGCTATCATCAAAAATCTCCAGACGTTTCAATAAAGCTCCGAGGAGCATCATTATGAAGATCGGCATTGTTGAGTTCAAGCTGAAAATCAGATTTTCCATATATTCTCACCTTTTAGGTATGGGATGAAATTACAGTGCACCTTTTTAGGCTACGACTAACTTTAATTATAAACTGTCCCAAAGAAAAAAACAACCGCTTTTGCGGTTGTTTGCTTTACATCATGACGGGAAAAATTTTACGTCACAAACGGGGTCAGTCGTCAAGGCCAAGAAGCCATGTTACAGGAACTCCAAGAACCTTTGCGTACATAAGCAATTCATAGTCGGGAATAAATCGTGTACCTTTTTCCATTCTGCTGATGCAATCTCTCTCAATAATAATACCATTCACCTGCATCTTTGCCGCAAGTTCTGCCTGCGAGATCTTACATTTCTGTCGAGCTTCTCGAATCCTTCTGCCGGAAATGTTTTTCTGGCCGTTATAGTCATAAATCTTCATATGTTCCCCAATTTTAAAACAAAGTGAATTTTTTCCTTGACTTTAGCATAAATATTTGCTAAAATTGTGTTAAAGGTAAGTATTTCGCAAAAACAGGCAATATTTTCGCTTAGAAAGTGCTCGGAATGAGCTAAACATACACATTTATGCAAGTCTGTCGTGCATATCCCCCAATTTATGCACGCTGACGGCAGCCCTCTTCTTCTCTCCGAAGGGGGCTGTTTTTTTGTTAAAACAGTGCGAAAACCCACATACCACAAGGGTTTATAGGTATTGTGTTTAAGAACATAAGGAGCAGGCTTTCGCCTGCTCCTTAGTGTTTATTTATACACAAACTATGTTTATTTATGAATTTCTCTGGAATGTTTCTGCAACTTCTGCTTCAGCCACAGAACTAACAGGCATAACAGCGATTTCGCGCATAAACTTGTCAACATTATCAAGCTGGCTGAGTTTGTTTTCTCTGAGCCAGGATGCACGATATTCGGGAAGCCATGCTTCAACATCACGAAGGATTGCTTCGCCATCCTCGTATCCGGGGATGCAGTTGATGCGGAGGTGAACTCTGTTCATGATCTGGATAGCACGACAAGCGAGAAGAAGGTCAACATATCTGTCATCTGTTTCGGAGATGGACTTAAGTGTTGCGATAACCTCGTCAAGCTTTGCGTTGTTAGCGATAGCCTTTTCGGGATCAAGCTCAAGTCTTGTTGTTCTGCCTTCAACAGTGTTTGCGCTGTACCAATATTCGAAGAGCATCCAGTCGCAAGTACGCTCGCAACGACCCATTGTACGAATGAGGTCAATTACATTGATTTCATCAGAGTCAAAGAGGAGGCTGCTTGCTGCCATTTCAAATTCTTCGGAGAGCTTACCGTCAGCATTCCATCCCTTTTCTGCGCCTACGATCATACCGTAGAGGTTGCAGTTCCAGGGAGCAATGTGACCGAAGTCGCCCCAGTTTGTATTGAGGATACCCATAGCGCCCCACTTAGCGCCGTAGTCAACAAGGTTTGTGATGTTGCCTTCGGAGCGGTCGATTTCTTCGATGAAGCGGTTCCAGCTGGAAGTACCGGGACAAACGATCTGCTTCATACCGGCCTTAGCGAGAGTTTCAACCTTTTCTTCCATGGGGTTCTTCTCGTATGTCCAGTTAAGCATAATTGTGCCTTCGGGAATTTCGCTGAGCTTTTCAGGGTGGTTAAGAGCAATATCGCCCCACATCATAACTGTTTTGCCACGGCTGTTTACATGCTCAATGATCTTCTTAAGGAACTTGAAGTATTCTTCGCCCTCGTCCTTGCCCTTGTTTCTGCCCTGGCAGAGGTCAAATGTTTCGTCGCAGCAGATATTGAAGCGATCGGAACGGAAAAGGGGAATAAACTGGTCGATCATGCTGCCAACAACCTTGATAGATTCGTCATTGGAAACGTCGATTGTGTGGTGAGCCATCTTTTCAAGCCAGAAGTGCTGCCAAGGATGCCAATCTTCATATTCACAGAGGTGGCGCCACTTGTCGCTCTGGAGGAGGTTATAGAGGTGACCGAATGTGGAAAGGGAGGGAACGAGCTCGATAAAGTTATCGTAGCAGTAATCATCAAGAGCAGTAACCTCGTCAGCGGAGAGAACCTCGTGAGCCTCCATAATTCCGTCGTATTCAACGAATTCATAAGCATCTTCAACATAAAGCTGAAGCTGGCTGATCTTGTAGTAAGCAAGGTCGTCTGCTGTCTTCTTAAGCATTTCAAGAGTGGGAACACGGCCTCTTGTAATATCGTGATAGAATCCACGCTCAGGGAAATCGGGAGCATCATTTACAGTAACGTAAGGAAGTGTGTCGCCATATTCATGAATGATCTGGCGAAGAGTCTGCATAGCGTTGTATGCACCGTGAGCGCCATCACCCTTAACTGTGATACCCTTTTCGTTGATTGTGAGAGTGTAGCCTTCGCCTTCTTCTCCATGTGTTATGTAGAGGATAGGAGTGTCGGAGCAAGCGCATGTGCAAACCATAAGCTTAGCTGTTTTACCAACAAGCTCACTGATCTCGTTGCGAACAGTTGTAGCGATCTTTGTCATTCTTCTGTCGCTGCCGAGCTGGATCTTTAAAGCTGTGATAGAGGAGAGAGCCAATGAGCCTTCGCCCATAAGGACTTCTCTGGGGGTAGGAATAATTTTCATATTTTATCTCCCTTTCTATTATTTATAACTTAATTATATCTTGATAACAGATTTTATGCAATAGGTTTATGCGTATTTTCCTATGTAAAATCACTGTATGTAGGTAATGGGAGTGATTTCGGCGATAGCGTCGTTATTGAGCTGCATTTCTGTGTTTTCAAGGCAGTTTTTAAGAAACTCCTGGAATTTTTTATCTGAAAGACTTTCAAGAGTGAACTGCTGCCATGCGGGGATGCCATCTTCTTTAAGGCGTATAATATAAGTTCCCGTATCTTCAATGCTTACCATTCCTATATCGCCAACCTGTCTGCTTTCGTCAAACACCCATTCATCAATAGCGTCTGCGGAAGCGCCTTTAATGAGGTTACTTGTAGTTCCTCCGTCGTATTCTTCAATAAGAGCAGAGAAATCGCTGTTCTCATCAAGAGTTGCGAAAACCTCTTCAGCCTTGATTCTTGCGGCTTCATCGGTGCTGTAAACTGATTCTGCAAAATATATGCTTTCTATGTTATGAACAGGGGTGATGTCACGCCAGAGAACCTCTGTGTATGCTTCGTCAGAGGCGGGGAGTGCCATAGCAACAAGGAGCTTGCCGTCACTTGTTTTTTCTGTATAAACATCGTAAGCCTTTCTTCCTTCAGCAAAGGCCCAGTCAGCAAAAGCGGAATCCTCTGAATAAGCTGCTCCGTAAACGTAGCATTCCTTCATAAGATCTTCCATATATTCATCGTTAGCATCGTATACAATTTCAGCCGCATATTTTTTGATCATAGAAACAAATTCATCTTCAGTTGTGCAGGAGGTGAAATCTGCTATGGTCTGTTCTTCGTTTTCAGATGCGATCTGATATCTGATATAGCTGAAAGAAAGAATATCCTTGGGATTTTCCTGGAAATGCTGTTCAAATTCAGTTTCTGTGAAGGAATAGGAGGAAACAAGATGGTTGGAATATTTCATAGCAAGCGTTGTAAGCTCAAGGCATTTGCGGATAGTGCGCTCATTAACGCATTGGCCGTAGGTGCTCTGGATAAGATAAGCTGTTGTGTTTCCGTCTGCAACGGCTTTTTCGTCAATATAGGATATCTGTTCTTCAATTCCGGCAATATCCTGCTCGCTGAGCTCGTAGCCTTCGGCTTTTGCAGCCTCTGCCAGAACGATCTGCTGCTTAAGTGTGTCAGAGAGATAGAAAAGGAAGTAATCAAGCCAGCTATATTCCTCAGAATATTTCTGTTCGGAAAGAGCAACTGAGGGATCGAGGCCAAGCTGTCCAAGATAGAGCTGGTTATTGGAAACAAATGTGCGATAATAGGAGTTGAGGAAATATGTCATCATTGAAACAGTAATTTCATAGTTTTCTGTTGCCATGATAGGCATAGGGTTTATTTCCTCGTTGTCCGGAGTTTTAATATTGTCATCGTCTTTTTTGCAGGAAAAAAGTGCAAAAACCATCATAGCTGCCATAAGCAGTGCGATTATTCTTTTAAACATAGAAAAATCCTTTCTATAAAAAATGCTGTCCACCGGCTAAACCGCCGGCGGACAGCCGCATTTTTTAATAATTAGAGAGAGTTAACAAGCTCAACGCCCTTCTTGTAGTAAGTAACCTTATAAGCGGCTTCGAAGCCTTCATAGTCCTTGCTGTAGTGGTCGTTCTTAAGAGCTGTATCAGCGTCGTGCTCCCAGCTTGTTGTGTTGTCACCCTTGAAGTAGAGAATGTAGTAGCCCTGATCTTTAACTTCAACAATTGTTGTATCGCCTGCCTTGCGGTCTTCTGCGAATACCCAGTTGCTAACTTCGTCGTTCATTGTGCCTTTGTCAGCAGCTTCAACGAGACCACCTTCGTAGTAGCCATCGCCGTAGTTTGAGGGATCTGCAAGCTTAGCGAAGTTTTCCTCTGTTGCGTTGTCGTTAAATTCCTTAAGGATATCTTCAGCTATCTTCTTAGCATCTGCCATTGCCTTTGTCTTGTCCTTTTCAGCGGAATCAATAGCAACGGGGATGTAGCGGTAGTCCTTGAGGAGATGTGTTTCACGATACTTACATGTGTAATCAAGGTCCTGGTTCTTTGCGGGGAGGATCATATAAACAGTGTATGTGCCATTCTTTTCGTCAAACTCTGTGTAAACTTCGTATGCATGTCTTGCATCATCAGCAAGCCACTTAACGAGATCTGTTGTGCCGCTAACAGCCTGGCCTTCTGTGAGACATTTCTCAACGATGGAATCAATGTTGATTTCGTCTTCTTCAAGCTCTTCTTCTGTCATGTTAGCATATTTAACTGTTTCGAGGTAGTTCTTAACGTAAGCCTTGAAGGACTCTGCATCAGTTGTAGCAGCGAGAGCCTCTGCATAGCCAAGCTCTGCATCGGGTTCTTTTGTTTCTTCTTCAGCAGCCTTTTCATCAGCAGTTGTTGTTTCGGAATCCTCTTTTTTGTCTTCCTTTTCAGCTTCGAACTTGTACATCAGGTAGTCAACCTTGAGGAAGTCCTTTTCATTTTCAGCGAAGTATGTAGCCCAGTCTTCTTCATTGTAGTCGTATGTATCAACAAGCTCTGACTGATACTTTTCAGCGAGGCTGAGGATTTCAAGGCAGCTGCGGATATCGTTTTCGGAAACGGAGGAGCCGTAAACAGCCTTAATGTAGAGCTTAGTTGTGTAACCATACTGCTTTGCGTAAGAAGCGATTGTTTCAATTGTCTTGTCAATATCAGCCTTATCTTCGTCATCAAGTTTGCAACCTGCAGCATTTGCAGCTTCACAAAGGATGAGAGCATCTGTCAGCTGGCTTCTTGTAGAATCGAGCATATAGTCGTGCCAAGTGTCGTCGCCGGCATATTTCTGCTCATCGAGGGGCTTTTCTGTGTCAAGACCAAGTGCTTCAAGGTAGGAGCCTGCGCTGGACACAAGGTTCTGATAGTTGGTGTTGTAGAGGTAGTTGAGCATTGCTGTTGTAACAGTATAGTTTTCAGTTTTAGCTGCAACTGTGTTCTTTTCAATAACACCGCTGGAAAGAACGGAATAAACGCTTACAACGCCGAGGATGATAACTGCAACGAGGATGCAAGTAACAACCTTCAGGGCTTTCTTTGCGCCGCTTCCTTCCTTCTTCTGATTTCTTTTACTCATTTTATGTTCCGCCTTTCTTAATTGGACATATAGATAATGCAACCTAAAACGGTCACGATGCATCATTATATCACATCGGATAACAAATTTCCACCCCAAAATATATTTTTGTAAAAAATTCATAAAATGTTTTGCTTTGGTATAGCAAAGTCACCAAAGTGGTGTTAGTGGAGTGGATATAATGGAGCGGAGTTCTGCAGGCAGCCTAGCGCTAAGGGCTAAAAACTCCCATCGGGAGTTTTTGTCACGTTTAAGTTGCACTTTGCAAAAGCGAAGCTTTTGGAGTGCCTCGCAATTTTACCACGGGGAAAGAATTATATATGCGAGGTACGCCCTTTCGAATCCTGTGCAATAGGTCGTGACATAAACAAAAAACCAACCCTATTGGGTTGGCGCGCCCTATCTTAATTTGAAGTTAACGCCGAAATGCATTTCGGCTCTTCTCGTGGATTAGTGAAGGCATAACTCGTGGTCAGTTTGGCGCTACGGGCTAAAAACTCCTCTCAGGAGTTTTTGTCACGTTTAAGTTGCACTTTGCAAAAGCGAAGCTTTTGGAGTGCCTCGCAATTTTACCACGGGGAAAGAATTCTATATGCGAGGTACGCCCTTATCGAATCCTGTGCAATAGGTCGTGACATAAACAAAAAAACCAACCCTATTGGGTTGGTTTTTTGTTTATGGCGCGCCCTGCAGGATTCGAACCTGCGACCTACCGGTTCGTAGCCGGGCACTCTATCCGCTGAGCTAAGGGCGCACATCAGTTTCGCTGACCTTGATATATTATCATATCACCTTTTAAAAGTCAAGCATTTTTTGAAAAAAAGAATAATTAATTTTTTAATAATTAAAGTCAATTGTTTTCCTTATACTATATATACAAATAGAGAAAGGAAACTATATATGTGTACTGCTATAACGTACAAAACTGCTGATCATTATTTTGGGAGAAATCTCGATCTTGAGAGGTCTTATTGTGAAAAGGTTGCCATAACTCCGAGAAATTTTAAATTTAATTTTCGCAAAACTGATGCCATGGCTTCTCATTATGCGATGATTGGTATGGCTACAGTGGTTAACGATTATCCTTTATATTATGAAGCAACGAACGAAAAGGGTCTCAGCATAGCGGGGCTTAATTTTCCCGGCAATGCTGACTACAAGCCATATACTGAGGGAAGGGTTAATATAGCTCCCTTTGAGTTTATTCCATATATTCTGGGAGCGGCTTCGGATATAGCTGAAGCAAAGGAGCTGTTATACGGGATAAATCTTATGAACGAAAATTTCAGCAGTGAGCTGCCTGTGTCACCTCTTCATTGGATCATTTCAGATAGCGATAGTTCAATAACAGTTGAAAGCGTTGCAGAGGGACTTAAGATTTATGAAAACCCCATAGGAGTTTTGACTAACAATCCAACCTTTGATTTTCATATGATGAATCTCAACAACTATATGTCTCTTTGCGAATATGGCGCAGAAAACAAATTTTGCAGAGAGCTTGATATGCATAATTACAGTCTTGGAATGGGAGCTATGGGCTTGCCGGGAGATTTTTCTTCTGCTTCAAGATTTGTTCGTGCTGCATTTGTCAAATCCAAGTCTGTTTCAGAGGAAAGTGAAACAGCCTCCGTCAATCAGTTTTTTCACATACTTTCATCTGTTGCAATGCCTAAAGGCTGTGTTCTTGCTGAGAATGGAGAGTATGAATATACCCGCTATTCCTGCTGTTGCAATGTGGATAGGGGGATATATTATTACACCACTTACGAAAGCAGCGCTATAACAAAAGTTGATATGTATGCCGCAGATCTTGACTCAAAAGGAATTTTCACTTATGAATTGAAGGTATGAAATTGAGCTTCTGCGTTGCTGTAATCAATGATAAAAAGATCCTGCCTCGGCAGGATCTTATTTTTTAGTGCTGTTTTTAATTCTGATTTTTGTTTCCTTAATTCTCTGTCGTTCTTTTTTTCTTTCCTCGGATTTTTTAATTTTATTGTCTTTTCTGTGGAGGCGGGAATAGACATAGTCTTTATCTGAAAGCAAAGCAGAAAGCTTTTTTATTTTGAGAGAGGCGGGAAAAAGTGCTGCAAGGGAAAGAGAACATCCTGATAAGTTGTAATAAACGTTTAGTGAAATTTCATCAAAATGTGCCAGTGAAGCAAAAATGAGAGTCCAGAGCAAAACAAGCAAGGATGAAAGGTGACAAACGGAAGGCACGATCGCAGAGATTTTTCTTCCTATAAAGTGAGCTACTGTTGTTACTATCAGAGTTCCTGCAGACCAAACAACCATAGGAATGGCGAAAAGATTATATGAATCACGGATATTTCCATATAGGTCTGCATTGTCAATAGCGCTGACACGAACATAGAATATTATGAAAGAAACTATCAATCCGATAAAACCTACGATTGAGGAAACAAGCAGAGCTCTTGCGAATGCTGCCGCTTTTTTGCTGTCCATTGAGAAGATCTGCAGATAAAGAGTGTATATAAAAGATAATGAAACGATCAGTATGAAAATGCCTGCCATTTTAAGCTCCTTTTGCATTTTTTTACATTGTAGCATATAAAAACCGCATCTGCAAGTGATACGCAAGCGCAGAATAAATAAATTTGAATTTTTTCGGGTTATCACTTGCATTTTTTTAATATATAGGTTATAATAATCTGTGATGTGACAAAAAAATGACTTTTTGAGCACAAAAAACTTTCATAAACGAATTTTTGATTTTTTGATATAGAAAGGATCGGACATATGAACGCACTTAATGCACTTACAGCAGCTGAGCTTAATGCTCGTCTTGCAGAAAAAGAAGCTGCACTTGCAGCATGGAAGGCGAAGGGCCTTTCTCTTGACCTCACACGTGGTAAGCCCAATGCAGAGCAGCTTGATCTCTCTCTTGATATTCTCAATGTTATCAATGAGAAAGAGGATTGCTTTGACGAAACAGGCTTTGATTGCCGTAACTATGGTGTGCTTGATGGTATTCCTGCGGCGAAGAAGCTTTTTGCTGATCTTATGAACACAACTCCTGAAAGAGTTATCATCGGCGGCAACTCTGCGCTCAATATGATGTACGATACAATTGCACGTGCTATGCTCTTCGGAGTATATGGCGGAGCTAAGCCCTGGGGCCAGCAGGGTAAGGTTAAGTTCCTTTGCCCCGCTCCCGGTTATGACAGACACTTTGTTGTAACAGAAACACTTGGCTTTGAGCTTATTCCCATTGAGATGAAGGCAGATGGTCCTGATATGGATATGGTTGAAAAGCTTGTTTCCATTGATCCCTCCATCAAGGGTATCTGGTGTGTTCCCAAGTATTCCAATCCCGAAGGCGTAGTTTATTCTGATGAAACAGTTCGCCGTTTCGCAGCTCTTAAGCCCGCTGCTGACGACTTCAGAATTTTCTGGGATAACGCATATGCAGTTCACGATCTTGTTGACGATGCTCCTCAGCTTCTTGATATTTTTGAAGAAGCAGCTAAGGTTGGCAACGAAGATATGATCTTTGAGTTTGCTTCCACATCCAAGATCACATTCCCCGGCAATGGTATTGCTCTTCTTGTTGCCAGCGAAAACAATATCAACCAGATCAAGCCTCTTCTCGGTGCGCAGACAATCGGCTCTGATAAGATGAACCAGCTTCGCCATGTTAAGTATTTCAAAACAGCTGACGGAATCAAGGCTCATATGAAGCGCCATGCTGAGATCATCAAGCCTAAGTTTGATATTGTTATCAATGCATTCCGCAAAAACCTCACAGGCATCGCAGAATGGACAGAGCCTAAGGGTGGTTATTTCGTAGACCTTTCTGTTCCTAACGGATGCGCAAAGGCAGTTTACGACCTTGCAGGCGAAACAGGTGTTGCTCTCACAAAGGCAGGCGCATCTTATCCCTATGGAGTAGACCCCAGCGACCGTCACCTCAGAATTGCTCCCACATTCCCCAATAACGAAAATCTTGCAAGCGCAGTTGAGATTCTCTGCCTCTGCGTTGAGATCGTTGCAATTAAAAAGCTTCTTTCCGAATAATTTCGTGTAATAATATTTTGAAAACCGCCGCATTTTTTATGCGGCGGTTTTTTAGTTGTATAAGGATCTTTAATAGTACGTTTTTGTCGACCTTTTATAAAAAAGGTCGCGGGTTATCAGGGCAGCGCCCTGATTCGTCCGTCGCAACGGACGAAATCCCTATTGCATCGTGGTAATCCAAGAGGCGGAGCTTCTTGGTCGCACTCCGCAGAGTGCGAAAACTTCTTTGCTTATAGCAAATTCAGGCTATTTGATTTCTTGATCAAGAGCATTGAATTCATCTGTATCAAAGAATTGTGCAAGGGTAATATCCAGTCCGTCGCAAATCATTTTGATGGTCAATAATTTGGGATTCTGACTTTTTCCGTAGAGAATATTCTTTACAGAAGAAGGGGGCAGAGCGCAGATAGTTGCCAACTTATTTATTGATATATTTCTCTGTCCGCAAAGCTGTAAAATGCGATTTCTAACAGCTGAAATTGTGTCCATATTTCTATTCTCCCATTGTTTTTATAAAAATAGAATACAAAAAACTATTGTATTAAATAGGCTATGTATGCTACTATTGGTCTATGCATAGACTGTCTGGGAGGTTTTTGTGAAAGTTGCAATAGTAGGCTCAAGGAGTCTGAAAATAGAAAACTTGGATTTGTATTTACCAAAGAATATTTCGGAGATAGTGTCAGGTGGAGCTAATGGAATTGATATTTGTGCCAGAGAATATGCTTGGCGTAATAATGTAGTATTGAAAGAGATTTTGCCCGATTATAAAAGATATGGCAGAGGAGCGCCTTTGAAAAGGAATTTGAAAATAATTGAATATGCAGATATAGTGGTATCTTTTGGGACGGGAAATCCAAAGGAACAAAATATGTTATTGATAATTGCTATAAAACAGGGAAAGGAATAACTGTCTATATAGTCGAAGGCGAAACTGTTAAAAAAATTGACGAATAATTTCGTGTAATAATATTTTGAAAACCGCCGCATTTTTTATGCGGCGGTTTTTTTATTTGTATCAATCAATTGTTTTAATAATCACTGTATATTCTTTTCTGATACAACTAAAGATATATTTAACTCTGTAGGAAAGTATTCGTCGATTTGTACAAATATTTTTGTGTTTATTGTAATAATCGTTATTTACAAAGACGATAAAATGTTGTATAATATCTGTTGTATGCTGAAATACAGCGCATTTTTAATAAAAATAATATTTATATACAATCCCAGGAGGTAAACATGGCAAGAAGAAAAGTTTCTATGGACGGTAATACCGCTGCTGCGCATGTGTCATATGCGTTCACAGAGGTTGCCGCTATTTATCCTATCACTCCTTCTTCCCCTATGGCCGAGGTTACAGATACTTGGTCAGCAACAGACAAAAATATTTTCGGTGAACCCGCTAGAAATATTTTCGGTGACACAGTAAAGGTTATGGAGATGCAGTCTGAAGCAGGTGCAGCAGGTGCCGTTCACGGCTCACTGGCAGCAGGCGCACTCACAACAACTTATACAGCTTCTCAGGGTCTTCTTCTGATGATCCCCAATATGTATAAGATCGCAGGTGAGCTTCTTCCTTCCGTTATTCACGTTTCTGCACGTGCAGTTGCATCTCATGCGCTGAACATTTTCGGTGATCATTCCGACGTTTATGCTTGCCGTCAGACAGGTTTTGCTATGATGGCTGAAACTAACCCTCAGGAAGTTATGGACCTTGGCGCAGTTGCTCATCTTGCAACAATTGAAGGCAGAGTTCCTTTCCTTAACTTCTTTGACGGCTTCCGTACATCCCACGAAATTCAGAAGATCGAAGCTTGGGATTATGAGGACCTGAAGGAAATGGTTGATATGGATGCAGTTGAAGCATTCAGATCCCGTTCTATCAACCCTGAGCATCCCGTTCTTCGTGGTTCTGCTGAAAACGGCGATATCTTCTTCCAGCACAGAGAAGCTTGCAACAGCTATTATGATGCTCTTCCCGCAATCGTTGAAAAGTATATGGACAAGCTTAATGCCAAGCTCGGCACAAACTATAAGCCCCTTAACTACTATGGTGCTCCTGATGCAGACAGAGTTATCATTGCTATGGGTAGCGTTTGTGACGTTGCAGAAGAGGTTATTGACTATATGCTTGCTGCAGGCGAGAAGGTTGGTCTTGTAAAGGTTCGTCTCTACAGACCCTTCGTTGCTGAAAACCTTATTAACGCTATTCCCGAAACTGCAACAAAGATCGCAGTTCTTGACAGAACAAAGGAACCCGGTGCTCTTGGTGAGCCTCTCTATCTTGATGTTGTAACAGCACTTGCTTCCAAGGGCGTTACAGGCAAGACAATCGTAGGCGGCCGTTACGGTCTTGGTTCCAAGGATACAACTCCCGCATCTATTTTCGCAGTTTATGATAATCTTGCAGAAGATGCTCCCAAGAACAACTTCACAATCGGTATCGTAGACGACGTAACAGGTCTTTCACTTGAAGAAAAGCGCTCTCCCGACACAGCTCCTGCAGGCACAATCTCCTGTAAGTTCTGGGGTCTCGGCGGCGATGGTACTGTTGGTGCAAACAAGAACTCCATCAAGATCATCGGTGACCATACAGATAAGTATATTCAGGCTTACTTCCAGTATGACTCCAAGAAGACAGGCGGCGTAACAATTTCCCACCTGCGCTTTGGTGACACACCTATCAAGAGCCCCTATTATATTACAAAGGCAAACTTTGTTGCTTGCCATAACCCCAGCTATATTCTTAAGGGCTATAAGATCGTAAACGATGTTAAGCCCGGCGGCACATTCCTTCTTGATTGCCAGTGGGATGCTGCAGCTCTTGAAGAAAATCTTCCCGCATCTGTTAAGAGCTATATTGCAAATAACGATGTTAAGTTCTATACAATCAACGCAACTGCTCTTGCTAAGAACGAGGTTGGCAACCCCAAGGTTAAGAACACAATTCTCCAGTCTGCATTCTTCGCTCTTGCAAATATCATGCCCCTTGCAGAAGCAGTTGACTATATGAAGTATATGGCAACAAAGTCTTATTCCAAGTTTGGTGAAGAGGTTGTTGCTCAGAACCATAAGGCAATTGATATGGGCGCAGGCGCTCTCGTTAAGGTAGATGTTCCTGAGTCTTGGAAGAACGCAGGTGAAACTGCAGCTGACGCTCCTGCAACAGGAACTCGTCCCGAGCTTGTAGATTTCGTAAACCGTGTAGTTGTTCCCGTTGGTAAGATGGATGGTGACAGCCTGCCCGTTTCCGCATTCAAGGATATGGCAGACGGTACATTCCCCCAGGGCGCAGCAGCTTATGAAAAGCGTGGCGTTGCAGTTATGGTTCCTCAGTGGAATGCAGAAAACTGTATCCAGTGTAACACATGTTCCTTTGTTTGTCCTCATGCAACAATCCGTCCCTTCGCTATGACAGCAGACGAAGCAGCAGCAGCTCCCGAGGCAACAAAGTTTGCAGCTAAGCCTGTTCTCAAAACAGATTATAAATTCACAATGGCAGTATCTCCCCTTGACTGTATGGGATGTACACTTTGTGTTAAGGCTTGTCCTGTAAATGTAAATGTAGATAAGAAGGCAGCAGCTGCAGGCGAAAAGGCAGATCCTGCTAAGTATGCACTCGTTATGAAGCCTCAGGCAACTCAGGCTGATCAGCAGGCAGCATTTGATTATGCAGTAGCAAACGTTGCAGAAAAGCCCGAACTCTTTAACGACACAACAGTTAAGGGTTCACAGTTCAAGCAGCCTCTGCTTGAGTTCTCCGGCTCCTGCGCAGGTTGTGCTGAAACATCCTATGCTCGTCTTATCACCCAGCTCTTCGGTGAGAGAATGTATATCTCCAACGCAACAGGCTGTTCTTCCATCTGGGGCGGTAGCGCACCTTCCACACCTTATACAGTAAATCGTGAAAGCGGCAAGGGTCCTGCTTGGGCTAACTCACTCTTTGAGGATAACGCTGAGCATGGTCTTGGTATGGCTCTCGGTCAGAAGACTATCCGTGAGCGTATGATCCAGAAGGTTCGTGACCTCCTTGTTAAGTATAAGGAAATGGATGTTTCTGAAGAATGGACAGGCTGCCTCGAAGGCTACCTTAACACTCTTGACGATCCTAAGGCAAACGCAGCTGCAACAGCGCATATGGTAGCAATGCTTGAAGAAGACATCGCTCGTGGCACATGCGAAACAGTTCCTATGGAAAAGGAAATCGTTGCAGGCAAGGATTATCTTGCTAAGAAGTCCGTTTGGATCTTCGGTGGCGACGGTTGGGCATATGATATCGGCTTCGGTGGTCTTGACCATGTTCTTGCTTCCGGTGAAGATGTAAACATTATGGTATTTGACACAGAGGTTTACTCCAACACAGGTGGTCAGGCATCCAAGGCATCCAACCTGGGTCAGGTTGCTCAGTTTGCAGCAGCAGGTAAGGCAATCGGCAAGAAGAACCTTGCAGAAATTGCAATGTCCTATGGCTATGTATATGTTGCTCAGATCGCTATGGGCGCTGATATGAACCAGACACTTAAGGCTCTCAGAGAGGCTGAGGCTTATCCCGGACCTTCTCTTGTTATCGGCTATGCTCCTTGTGAAATGCACGGTATCAAGAAGGGCGGTATGCAGAACTGTCAGCTGGAAATGAAGAAGGCAGTTGAAGCAGGCTATTGGCACCTCTTCAGATATAATCCCACACTTGAGGCTAACAAGCTTTCAATTGATTCCAAGGCTCCCACAGCCGACTATCAGGAATTCATTGCAAACGAGGCTCGTTATGCTCGTCTTGCACAGTCCTTCCCCGAAAGAGCTGCACAGCTCTTCGCGCAGGCTGAGGCTGCAGCAAAGGCTAAGTATGAAAGACTCGTTAAGATGGGTAAGCTTTACGAATAAAATAAAAAATCGGCAGAGATTTTTCTCTGCCGATTTTGTTTTTATGTATTAACCCTCGTAACCGAGCATAATGCCGCCTTCCTCTGCGTAGAAAGAGCAGAGAGCGCCGCATTCTGTAATCTTAATATTTGCATCGGGAAATTCGCCCTTGATAACTTCAGCAAGATTATTTGCCACATCCTCAACAAGACAATGTCCGATAATAACCTTGCCGCCGGAGTATCCTTCAGCCTTCATAAACTTGAGGATCTCAGCGTGAGCATTTTTATCGCCTCTGGGCTTGGAGAGCATTTCAAGAGTGCCTTCGCTGCTTGCCTTACCAACGATTCTCAGATTGAGAATAGATGAGATCTTAGCAGCCGCAGCGCTAACTCTGCCATTGTTTGCAAGATTTGTAAGAGACTTGAGGCAGAAGAGAAGGTGAGTTTTCTTCTGATATTCTTTGATTTCAGCGCAGATAGTGTCAAAATCCTTGCCCGCATCAATAAGCTCCTGAAGCTTCTGAGCAATCAGCTCCATCTCGCCGCCTGTGGATAGGGAATCAATCATACAAACTTTGCGATCGGGATGTTCTTCTTCATATTGCTCTTTGGCAATTCTTGCGGCATTATAGCAACCTGAAAGATTGGATGTCATAGTGATACCGAATATGTATTTAGTGTCGCCGAAAGCGGAAATCCAATGCTCGCTTGCAGGGCATGCGCTGCCTGAGCGTCCCTTATAACTTGAAAGATAAGAAACCATTTCGTTAACATTGAAGGTTTCGTCGTCAACGAACTGCTTTTCGTCTGTGCCGATGGTAAGCGGAACTGTTATAACAGAGCCGTCCTTTATATTACACGATGAATCAGCGATTATTTTGAACATAATATTTAGTTCCTTTCAAAAAATGTCAAAATACTTTGACTACAACCAATTCTATCAGTTTTTTAAAAACCTGTCAAGAGAATTTAAAAATCTTGTTGACAAGTTTACAATTTATTAGTAGAATGTTGATATGGAAAAGATAAACATTATTTATGAAGAAATCAGCTCCTTTAAACTGCCAAGATATAAGGAGCTGCCCGATATGGGGCTCTATCTTGAGCAGGTTGTTAAATATATAAACAATAGCCTTTCAAAGCTTGGTTGTGTGGAAATAACTTCATCCATGGTGAGCAACTATGTTAAAAAAGGGCTTGTGGATAATCCTGTTAAAAAGCAGTATTATGCAATGCATCTGGCAGAATTGTTTTTTGTAGTTCTTGGAAAACGAGTTCTTTCAATTGAAAATCTTGGCAAAATGCTTGGAATGATAAGAACAGACTCCGGCAGGGAAGTTTACGATTACTGCTGCACCGAGTTTGAAAATCGTCTTCGTTTTGTGTTTGGCATTGCAAACGATATTCCCGCAACTGATGCTGAGGAAAACGAAAGAAAAATGATGCTTGATGAGGTTATAACAGCAGTTGTGCTGTCTATCCATCTTAACTATTGGTTTGCTGAAGCAAAAAAAGAAGCAGACGCTTAATGCGTCTGCTTTATTTTTTGATTAAACTGCAAGAAGCAGATAAACTGTGTAGGCAACATAACAAAGAACCCAGATAATTCCGGATGCACGATTAAGCTTGCCTTTCTTGTTTGCAATAATGCACCAAACGAACATGATTGCTGTCATTGCGAAAAGGATAATGCCGTTAACGATAGATTCGGGATTAACGGGGATGGGCATAATTGTGCTGGAAAGACCAAGAATAAAGAGCAGATTAAAGATGTTGGAGCCAACAACATTGCCCAGTGCAAGACCGCTTTCGCCCTTTCTTGCAGCCACAATGCTTGTAACAAGCTCGGGAAGGCTTGTTCCGATTGCAATAATTGTAAGGCCGATAAATGTTTCGCTCCAGCCCATAGCCTTTGCGATCACAACAGCGTTGTCAACAACAAGGTCGCCGCCGAAGATAACCGCAGCAAGACCGCCGATTATAAACACTACGCTGAGAATGGGATTAAGAGTTTTAACCTCATCTGTTGAAGTTTCTCTGTTTTTGAGCGCTGTTCCAACAACCCAAACAAGATATGCAGCCATAAGGATAAGCATAATAATACCATCAATGCGGCTGAGGCTCTTGCCAAGAATAAGCATCGCAAGGATAATACCGCTTGCTATAAGATTAACAGGGAAATCACGTTTCATAATGTCGGAGTCGAGAGCGAAGGGTCTGATAGCAGCGCAAACGCCAACAACAACCAGCATATTGAAAATGTTAGAGCCAACAACGTTGCTGATAGCAATAGCGTTGCTTCCTGAAATACCTGCTGTGATGCTGACAGCAGCCTCGGGAGCACTGGTGCCCATAGCAACGATGGTGAGGCCGATAATAACAGAGGGAATACCCAGCAGCTTTGCAACAGAGGAGCTGCCGTCAACGAAGAAGTCGGCGCCTTTGATGAGGAGCACAAAGCCCACAATGAGAAGCAGAATGTTGATAAACATAATTTTTCTTCCTTTCTTTTTTTAAAAAGCGCAGCCTAAGGCATAAAAAAATGAGACTCTTTACTGCGCAACAAAGCACAGCAAAAGTCTCGTTTCAAAACAAAATAATGTTTCGGGCACGACCCGGTAGTTAAAACTACGAGCTGACGAATCGTGCCGTGGATCGCTCCACGCCCTACTCCCTTTTACTGAGATAATTATAACCTTATAAAACTTTAAAGTCAAGAACATTTTTTTACAATATTTTCATCAGCAAAGATCATTTTTGTGGTAGAATTATAAAAAGCATAGTGCACTAAGGCTCCCCTAAAACTGCCTGCGGTGGTGTTAGTGGAGGCTTATCAAAAAACACTCAAAGGAGAACAACAATGGAACTCAAAGGATTAAAAGCGAATTTTCTTGGAGACAGCATCACCGAGGGCATCGGATGCTCTGCGCCCGAGCATATATATTTGAATGTAATAAAAGAGAGATGCGGACTTGCCGAGGCGCGCAACTATGGCATCGGTGGCACTCGCCTTGCAAGAGAAATTTCAAACACATGGGCTAAAAATGACGACGACAAAAATATGTGTGCCCGCTCACTCACAATGGATCCCGATGCTGATCTTATAGTGCTTTTCGGCGGATCAAACGATTTTGGCCATGGCTCAGCTCCCAGAGGTCTGCCCACCGATCGCACCAGAGACACATTCTGGGGCGCCTGCCATGAGGTTATGAGAAATCTCATTGAAAGATACCCTGAGGCAACTATCGTTGTTGTAACTCCTCTTCACAGATGGAACGAAAACGATCCCCATGGCGACTACAGAACTTATGATCTTGACCCCCTCAGCGTATATGCAGATATTATCCGTCAGGTTGCGGAATATTATTCTCTCCCTGTGCTTGATCTTTATCGCAATAGCGGAATCCAGCCTGAAATCCCCGTTATGAAAGAAAAATATATGCCCGATGGTCTCCATCCTAACGATGCAGGACATATTCTTATTGCCAATCGTCTTGAAGGTCTTTTGAAAAGTCTCTAATCGCAGAGAAAGCTGATATTCGCCAATAAAAAAGCACCCATAGGGTGCTTTTTTGATGCTTATTTAACATCTCATCTGCAAAACGGATAGTCAAGCAAAGCATCGTAATTGTCGGTGTTTTTGTGTTAAAAAACAAGTCAAATTGTCAAATGTGCCTAAAATCAACAACTTGCATAATGACATTTTTATGACAAAAAAATCGCAAAAAAAATTGTCAAAATCTTGAAACCTCGAAATGTTTGTGATATTATTATAATGTATACTTATAATCGGGTGAATTGTTTCTGGCTCGTGGTGAAATTTGCCCCAAAATACAAAAAAGAGGTACTAAAAATGGCTAAAGAAAAGACATCTGCAACCCATAAGGTTCTAACGGTGATCGGCACTATCCTGTGCATCATCCTTGTTCCAATTCTTGTGGTAAACCTCACTCTAATTGTCAAGAGTTATACCAACAGCGAGGAAGTTCCGGACATCGGCGGATATCTGCCTATGATCGTTCTTACAGACTCAATGTATCCTGAAATAGAAAGCGGCGACCTTATCATTTGCCATACAATTGCGGCAGAAGATGTTAAGGTTAACGACGTTATTTCCTTCTTTGACCCTGCCGGCAACGGCACAAGCATCGTAACTCACCGAGTGCTTGAGATTGTAGAAGAAGATGGCGAACTTAAATTCCGCACAAAAGGTGATTTCAACAATACAGAAGATAAAGATCTTGTTCCTGCAGAAAACCTTGTAGGCATCTATCAGAGCCGCATTCCCGGCGCCGGTAAGATAGCAATGTTCATGCAGAGCACAACAGGCCTTATCATCTGCGTTGTTCTTCCTATAGTATTGCTTGTTGGCTACGACATTATCCGTCGTCGTGTTTATGAAAAGAACAACAAGACAGACACAAACGCTCTCCTTGCCGAGCTTGAAGCCCTCAAGGCTGAAAAGGCAGCAAAGGAAGCAGAGGCGGAAAAGGAATAAATAGCCTTCCCAAGCGGGGAAGGGGGACCGCTTGCGGTGGATGAGGAGAGCAGTCCCATCCAAAGCCTTCTCCAGCGGAGAAGGTGGCTGAGCACTTCAACGGAGTTGAATGAGCGAAGTCGGATGAGGAGAGCAGGCTTAGATGTACAAAATCTGAGTAAGCAAACCTTGTTAACCGAATGTGGTTCTGAAACTATTAAAAAATTCATCAAATGAGGAGTTATTTTAAAATGACCTCCTCATCCACTACTACGTGGTCCCCCTTCTCCGCTGGAGAAGGCAAAGAGGAATGACCTCCTCATCCACATAGTAAACGGCCCCCTCCCCTAAGGGGAGGCAGGCGAACACTAACTCACGGTATATTCTTCCTACGGAAGCCACGATCCGAGGAGATTATATATAAAATGCCGCGGCATTCTCTGCGGAAAAAGGACATCTGCAAAGATGCCCGGTACAAAATATATTCCTCGGAAAGAGGAAGAATTAAAAAACAAATTTTTTCTAAGGTGGCTTAAAAGCCAAATTTTGAAAGGAGAAAAAATTATGAAGAAAAACTTTATGATGAGAGCTGCTTCCGTTCTTCTCGTAGCAGTTATGCTCACAACATGTGCTATTTCCGGCACATTTGCTAAGTATGTTACTAGTGCTAACACATCCGACAATGCAAGAGTTGCTAAGTGGGGCGTTACAGTTGCTACAACAGGTTCTCTCTTTGCTGAATCCTACAAAGATCTTCCTGTAGCTAGTGCAGAAGACACAGACGACAAAATCACTGTTCAGGTTAAGGATTACGCTTCTGTTGAACAGAATGTTGTAGCTCCTGGCACAAAGAACGAAACTGGTATGGTATTTACACTTAAGGGTACACCCGAAGTAGATACAAGAATCACTTTTGCTGTTGACATCGTTGATGTTGTACTTCCTAAGACAGATGATCTTCTTGATTACACAACAGGTGTTGCAGATGATACATTTGATCTTGAAAACGACTATCATCCTATCGTGTTTACTCTCCACAGCAAAGACAAGGCTTCTGTATTGGCTACTGGTACAGCTGCTACAATTGAGAAATACCTCGAAGACCTTAATGGTGTATACCAGACAAACAAAGATCTCGCAACAGTTGGTGGTTCCAACGGCGAATTCGTGCTCACTTGGGCATGGGACTTTGATGGTGATCAGACACTGGATGGTAAAGCTTTTGATGCTGATGTTGTTGACCAGGCAGATACATACCTCGGTAACGTAGCTGCTGGTATCGCTGCTGGTGTTCCTGCAGGTACAAGCACAACTGTTTCTGTAGCTATCAATATCACAGTAGAGCAGGTTGACTAATTTAGTCCCTAAAGCGAAAACAAATTATGATTAACGGAATGAATAACCGCCTACCTATCGTGGCTAGGTAGGCGGAATTCAAACCGATCAACCAAGCCTTCCCTTGCTTAGGGAAGGTGGATTGCCGAAGGCAAGACGGAAGGGTAGGAAAGAATGTGGATAACAGATAGAGCTACCCCTCAGTCGCTAACGCGACAGCTCCCCTAAACAAGGGGAGCCTCAAAGTAACGCTCCCCTAAACAAGGGGAGCCCCAAAGTAACGCTCCCCTAAACAAGTGGAGCCTCAAAGTAACACTCCCTAAACAAGAGGAGCCTCAAGGTAACAGAAAGGCAGTTGGTTAAATGACGAAAGAAACCTTTCCAAGAAAGCACAACCCCGACCTTATTCCAACTGCGCGAATACTCAGGCAAGAAATGACCAAAGAGGAAAAGCATCTCTGGTACGATTTTTTAAAAAACTATCCTATACATTTTACAAGACAAAAAATCATAACTCACTACATAGCTGACTTCTATTGTGCAAAGGCGAAGCTGGTTATTGAACTGGACGGAGCTCAGCACAACACCGCAGAAGGCAGAGCTTATGACGAGGAAAGAACAAAGTTCCTCAAACAATATGGACTTGTGGTTCTCAGAATTCCCAACAAAGAGATAAACGAAAATTTTGTTGGTATGTGCAAGTACATAGACACTATTGTTAGAAAACGACTAAACGGCGAGGATATGCCGCTGTTTATGGAAATATAAACCAAGCCTCCACTGACACTACCGAAGGTAGTTTTAGGGGAGGTGGATTGCCGAAGGCAAGACGGAAGGGTAGAAAAGAATGATGAATTCAGATAAATCTACCCCTCAGTCAGCAGCACATTCAACTTCGTTGAAGTGCGTCTGACAGCTCCCCTAAAAACTGCTACGCAGTTATCAGTGGAGCCTTAGAGTAACTTCTCCCCTAAAATTCGCTTGCGCGAATGTCAGTGGAGGCTTAGAGTAACAAAAAAGGAGGTACAGACAGATGCGAAACAAAAATGAAAAGCTTGGGCACGTGCTGATGTCTGTGCTGGTTCTTTTTATATGTGTTGCTGCAACAACAGTTGCTCTCACAAGCAGAATAAATGGTTTTTTGCTGGATGACTCCGGCGCAATCTCTCTCGTTTCAGAAACAGCTACTGCTGAAACAGAGCCTGAAACAGAGCCCGAAACAGAGGCGCAGACAACTGAAATTGAAACTGCTCCTGCTGAAACAAAAAAGCCTCAGGTTGTGCAGAATGCAAACCCCGGCTTTGAGGTTGAAGATAACAACACAGTTTGGTCAACCGACACTCAGGTTGAAATATTCAAGCTCTCCTATGAAAACGGAGAGGCGAACATCACAGTTCAATCTTCCGATGGCGAAAAGGTTTTCGCTCCCGGAACAGAAAATTCTTATATATTTAAATTGAAAAACACGGGCAATGTTGCCCTTGATTATACAGTTGACATAGACGCATATGTAACCCCTGCTGATGTAACAATCCCCGTTGTTTCACGAATCAATCGTTACGACGGCAAATGGCTCGTTGGCGAAAAGGAAAGCTATGTTGACATTTCCACTCTTGACACCGCTTCTGACAGAGCAACTCTCGGAGCCGGAAAATATACCTACTACACGCTTGATTGGAACTGGCCCTTTGAAAGCGGAAACGATGAATACGACACTTTGCTTGGCAATCTTGCCGCAGCAGGTGAAGATATAACTCTCACTATCGTTATAAAAACCACCGCCGAGGAGGACTACACCGAGACAGGCAGCCCCGGAATCACTCCTCCTCAGACAGGCGACCTTAATTATGAGCAGATTTGGCTCATTATGGGTGTCAGCTCAGCAGTTTTGTTTGTGGTTATGATAGTTGCTCAGAAGAGCGATAAGCGCAAGGAAGGCGCGGAGGCAAAAGCAATTGAAAAAGAATAAAAAGAAATTTCCACCCGCACTAAGACTACTTTTGCTTGTTGTCTGTGGTGCGGTGTTGGGCGTTAATGTGTATCTTGCAAACGCAAAAAGCCTTGTGGGAAATCAGATGCCTATGCCTTTCGGCTATGGCGCATCCGTAGTGCTTTCAGGCAGTATGGAGCCTGAGTTTTCCAAGGGCGACCTTATCGTTGTGGCGGAGAGCGATAGCTATGGGCTTGACGATATTGTAGTTTTTCAGGATGGGGGAAGCCTTGTGGTTCACCGCATCATTGATTTTGACGGAGAAAAGCTTATAACCAAAGGCGATGCAAACAATGTGGCAGATGAGCCTATTGAAGCATCTGCAGTTAAGGGAAAGGTGCTTTTCCATATTGATAAGCTTGGAACTGTAGTCAGCTTTTTCAAAACCCCTGCGGGAACAATTCTTATAATAGCTGCGGCAATAGCGCTTGTTGAAATTCCCCGCCGCCGTGAAAAAGAAGCCGACGATGCTGAAAAACAGAAAATTTTGGAGGAGATCAAGCGTCTTCGTGAAGAAGCCTTGAAGGATTCTGAAAAGAAAGACTAAAAATTAAAAAGGAGAGGAGTTGAGCAAATAATGACACAGCCAAAGGCAAAAATGAATATCCCAATGTGCGTGGCGTGCGTTCTTCTCTGCTTAACTCTTTTTTCTGTGCACCTAACAAGCGGCCTCTATGCCAGATATGTTGCCAAGGGCAGCGGTAGCGATGAAGCGAGGGTTGCGAAGTTTCAGGTTGAAGCAAGCGATGGTGTTGCAGATGTATATATTGATGTAACCTCTGTAAATAACGGAACCTATGAGTTTGTTGTGAGAAACAATTCTGAGGTTGCTGTTAAATATGATGTGGTTTTAACATTTGATAGAGCTGTTCCTTCATATATGACAGTTCAGTTGGATGGCAAAAACGGCTCCGTTTCAGAAAACGTGATCAGCTTTGCCAACGTGGGCTCACAGGCTCCCAACAACAGCGTGGGTAGCACTCACACTTTGTTGTTCACCGTTTCATCTGATAAGGTGAGCGACCTGCTGCAGAATGCAACAGGCAATTCATCAGAAGAAAATTTCAGCTTTGATGCTGTTATCAAGTGCGAACAAATAGATTGATAGAATAAAAATCCAAGTCAAAGGAGGTGTCCGAAATGAAGCTGAAAACAGTTAGAAAACTTAATAAATGTATAAGCATCACTTCGGTAACCGTTGCTTTGATGATTTGCGTATCTTTAGCGCTTTCAGGATTTTTGTTTGCTAAATACACCAAGGATCTGAACTTTAGCGGTAATGTAACTATTTCTGCTAATCTTGCTAAGAACTTCAGCCTGTATGAGCATAAAGCGGTTGCCGATAATAAGGGTGTTTATTCGTTAACGGCTCAGAAGGTTGAATCAAACGAATATATGGTTCTGCCCGGAGTCAGCATACCCAAGGACCCCACTGTTAAAATTGAGAAAAAGACAAATATTAAAGCATATCTCTATCTGGAGGTTGTTGATGGCCTTGCAGGTTCAGGTATAACTTATAGCCTTGAGGACCATTGGAAATCTCTTGACGGCGCAAATGCAACATCCACAGGCGGCAAGATATATGTTTATTCTGTTGAAAACACTCCATTCGTGTTTGATGGAACAACAGCAAACTATGATATTGGTGTTATCAAGGGAGATGTATTGCAGGTTGCAAACAACGCAAAGCCTTCGGCGGCGCTTAATCTGGCTTTCTATGCCTATCTTGTCCAGATAGATGATACAAACCTTAATGCAGGAAACAAAACAACTGCGGCAAGAAACGTTTTTAATAACAACCGAACATAAATCAGAAATTTTTTCAAGACTTCGCTGATAGCCCTTTTGGGCATTAGTGAAGGCTTTGTGTTTTGATAAAAGTAACTCTGGAATGGAGGAATAACATTGAAAAGAAGAGCAGTTATACTGTTTTTATGCTTGTATATAATCGCAGCTGTTTTTGCGGTCAGAATGTCTGTGCACGTAACCGGTAATGACACGGAAAAGGTAACAGAAGATGATGGCATGATGGATATAGTTGCCACAGACCCCGAAATCTGGGAAACTTTAGAAGATTATTTTTATTATGCAAACACAGAGGCGTGGTATTATCCTTCTGCCTATGTAGGAGCTGAAGCATATTTCAATCTGATGTATGTTGAAGATTTTGTAATAGCATCAGAGGAAGAAATCACAGCAGAATATGATTCCGTTGAGCAGTTTGACAGCTTTATGTTTTCCGAGTTCACAGATGAATCTGAAATATATAGCCTTAAAGTTGTAATAACAGATTATGAGTTTGTTCTTGTTGATGAAGAATCCCAAACAGGTGATGTTTGGTTCAAGATTGAAGCTGCTGAGGGTTACACTCTTCCTGATGAGCTGATAGCGAAGCCCTATATTCTGAATATAGCTTTTTACGAAGATATTCCTTCGTTACTGTTTCTTCCCGAGAGTGGTATGTTCAATAAAGAATTTGTTGATGTCCAGCGAGAAACAACAGGCGCATCCAAATATGATACAATAGAAACAGCAAAGGTTCCTGCTATCTTTAATATTAACTATCTCTATGAGCCTAATTATAAATTGAAATTTTATGATCTGGGTGATGTGTCTGATTGGGAGAATATCTCCGATGAAAGATATCGTTATGTTAATATAGACGATGTTTCAGTTTTTTCACGAGGTGTTACAGTTGCATATAATTCTCTTATGGCAGCGGAGAGCGCATCAGAGTTTTATACGGCATTTTACGAAATTCCCGAGGATGTTCTTGCTAAGTTCACAGAAGAGCATAAAGCTAAAATCATTTCTCATATCGAGCATCTTACAGAAATTGAAAATGTTGAATATTCCACAACAACAGAGCTTGGTGGCAAAGAGGTTAATGTTTCCGTTGTGGGTAAAATCCCCCAGAGTAATATTGAGCTGAGCGTTGCCCCTGTTGCAAACGATGATATTCTCAATGGCGGCTTTGGAATTGAAAGCGCAGAAGATATCGTTGCTGCTCTTGATATCAAGCTGATCAATAAAGAGGACGGCACAGAATGGCAGCCTGAGGAGGGCTTCCCCGTGGAGCTTTCCATTGATATGGCATCCCTCGGCTATGAGGATGGAACGGTTTTCCAGCTTCATCATAAGCATGGCGATCGTATTGATAAGTATGAGGTCTTTGTGGTTGAAGAAGGTAAAATCACATTTATTACTGGTGGATTCTCTATTTATGTTGTAACTTCTACGAATAGTACTAACACTACAGGTGAGTCGATTCAAAATGGTAGGAGTGATACCCTATATGTTGGAGATGAAGTAATATATTATTTTAACAATACGAATGATGGTACTTGGACCGTAGTAGATACAGCTGGTGCAATCAATTATACGGTTTATGGTAACGTAAGTAGTGAGTCAATTGGTTCTGAAGGAGTTGCTGCTCGTTGGATAAAAATTGTAGCACTCAGAGAAACTAACAATGGTATTGTTAATGAACCTATTACTTTGAGTTATACATACTACGCTAATAATAGATCAAATACTGAAACATATACAATAAATGTTGAAACTCCCAGAGCAACAGGTGTTGATAGTTATAATGAGAACAGCAGTAGACGTCTTTATATAAAAGATTTGGTTAATAGCGAAGGTAAAATCTCAGCGGAACTTGTTGATAGAAATGGAAATGTAATTAAAAATGGTCTTGATGGTGCGGCATATTCATGGACACGAGATGATGGTTTGTTCATTGTTCCTGCGGCATATAAAGATAATTACAAGAGCGTTGATATTGCCCGTGATCACGGTGGTCTTGTTGAAGCCCGAATGGAGTATGATAACAATAATAATCCTATAGGTTATGAGCCTGTAACTTATGAATTGAAAGTCACTCTCTCTGATGGTACGATACTCGAAGAGAAATATACAGTATATTATCAGAGTGAGATTATCAATGCGGGTTTTGAATTTCCAAACTCATCTGCTAGTAGTGTTTATAGTTTTTTCCCAAATGGTTGGCCGGAGTTGTATTGGAAAACAACAGCGCAAGGCCCTGGTAATAATGTTTCTAAAGACGTTGAATATGGAGATGTTTCTAGTGACAATGGTTCACAGTTCGGTGTAACACATGCTGCTGACTGGGATCCCGATACAAGAACAGGAGTTCAGTTTGCAGAACTTAATGCAGAGGCTTTTGGTGCATTGTATCAGGATATTATTACAGTTCCAAGTTCAAGCGATTCTGAGGAAACAATTGAGTGGAACTTTGCTCATGCTAAAAGAATATATCAAAGCTGGGCACCAGATGCAACGAATAAAATGTTTGTTGTTATAGGTGCTACTGAGGCTGCTCAAAAACTTACCAAGCAGGAAGACTTACTAGCTTTGGGTACTGCTGCTAAGAATGCAGCTATAGATAAAGGTACAGAATTTAATAATAAATTCTTAAATTGCGAAGCTTATGTAGAAGTAGCCGATAAAAACGGTGCTGTATATTGGGTATGGTATCATGATGCAGATACAGCGCATGTAGGATACGATAAAGCCAATAATTATGGTTGGTCAAATCTTGAAGGTGCTTACAGAGTTCCTGAAGGTCAATATAGAACAAGAGTATTCTTTGTTTCAGATCCACCTAGAAGAAATGGAAATGTAATAGATGGTAGTAAAAATGCCGGTAACCTTATAGACGTTTCTCAGGCAGGTCAGTACAAGCATTATCTTATAGAATACTATGAAGAAACTTATGTTGATGGCGTAAAACAGGTTAAGTATTGGGGAGAGTATGACGAAGATGGTACAGCTTTAATATATTCTTCAGAGCCTCTTGATAATTTTAAGTACTTTGATGAGCCTCCTAAAGATGATGGCACAGGTGGCATGGGAGACTATCTGCACAGAATAATTATAAACGGTTCTAACTATCCTTATGATATTCGTTATTCGGGAGATCCTTCTCTTTATATTGAAAAATATCCCGGCAACCCTGCTGATGTTACACCTCCGTCTGTAACTTCAGGTTCCGGAAGTACAAATACTTATGGCGATTATGACATAGTAGTTCAGATATTTTTCCGTGATACTGTTATTGCAGTTCAGAAACAATTAGTTCTTCCTTCCGGTATGACGGAAGAACAGAAGCTTACTTTGTTTGATGAGATTAACCTTGAAAATCCTCTTGGTTATCAGTCACAGTTCCAGCTTGTAAAAACTGAAAATGGCGCGGTTGTTGCAGAGGCTTCAACCTCTATCACTCAAAGAGACCCTAAGGGTGAATATAAAGGTTATGTTGCGTTAGGAGATAACCCCGATTTGGATGTAGAATACCAGGTTGAAGAACTTAAAGCTGAAAAGGATCCAATAGGATTAGTTCTGGAAAAGGTAGAGTTCCATATCACGAGATATAAAATGGGTGAAGAGCTTCACGAAGATTGGGACGCTGTATACGAGGATTATAATATCGTTAGTGGTGATAGTGAACGCCTGCTTTCAGAAGAGTTTATATTGATCAAAAACGAGGGTATCAAGGTTGCCGATATAAAGGTTACCAACACCTATGGTGAAAAAATGACTACTATCTATTATCAGGCTGTTGGTAATGGTAAGGTTGCGATCACTCCTGAAGAGGGTAAAGAGCCCAACTTCCTTGATACTCCCACAGAAGAACTTGCTTTCTATTCAGGTAAGGCTGTAGGCGCAAGCGTGTATGCCGGCGAAGGTGCTTCTTTCGTAGGTTGGTATACAGATCCTTCTTGCGAGGATCAGTATCTGGTAACTGCTAAGGATGGTGTTTGGGATAAAAATACAGGTGAGTTCAAACCCAATGCAAATATTCTTAACGACACAGAAGTTACATTCTATGCAAAGTTTGATACATATTCAGTTGACATTGTGAGAGATAACGCTGCTCCTAATCAGACCTTTGTTTATAAGGTTGAAAAGATGAACGGAACTAAAGTTGAGTCTACAATGTATGTAACTCTTGTTTGCGATGCAAATGGTGACGGTAAGGTTTCCATTCTTGAAACACCCAAGGGTGACTATCGCATAACAGAGCTTGATAGCTGGAGCTGGAGACATCCTTATGCGTCCTCGGCAGAAAGCATCAGAACAGGTAGTCATGGAGAAAACGCAAGTGTTCCCCTTACAGTCACGTTTGATGGTTCGCCAAACAAGCATGATTGGCTTAACGGATATAGCGAATCGCTGAAAAACATTTGGAGAAAGTTGGCAGGATAATGAAGAAGAATATTAAAAATATTGCAATAGTTGTTGCATTCTTTGTGATTATTTTTGCTTCTATCGTGGTTGCGTGCGCTTATCTTTTTTCACAGGATAATCTTCAGAACACTTTCATTCCAACAGAAGTATCTTGTAAGGTTAACGAAGAACGTACGGGTAACGTGAAGAATTCTGTAACTGTTCAGAACACAAGCGATGTTGGAGTTTATCTTCGAGTTGTAGCCGTAACCTACTGGCAGGATAGTAAAGGTAATATAGTTGGCAAAAACAGTAAAGAGCTTGACTGGGAAGGTATGTACAACAGTAATGATTGGATAAAAGGTGAGGATAACACTTTTTATTACAAATATGTTGTAAATGCCGAAGATTCAACTGTAGACCTTCTCAATAATGAGTCAACGATTGAATTGGTTACAGATACCAGAGTGGAAGAAGTTCAAAATGCCGATGATATTATCTTCGAATATTATCAGGTTGTTGAATTTATTGCAGAAGCTATTCAGGCAACGCCCCAGCAGGCTGTTACAGATAGCTGGGGTGTAACTCTTGATGTTAACGGTAATATTGATGGAGTAGCACCCTAAACAAAACTATGGCGGTGGCGGTTTTCCGCCCCCGCTTTTGTTATTTAGCCTCCACTGACACTGCCGAAGGCAGTTTTAGGGGAGGTGGATTGCCGAAGGCAAGACGGAAGGGTAGAAAAAGATTGAGTTCATATAGGTCTACCCCTCAGTCAACTAACGTTGACAGCTTCCCTAAAAACTGCTTCGCAGTTATCAGTGGAGGCTTATTGTAAGATGGTGATAATATGTCAAGAAAAATAATGAGAATAATATCTGTGTTGCTTTTCTGCGTGATGATTTTTTCAGGCGTTATGCTTGTGCGTGAAAAGCTGAGAGCGCAGAGGGAAATAGAAGAGTTTGATCAGCTTGCCGCTCTTATAACAGGTGTGGCAACTGAGCCTGCAGAAAGCGTGGTTGATGCGATGCCTGAAACTGTGGTTGACGTAGAAACTGAGCCTGCTCCTGTTTTTAAGCGTAATCTGCAGCCCGTGTTTGATCAAAATCCCGATTGTGTTGGCTGGATATGCATTGAGAATACAACTGTAGATTATCCTGTAATGTTCACTCCCGATTCTCCTCAGAAATATCTGAGAAAGAGCTTCAGCGGGGCTTACAGTATTTCAGGAACTCCTTTTCTCAATGATAACGGAGGTCTTGATTTTCACAATCTGATAATCTACGGCCACAATATGAAAAACGGAACTATGTTTTCTGATATAGTTGGTTATATTGATCCTGCTTATCGTGATGCAAACCCGATAATTGAGTTTGAAACTGCTGAGGGCTTGAAGCTTTATGAGGTATTTGCTGTGGCTCAGGTAAAAAGCGTTGACAGCTGGTATGGCTTCACAAACGCAGAAAGCGCTGAGGTTTATAGCAGTCTCATTGCTGATATAAAGAGCAGATCGCTTTATGAAACAGGCATCACTCCTGAGTTTGATCAGCAGATCTTAACTCTTTCAACTTGCTATGGTTCGAAGAACGATGATAGATTAATTGTTATTGCTGCTGAGGTTAAAAATTAAAAGATAAATTTGATTTGAAAATAAAAAACGACAGGCATTGCCTGTCGTTTTCTTTTTGGCGGAGACGGTGAGATTCGAACTCACGGGGGATTGCTCCCTAACTGATTTCGAGCAAAAGGCAGTATCTACCGCACCGCCTCTCTCCGTCCCTAAATTTTATAATATGTCCACCCATTCTGCGAGATTTTGCAAAACTAATGATTTTTTGCGAGAAATTTGCGAGATAGATGCGAGAAAACCTATAAAACCTTTGTGTGTTCTCGGGCAAAGAAAACACAAGGAGAATTAAAATGAATCAAGAAAAATTAAGAGAAGCATACGAAAAGATGCTCAAAAAATGCCCCGATATCCTAACCCCGATGAAAGCAAATCGATGGTCGCCCGTCGGTAAGAACACAATCTACGCCGCACTCAAAAATGGTGAGATCGAATCCTATACATATAAGGGCGGTTACATATTTACCAAGGACGCCTTCATTGATTACCTTGTCAAGACCGCGAACGATAAAGGAAAGAGGTATAGCATACGAGGTGATAAGAAATGCTGAGCAGCTTACCGCAAGTGCTGTCAGGTGAACAGGTGCGATGTGCTCTGCATATCAGTAAACGAAAGTGTGCTTGGATGCTTAATAACGGCTTCATCAAATGCCAGAACACTGGCAAGAGAACAAGAAAATATACTGTGCTAAAAGAAGACCTGCTCGCATACATAGAGGACTCGCAAAACCACCCTGAAAAATATGTCACACCCTACGCCGAATTCTCCACCGCAAAGTATGGGAACACACGAAAACCCCGACCGCGCAAAACAGGATTTCCTTCCTCTCTGCCGTCAACCTTCCGCCCATGGCTTGAACAAGAATTCGAACACGTCCCCGATGCACTCACCGTTCCGCAGGTCATAGCCACCACAGGCTATACCGATAACACCGTCAATCGCTGGCTCCGCCAAGGTCGCCTGAAGTCCGTCCAAACCCAAACTACAAAAATCATCGCTAAAGAATGGCTCGTCGACCTCTACTGCTCCTACGCCTATACCATAACCAATATGTCCGATAAACATATCAAACTCCTGCAAAAGTTCTTCAAACAAAATGGCGGCAAGTAACCCTTGCCGCCAAATTTATCATATAGAAAAATTAGAATTTATGTGTTATAATTGAAGTAATAAAATAGGGAGAAAGATAATGGGACATCGTGTTAGAACCGTTGCTACTGAGTTGTGGTGCAAAGATAAAAATATTGAAATTGATAAAGAAATCTTAGAAAGGGATGTACGAGGTGTTTACGGCTTTTTTATAGACCTTCCTCAAGGTGAAGAATGTGTATATATCGGTAAGGCTATAAACATAAGATATAGAATGTATGAGCATTTTTCCTTTGTGAAATTCAATTCAATGGAATTGCTGGCTGAAGAAGCGAGTGAACATATCAAACGTCTAACAAATGCAATAAACAATAAATATAAAATCAAAGTAAAACTTTTAAAATCTGTCAAATATGAAGGTGACAACTATAATAGGGATTTGCATCGTTTAGCTTTTGCTGAATATTGTTTTATCGAGAAGTATCAAAGAATGGGACAATGTTTACATCAGCGTCCGGAAGGTTCTTTCAACGAGCAAGAATATAATGTGTGGTTGGATACATATTGCAGAAACGATACATAAAGTGAAAAAAGAGGATGTTTATGAATTACGATAAATATATCGATTTAATTGGTAAAGAAAAATATAAAGAAGCTACCGAATACAAAAGTTCTTGCATACCAGATGTATTATATAAATATTTTTGGTTAGACGGAACACCCTGCAAAGATAAACAACGATTATCAACACTTAAAAGGGGGCAAATATATTTGTCTTCATTGGATCAATTTAATGATCCGTTTGAAGGGAAAGCGTTCGTTTTTACGGAAGATGATACCGCACCTAAAGGATTACGAAAAGAAGATTGCGAAGACTTTGTTAAACAAATTAACGAACGCGCTGGAATTTGTTGCTTTGCAAACCCGGATGAAAAATATCAAAACATGCCTATGTGGGCATATTATGCTAACAATCATCAAGGCTTCTGCGTTGAATACAAAATGGTGCCCGAACAAAAGAAGTTTATTTACCCCGTTTCCTACGATCCGTTCAGAGCCGAGGGAAATGCATTTATAGGGAATTTAATAATTGGAATACTTCAAATGATTAAGGAAGGTAAAGATGCATCTCAAATGCCGGGAGATGTAAGTGTTTATAATCATTTGGCGTACTTATCTTTAACATGTAAACATGAAAGCTGGCGTCATGAGAAAGAGTATCGTGCGTTGGTACCAAAAGAATATGGTAAATTCTTTCCTGCCGTACCGAGCAAAATTTACATGGGAATGAATTGCCCCTCTAAATATGAGAAGGTTTTCTTGGAAATTGCAAACAGCTTTAAAGGATGTGAGCTTTATAGATTGCGTGAGACTTCTACTGATAGTCGCTTTTATTTGAAAGAAGAAAAAATTAATTAATACATAAAACCTCGGCTAAAATGAGTAAATCTCATATTTTAGCCGAGGTTCGTTTCTATTTGTGTATCTGGAATTCGTATATGATTAGCTATAAAAATTGTTCTAACAACAAAGTTTGCTGATTTGTCAAAAACAAATGCAGTTATCGCTTTATTTTATCGTTGCAATATATAAACTTTTGTGATATAATAAAATTATCGAATTATAATCTTTTTATGAGGTGTATTTATGGCTGTCAGTTACAAAAAACTATGGAAGCTTTTAATTGACCACGATATGAAGAAAAAAGATCTTGCCAAGGTTGCAGATATCAGTAATTATACCATCACCAAAATGAGCAAAGGTGAAAACGTTACCGTCGAAACCCTCGGCAAAATTTGTGCTGCCTTAAATTGTGGTGTGGATGATATTATGGAATTCATCCCCGAAGAAACGATGTGAGGTGCGATTATGCTTGAAAATAAATTAGGAATTACAACTGCTCCTGAGCTTGCAGAAGCCGAGGAAAAGATAAGTAAAAAGAAAGCAATTCAACTGTTTGAAAACGGCATGCTCGATCAACTTGAAGCAGGTAAATTTGCATCACTTAAAGCAATCCATAAATATCTCTTTGAAGATATTTATGACTTTGCCGGTGAAATGCGTACAGTCAATATTTCAAAAGGCAACTTCCGCTTCGCTCCTTTGATGTACCTTGAAGCAGCTCTTGAAAACATCGATAAAATGCCTCAGTCTACCTTTGATGAGATCATAGAGAAGTATGTTGAAATGAATATCGCCCACCCATTCCGTGAAGGCAACGGTAGAAGTACACGTATCTGGCTCGACTGCATACTGAAAAAAGAAATCGGTATGGTTGTTGACTGGAGTAAGGTCGATAAAGAAGATTACCTTCTCGCTATGGAACGCAGTCCGATTAAAGATATTGAGATTAAGCATATCTTAAAGTCTGCGTTAACCGACAAAATCAACGACCGCGAGGTCTATATGAAAGGCATCGACCACAGCTACTACTACGAGGGTTATAGCGTGTTTAAAACTATAGATTTAGGAGAAAATAAATAATTCTTGACTACAGGATATTCTCATAAAGAATAATTGGAGGAAACAAAATGAGTTACGGAATCTATACACAAGAAGGTATTAAAAAAGGATTAATCCACATTACAGAAGATGAAAGTGTTATTACGTATGTTCATCATAATATGACTCGAAATTATAAGAATCCCGAGGAAAAGGTTCAGGCAGAAATTTTTTGCAAATTAGTCCTTTGGTATAAATATCCCGTGGAACAAATTGGGCTCTATGTTCCTGTTACAGACGGCTCTACAAAAAAGCAGGCGGATATCTTTGTCTATAATGATAGCAACCATACGTCTCCACTTATTGTTATCGAATGCAAAAAAGAAGATGTTTCTGAGCAAGAATTTGCACAAGCTACCAATCAGGCTTTTTCGTATGCTCACTTTACCGCAGGAACTATCAAATATGTATGGACTACATCTGGAATCAAAAATGCATATTTCAAGTTCGATAAAGAAAGCAGTGTAAGGGAAACTGTTTCCGATATTCCTCAGCACGGTGTTAAAAAGCTTAGTTCCTACAAATATGCCTATAATGGTGGCACCACAGCAAGTGGTCAACAATTGTTTCCTCTCGCAAAAGTTACCGAAAGCGAATTAACCAATATATTCAAGCAAGCACATCAAGCACTTTGGGGTGGCGGTGAGCTTAACCCCTCTGAAGCTTTTGACGAGCTTGATAAATTGATCTTTTGTAAAATATTTGATGAGAAAAAAGATCGAGATGTTGGAGAACCCTATGATTTTCAGGTAATCCCCGTTGAACCGGAAAACAATACCGAAGAAGCAAAAGCTAAGGCTGAGGCAGAGACTAACAAGCGACTTCTCAAACGACTGACCGCGCTTTACGAAGAAGGTCGTCAGATTGGCGAAAGAAAGAACGATCCCGAAATCTTCAAGGATAACATAAAATTAAACGCATCGAAAGCAAGAACTGTTGTAAGTTATTTAGAAGGTGTTGACTTATTAAGTACTGACCTTGATAGTAAAGGACGTGCATTTGAAACCTTTATGGGTTCATTCTTCCGTGGCGATTTTGGACAGTATTTCACACCGAGAAACATCGTATCTTTTATTGTCGATAGTCTTCCAATTACCAATAAAAGCAAAGTATTAGATACTTCTTGCGGTAGTGGTGGATTTTTGTTACACGCCTTAGATAAAGTGCGTAAAGCGGCAACTGATAAATACCCTGATTACAAAACCGATATTAAACAATATCAAAGATGGTGGCCGTTTTGGCATAATTTCGCAGAGAATAATCTTTTCGGAATTGAGATTAACGAGCAAATCGCACGTACTGCCAAAATGAATATGATTATTCACGATGACGGTCATACTAATGTCGTGGCATCTGACGGTTTAGTGTCTCCCGAAGTTCTGCAGGAGAAAACGGGCAATTCGGGCTTTAGACGGAATTCTTTTGAGTTTATTATTACGAATCCTCCCTTTGGTTCTGTTATTAAACAAACAGAAAAAGCTTATTTACATCAATATTCTTTAGCGACTAAAGATGTGGATTGGCTCAATCCAGCGAGCAAAGCCGCAGATCGTCCGAGTCAAAGCAGTGAGGTTCTCTTCATTGAACAGGCAGAGCAATATCTTGCTGATGGCGGTTATTTGGCAATTGTTTTGCCCGATGGTATTTTAACAAATTCCAGTATGCAATATGTTCGTGATTATATCAGTGACACATTCCGTGTTGTCGCTGTTGTTTCCATGCCTCAAACTGCATTTATGGCAACGGGAGCGGGAGTAAAAAGTTCTGTTTTATTCTTGAAGAAGTACAGCAAAAAAGAGAAAGAAAAGCGTCAAGCAGTTAGAACAGGCATACAATCTTCTTTGTTGTCAGAATCCGATAATGGCATGAAATTATTTAATTTATTGGAACAGAAGAAAAAAGAAACAGCTAAGTACAATAAATTAATTAAGACCGCCGAAAAGGATTCTGATGAAGCTGTTAAAAGATTTAAAGATGAAAAACAGTCGGTGATTGATGATTTTGATGAAAAAATTGAAAAGGCAAAAGAGCTTCTGTTGGAGGCTTATGAGGAACAATACAAAAAAACGCTATTAGATTATCCTATCTTGATGTCAATTGCAGAGGATATTGGTTTTGATGCCACAGGAAAAGAAACAGGCAACAATGAACTGGTAAGTATTTCTAAGGAATTAAGTAGTTTTATCGAAGCAATTGAAGACGAAAAAGATCGTTTTTTTCTCTAAGCCCCAATTTTGATGAGAATAAATTGTTTCTAATAAATTGGGGCGAAATAAAAGGGAGAATTGATCCTTTTTACTACAAGATAGATTATCGCACCTTGGAAGAGGCTGTTTTAAACAATACGAAATATAAGTTGCGTGATTTTATCCTATACATGGCAGGCGGCGCTACTCCAAAAAAAGATCAGAAAGAAAAGTATTATGCAGATGAATCTGGTATTCCTTTTGTAAGAGTTCAAAATCTTACTCCTGAAGGACTTGATCTGAGTGAGTGCGTATTTATCAATGAGCAAACTCACAATAATATGCTTTCGCGCAGCAAGGTGCGCGAAAATTATCTTTTGGTTAAGATCACCGGTGTAGGTAGAATGGCTGTTTCTTCCGTTGCACCGCAACAGTTTGAGGGAAATATTAACCAGCATATGGTTGTAATTAAAACAAAAGATCGTCAAACAAGTGAATTAGTTGCGGCTTATCTTAATTCGGATGTGGGAGAAAAGTTGGCATCCAGAAGATCAACTGGAGGAACTCGACCAGCGTTGGATTATTCTGCGTTACGTTCTATTCCTGTTATTATCAATGCAGATATTGTCAATGTTATGGAGTGTGCATACGAGCAGAAACGTCAAAAAGAACAAGAAGCTCAATTGTTACTTGATAGTATAAGCGATTACATTATTGGCGCTCTTGATATAAAATTGCCTTTGCAAACAAACCAAGATTTAAGCAATAGAATATTTTATATCCATGCCACTGATATGTTGGGGGGAAGATTTGACCCACGCAAATATAGTCTTAAATACAAACAATTATTGGATGCAATAGAATCAGCACCATACAATAGAATGTTGTTGAAAGAAGTAGTATTAAATGATGTTTCAGGAGATTGGGGTTTGGATGACACCGTTGAAGATTCCGATTTAATTACTTGTTTAACAATCAGAGGGACAGAATTTGATAATAAGTTCAATTTGAATTTAGATAATAACAGGACTAAATTCAGAAAATACAAAAAGGCATCGTTTGATAAAATTGAACTGAATGAAAAAGACATTTTGATTGAAAAATCAGGTGGTAGTGAGGATCAACCTGTCGGACGCGTTGCATTTATAGAGAAAGATATGCTTGATAACTATCCGTTGGCATTCAGCAATTTTATTCACCGTATCCGAATTAATGATAAAAAAGCTGTGCCAGAATATGTATTTGAGTATCTGCGTTTAATGCACAATATAAAAATCACTGAAGTTATGCAAACTCAAACAAATGGCATTAGAAATCTGATAATGCAAGAATATTTCACACAGACTATTCTTCTGCCGGAACCAAAGAAACAGGAAGAGATTGCTGTTCATGCGGCTCAAATGAGAAAACGTGCATTTGAATTGCAAATGGAGGCTGAAAAGATTGTTTCGGATGCAAAAGCAAAGGTTGAAAAAATGCTCTTGGGGGATGAACAATGAGATTAACAGGCGTTATTGATTATTCCATGGGCAACTTCCTCTGCATAAGAGGTTTTTGCCCTATGATTAAGTTAGCAAATATATCTGAAACAATTCCGGAGATTCAGCGCGATTTATTATCCGAGCATGCCGGAGAGATGGATAGATTTTTATCGGGAGGCGAGTTTACTTTCTTTCCCGAAGTAATCCTCTGTTCTGATTTGGCAGCAAACGGTGCTGAATATGATGCTATTACTTCATTGCGAGTTGCAGTTCGTCAAAAACAGAATTTTAATGGTTGGGTTGGCCCATTTAAATTTTCTACAAAAGGATACGAACTAAAAAGCAAAGAGGATGAACGCAAAAAAGACAACGTACAAACTGTTTATATGGATTTTGACGTTGCAAAAACAGCTAAATTTTTACGCATAGACGGCAATCATAGATTAAGTGCTGTTAATGAGCATTCAACCTATAAAGATGCCGCTATCCCTTTTTGCTTATTATTGTTCAACGGAGCAAATGAAACGGACAAGTTTTGTCGGGCATTATTTCACAACATTAACACCAAGCAAATTCCCTTGAAAGACGAGGAAAATTTAAGTGTTATTATTGAAAGTGTTGATGTTTTTTCTGACGATGATCTTGCAAGTAATTTTGGCTCACCATACTTATATACTCGCAAAATTTGCGATAGGATAAATCTCTCGCATTATCCGCTAATTGAAAAGTACATCGGAAATAGCCAATACACATATTTCGTGGGTATCTTTGAGCATCTATTGAAAGAAGGATTGATTAAAGATAAGCCTGAATGTGTAGATGTTATTATTCAAAAATTATCAGATATTAACACTGCTTTAAGAGAATCCGGCATTGCGAATGTGACCGAAAATATTGCGGTTTTAGGAGCGATGACCTTCTACAAGCTGCAGGATCAGGCTAAATACAGAAGTTTTATTAATTGGGTGCAAAAGAATAACATCGGCATTGCCGACAAATTGCATATTAACGATGTGATTTCAATTTATGATTCGGTATATGCTCACACGCCTAAACGGGTATTTTTAGCACGTTGGTATCCGGATAGTGAACCATACTTAAGTAAAGCCGAAGGCAGATTGGCTGTAATTAAAAGAATTGTGGAACAAGATTTTGGATTAGAATTAATCGACTTGGGAACTAAAGGCGGCGGCACATACTCTATTAGAGATTTGATGTACAGAGAAATAGAAGCTTCTGATATATTTATTGCGGATCTGACAAGTAACAGGCATAACGTTATGGTGGAAGTCGGATATGCAATAAAGAACGTGGGTTTAGAAAGAATGCTATTATATTTTGAGCCTATGGACGGTGCTGAAAATCCGCCGTTTGATCTCAATGGTTTTCGTTATGAACAAATAGTGGATTCGAACGATATCGAACGCAAAGTTAAACCTAAACTCAATGACATTTTGGATGGTGTAGCTTTAGGTGAGATATAAAAGGAGACAATTATGGGAGCAATATACATACTTACAAACCCATCATTTAAGGAATACGTAAAGATCGGATATGCCGACAATGTGGATTCACGGTTAAAACAATTGAATAATAGTGAATGTATTCCGTTTGCATTCCGCATCTACGCTACATATGAAGTTGAAGAACGGCTGACAGATCTGAAACTCCATGCGCTGATCGACCAACTCAATCCTAATCTGCGCTCTATCGACAATGTGGACGGCAAAAAGCGTGTGCGCGAGTTCTACGCCATGTCGCCTGAACAGGCGTATTCTATCCTTGAAACCATTGCGGTTTTAGGCGGTCGTAAAGATCGGCTTCATCTGTATGAGCCGACAGCAGTAGAACGTCAAAGCGAAGAACTGGCGCAGGATATTGAAGAACAGCACATCGAGCGTATGGCACCGTTTACCTTCTCTAAGTGTAATATCCCCGTGGGTGCTACCATTACGTTCGTTAGTCAGGGCAAT
>JAZQUP010000020.1:0-18093 GCA_045631345.1 Candidatus Avispirillum sp.
TGCAGCTCTTGATGCAGATGAAAATCCTATAGAAGTTGCATTCTCCTTCGTAGTAAAGGCTGATACAACTCCTGATGTAACAGAGCCTGAAACAGAGCCTGCTACAGAGCCTGAAACAGAGCCTGCTACAGAGCCCGAAACAGAGCCTGCTACAGAGCCTGCTACAGAGCCCGAAACAGAGCCCACACCTGATGCTTCTGTAGGCGTTGAGTATGTTCTCACAACAAAGGTTGTTGATGGTAAGCTTAATGTAACATTTGACATTGTAAAGAACGAAGGTATCGTTGTTGCTGCAACTGGTCTTAAGTTCAACAATGCAGCACTTAAGCTTGAAAAAATTGAAAATGGTACAGGCTTTACATTTGATGACATGGACATCAGACTTGCTAATGGTTCTGATGACGAAATCATGGTATGGCTTGACATGATGACTGCGTTTGTAAACAACACAGAAACAGGTACAGCGTTCACAGCAACATTTGAAATTCTTGATGCTACAGCTGATTACGGATTTGAACTTAACTACTGGGATAACGATGTTCAGAACCATGCAGCTCTTGATGCAGATGAAAATCCTATAGAAGTTGCATTCTCCTTCGTAGTAAAGGCTGATACAACTCCTGATGTAACAGAGCCTGAAACAGAGCCCGAAACAGAGCCCGAAACAGAGCCCGAAACAGAGCCCGAAACAGAGCCTGAGACAGAGCCCGAAACAGAGCCTGAGACAGAGCCCGAAACAGAGCCCGAAACAGAGCCTGAGACAGAGCCCGAAACAGAGCCTGAAACAGAGCCCGAAACAGAGCCTGAAACAGAGCCCGAAACAGAGCCCGAAACAGAGCCTGAAACAAAGCCCGAAACAGAGCCTGAAACAAAGCCTGAAACAAAGCCTGAAACAGAACCCGAAACAACTGCTCCCGAAACAACAATCGTAACAAGCGAAGTTAAGGTTGAGCCCGTTGTTAAGGAAACAGGTAAGATTTCACTTCCCATCATTTCTAAGGCAGATTACGCTACAGCAAACAACCTCAGCTACACATTCGAATTCAATGCTGAAAAGTTCGAGGTTGCTGAAGTAGTTGGTCTTGAAAAGGATGACTATAAGGTTGAAACACTTGAAAACGGTAAGGTTGTTCTTACAATCGTTAACGTTGAAAAGATTACAGCTGTTAAGGCTGGCGAACAGCTCTTCGAAGTAGTTCTTGCTACTAAGACAGCTGACGCTACAGTTGCTGATCTTAAGCTCAAGGTTGAAGATAAGTATGAAAAGGTAGTTGTTAAGGAAGAGAGCACAACAGCTCCTGAAACAACAGTTCCTGAAACAACAGCTCCTTCTACAGACAAGGCACCTCAGACAGGTGACAACATGATCTTCGTAGTAGCTATTGCTGCAGTTGCTCTCGTAGCTTGCGCAACAGTTATCGTTGTTAGAAAGAGAAGATCTGCTAAGTAATTAAAATTACATAGTAATATTAAAGCCGCAAGGAAATCCTTGCGGCTTTATTTTTGTTTTATCAGTAAGTTTCAAGGGTATATAATTAATAGGGTTTTCCATCAAGCTGAGCTGAAACTAAGTTTTCATTTTCATAAGTAAGCTTTAATGAGAAAAAAGGAGCATTACTAAGCAGAAGGTCAATAAAAATTTTGTCTCCTTCCCAAAGATTAAGAGAGCTGATCATAGATTTATCTATCCAACAAAGCTCTCCTTCATCACATAACTTGAGCTCTCCTTCAAAATCTTCCACAGTATAGAGGAACATCATTTCATCGTCCCAAACATCTGAAATGAATGTTACAACACCGCAAAAGCGGTGATTTTTTATTATCAAGCCTGTTTCCTCCACAACTTCTCTGTAAAGGCAATTTTCAGGGCTTTCACCCTTTTCAAGCTTTCCGCCAACACCGATCCATTTATCAGCGTTGGCATCGTTTTCTTTTTTTGTGCGGTGAAGCATAAGCCATTTATTGTCTTTTATTATATAGCAAAGAGTTGTTAACTTCATTGATATATTTCACCTGCCTCACTAATAAGATTTTTCATTTTTTCAACAACATTATCCGGAGAGATAATTTGCATTTTATTGCCAAACTGAAGTACCCAAGCTAAAAAATTATTGCTGACCATAACGCTAACTGAGCATAAGAAGTGCCCACTTTTAGGAAACATAGAAACATCAGCTCCGAATCTGTCAATTATAACTCCTGCTAAACTGTTGTCACACTTTAATGTCACGCTGTCCAGCTCTCCTCTGAACATTCCGAAAACCTGATTGGAATATTGACCCAAATCAAAATTTTTAAAGCATTGTGCGCCTTCACGAGCAAAATCGGTGTAAGAAATTCTTGTGAGTTTATCAACTCTGAAATGCTTCACCATACCTGCCTTTGAATCATAAGCCAGCATATAGTAGTTTTCATCCTCCCAGCAAAGAGCCCAAGGACTAACTCGGTATGTCTGAGCATTATGTCTGTAAAGCTTTTCTTTTTTGGGGGTCCAGTCAAAGTATTTAAAGGTTATCTGAACATTTTCGATAATAGCTGTATGGATCATATCAACATTGTAGTAGATAGATTCATTCATAGTTTTAATTCTGCCGGAAACATAAACCTGTCTGTTTAGCTTAGCGGCATCGTGAATATTAGTCAGCGATGAAAGCTTTTTTATGAGAGATGCGCTTTTTTGCTTAGTAACAAAGCGGGAGGACTGTACTGCATCAACTAAAAGCTTAAGCTCAGGTAATTCAAAATCACGCTCTGAAATGTAATATCCGCCTCCAAGCTCTCTGGTATGTTCAATTGCTATTCCGAATCTTTGAAGTGCTGCTATATCGTCGTATATGGACTTTCTTTCTGCTGCTATGCCAACGTGTTCAAGCTTTTCAAGTAACGCTTTAGTTGCCATAGGATGCTCAGCGTCAGTTTCTTCCATAAGAAATTTGAGTATGTAAAGAATTTTTAATTTATATTCGCTGCTTTTTGCCATAACTAAACCTCCTTCCTATGTGCATATAATATCACAGGTTTGATATTTTGTAAATGGGTATGTCCAAAAAAACGGACTAAAAATCACTGTGAGAACATAGGCTTGATTTGCGGACTTGAGTCCGTTTTTTTGGACAACAACTTATGTATAATCAGAGTGTAAAGAGAAATTAATAAAAGTGAGGTATATAAAAATGAAAGAATTCAAAGAAAATGCAATGGTAACAGCTATAGGCGCAGTATGTATAGGAGTAGCCGGCTGGCTGTATTTTCTGCTTGTTGGCGGAATACTTTCTCTAATATGATGAGTGGAAAAAGGCACAAAAAAAGGAACACATCAAGTGTTCCTTTTTTATTTATTATTTTAAGTTTGAAACTGATGCTTATTCAGCAATTGTTGTTTCTTCAACAACTGTTGTTTCTTCTACAACTGTTGTTTCATCAGCGTGATCATGATCATGACCTTCATGCTCATCAGCTGTTGTTTCTTCTACAAGAACCTCATCGTTATTGCCGAAAATCTTATCAAAAGAAAGTGCTTCGTTTTCTGTCTGAACGAAGTAGAGAATGCAAACGAGAACAACAAAAACTACTGCTACAACAGATGTGAGAACAGAAAGCTTTTTGTTCATAGCCTGACCTTTAGTTTTGCCGAAGAATGTTTCAGCGCCGCCTGCGATTGTGCCGGAAAGGTTGTGGTTCTTACCCTGCTGCAGAAGAACAGCAACGATAAGGAAAAGTGCCATAATAAGAAGCAGAATGCCTATAACGATTGTTACCATTTTGGTCTCCTTTAAATACTGTGAAATGTATAATTAGTAATAAAATATACTTAAAAATATTGACGCTCAACTATTCTAACATAATTAAATTGAAAAATCAATAGTTTTTGTGTTTTATTTTTAAATAAATGATATATTTGGAGCAATAAACTAAAGTTTGTTTATAATTTCAGCAATTGCTTCTGAATTAAGCTTGCAGAGCTGCATTATTTCTGTAATGCTTCCGTGAGGTACGAATCCGTTTTCGATAGCGTGGATAGAAACAGTATTGCTATAATTATATCTTCCTGCAGCAGAAGCAATTGCTTCACCAACGCCTCCACGGCGCAGTCCCTCTTCAACAACAAGGATCTTTGAACTCTTGCATATATCAAGCAGGGCTTTATGATCGATGGGATCTATTTTTAGAAGTCGTACGATTCGAATCTTTTTATTTGCCATGTGTGCAGCCTTTACAACCTCAGATGTGATTCTTCCATAGGTGATGATGGTTAAATCGGCATCTTCACACTCTGACACAAAAACGGTATTATCTTCATTTGCGGGCTTAAATTTGCTTCTGTCATAGTCAATTTCTGCGCCCTTAGGGTATCTGACAACACATAGTCCATTGCCTTTTTCTGCGCAATCAAATGAATATTTAAGCTCATCGTATGATTCTGGCGAATAAACTGTGGTGTTGGGGATGGTGGAAAGCATTGAAACGTCAAAAACACCCTGATGAGTAACTCCATCGCCGGGAACGAGTCCTGCTCTGTCTACAGCCATTATAACATGTGTGTTCTGAAGTGATATGTCCTCAAGCAGCTGGTCGTATGTTCTTTGCATAAATGTTGAATAGAGAGCGCAGACGGGAAGCATTCCGCCAATTGCAAGACCTCCTGCAAAGGTGACAGCGCATTCCTCTGCGATGCCAACGTCGTAAAAGCTGTTTGCGTATTTATCCTTATATATGCTGAGTCCTGTTCCTTTTTCCATAGCAGCAGTAACAGCGCATATTTTAGGATTTCTGCTACGCATTTCGCAAAGATATTCTCCCATAACTGATGAGAAGGATTTCTCTTCAACCGGTTTTACACCTTCGTTCAAGTCAAAGCTTGATGTGAAGTGGTAATTTTCAGGATGCTGTTCAGCTCTTTCGTATCCGCTTCCTTTAACTGTGAGCATATGAATTATGGTGCATCTGTCCTTTGTTTTTGCTTCTCGGAGCAGCGCCTCCATTTTTTCCTCATCGTTTCCGTTTACAGGACCGAGATAATAAAGACCGAGGTTTTCAAAAACATTGGTTTGAACGAGCAATCTCTTGAAAAATTCTTTTATGTTGTACGAGAGCAATATAAGCTTTTTGCCGCCGGGCATATGAGAAACTATGCTCTGAAACTTCTTTTTGAATTTGAAATATTTTCTGGAGTTACGAAGGCGGGAAAAATATCCCGACATAGCACCAACGTTTTTGGAAATGGACATTTCGTTATCATTAAGAAGGATAATAAGCTTTGATTTACTTTCAGCGCAGCAGTTCAGAGCTTCAAAAACCATACCATTTGTGAAGGAACCGTCGCCAATAACAGCAACTGACCAATTATCGTTATTGCTCAAAGCATTTGCCCTGGCAATACCGAGAGCGGTGGGGAGAGCGCTGCCGCTATGTCCTGCTGTGAGCGCATCATGCTCGCTTTCGTCACGATTGGTAAATCCTGAGATTCCTCCGAATCGGCGCAGGGTACTAAATTTATCAAATCTTCCTGTCAGCAGCTTGTGGGCATAGCATTGATGACCAACGTCAAATATAATTGAATCATCAGGAGAGTTGAAAACTCTGTGAAGAGCAACAGTTGCCTCAACAATACCAAGATTGGAGGCGAGGTGGCCACCGCCTTCGGCGCATTCACGAAGAATTTCGTTACGCACCTCAAGCACGAGCTGATCAACTTCCTTTTGTGAGAGTTTTTTTAAATCTGCGGGAGATTTTATTTTTTCAAGCATAGGACAACTCCTTTCCTGCTTCCATGACAAGTGACAGGGCGAAATCTGCCGCCATATGTCTTATTTCGTCACGGCTGTTATTCTCTCCGAATTGTTTTTTATAAGTTTTAGTGCCGAGCTTGGTAGATATTCCAAAGCAAACTGTTCCAATAGGCTTTCCCGGGACAGCGCCTGTGGGGCCGGCAATTCCTGTGACAGAAACTGCTATGTCAGCCTGTGTAAGCTGCAGTACTCCTTCAGACATTTCTGCAGCTGTTTCCTCAGAAACTGCGCCAAATGAGAGAAGAGTTTTTTCGCTGACAGAAAGCACCTTCATTTTAACTTCGTTTGAGTAGGATATAACCCCGCCTGAATATATCTCAGACGAGCCCGGAAGAGCTGTTATCAACTGACCAACAAGCCCGCCTGTGCAGGATTCTGCTGTTGCAAAGCAGAGCCCAAGATGACTCAGCTCAGAGAGCACACAAGCAGCCATATTATTATTGCTTTTAAGTTGATCTTCCATCATATCCTCGCAAAAAATCATATATAATAATTATATCAAATATTGTCGTAATAATCAATAGAGATAAGGATATTGGCTCTATTTGTAAATTATTGTTTTTGTGCTAAAATTAATTATTTATTTATAAAATCAGAGCTAAAATATGATATACTTATATATAATTGTGTGAATCTTACCATTTCAATGAAAGGAAACAAACTAATGGTAGAAGTTTCAAATCTTGTAAAGGCATATGGTCAGAAGCTTGCCCTTGATGATGTGTCATTCAGCGTGGGTGAGGGAGAGATCCTTGGCTTTCTTGGCCCCAATGGAGCAGGAAAATCAACAACGCTTAATATAATGACAGGCTATCTTTCCGCTAATTCCGGCAGCGTTAAGATAGGCGGCATTGATATACTTGAAAATCCCGATGAGGCAAAGAAGCAGATCGGATTCCTTCCCGAACAGCCTCCGCTTTATCTGGATATGACTGTTGACGAATATCTTTCTTTTGTTTATGAGCTTAAAAACTGTAAATATAACAGAAAAAAGCATATTGACGAGGTTTGCCACGTTACAAAGCTTACAGATGTGCGCCGCAGAGTTATTAAAAATCTTTCAAAGGGATATAAGCAGAGAGTGGGTATCGCTCAAGCGCTTATAGGAAATCCTAAGGTACTTGTTTTTGATGAGCCTACAGTTGGTCTTGACCCCAAGCAGATAATTGAGGTCAGAAACCTTATAAGAACTCTTGGCAGAGAGCATACAGTTATTCTCTCAACTCATATTCTTTCTGAGGTTCAGGCTGTTTGCGACAGAATTGTTATTATCAATGGAGGCAAGATCCTTTGCGACAAGCCTACAGACAGTGTCAGCTCCGCAATTAATAAAAACAGCCGCTATAAGCTGAAGATATGTGGTCCTCAGAGAGAGGTTATGGCAGCTCTGAAAGATGCTGAGGGCGTTGAGCATGTTGAGGTCACAAGTGAGCGTGAAAAGGATAGCTGTACATATATTGTAGAATCAAGCGGTGCATCAGATGTGCGCAAGGCAGTGTTCTTCAAGATGAGCGAAGGTGGATGGCCCATCATTGGTATGGCTCCCGAGGGGCTCAGCCTTGAGGAAGTGTTTATGAAGCTAACCGAAGAAGGCTCAACCGAAGCAAAGAAACGAAGAAAATAAGATTTATCGGAGAAAAATAATGCTTGCAATATATAAGCGCGAAATGCGCGCATATTTCACAACATCTCAGGGATACTTGTTTATGGCAATATTCCTTTGTGCATCAGGCTTTCTTTTCAGCCTGTCCACTCTGCTGATGCAGTCCTCCGACACAGCAACATATTTCCAGTTCCTGATGTACGGATATATAGTTCTCGTTCCCCTGCTCACAATGAAGAGCTTTGCGGAAGAGAAAAAAGCAAAAACAGAACAGCTGCTGCTCACAGCGCCTGTAAGCCTTTGGGGAATGGTTATGGCAAAATTTCTTGCCGCATTCACAATGTTTGTAGGCACAGTTGTTATCTCAATGCTTTATTATCTTGTTCTTGGTCTTTATGGCGATCCCAACTGGGCTAAGGTTATCGGATGCACGATTGCTATGATCCTTATAGGAAGCTGTTTTATCGCAATAGGACTTTTTATTTCAGCGTTGACAGAAAATCAGTTTGTTGCCGCTATGGGAACGATTGGTGTTCTTGCAGGCCTTGTGGTTGTTGCTGTTCTTAATGGCATTATCGATAGCTATGCAGTTCGTCTTGTTCTTGATTGGCTTTCTATCTACAGTCGTTTCACAAACTTCACGCAGGGAATCTTTGATTTTGCCAGCGCATTTTACTATATTTCTCTTTGCGCTGTGTTCCTTTTCCTCAGCGTGCGTGTTTATGAGAAGCGCAGATTTGCTTGATGGAGGTAGAAAATGAAAAAGTTTAACAGACATAATGAAAGAAAAAAGAACTATCTCCTTATCTCCTCTGTTATCACAGCCCTTGTTATAGCAGTGGCAGTTGTTGCAAACGTTTGCTTTTTTGCTCTTGCATCCCATTTCGTATGGTATATTGATATGACAGAGGGACAGGTGTTCACTCTTTCACCTGAAGCTAAATCCTTCCTAGACGATGTTGAAGGCGATGTGAATATTTATTTCACAGTTGAGCCTGACAAGGTTGCCAAAACAAGCGCATATCTTAACTACGTATATCGTACAGCGCTTGAGATGCAGTCGGAATATGATAATATCAATGTTGAATGTATTGATATAGTTAAAAACCCCGGCTTCTATAAGCAGTATTATCAGACAGCTGCGCAGCAGATCTATACTGATTCTGTTGTTATAGAAAGCGGAAGCGAATTCCGTATTTATTATATAGACTCCTTCTTCATAACTGATGAGGACGGAACTTCTATCTGGGCTTATCAGGGCGAATATAAGCTTGTTTCTGCAATTCTTTCTGTAACAGATTCAGAAATGCCTCCCGTTTATTTCACATCATCGCATGGTGAAAAGGTTGGAGAAGACGGAATGGCGCTTAAGAATCTTTTCAGCGATGCAGGCTATGAGGTGAGAACGATTGATCTTGCCAAGGAAGAAATTTCCGATGATGCAAGAATAGTTGTTATCAACGATCCTGTTTATGATTTCGGCGGAGTTGTAGCAGGGGATGACAGCGAAAATGAAATTGCAAAGCTTGACGATTTTCTTGACAGAAGAGGCTGCCTTGTGGTGTTCACAAGCCCTGAAAATGCAGGAAACTTAACTAATCTTAGTGAGTTTCTTGAGGAATGGGGAATAACCTTCACTCCTGATACATATGTGAAGGATATGGACAATGCTATTTCAACAGATGGCAGAGCTATAGTTTCCAAATATGCGGAGGAAAATACGCTTGGCGCATCTCTTTATTCAGATATAGCAACTCTCGATACAATGCCCAAAACAATTCTCAGAAATGCTATGCCCATAAACATTCTTTGGGAAGAGAATTCAAAGCTTAACGGAACAATTGAGGTTTCTCCCGTGCTTCTTTCTCAGAGCAGCGCAAAAGCTCTTAATAATGGAGCGGAAACAGCGCTTGGAAGTGTTCCGCTTATGACAATTTCAAGAGACACAACTTTGGTTGATAACGAATATTATTATTCATATGTGGTTGCCTGTGGCTCTGCAGACTATGTTAACTCAGGCTATCTCACATCAAACACATACGCAAACGCAGATATTCTTTATAACACTATCAAGCTCACAGGTCGTGAAAGAATCCTTGCTGATATAGACTACAAGGTTCTTGATGACACAGCCCTTGATATAACAACTGCTCAGGCAAATAAGTGGGCAGTTGCAATGACAGTAACTCTCCCTGTTATTATAGCTGTGGCCGGTGTTGCTGTGTGGATCAGGAGAAAGAACGCATGAGACGACAGAAAATACTTGTTATCGTTTGTTCAGTTTTGTTTGCTGTTCTTTTAGCGGCGTATTTCTTTGTTATAACTCCTTATATAAAAGCAAACACGCCCGTATCTGAAGACACAGCTCCTGAAACCGAAGCAGGCGAGATTGTGGGCATATCCGACAGAATCTATATATTCAGAGACATAAGCGCAGCTGAAATTGCAAAGATTACTGTTGAAAACCAAAGCGGTAGCTTTGCTTTTGTCAGCAGTGGTGATGGAAAGTTTTATATAGAAGGCCATAAAAATATCCCCTTTGATAGTGAGAAGTTTGCGCTCCTTCAAACTGTAACTGCAAGCACTCTTTCCAAGGCAAAGGTTATTTCGGGAGCATCTGATGAAAAGCTTCAGGAATACGGACTTCTTGAGCCTCAGGCAAGCTGGGTTGTTGAAACAATCAAGGGCGAGTTCTTCAAGGTATACGTAGGCGATGCGTTGCTTACAGGCGGCGGATACTATTGTATGTTTGAGGGCAGACCCGGTAGCGTTTATGTGCTCTCACAGGATGTCAGCTCAACTATTCTCACATCTGTTGAAGGTTATGTAACCCCTGTTATTTGCGCAGGAATCAGCCAGGATGATTACTATACTGTTGATAAATTTACCGTTTATAAAAACGGAGAAAAGCAAATGAGAATCCGCCTTGTTGATAAGGAACTTCAGAATAATAAGGAAGCTCTTGCGGAGAATATTATGGACTATCCCACAGCATATTATCCCAACACACAGATGTATTATGAGGTTATCTATCAGTTTATGGGACTTATAGCGGATAGTTGCTATGATATTTCTGCAACAGAAGAGGAAAAGGCCGCAATTGGAATGGATGATCCTGCAACTGTTATAACATTTGAATATAACAATTTCCTATATGAGCTTTATTTCAGCTCCGCTCAGGAAAACGGAACATATTATGCAGAAAGCAATATGTTCCCCGGAGTTATAGGATACTGTAGTGCGGAAACTGTTCCATTCCTTGAATATGAGCTTATTGATTGGGTTGATAAGCTAGCGTTCCAGCAGTATATAACAAATATCGCTTCAATGAGTATTGTAAGCGATGAGGTAACAGTTGATTTCAACCTCACTCAAGGCACGGCGGAGGAGGGAATGAATGTTCCCATCTATGTCAATGCTAACGGGCAGGCATTATCCAATGAGCAGGTAGCAAACTTCCGTCAGTTCTATAAAACTCTGCTTTCACTGACTATAACAGATTATTGCATTGATGATGAGTATTGCAAAATGTCTGAGGAAGAGCTAAAGGCATATATTTCAGATAAAAACAATGCGTCATTGATCATTACTTATACAACGCTTGATGGGAAAACATCTGAGCTTGGATGCTATCCTTACTCAACTCGCCATTCCTGCATAACAATAGATGGAGTGGGGGATTTCTATCTTTCCACAGACTATGTGAATAAGGTTATCAACGACACTATCCGCTTGCTCAATGGCGAAGCAATTGATGCAAATGGTAAATACTAATATAAAAAGAGAACCTGAAAGGGTTCTCTTTTTTTGTGTTTCTCAGGTTTGACTTTGTATTTTATAAGTATTATAATTAGGATATAAGTAACGATCAGGAGGCGCCGTATGTATAATTTCAAAATAAAGGACGAGCCCTTTGCAAGAGGATATTTGGGAATAAATTCTGAAAGCAAATATGTTCAAACAGGCGCAGGATATTTAGAGGCGGCAAAGGCTGTAAATATCAGCTTTGATAAAGAAACAGGCTTTCTTGAGTTCGATTTCGGTAATATGGCTTGCGGCTCCTGCTTTTCAGGCGGCCAGTCTCCGCAATTATGGCTTCTTCAGCAAAAGGCAGAAAATGAGCCCGCACTGGCTGAGGATTATAATTATATAATTGATAATATGAAACATCTTGAATTGGGGCAGTATTGGTCAGCGTTCAGTGGTAATGAATGGGACATAACAACCTCCTTTTCAGGATGGGGCGGCACATGGGGCGGACATGCTGTGCCGAACCTTATAGATTTTGCTAAGCTGGGCACCGATAAGATCAGAGAAAAGATCTTGTTTTATAAAGAGAAGAATGAAGATGCTGCTGATTTTTATGAAGGGCTGTTGCTGACCCTTGATGCAATTGATGTTCTTGGGAAAAGAATATTTTCTGCCGCAAGAGAAGCTTATGCTTTAAGCTTAAATTCAAAGCTGAAAAAGATTATCAGCGCATTTGAGCATTGTCCTAAGATGCCTGCAAAAACCTTTGCTGAGGCGGTTTCTGTTTATGTCACAATGTTTGTTCTTGATGGAATAGATTCTCCGGGTCATTTTGATTCATATATGATAGATTTCTGGAATGATTCTGACTATAACCAGTCAAGAGAAGCACTTGAGGATCTTTGGGTGTTCTTTCATAAAACAAGAGCTTGGAATTTGTGTATTGGCGGCTCGGACGAAGATTGGAATGACAAAACCAATGCGCTTACATATGAGATACTTGAGGTTGCACGTAAATATAAATTCCAAACTCCAAATATAACTATGCGTTGTCATAGAAACACTCCTGAAAAATTATATCTTGAGGCGGCTAAAACTATTGCCACAGGAATCGGAATGCCAACTCTATATAACGATGAGGTGGTTTGTCCTGCTCTTGAAAGTCTTGGTATTCCGCCTTATGATTCTCATCTATATGTTATGAATGGATGTAATCAGATAGATATTCAGGGTAAATCTCATATGGGACTTGAGGATGGAGAAATCAATGTGGGAATGGCGCTAAAATATGCTATTTTTAATGGATATAACCATAAAGTAGATAAGCAGATAGGCGCCAAAACAGGTGAGGCAGAAGAGCTTGATACATATGAAAAATTCTATAATGCCGTAACAGAGCAGATTAAATATATTGCTGATGCAGTTTGTTCTATGGCTAATAAAGCCCAGGAGGCTTTTGCTATCCACACAGCCAATCCCATAAGATCAATGACTATTGAGGGCTGTATTGAAAAGGGACTTGATTATAAGAACAGAGGTCCTTTATATCTCCACGGGCAGATATTGGCAGAGGGCGTGCCCGAGCTTATAGACTCTCTTGCCAATATTAAAAAGTTTGTTTATGAAGAAAAGAGATTCACTTTAAGTGAGGTTCGTGATGCCCTGCTGGCTAATTTTGAGGGATATGAAAAAATGCACCTCACATTTAAAAATTCAAATCTTAAATTTGGAAACGATAATCTGTATGTAGACAGTATCGGGCGAGATATAATAAATTTCTATAACAGCTATTTGAGAACTAAGAAAACATATCGTGGCGGATGGTATACAGGGGGATGCTCTCCCTTTAATCGTGCCGCAGATAACGGAGCGGCAGTTGGTGCTTTGCCCAATGGCAAAAAGAACGAGGATAGTCTTTACGGTGATAGCATTGGAGCAACTCCCGGTCAAGATGTAAACGGCCCCACAGCCCTTCTTAATTCCTGCCTTGCATTTGATCATAAGTTGGCAGGAAGCGGATTTATTCTTAATATGAAATTTGATAAGGCGCTGTTTAGTTCTGAAGCAGGAATGAATGGGTTTATATCTCTCTGGAAAACATATTTCAGCCGTGGCGGACAGCAGCTTTCTGTAACAGTTGTCAGCCGTGAGGAGCTTCTTGACGCTGTTGAAAACCCCGATGCGCACAGAAATCTGATAGTTCGTGTGGGCGGATTCAGCGAATATTTCGTGAACCTCACGCCTGAATTGCAGCAGAATGTTATTGCAAGAACAAATTATTGAGTAATAGTGTAAAAGAACAGCATTGTCGTTGATTTTTGTATTTAGATGTTGTAAAATATAGTTAACGAATGTAAGGGAGAAAAAATATGCTTTTTATTGGTATCGACCTTGGAACAAGCGCTTGTAAATTTCTTTTAACAGATGAAAAAGGCACAGTTCTTAACACAGTTTCACGTGAATATCCTCTTATGTTCCCCAATCCGGGTTGGAGTGAGCAGGATCCAGCTCTTTGGTGGGAGGCTTGCCTTGACGGAATTCCCGCTTTGCTTGAAGGCTTTGATGCAAAGGACGTAAAGGGAATCGGCGCAGGCGGACAGATGCATGGTCTTGTTATTCTTGATGAAAACGATCAGGTGCTTCGCCCTGCAATCCTATGGAACGATGGAAGAACATATAAGGAAGTTGATTATCTTAACGAAGAGATCGGACGTGATGTTCTCAGCGAAAGATGCGCTAATATCGCATTTGCAGGCTTCACAGCTCCTAAGATCCTTTGGGTGAAGGAAAACGAGCCGGAGATATTTGCTCGTATAAAGAAAATAATGCTTCCCAAGGACTATATTGTGTATAAACTCACAGGAGTTCATTCCTGCGATTATTCCGATGCTTCGGGAATGCTTCTTCTTGATGTAAAAAACAAATGCTGGTCTGATGAAATGCTAAGCCTTTGCGGAGTATCAAAGGAACAGATGCCCGCTCTTTTCGAAAGCTATGACAAGGTTGGACAGGTTAAAGCTGAGCTTGCTGAAAAGTTTGGGTTCAGCAGTGATGTTGTAGTATGCGCAGGCGCAGGAGACAATGCTGCGGCGGCAGTTGGAACAGGTACAGTTGGAGAGGGCAAATGTAATATTTCTCTCGGAACATCGGGCACAGTTTTCATTTCCTCTGATAAATTCGGAGTTGATTTAACAAATGGTCTCCATTCATTTGCCCATGCTGATGGATATTATCACCTTATGGGTTGTATGCTTAGCGCAGCTTCCTGCAACAAATGGTGGCAGGATGAGATAATCGGCACAAAGGACTATAAGGGAGAAGAAGCAAAGATCACAGATGATATGCTCGGCAAAAACAAGGTGTTCTTCCTGCCCTATCTTATGGGCGAGAGAAGCCCTATAAATGATACAGATGCAAGAGCAACCTTTGTAGGTATGTCTATGGACACAACAAGAGCGCAGATGACTCAGGCTATGCTTGAGGGCGTTGCCTTTGCTATCCGTGATTCCTTTGAGGTTGCAAAATCTCTTGGTATTGAGATCAATCGCAGCAATATCTGCGGCGGAGGAAGCAAATCTCCTCTCTGGAAGAAGATATTTGCAAATGTTCTTGGAATTTCTCTTGATATTATTAAAACTGAAGAAGGCCCCGGATATGGTGGAGCTATTCTTGCAATGGTTGCCTGCGGAGTTTATCCCGATGTGAGAAAAGCGGCAGAAGCCCTTGTTTCCACAGTTTCAACCATAGAACCCGATCCCCAGCTTACTAAGCTCTATGAAGAGCGTTATCAGCAGTATAGAAAGATCTATCCTGCAATGAAACAGCTTTTTAAGGACTTGAAATAAATATGCCTTCTCCTTGCGACAAAGTCGGAGGGAGAAGGGGGACCGCTTGCGGTGGATGAGGGTGCGCCAAGCACTGTTATTCACATCGCACGAAAATGGTCTTTAATACATATATTTGCAAATATGAAAAATGAAAGAAGCAATATCTTAAAACCGCTGTCTCAAACCTTGAGAAAGAATATGACTCGTGAAGAAAAACATCTTTGGTATGATTTCTTAAAAAAGCTGCCTTTCAATGTAAAAAGGCAAATGATGATTGATGATTACATTGTTGATTTTTATATTGCAAGTGCAAAAATCATTATTGAGATAGACGGAAGGCAACATTTGATGCAGGAAAATAAAGAATCCGATGCAGAAAGAGATCAAAAGCTTTTTCAGCGCGGATATAAGGTTTTGAGATATTCAAATAAGAGTATAAATAAAAGCTTTAATGCTGTATGCAGTGATATTATGAGAAATTTAAATATTACTGTTGATGACTTAATAAAATAAGACCTTATGCGGATATGACCCTCATCCACCGCAAGCGGTCCCCCTTCTCCCTTCAACTTCGTAGAAAGGAGAAGGCTAAATACAAAAATAACAGGAGGATTAAATATATGATAAACAATATTCCTAACGTAAAGCTTGGCGTTATTGCCGTTTCCCGTTCTTGCTTCCCTGCGGCGCTTTCCGAGAGAAGAAGAGCAGCTTTGGTTGCAGCATACGGAGAGGACCTTTATGAATGTAAGGTAACAGTTGAAAACGAGCTTCACGCTAAAGCTGCTGTTGAGGACGTTAAGGCAGCAGGCGTTAATGCGCTTGTGGTTTTCCTTGGCAACTTTGGTCCTGAAACACCAGAAACTCTTATTGCAGAGTGGTTTGATGGTCCTATTATGTATGTTGCTGCAGCTGAAGGTGATGGCGACCTTCACGATGGTCGTGGAGATGCATATTGTGGTATGCTCAACTGCTCCTATAATCTGAGACTTCGTAAGAAGGCGGCATACATTCCCGAATATCCTGTTGGAACAGCTGCAGAACTTGCGGAAAAGGTTCGTGAATTTGAGCCTATAGCTCGCGCTATTCTTGGCCTCAAGGGACTTAAGCTTATCACATTCGGACCTCGTCCCGATGATTTCCTTGCTTGTAACGGACCTATCAAGGCGCTTTATGACCTTGGCGTTGCTGTAGAAGAAAACTCTGAGCTTGACCTGCTTGTTGCTTATAACAAGCATGCAGGCGATGAAAGAATTCCTGCAAAGGTTGCAGAAATGGCAGCAGAGCTTCCTGCAGATAACAAATATGCAGGTATTCTTCCCCGTCTTGCGCAGTATGAGCTCACTCTTCTTGACTGGGCAGCAGAGCACAAGGGTGCAAGAGAATATGTTGCTTTTGCAAATAAGTGCTGGCCCGCATTCCAGACAGAGTTCAAGTTTGTTCCTTGCTATGTAAACAGCCGTCTTGCTGCTCAGGGTATTCCCGTTTCCTGCGAGGTTGATATTTACGGTGCGCTTTCCGAGTATATTGGTGTTTGCATTTCAGGCGCTCCCACAACTCTCCTTGATATTAATAACACAGTTCCTTCTTCAATCTTTGAAAAGTCAATCAAGGGCAGATACAATGCTCGCCTCACAGAAACATTTATGGGATTCCATTGCGGAAACACAAGCACATGTCTCTTGAAGGATCCTCATATGGGCTATCAGCTTATTATGAAGCGTGACCTTGAGCCTGAGCTTCCTGAGCCCGACATCACACGTGGTACTATGGAAGGTAACCTTAAGCCCGGAGACATCACATTTTTCCGTCTCCAGTCTGATGCTGACACAAGTCTCAAGGCATACATAGCGCAGGGCGCAGTTCTTGATGTTGATTGCGAAAGCTTTGGTTCTATCGGAACATTTGCTATTCCCGAAATGGATCGTTTCTATCGTCATGTTCTTATTGAAAAGGGATATCCTCACCATGGCGCTGTTGCATTTGGTCACTATGGTAAGCAGATTTTCGAGGTGTTCAAGTATCTTGGAATTGCTGACATCAGCTATAATCAGCCCAAGTCTATTCCTTATCCCAAGGAAAATCCTTTTGCGTAATTCAAAAGTAAGAAAAGCTACCGCTCAGCGGTAGCTTTTTTGTTATTTTATAATCAAAAGCTGATTTTCATAGCTTTGAGAGGGTGCGAATATCGTCTACTTCGTTTACAGATATGATTTTATTCAGCATCCAGCCGCACTCACCTCTGACAAACTGCCAATATTCTCCGCTGTAAACGATTTTATTGTCATTTCCGGGAAGTTGAGTATCAAGGATGGAATCAACGCTATAATTTGTAGATTTTCCATTTACGTAAAACCAAACGTGGTCTAAGGTGTCGTCTGTATCATCATATACAGAAATGGGCTTTATTTCTTTAAGCTTGTATTTGGATGAAGATTTTAATCCTGCAGATGAAATCAAAAGCTTCCCCTTAAATTCCTCTGAGAATTCATTTGTTATATAATCGGACATATAGGATACATTTGCAGATGAAAGTATTTTTTGAACGGCAAAATAAGTGTTTGTCGCTCTTTTGCAAATGTCCGTGTATTTCCATGCGCTGTCTTTTCTTTCAAGCATTAAAATAAGCTTTTTGGTGTTTATTGCATTTTGGTATATCTTTGCTTTAAATATTGTGAACAAAGCAAATGCAAACAAAATTGATAATATCATAAGTACTGCAATTATGTAAAATCCGGATGATCTTCTGCCGATTGATACTGATTGCAAGCTAAATAGTGAGAAAAAACTTTCTGGCATAATATCACTTCCTTTTCAACAGAATTATAGCATACAATTTTGTTGAAATCAATGCGAAGCATTGTACATAATAAGTTGCAGTGAGATACACGCTGTGCGTGATGATATACCAAGCCTGCGGTTTGGATAAAAACTAAGTGAATACCTATTTTCCCTTTACAAATAAAAAAACACTTCATTTGAAGTGGTTTTTTTGGTGGGGGAAGATGGATTATTCAGCAATAAAGGTTTCGCCGAAATTCATTTCGGCGCTCTCGGTCGGATCTGTAGTTTAAGATTCAAGTAATTTCAGCTCTACGGGCTAAAAACTCCTCTCAGGAGTTTT
>JAZQUP010000021.1:0-124206 GCA_045631345.1 Candidatus Avispirillum sp.
TTGAAGTTGTTGCGTACATCGGCGGTTCTCCCGTGATCGACGCAGTTAACGACAAGATTTCCTTTAACGGCGCTCCCAGCCAGCTCGATTACGATTTTGCTGACGCTACATGGTACGAAGTACAGTACGTAGTTGAAGGCAACACAACAACTGTTAAGGTTAACGGCGAAACAGTTGGTACAATCGACGCTTACATGCAGCCTATGGTATACGGTACATTCTATCGTTGCTATATCAGCGAAATTCTCTTCACAGACGCTGACGGCAATGTTCGTTGGGGCGAAGACTACGAAGACGGCAATGACAGCATTATGGAACTTCCCGTATCTTCCGTAGCGGTTGAAGGCGAAAGATATGACCTCGGCCTCTACTACTGGGGCATGGACGCTTCCGCTGGTCACTACTTCTATCCTGAAGTAGATCCTCGCGGCCAGGTTGTAGAATTCGATTTCGTATTCGATTCTCTCACAGCTACTGATGGTAACACTAACTGTGTTGCTAACTGGGGCAATATGTTTGAGCTTGATCTCCAGGCTGATAAAGTTGGTGTAAACGGCGCAAAGCTTGATTACGACTTTGATGCAGACGTTTGGTATCATGTTGAATTTATTCCCGATGGCGGCAACACAGCTATCTACATCGACGGTGCATACATTGGTACAGTAGATAAGACATTTGGCGAAAGATTCGTTGGTGGTCTCCATGGTATGGGTATTGATAACCTCAGAATTGGTGACTACTTCGAAGATTTCGAAGATCAGGACTTCGCTAGAAAGTCTGACTCCGCTGGTGCGGCTTATAACTATGTATTCGAAGAAGAAGAAGTAGTAGATCCTTTCGAAACAATGGGTCTTGATAAGGTTGCTGAAGGCGACGCTACACTTTACGAAGACAGATATGACGGTTATGGTTGCGGTTACGCTAACGGCTACTCCTCTGATGTAGTTGTAAACGGCGCAGTTGCATACTCCTTCGACCTTGCTCTTCTCGCTAACAACCACAGAGGCGATCCTTACAGCGCAGAAAAGGATCCCGATGGTAGCCAGACATGGTTCGAAATCTGGAGAGACACAGCTTCTAAGAGATTCCGCGTTGGTTTCGATACAGAAAACGAACAGTTCTCCGGCTTTGCTGGTGAAAGCGACTCCCTCATCGGCTTCGATTGGGGCGAAATGACAGCTGACAACTTCCATAACGTTGTTATGGTATTCAAGGACAGACAGGGCTACATCTATATAGACGGTACTCTCCTTTACCAGGGTCCTGGCGGATCTGCTGGTATCAGCAACTCCAACACAACACTCTTTGCTATCGTTGGTGGTTCCGCTATCATCGATAACTTCGAAATCTACAATGTAGAAGATACAAAGAACGTATACTGCATGTACGAAGGCGCTCCCTTCGGTGGCAAGATTGAAAACAACGGTGCTTGGGAAGGCGTTAAGGGCTGGACAGTAGGCGCTGATTGCAACGAAAACGGCCACGTATTCCACTCCATCGCAACAACAACAACAGAAACATGCTACTCCCTCGGTTATGACACACTTTACTGTGCAGTTTGTGGCGCAGACTACCATACAGAGGCTAGAGCAATGCTCGACCATACATATGCTCGTTACGATATCAATCGTATAGCTGACGGTCTCATCTACACATACTGCTCTGCTAGCGGTTGCGTAGATAAGAAGTTTGTAACACCTACAGACGAAGCTTACACAGGCACAATGAGCGTATACCTCGACATGTCTGATGATATGGCTAAGATGTATCCCGCTTCTGATGCTCCCAACCTCTTCGCTAACTTCAGCTTTGAGAACGGTGTTGCAACAACAAGCGAAGCTACATACATCCAGAACTACTCCAGATTCGATATGGAAAGATTCGCTCAGAACGCTCCTAAGTCTGGTGACTGGTCTGTAACATTCGATATGACATACAACAGCACATGGGATACAGATGACGTTATCAACAGCGGCTACGAGCACTACTCTCTCTTCATGCTCGGCGGTGCTAACGCTGCGTTCATCACATTCAACTTCGAAAAGGACTATGTAAAGATTTCTCCTAACACATACTCCAACCCTGCAGTAACAGTTATGGAAGAAGCTTACGACTTCGTTGAAGGCGAAACATACAATGTTCAGTTCTCCTTCAATCAGTCTGAAGTTCTTTACGATAGCTGGGAAGAAGATGGCGAATGGATCGAACAGTGGGAAACAGTTGTTAACTTCTATGTAAGAATCAACGGCGTTGACATCATCTGCTATGACTTCGATACACTTGATCTCGGTTCTATGAGCATCTCCTACGAGAACCCCAACGCTTCCTTCCCTGGCTTCTTCAACCAGAACTTCGGTGTAAACTACTCCTTCGATAACTTCGTAGTAGCTACATCCGACTTCGATTGGACAGACAGAACATACGTTGGTGACGTTGACGGCGATAACTACCTCACAGCTAATGACGCTCTCTGCATGAGAAAGCTTCTTGCTAAGGTTATCGACGATTCCGCTCTCGCTACATCCAGAATGGACGCTAACGAAGACGGCGCTATCAACGCTAAGGACCAGCTCACAATCAGAAAGGCACTTGCTGCTTAATCTGTAGTTAACAGGTTCAATAAGCGAAAGCTTAGCTAATAAAAGCCTCCCGATTTTTCGGGAGGCTTTTTGTTTGTAGTTATGAGGCTCCCATAATATCACCAAAGGCGGTTTTAGGGGAGCTGTAACCACAAGGTGACTGAGAGGTAAGATTGATTGTTTTCTGTATTGTCAAAGCTTAAAATGTTCTATTTTAGACCCTTCCGTCTTGCCTTTGGCAATCCACCTCCACTAAAAACTGATTCGCTGTTATCAGTGGAGGATTAGGACGCTAACTAATAACTAAAAAACCACTGCAAATTTTTGCAGTGGTTTAATTTTTATTTACCTCTTTTGATAACTTCCCAAGCTCTGCTGTATGTCTTTTCTCTGTCAATAGAGTTAAGCATAAGTATCTGATGTCTTGTGGAATCAAAGGCATATTTTCTGTCGTCTGTGAAAATCGGTGCTGTGATAATTTCCACTTCAGCGCAATCGGGGTTATCAAGTATTGCCGGTGCTGCTATATCCCAAAGAACTCTCAGCCAGTCAGAAGGCTCTCCTGCTCCTTTGAAATATCCTTCGCCAAGGTTATATACATATTCGGCTGCAGGATTATGTCCTTTAAGCTGACGAACAAGATCTATTCTAGCTCCGAGAGCGCAAACAACATTGAAGGCAGGGCACAGCAAAAGCGGAACTCCGCTGTTGAGAACAATTTGTCCTGCCTTGTAGTCCTGACAAAGGTTGAATTCGTCAACATCGGGGAAGTGAGTTTGTTTTGCTGCAAGCCATATGATGCAAAGCTTATCTATGATTGAGGGATCCTTCTTAATTGCGGAGGCAACATTAGTTATTGCTCCGATTCCCATAACGTAGATAATTTCGTCGCTTTCTTTAGCAAGCTTAATAAGGTGATCTGCCGCATCGCTTTCAACAGCTTTTCCACCATTGTTTGTGATAGTTGTTCTGCTTCCCTTTAAAACAGGAACAGTATAGTCCTTTTCACAGCATTCAACAACTCTGATTATCTCATCATAGCTCTTTTCCATTCCGTCTTCATAACCTGAGCTGTTGTCGTTAAAGAAGGGTGCAGCGTATATAGCCTGTAGGTCGATCTTCTCAGAAAAATAGCTGTAAACTATAGCAAACTGATCGTCTATCTCATTAAAAGCATCTGTATCAAGAACAGCTTTTTTAACTCTGTTGCTTTTGAGATCGGCAAGTATTTCGTGTATATTCATTTTCTTGCGCTCTTAATATGCTTCCATGTGTTAGGAATTGCTATATCACGATGGATCTTCTTGAGATAAAGCATTTCATGGCGTGTTGAGTCAAATGCATAAACTCTTGCGTCTGTGAAAATAGGTGTTGGTACAACCTCAATATCAGCGCAGGAGGGATCGTCAAGAATTGCAGGAGCAGCAACGTCCCAGATAGTTCTTGTCCACCAATGAGGAGCGCCTGCAAGCTCTCTGCAACGGCTTGTGATCTCAAAGAGATAGTCGCAAAGGGGATTCTGATTCTGAAGTTCGCAAACATCGTCCCATTTAACGCCAAGATCGCTTACAATGAACCAAGCGGGGCAAAGGAGAAGAGGAACTTCGGAGTTGAGCAGCATCTGACCTGCTGTATAGTCCTGAACAAGATTGAACTCACCAAGGTTATCTCCTTCAAGCCAGTTTCCTCCAAGCCAGATAACGCACATGTTGTCCTTGATTGTAGGATCCTTCTTAATAGCGGAAACTACGTTTGTTATTGCACCGAGGGCAAGCACATAAACGATCTCGTCTGTTTCGTGAACAACTTTGATAAGGTTGTCAACAGCTTCGCTTTCCTGAATCTGTCCGCTCTTTTCAATAGAAGCTCTGCTTCCCTTGAAAACAGGAATATTGTAGTTGGGATCAAGAAGACCGAGAACCTTGTGGATCTCTTTATAGCTCATTTCCATTCCGTATTCCATATTATCGCTCTTTTCATTTTCAAAAGGAGCAGCATGGATAGCCAGAATATCAATTTTATCGCTAAGGAAGCTATAACCTATAGCATACTGGTCGTCTATTTCGTTATAGGCGTCAGTATCAATAACAACCTTTTTAACTCTGTCGCTCTTGATGTCGGCAAGTATTTCTCTGATGGTCATAATTTTCTCCGTTCTCCTTGTCCTGAGGCAAGGAATTATTCTAATAAAATTATAACAAAACGAGCCCTTTTTGTCAACGAAAAAGGGCTCGAGGCATTATGTTTATTTGATGTTATCAGCGATAAGCTTATTGATCTTTTCTCTCATATTCAGGATATATTCCTGCTCCTGAGGATACTTATCAAATGTGATGGGTTCAATACCGTCTTCAAGAATTGCCATAACAGCATCTCTGCCGCAGAGGCTTTCTGCCAGTTCCATAGCGCGAAGGTCGTTAAGAGCAGCTGTGAAGCCGAGAAGGTGGATTGTTTCATATGCTGTGCCATCATCTGCAGGGTAAACAGAGAATGTGTCTCCTGCGGGAACCCAGCATCCGCCGTCTGTGCACATATAGGGGTTAAGAGGCTCACAGGAGTGCTGAGTGAAGTAGAAGTTGAATCCCCACTGCAAGAATCCTGCGATCTTATATTTATAGAACTGAGTTGCGATGATTCTGTTTCTTGCTGTGGGCATTGCAACAAGGCGGTTAGAAACCTTATTAACCTGGCAGCAGCAATAATAAACCCAGAGATCCTTAACATTGTTTTCTATATAGGGACCAACATGGTCTGTTGAAACAACGGGATTCTTAAGAACGCCCTGCTCGTAGAAAGAATAGTCGGAGAGAGCATCAATAATGATCTGACCGTCAAGTACGTCTTCAACAGTGCTCTTAGCCTTTTTATAGGACTCAAGCATCCATCCGCCGGGTTCATCAGAGATATGGAAAACAGTCTTTTTATCAACGCCGTGGCGGCGGAGAACTTCGATAAGCTGAGGGATCATTTCCTTAAGGAATGTTGTATATTCTTCAGCGGCAGCGTCTGTTTCCCAGCCAAACACCTTCTTATATTCGCCGTCAACTGTTGCCATGATCTTAGGAGCATGCTCTGCGCCCCACTGTGTGAATAGGTGAGAAATTTCAAAATATTCAACGCCTAGTCTCTTGCACATTTCGATCCAACGATCAACAAGAGTAAAGTCAAAGCTCCACTTGCCGTTATCTCTTGTGATGCCGAGAAGCTGGTTTGTGGGTCTTTCTCCGCCAACCTGAGTGTCGAGCGCAGGAGTGAAGATAGGAGTGAGGATCATATTGATTCCGTTATCAACAGCAGTTTTAATAAAGTTTTCAATGATCTCCCAATGGCGTTCGGAGAACATTTCGAGATTATAGTATGAAGCGAGGCAATCGCAATAGAACCACTGAGTAACAGCAATTTTCTGCTTAGGAAGATTTGCGGGAATAACTGTTGCTGTAAATGTGCAAACTCCGAAGATCTCTTCTTCAGCGCTTTCGCCGTTATAGAGTGTGAATGTGAGCTTGTGGTCTCCCGCGGGCGCATCTGCAGGAACTCTGATATCAACCCAAACGCTCTGAAGATCGCTTGTTACATAAACTCTGTTCTTTTCTGATATAGGACGGAGAAGGTCGGGGAAAAGACCGGGCTCACGGCGAAGGAAGTTCATATCCTCACAAGCACGGCTGATGGGAAGGCGCACGGGAACGCATTCAACTCGCTGAACTGTAACCCAATCAGCAATATCGCCTTCAACCTTGATATGACCGATTCTGCGGTCAAAACGCATTTTCATATCCTGATAAGCAAGCTGGAAGCTGAAACGCTCGCCTCTGAGCATAGAAGCCTTGTTATGAAGGGCTTTAGTGCTGATTTTTTCGTCAAGGAAACACTTTTCTGTTTCGGCAATAGGCTTGAAGATAACGGTTGAAAGTTCTTTTTCTGTATTTTCCATAATATCCTCCGTAATTGTTGTCGGTATAAATTGATTTTACCACATTATATCTTTTTTTACAAGGGGGAACACTTCGCTACAAAACAAAAAATCCTGCCTAAAAGGCAGGATCTGATGTGTTCATATTAAGCTCCCGCAGTGCCGTGTAAAACCGCAATGTGAAACCCTGCTCATGCAAGGTGGTGTGCGTCGTCCACGCTTTGTGCTTCCAACATCCGAGTCGCCTGTCAAAAGAGAGACGGTCGGGAGGCCTGCATTCCTACGCAGAGTGTTCACTCCATTAATCAACTGTGGGTTCAATTAGCGACCCTATCACGAAAACACTGCAGGAAATAAGCAAAATTAAAACTTATTCTGCGTCAGCTGCTTCCTCAAAGTCAACATCAGCGAATTCGTCGTCAAAAATGTCAGCAACACGATCAAATTCTTCGTCGTCTTCGATAGAAACGAGAACGTCTTCGCCGTTTTCGTCCTTCTCGCCACGGAGAACGATGTATTCATCAATTTCAGCACTTTCGTCTTCTGTGTAAGGAACGAGCGCATAATATGTTACACCCTCAAGTTCAACTGTGCCGATAAGCTCAAAATCGCTTTCAACACCTTCGTCGTCTGTGAGAGTATAGATTTCAGTTTCAAAAATTTCGTCAGCCATTGGTTTATCTCCTTCTGTTATAATAGTATGCTTGACTAATACTATTTTATACATATAATCTATATTTGTCAAGGGGAAAAACAGACAATATAGGCATTATGCCAAGGGATGATGTCTTATTTCTTTTCTATTTCAAGGGTTTTAATCTTATCTCTGAGATAAGCCGCTTCTTCAAATCTGAGCTCTGATGCGGCCTTCTTCATCTCTGTTCTCAGGCGCTCAATTTCAGCAGCTTTTTCAGTTGCAGAAAGCTTTTTCCTGTCTCCTTTGCCACGTTTGCCGCCTGTGGACCCAATTTTGATAAGCTCTCCAATATCCTTTTTAACAGTTTGAGGTGTGATGGAGTTTTCCTCGTTATATTTCTGCTGAATTGCTCGGCGGCGGTTAGTTTCCTTTATAGCCGCATCCATTGAGCGTGTGATCGTATCAGCGTACATAATAACCTTACCGCCCACATTTCGTGCGGCACGTCCGATTGTCTGTATAAGTGAGGTTTCGCTTCGCAGCAGGCCTTCCTTATCGGCATCCAAGATAGCAACTAAAGTAACCTCAGGCAAGTCAATACCTTCTCGAAGCAGGTTTATTCCAACAAGAACATCAAAAAGCCCCATTCTCAGATCTCTTATGAGTTCGCTTCGTTCCATAGTTTCAACGTTATGGTGGATATATTTAACTCTGATACCCTGCTCGTCCATATATTCGGTCAGATCCTCAGCCATTTTCTTAGTCAGAGTTGTTACAAGAACTCTTTCTCCCTTGGCGCATCGTGCTCTGACCTCGGTGAGAAGGTCATCAATCTGAGTTTCAACGGGGCGCACTTCAATTTCAGGATCAAGAAGACCTGTAGGTCGTATGATCTGCTCAACAGTTTGCATTGAGTGAGTTTTTTCGTATTCTGCAGGGGTTGCAGAAACCATAACCACCTGGTTTATCTTTTCCTCAAATTCACCGAAATTTAGAGGCCTATTATCATACGCTGAGGGCAGGCGGAAGCCATAGTCCACAAGATTTTGCTTTCTTGCTCTGTCTCCTCCGAACATACCACGAACCTGCGGCAATGTAACGTGAGATTCGTCCACAAACATAATAAAATCCTTGGGGAAATAATCAAGAAGAGTATATGGTGTGGATCCGGGCTCTCTGCCTGAAAGAATACGTGAATAGTTTTCAACTCCTGAGCAAAATCCGATTTCGCGAAGCATTTCAAGGTCGTATCTGGTGCGTTCCTCAATTCTCTGCGCTTCAAGAAGCTTACCGTTTTCCTGAAAATATGCCACACGCTCAACCATTTCACGTTCAATCTCTTTGAGAGCATTTTCCCTGCCCTCGGGTGCTATAACATAGTGGTTGGCAGGGAAAACTGCGGCATAATTCACGTATTGCAGAACTGTTCCCGTTAGAGGATCAAATTCTGAAACTCTGTCAATTTCGTCACCGAAAAATTCAACTCTTATAGCCTTTTCATTTTGGTTAGCTGGAAAAATTTCAAGGGTGTCTCCTCTCATTCTAAAGTTGCCTCTTGTAAAGCTGAAATCGTTGCGATCGTAGCTGATGGCAATAAGCTTAGCCGCAAGATCATCTCTCTCAATTATCATTCCGGGACGAACAGCTACCATCTGAGATTCATATTCCTCAGGTGGACCAAGGGAATATATGCAGGAAACGCTGGCAACTATTATAACGTCACGTCTTTCAAAAAGAGAAGAAGTTGCGCTATGGCGAAGCTTATCTATCTCGTCGTTGATAGAGGAATCCTTTTCAATATACATATCTTTTCCCGGAACATATGCTTCGGGCTGATAGTAATCGTAGTAGGATACGAAATATTCAACGGCATTTTCGGGGAAAAACTCACGAAATTCGCAGCAAAGCTGAGCTGCAAGAGTTTTATTATGTGCAAGCACAAGGGTTGGGCGGTTAACGTTAGCAATAACATTTGCCATTGTAAAGGTTTTACCTGAGCCTGTAACGCCAAGCAATGTTTGAGCACGCATCCCTGCTTCAATTCCTGCTGTCAGCTTGTCTATAGCTTCGGGCTGATCGCCCGTAGGCTTATATTTTGAGTGCAATATGAATTTATCTGCCATAATATCACTCCCTTCTCATTTATGCTATATGTTATTATAACACAAAAAACAGTATGTAAGCAAACAGCAGATGCAAAAGCATCTGCTGTTTATTTTAATAATAAACCATCATCCGTGCTGTTTGTTATGATTTATATAAGTGATTTTCCTTCCCATTCTGCAGGAGGAGTTATGTTCATAAGCTTGGTTATTGTGGGGGCAATGTCCATAATATTTGCATCTTCCAGCTCTTTTCCTGCGGGAAAATCGGGGCCTAAAATATAAAGAGGTATTATCATATCCTCGGGAATATCAGCTCCGTGTCCTCTGTCGTGTCCTCCGTGGTCGGCTGTGATGAAAACTGTGTATTCATCATTTTTTTCGGAAAGAGCATTCATAAATCGTTCTATTTCGTCCCATGAGCGACGAACAGAGTGGAAATATTCTTCTCCCATCCAGCCGTGCCAATGTCCCGCATAGTCGGGCCAGCCCAGATAAAGAAAAATAAAATCGGGATCATCTTCTGTAAGGCTTGTGATAGCCGCATCTGTAACAAGGCGGTTGGCTTCTTCAAAGCCTAATTTGCGTTCTGAAACATAATAGCTTTTCAAAAGTGAACCAGGGCGTGAGAGATCACGCAGCTCTTCCCAGTTATAGAAAAAGGCGCATCCTTTGCCGTTGTCGTTCAGTGCTTCACAAAGTCCTTTAACAGGGCGCACCTGTGGGGTGTAAACATTTGTGGTAACTCCGTGGCGTTCAGGAGTAACACTATGGAAAAGAGACATATGGCAAGGCAAAGTAACAGAGGGGAAAACAGTTCGTGCATTCATAGTGTACGAAGCTTTTTCGCTGATTGCCTTAGCATAGGGAATTTCCATAAGTCCGTCGGGGCGCATACCGTCAACAAGAATAATAACAGTTTTCATAAAATCACCTCTCATATTCTTTATTTTATCATATTTCTTTTGCTATATCAACACTATGCGCATTCTTTTACTCTCATAACAGCAACAGTTATATCATCCTCCTTATCAGTAGCTTTTTCTGCCGCCTCTCCTATAAATCTGGCAGCCTCATTTGGCGTGAGAGCGGCAAGCTCCTTATTTTCAAGCAGCTCGTAAAGCCAGGGACAGCTTTCGTAGCTTCCTGTAACGCCATCGCTCAGCATAACTATCATATCACCTGACATAACATCAAATGTTATCTTTTCTGCGTCCAGAGCTCTGATTATGCCGATGGGAACAGTTTTAGAATGGAGACGGAAAACCTTGCCGCCTCGGAGCACAAAAGAGGGTGCGGCGCCGCTTTTTATAAAGCTTGTTTTGCCTGTATAAAGGTCGCTTTCCATAAGGTCAACCGTAGTAAAGCATTCTCCTTCTCCGCCGCAAATAAAGGCGTTCAGCAGCTCCAGAGCGTTTTTCATAGGAGCTCCTGCCATCAGCAATTTCTCAAGAAAAACTGCTGATATTCCGCTTGTCAGCGCTGCTTCCTTTCCGCTTCCCATTCCATCGGAAACAAGGGAATAATAGTATCCGTCATCGTTTCTAAAGGATGAAACGGTGTCTCCGCTGAAGTTTTCTTTTTTTCCTGCAGAGCTGTATTTTCCGCAGTCAATTGCAAATCTGGGAACGGTGTGCAGGTAAGCGGAAACAGAGCTTCCGTCTATGGTGAAATCAGGAGAGGAGAGCCGTCCTCCGATTATTTTTTCGCTTTCTCGGCGCAGGTCATCCTCTCCCGCTGCATTAGGCAAGCCTATTCCTCTGTAGTATATTTTTCTTTGGCGTTTCCCGTAAACAGAAACACCTGTTATATCAACACCCATTTCTGAAAAATTATTTATTAAGGCTATTTCCTTTTCCGCATCTCTTTCCCATATATCCTCCTCAGTCAAGGTGCTTTGGCGAAGCAGTGATGCGATAGCCTTGTAGTCGGAGGCAAAAAGGCGGGTTTTGCAGCTTTCTGCTGCCAATCTTCCTGCAATTTTTGCAGATGTGCTTGTAAAATCAAGAATTTTATCAATATTGTGGCAACGAGAGGCAATTCTTTGCGGAACTATACCTGCCGAAGCGCCTCCGCTTTCTTCAAGGGATCTTTGCAGCGCAGAAAAAAAGCGTTTTGTTTCATTCTTTTCAATTCCTGTACATAGTTTATAGTGAACGCAATCCTGACAGAATTTGTTTCTTGCTGTGTTGCAGATACGTTCTGCTTCCTCAGGGGAGGGCCTTTGCACCTTATTTGAAACCTCTGTAAGTAATTGGGAAATCTCATCAAGGGAAAGAGAAAGCTTTCCCATTTTTTCTTCAAGCTGTCGATTTGGAGGTCTATCCGGTATAGCAGGCTCGGAGTATGGCTGAAAAAGCTCTCTTTTAGGAAATATACCAATATTGGCAAGGGGCGCAAGTGTGGCTGATGTGAATAATATTTCCGCAAATAGCTCGCCCATTGCCCCAAAGCCTGAAACACGAAACGCCCAGCACATCGCAACAGCTCCGGAGCAAATAATGCCGCCGGATGTGGAAAATTTATTAATGATACCTGCTGTAAAAGCGGCAAGCGGGAGCATCGGGGCATATGCGGCGTCCAGCGCCATTCCGCCGAATATACCAACAACGGCGCCTGCTATAGCTCCGTTGGAATATGTAAGAATAATAGTCAGCATCATTGCAAAAACTGCTCCTGCGTTAAAGGGCAATTGCCATGATTGGAGTGTGGCAGTGATGATATATGCAGCGGCGCACAAGCCTGCTATTCGGGCATTTTGCTTTTCTTTTTTAGAAAACAAAAGGCATATTGCATATGTGAATGCAGGATATAAGGCAAAGCCTGAGGCAGCGGCTAATATATCAAGATATATATTTCCGCCGTACAGCACAGTAGCTGAGCCTGCTGCAATTGAAGCAATGGCGGCGGTCAATATTTTCATAGGTCTTTTTTCGGTGAAAGCTTTATCCAAGGTGAAATTTTTGCGCTTTTCTATAAATGAAACGGACAGGCGCACTATATAAACTCCCATGCAAATAAATATTTGCCATAATCCGCTTTGTCCCATACCTGCTGAGCCTAGCACAGCGCCGCACATAGCTGCAGATGTGCAAATAAATCCATTTGAAGCGCAGATTAGAGCTATTCCGAATGGGGTAACTCCCATAACAGCTTCTGTTGAGGAGAGGGCGAGGGCTGAGATCAGCCATAACAGAGGATTTATCACCGCCTTTGCAAATTTGTTTTTTAGGGCGCATTCAAAATTTGCAATTATTGAAGAAAATCCCTCTGCCCCAGTTTTTTTAATTTTTGAAACATCCATTTCTTTTTAGTTCCTTTCTTTTTTGTATGGGTATTTTCCCATTACGAAGGAGAAAAGGAGGTCGCAAAGGGGATATCAGCTTTTATTATATTTTGTAATGTAAGCACGGGAAAGAATAAAAATAAAAATTCCCCGCTTGTTTTGCGCCGATTTTAATCGGGCAATAAGCGGGGAATTATTTTTTTGCGATTGATTATTTATTCAGCTCTTCAAGGCAATTGCGGCAAACGCGTTTGTTTTTGAACAAAATTGTGTCGTCTGCTTCGCCACAGAAAATGCAACAGGGGGCATATTTCTGAAGGATGATCTTATCCTTTTCAACAAAGATCTCAACTCCGTCGCCGGGTTCAAGATCAAAGGATGTTCTGATTTCCTTAGGAAGAACGATTCTGCCAAGCTCGTCTACTTTTCTTACGATTCCGAGAGATTTCATATATATCTACCTGACCTTTCGTGGAAACTGCATGGGAAAATCTCATATAAAGTCGGATTTTCTCTGTTTATCATCTTTTTACAAATTTTAACACAAAGCGCGCTCAATGTCAATGGACATAGTTTTTCTGAAAAGTTATCAATTTGCAAAGAAAAGATTAAGAAAAAAATTTTTCAGTTCTGTTTTTGGACAGTTTTATACTCGTCGTAGAACTTATAATATGGGCAGCTTGAATAGGGATGACCGAGAAAACGGATCATTTCGTCTTCATCCAAATCAAGAGTGCAGATATAGCTTTCCATATATTCGTCATAGTCGTAATACATGCAGGATTCACAATCTGTTATTTTTAATTTTTTATTTGCAGCCATAAGCTTCTCCTCAAAATAAACTAAAAGCGGCGAAAACGCCGCTTTTAAAAATCAGAATAAATTTTAGCAAGTGAGGTCTGCAAGAAGAACTGTCATATCCTTGAAGAACTTCTTCTTGGAATCAACAATGCGTCTGATGCGAGCCTTATCCTCTTCGGGATACTTATTCATTGCTGTGAAATCGTCCTTACCCTTGTAGATACGGTCAGCAGTCTGAGCAAGGTTGATGTCGATAGAAACGATTCTGTTATCTCTTTCGCAGATAACTCTGTTTGTTTTGCCGCAGAGAAGCTCCTTAACTGCTTCAGAGCCCATCTTAGCTGCTGTAACTCTGTCTCTGAGGGAGGGATTACCACCACGAACAACGTGAGCAAGACGAGCAAATCTTGTTTCAATGCCTGTGCATTCTTCAACCTTCTTAGCAAAATCTGCAGAAGCGTAGAAGGGAATCATTTCACTAACAACAACGATAAAGCCTCTCTTGCCGTCAGCTCTGAGGTGCTTCATCTTTTCGTAAAGAGCCTCTTCATCGAAGGGGCGCTCAACAATAACGCATCCAACTGCGCCGCAAGCGATTGCAGACTGAATTGCAATACCTCCAGCTTTGTTACCCATAACCTCAACAACGTTGCAACGGCCGTGGGATTCGCAAGTGTCACGAAGCTTATCAATTGCTTCAATAGCTGTATTCATAGCTGTGTCATAGCCAACAGAATACTCGGAGGAAGCAATGTCGTTATCAATTGTGCAGGGAACGCCGATTGTGGGGATTCCTCTGTTGGAAAGGTCTGTTGCGCCACGGAATGTTCCGTCGCCGCCGCAAGCTACGATACCATCAAGCTGGTATTTCTTGCAGGTTTCAACTGCCTTTGCCATACCTTCTTCTGTTTTGAACTCATCGCATCTGTCTGTGTAGAGGATTGTGCCGCCAAGGCTTTCAATACCTGAAACATCTCTTGCTGTGAGGGGTCTAACCTTATCGTTTACGAGACCGCTGTAGCCACCCAGAATACCGAAAACCTCTACTCCGTAGGAAAGGGCTGTACGAGTAACGGCGCGGATAGCGCTGTTCATACCGGGGGCGTCACCGCCGGATGTGAGAACGCCTATTCTTTTAAGCTGTGCCATAATGATCTATCTCCTATAAGCTAACTATTATTTTCTGTGTCAATTACAGTTATTGTACTACTGTTTTTCTAAAAAATCAATAGTTTCGGGCAATATCTCCCAAATCAAAATAAAATATGTCCGAAAATAGTGCCGAAAATAACGGAAAATCCGTAAACCTCAGCACAAACAAGAAGGTTTTCTTTAAAATTGTCGTTTGCGCGGAACAAAATCAGAAGTCCGCTGCCTGCTCCTGCAAGTAGGGCAGTGAGCATAAAGGGGGCGCCGATGATGCCTTCAAGGAAAAGCTCGGTAACTGCAACAGAAACTGCGCAGTTGGGGATAAGGCCTATAAGACCTGCAACCAGGCTTCCCGCAAAGGGAATATCGGAAAGGCTGCGAAGCACATCGCTTATATCAAAAAAATCAAGTGCTATATTGATGATGAAGGAGAGCAGAACAATAAAGCTGAAAACTCTCAGTGTTCGAAGCAGGGCTGAGGAAAAGAGATTTCCTTCTGCTGCGCAGAAACTGTCTCCGCATCCGCAATCGCAGGCTTCAAGATCTTCATCGGTAATCTCGCCATCGTTTTCAAAATTTTGTTCTTTATATTCCTCGGGATATTTCAGCTTATATATAAGCCTGATAACGAAATCAAGCAAAAATCCTGCGATAATTGCTGAAAGAAGCTTTGCAAGCAATATTTTAAGGATTGTTTGAACAGGTGCTCTGCTTGAGATCATAACTGCCAGCATTTCATCTGAAGTTGAGAGATAAACTGAAATAAGAGTTCCTGCAGTTAGTATACCTGCTCCGTACAAATTTGATGCTGCAGCAGAAAAACCGCAGGATGGCGCCAATCCCAATGCTCCTCCGAAAAGAGGACCAACCTTGCCTGCTCCAACGATTGCTCGGATCATAAAACGTCCTGCGCCTCGTTCAAGTGCGCCTATAAGCAGATAGGCAAGGAACATAAAGGGAATAACAAGGACCGTGTCCTTCAGTGCGTGTTCGAGAGCATGCCATCCGTTATGAAGGCATGCCTCGAGAAAATAAAGTATATCCATTAAGTGTTATTTGTCCTTATAAATCAATCTTCTATGGCTGCTTTGCGTGAAAGAGCTGCGTGAACCTTTTCAAGATCAACCTTAGGGCGTCTGTCAAAGGCAAAAACTCCGTTCATTTCCTGCATAACGTCGGTGAACTGAGTGTAACAGAATCCGCAAACACCTGGGTTATCAAGAAGAATAGTGCAAAGGTCGATCATTCTCTGCTGAAGCTCTTCGGGGCTCTTGGGAGCGTTTCCGTATCCCCAAGCATTGCCGGATTCCTGTCCGTCGCTTTCTAGGATAGTATCTATATCCCAGAATGCGCCGCCAAATTCGGAAACAAAATAGGGCTGTTTTCTGTCATAAGGAGCAGAGGGAGCTCCGCCTTCGCCGTTATAGAAAACATCGCTTCCGTCAACGAGGCCCTTGTAGTGATCGTTAAATTCGTTTTTATCCTGAACGTAGTCGTGAACGTCAAAAATATCAGTTTTGCCAATATGGATCCAACCTGATGTATCGATCACGGGACGTGTGGGATCAAACATTTTTGTAACATCGTAAACTGTGTTATAAAGAACGGGTGAGCCGCCGGGCCAGGATTCGTTAAATGCGCACCAGCCGATAATAGCGGGGCTGTTCACATCACGGCGAATAATCTCAAGCCATTCGGGGAGCATTGAGTTCATAGCCTCGGGGCGAGCAATATCAAGGCCCCAGTTGGGGAATTCATCCCAAAGGAGATAGCCCATTCTGTCAGCGTGATAGATAAAGCGAGGCTCAAACACTTTCATATGCATTCTTGCACCGTTAAAGCCTGCCGCCATAGAAAGTTCAATATCGCGAACAAACTCTTCGTCTGTAACCGCTGTGTAGATACCTTTTTCATAGTATCCCTGATCAAGCACAAGACGCATGAAAACGCTTTTGCCGTTGATCATAAACTTATTGCCAACAATGTCAACACTGCGCATACCGAAATAAGAGGAGATCTTATCCTCTCCTGCTGTGATTTCAATATCATAAAGTTCGGGAGCGCCAACATTCCAAAGGTGAGGATCCTTAACAGGAACAGAGAATGTTGACGTGTTGCAGCTTGAATAAGCCTTTGCTTCGGATATGAATTCGCCCTTGTAGGAAACTTTTGCTGAAACTTCTGCGTTTCCGCCGTTGAGATAAACTGTAACGTCCAGCTTTTCGCCCTTAACATCGGGGATCATTTTAATGCTTTCGATATATGTTTTGGGAACATATTCTATCCAAACTGTTTGCCAGAGACCTGTGCAGCGAGTGTAGAAGCAACCGTGGTTTGCATATGAGGAGCACTGCTTACCTGAGGGCTGGAGGGGACTTCTTACGTCGTTGCGGCAAGTAACGTTGATTCTGTTCTGGCCTGCCTTAACAACGTTCGTTATATCAAATGTTGCGGGAACATATCCGCCCTTATGCTCTCCCATAAATGAATCGTTTATCCAAACCTGACCTTCGTAGTTCATTGCGCCGAAGTGCAGCAATATTCTGCCCTTCTGGTTATCAAAGCTTTCTGGAAGGTCAAAGTTACGGCAATACCAAACACGAGTCATAAAATCTACGTTTTCGATGCCGGAAGCTTCACTTTCGGGAACAAAGGGAACTATGATCTCTTTATCATAGCGGTCCATTTTATAAAGGCCTCTCTGTCCGCCGCTTTCTGCGTTATCTATTTCAAAAAACCATTTACCGTTAAGGTTTAACCAGCTTTCGTTTCCGCGCACAAGCTGTGGGCGGGGATATTCAGGTCTTGGTATCATAATATGCTCCTGTTCAGTTTTCAACAATCTTAACTATTTCTGCGGCAAGAGTTTCGCCAAGCTTGAAAAGCCATTGATCGTCTGTCATATTTTTTGCATCCTGAGGATTGGTTGCATAGCCTATCTCAAGAAGCACAGATGGTATTTTAGCGTATTTTGTAACGATATAGGAATCGTCATATTCAGTTGCGTCAACAGTCAGGTCGTTATCAAGAGCTGTTCCCAGATTTTTACCAAACTGAGAAAGAAGGATCTGATTTGGATTTTTATTGCAATAATACAATTCATATCCGTCAACGTAGCTGGCGTTTTCAACGCTGTTTACGTGAAGTGAGATGAAAAAGTCAACTGCTTCATCTTTCACAAGAATCTCCTCATAGATTCCTCTTTCATAGGCGGAAAAAATATTATTTTCTTTGATTCCGTCTTCTTTAAGCTTTATTCCAAGTCTTTCGGCCGATGCTATGATATCTGCTTCTGCAGGATAAGTTTCTCCATCGTGAGTGAGGATAACTTCTGCACCAAGTGCTTCAAGAGCCATCTTCAGGCTTTTTGCCGCTTTCAGAGTAACCTCTTTTTCATAGCAACCCATAAGATAAGGACCGCAGCCCACATCGTCAAAGCCGTGTCCTGCATCAACACAGATTATCTTTCTGCCGTCGTTGTTAACGGCTAGCTCGGTTTCCAATTCTGTTGATTCGTACTGAACGTTTATATTTAAGTCAGGTTCGCTTTCCGGTTCTGTATTTGGTGGATCAATAGGTCTGCATCCACAAAGCAAAACGCAGAGAAAGAGCGATAATAGTATTCTTTTCATTTTATCGGTATGTAAATACTGTTTGAATTAACAGTGGTTCAGTTTTTTCTGATCTTGAACATTTCCTTAATGATTTCCTTCTCACCGTAAGCCAGGTCCCAACTCCAGTGGTTTACGCCGGGATATTCCTTATAGAAGATCTTATCTCCGCCTGCAGCCTTGATTGCTTCAACCATTTCTCTTGTACCGGTTACGGGAACTATGTCATCAACTTCGCCATGGAATGTGAAGATAGGAATATTTTTAAGAATATCAACCTTAGAGGGGTCGCCTGCGCCGCAGCAGGGGAAGCCTGCAGCAAAAAGCTCAGGATATTTAGCCATAGTGTACCAGCTGCCAAAGCCGCCCATGGAAATTCCCATAATGTAAACTCTTTCAGGGTCAACATCGCATTCAACGATCTTTTCTTTGAGGATGGCAACAGCGCTCTTAACCCAAACGGATTCTTCAAGCTCGTCCATTTTATAGTTACCGAGACCCCAGTCTGTATAAACCCATCTTTCCTGCTGATGCTCGTCCATTTCAACCTGAGGAGCAATAATAAGAGCATTGTGGAGGGGGCTGTCCTCGTCGTGCATTGCAACGTCAAGGCCGATTCTCAGCTGAAGCTGGTTATCTGTTCCTCTTTCGCCTGCGCCGTGAAGGAAAAGAACTGCGGGGCATTTTCCGTTTTCGTCACGCTGTTCAGGATAGTGAATTCTGTAGGGAACAGTTTTGCCGCATTTATCGTATGTAGCGTATTCAAAGGTTTCTGTGTAATGCTTCATGGGAAATCTCTCCTTTTTGGCATAATTATTTGGAATTATTGTAACATATTATTTCATTTTTTTCAAGCAGTTGGGTGTAAATATTAATAGTATGAATAAGTATTTACGGTTTTGGCAACACTTGGGGCAGCTCAGGTGAAAGGACGTTTGAAAAATGGGAAGAAAAATAGTTATTGGTGGATATTATGGATTTGGAAGCCTTGGAGATGAGGCTGTGCTTTCTGTGCTTATAAATGAAATAAAAAGCAGGTATAGCGATTGCGAAATAACGGTGCTTTCGGCATCTCCTGCAAAAACCAGGAAGCGCTTTGAGGTGAGAAGTGTTCATAGGTATGATCTCGCTTCAGTCATAAAGGAACTTTACAGTGCTGATCTGTACATCAGTGGGGGAGGAAGTCTTTTGCAGGATGCAACAAGTGTGCGCAGTCTCAGATATTATTGTGATCTTATTAGACTTGCAAAGCATTTTGGGGCAAGAGTTTATGCATATGCAAATGGCATTGGGCCTCTGCATCATCGTAGCATTGCGTTATCGGCTCTTGAGGTGTGCGATATGATAAGTGTCAGGGACAAGGCTTCTATGGAGGCTTTGAAGGATCTTTCTGTTGACTGTTCTCTTTCAGCAGATCCTTTTTTTCTGATTTCGGCGGCGCCTAAAAGCGAGGTGCGTTGTTTCCTCAGCGATAGGGGGATATACGAGGAGCATTATTTTACAGTTTCGCTTCGTCGCTGCAGGGGGCGCAGGCAGATAAATGAGGATGCACTTCTTCACGCTTTGCTTCCGTTTGTTGCAAAGGGCAAGGTCCCAATATTTGTTTCTATGCAGGATAGTTGTGATTTTGCCCTTTCTGTTGCTATGGCTGATATAACGGGAGGATATGCTCTCAGCGTTGATGATGCAGCTATACTTATGGGTCTTCAGGCAAATGCTGATTTTGCTATTGGTATGCGTCTTCATTTTCTTCTTGCGGCAATAGGCGCAGGCATTCCTGTTGCGGCGCTTTCTTATGATCCGAAGGTGGATAATGTGCTTGGATATGCTGCTGATATAAAGGCGTTTGATGCATTTTCCTTTGATGCTGATGCGTTGATCAAGCATATAGAGGATATGGAGACTTATGATGTCAGAAATGATGATATGAGAAGTCTTGCTTTTCGTGATATTGAGCTTATTGGACAGCTTCTTGATGGGGAAGAACAGCTGGTGAGGGCGTAAATCGGTATTGTAAAGAGCTACTTTTTGTGGTAAAATAAAGACAACTGTTTTTAGTGATACCACAGGAGATATTATGGAATTTAAAGTTATTGACAGCTGTGAATGGACATATCCTGATCTATGGGATTATAAGTCTGCGGCTTGCAACTATAAGGGTTATGCGTTGGTGGGGAGCTATGCAACATTCCGCCTTGTTGTCAGAGGATTTGAGGGAGAGCTGAAAGTCAGTCTTGATGGTGCGGATATTTATGAGGAAATAGCCATTCCCGTTGAGGACAACCCTAATTTTGAAAATGGATTTATGCCTCATTTCCCTGAGAGAGTTGCTCCCTTTTCTGTGTATGATTGTATGAAGCCGTACGGCGAAAAAATAGAGAAAAAGCATGATGTAACATCTATATATTTTGCAATCAAGGCAGGGGATGAGCCAATTTCCAAGGAAATAGTTCTTTTGTGCGATGGCGAGGAGGCTCGTGTTCCTGTTGAAGTAACTCCTATGGGCAAGCTTCCCGAGGAAACTCTCAAAATAGCTATGGGATATTGCAAAAATGAGGTTGTAAACAAGCATAATGCTGAATATGGAACAGAGAAGCTTCGTGATCTCGACGAAAAATATGTGAAGCTGCTTCGCAAGATGCATCAGAACAGATATTTTCTTGAGCCGGCGCACTTATGGAAGAAGGATGGAGAGTGGCATTTTGATTTCACAGGCTTTAATCGCAGAGTTCGTCAGCTTCTGGAGCTTGGTTTCACAGGATTTCATATAGATGGAATCGGATTCAGACGTGCGTGGGATGCGCCTGAGATAATAATCAAGGGTATGGATGGTCTCTCTTATGAAGCCTACGATTTTCTTCGCAAATATCTTCCTGCTCTGAGGGAGAATCTGCGTGAAAACGGTTGGCTTGAAAATGATCTTTTCTGCATTGGCATTGCTGATGAACCCAATCGCTTCAATGCGCTGACCTACAGGGCTATTGCTTGTATGGTCAGAAGATATTTGCCTGAAATAAAGATTTATGATGCTGTGTCTTATGTCCCCGTATATGGCGCTATTGACATCTGGGTTCCTCGCGCTGATGAATTTGAAAAAAATATTGAGGCTTTTGAAACCTTTAAGGAGGATGGCGACGAGGTTTGGCATTATGTTTGTCTTTTTCCTCGTGTTGATGGATATATCAATCGTTTTATGGATATTCCGCTTCTTGCAACTCGCTATCTGTATTGGGCTAACTACAAGTATGATCTTTCAGGATATCTGCATTGGTCGGTGAACAATTATCAGGGTGGGCTTGATCCTTATGAGGCAAGCTGCCCCGGTCATATCAATGCAGGTAGCCGCAGTGTTCTCCCGGCAGGTGACGACAAGCTGTTGTATCCGGGTGAGGATGGTCCCCTTATGTCTGCTCGCTTTGAAATGCATCGTGAGTCTGCTGAAGATTATGAGATGCTTCGTATTCTCGCTCGTCATAACAAACCCTTGGCGGATGAAATTTGTCTTTCCTGCTTCCGTAGCTTCACGGATGTTGAATTTGATCCCATCAAATTCCGCCACGCTCACAATCGTCTAATTTGTGAGTACTCTGCTTTGGATAATATTTAAAACTCCACCCTGTTGGTAAATTTGATCTGTAAGAATATCCAAGGGGAAACTTTTTGAGGAAAAGTTTCCCCCTGGAACCCCCTTCAAAACCTTTTAGCAGAAAATCCCCGTCCCACCCCACTTATGTGGGGATGGACGGGGATCTTTTACAAAGAGGTTTGGGGGAGAAATCGGGAGGAGCCCTTTCCTTAAAAGGTCCCTCCTGAGTATCCTTATAAATCAGACTTCGCTAATGGGGTGGAGTTTTAAATATTATTCAGAGAGGAGCACTCTGTCGCTTGCGAGTTCTTCGCCTGCGGAGATCTTGAATTTTTCAAGAAGGTCAGCCTTAGTGAGCTTTTTCTTTTCTTCGCCGCTGACATCAAACACTATGCGTCCGTTGCTCATCATAATGAGTCGGTTACCGTATTTGATAGCATCATTCATATTATGAGTGATCATAAGAGTTGTGAGGTTGTTTTCCTCAACGATTTTAGCGGAGAGGGTAAGCACCTTAAGCGCTGTTTTAGGGTCAAGAGCGGCAGTATGCTCATCAAGGAGAAGGAGCTTAGGGTTATTCATAGTAGCCATAAGCAGAGTGAGCGCCTGACGCTGGCCGCCTGAAAGGAGACCAACTTTAGATGTGAGTCGATCCTCAAGTCCGAGATCAAGAGTTTTAAGAAGCTCACGATAGCCTTCACGTTCAGCCTTGGATATACCACTTCTGAGACCTCTGGGCTTACCACGGCGAGCGGCAAGGGCGAGATTTTCTTCAATCTGCATAGTTGCGGCAGTGCCTGTCATAGGGTCCTGGAAAACACGGCCGATATACTGAGCTCTTTTGTGTTCGGGGAGCTTGGTAACGTCAATTTCGTCAATTGTGATGTTACCGCTGTCAACGGGATAAACGCCTGCAACCATATTAAGCATAGTGGATTTGCCTGCTCCGTTGCCACCTATAACTGTTACGAAATCGCCTTTGTTGAGGTGAAGGTTAAGATTTTTGAGAACTCTCTTTTCATTAACAGTTCCCACATTAAATGTTTTATAAACTTTGCTGATGTCAAGCATTTTCTTCAGCCTCCTCTTCTTCAGCGATTTTAACGGGTTTTGCGAAATATTTGCTCTTCAGATGAGGGATGGCAAGGAACACTGCAACAACTGCTGCGGAAAGCAGCTTGAGGAGGTTTGCATCAAGACCGATAGTGATAACCACCTGAACAACGATATAGTAGATAACTGCGCCCAGAGAAACTGAAACAAGTCGCAGGGCGAAATTTTTAAAGATCTTTCCGAAAACAGCCTCGCCGATAATGATTGAAGCAAGACCGATAACGATAGCGCCGCGGCCCATATTAACGTCGGCAAAGCCCTGATACTGAGCAAGGAGCGCACCGCTTGTTGCAACGAGAGCGTTAGCAACCATAATGCCAAGCACCTTGTTTCTGTCTGTGTTGATACCAAGAGCGCGGCTCATAGCAAGATTGGATCCTGTTGCACGAATGCTGCATCCCATTTCTGTTCCGAAGAACCAATAGAATATAGCAACAAGAACAATTGTAATAATTGCAACAGTAAGAAGAGGGTTGTTCAGCGCAATCTTTTTAACCCAGCGCAGAGAAACAAGCAGGTCGTATTTATCAACATTGATAGACTGGTTTGATTTGCCTATTATTTTCAGGTTGATAGAATAGAGAGCGAGCTGTGTGAGGATACCTGCAAGAATAGCGGGAATACCGAAGGTTGTATGCAGAAAACCTGTAACAAGTCCGCAAAGCATACCTGCGATAAATGACATAAGGAGCGCAAGCCAAACGTTCCATCCGTTCAGCATAAGCACGATGCAAACGGCGCCGCCTGTAGCGAAGGAGCCGTCAACAGTAAGGTCGGAAACCTCAAGGATTCGGTATGTAAAATAAAGACCGATAGCCATGATACCCCAGATAAGGCCCTGAGCGCAGGCTCCGGGGAGCGCACCGGGGATTTTTGCAAGAGTTGAAATCAATTCCATTGGAAATAAAGTCCTTTCTTTAGGAGGATGCTTAGCTTATGGGCTCGTATCCGTCGGGAACGGTGAGGCCAAGCTCGTCGCAAAGCTCTTTGTTATATTTTTTCACAGCATTTGTGTATTCAATGGGCATTTCGGAAATATCAGCTTCGCCGCGGAGGATCTTAGCTGCCATTTTTCCTGTTGTGTATCCCATATCATAATAGCTGATAGAAAGCGCTGCGGCGCCACAGGTAGTTCCTTCTTCGCCTGCGATAACCACTTTTTTCATGGGACGGCATATATTGTCGATAATGCCTGCGTTGCTTGCAACAGTGTTATCTGTGGGAACATAGATGACGTCGTTTTCCTCAGCTGCTGTCTGGCAAACAGCTGCAAGATCGTTTGAGTCGGCAAAGGGATAGAGATTAGCTTTGATATCAAGCTTATCAAGCTCTTCGGCAACAACTCTAACCTGATAATCAGAGTTAGCTTCAGCGGAGCAATAAAGAAGCGCCGCATTTTTTGCATCGGGAACCCATTCCTTGATCATTTTTGCCTGCTCGCCGAGAGGAGCAAGGTCGCTTGTACCTGAAATGTTTCTGCCAACTGTACCGCTGAAATCTTCAATATCAAGGGCAACTCCGTATTCTGTGATAGATGTTCCCAGTATAGGAATATCCCCTGTTGCAGAGGCTGCTGCCTGCAAAACTGCGGTTGCGTTTGCAAGGATCAGGTCAACATCATTTGAAACAAACTGATTAATAATAGAGGAACAAGTTGAAATATCGTTTTGAGCGCTTTGAATATCATAGTTGATATTCTCCTGGCCCAGCTCTTCATTGAGGGCATCCATAAATCCCTGAGTTGCGCTGGCGTGAGCCGAGTGGTCAACCAACTGGCAGATGCCGATCTCATATTTTGCGCTCTGCCGAGTGCATCCGCAGAGAGAAAACACTAAAATCAGCGCCAGAAGGAGAGAAAATGATTTAAAGTCGTTTCTCATAATAAAATCCTTTCGTTTGGAAAGTGAATCTATAAATATAGCATATTATAGCAAAAATCGGGTGAGAACGGAAGAACCCTCACCCGATTTTTTTGATTTTTTTACAAATTTATGTATGATAAGAGATTATTCAGCTGCGATAGCCTCGTATCCTTCAATGGGAGTGATGTTGAGGGCTGCGCAGATGTCAGCGTTATACTTCTTTGTAACATCTGTGTATTCGATCTTCATATCAGCGATGTCAGCTTCGCCTTTAAGGATCTTAGCTGCCATTTCGCCTGTTGTCTTACCAAGGTCGTAGTAGCTGATGGAGAGAGTTGCAACGCCTGCTGTCTTGCAGATGCCTTCCTCGCCTGCGATAACGGGCTTGCCGAGAGGACGGCAGATGTTGTCAATAATACCTGTGTTGTCAGCAACTGCGTTGTCTGTGGGAACGTAGATAACGTCGTTTTCGTTAGCAGCTGTTGTGCAAACAGCGGAGATGTCGTTTGAGTCAGCGAATGAATAGAGAGTTGCTTCAATGTCCTTTGCTTCAAGATACTTCTTAACTTCATCAACCTGATACTTGGAGTTAGCCTCAGCGGAGCAGTAGATAAGAGCTACCTTCTTAGCATTGGGGAACCATTCTGTGATCATATCAGCCTGCTTGTCCAGGGGAGCAAGGTCGCTTGTACCGGAGATGTTGCCACCAACTGTACCGTTGAAATCTTCGATTTCAAGAGCAACACCGTATTCTGTAACGGATGTGCCAAGGATCGGAATTTCGTTTGTTGCTGCAGCTGCTGCCTGAAGGGCAGGAGTTGCATTAGCGAGAATGAGGTCTACGCCGTCAGAAACGAACTGGTTGCAGATTGTGGAGCATGTGTTGGAGTCGCCCTGAGCGCTCTGGTAGTTGAATTTAACATTTTCTTCTCCGAGAGCAGCAACGAGAGCATCCTTGAAGCCCTGTGTTGCAGCGTCAAGAGCAACGTGCTCTGTAAGCTGGCAGATACCAACAACGTATTTTCCGTCATCTGTACCAGGTGCGTCACAACCAACGAACATTGTGAGCGTCATGATCGCAGCAAGGATCAGCGCTAAGATCTTTAAAGTTTTCATAAGTGTTTCCTTTCTTTCCCACGTGGGACTTGAGTTTTGTGCCCTATAGTGGAACGGAGCTTCGTCCGTAAAGTTTACTTTATCACTTTCTCACGTTAAAATGTGAAAAGATGTTTTAACAATAGCACAAAGGTTGGTCATTGTCAATAGTAAAAGTGATTTTAAATGGATTTTTTGTACAAATTGCAATAATGTTTTGTTAAAAAATGTTAGCTTCTTTCAACAAAGGGTGCAAATATGTATAAAAATTGCAAATGATATGGTAAAAAGTAGATTTTTGGTGAAAAAAATACAAAAAATTCAAGTAATTGAAGAAATTATATAAGCAAATGTATTGAATTGTGGTTTTTCTGATGTTATAATTACTAAAGAAATGTTAATTAGTCAAAATGGGAGAAGTGTATGAAACGACACAACAAAAACATTGCTCCTCAGCTTTTTCACGAGGGCGCCAATTACAGGGCGTATGAATATTTTGGGGCTCACCGTGAAGGAAAAGAGTATGTTTTTCGCGTTTGGGCTCCCAACGCAACCAAAGCTTTTGTAACCGGTCTTTTTAACGGTTGGTCTGAAAACGATCCTATGAGCAGGGTTGATGATAAAGGAATATGGGAAGCAAGGGTTTCTGCAGATCGTTTTGGAAACGGCTTCGCATATGAATATAAATTCTGCTCTCCTTATGGCGAAGTATATAAATGTGACCCCTATGCGTTTTATAGTGAGTCATATCCCAAATTCAGCTCAAGATTTTTCAACCTTTCAGGATATAAATGGAAGGATGCAGGCTGGATGAAGTCACGAGGAGAGAAATACACTCGTGAAAATGTTATGAATAGCCCTATGAACATATATCAGGTGCATCCTGAATCTTGGAAAAAGCGCCATAACGGTTCCTTCCTTTCTTATGAGGAGTTGGCCGAGGAGCTTGCGCCTTATGTTGTTCAGATGGGATATACACATATATCCCTGATGCCTATTTGCGAATATTATTCCGGCGGAACCATTGCATACGACACAACAGGATATTTTTCGCCCACATCACGCTTTGGCGATCCCAAAGACTTTATGGCCTTCGTGGACACGATGCATAATGCGGGAATAGGCGTTATACTTGAATGGAACTGTGCGTTCCTGCCTGAAAAGAGTCACGGTATCAGCCGATTTGATGGTGGCTATGTATATGAATATGATTTGAGCAAGGATGGCAGCCATAATAAAACAGGCTCCTGCTTTGATATATGCAAGCCTGAGGTTCAGTGCTTCCTTATATCAGGAGCAATGTATTGGACAGAGGTTTATCATATAGACGGATTTAAGTTTGATGATATATCCTCAATGCTTTCACTTGACTATAATATAGAAGATGTTCGATTTAGCTTTGATATATACGGTGATCGTGCACCCTATGAGTCGGCTGCGTTTTTTCGCAAGCTGAATCGCACAATGCTTGATAACCATCCCGATGTGCTTATGATAGCGGAGGATTCGGGCAGCGGCGTTGATGTAACGGATTTCCGTTCGAATGGTTTGGGCTTCTCTCTGAAATGGAATAAGGATTGGGCGGATAGCGTTATCAGCTATGCCAGCCTCCAGTCATATAACCGCTCGAAAGAACATAATAAAATCATAGACCCTGTGCATGCATCATATTCACAGCGACATATTCTTCCTCTTTCTCATATGAGAGTTTCATTTGGAAATCGTTCTCTTGTTAGAAAGCTTAATGGAAGCTATGATGAAAAATTTGCTCAGATGCGAGTTTTTATGACATATTATATGACTCAGCCGGGCAAAAAGCTTTCATTTATGGGAAATGAAATTTCTCAGTTTGATGAATGGAATCCCCTTGGAAGCATACAGTGGTTTTTGCTTGATTATGAAAAGCACGCAAGGTATCAGCTTTTCTGCGCTGAAATAAACAGCTTATATCTGAAAACTCCTGCTCTGTGGGAAAACGATGGTAGCTGGGCAGGCTTCAGATGGATAGAAAACAAGGATAAAGAAGGCAGAACGGTTTCCTATGTCAGAATAGATGCTGAGGGCAACGAAATAATATCAGTCTTTAACTTTTCTTCAGATGATATAAGTAACTATCTGCTGGGAGTTCCCGCAGAGGGGCTTTATGAAGAAATCTTTTCAAGCGATGATTGGCACTACGGCGGAAGCAATAAGCTTAACGGCAAGGTGCATAGTGAGAACCGTAAGCAGAGCGGATTTGACCAGTCGCTTAAAATAACTCTCCCTGCATACAGCGCTTGTATTTTCAAGCGAATCAAATAATGCGGTACATAAGAGAGTTCTGAAACAGTTATAAATAAAATATTATTTATATTAATGTAATACTATAAGGAGGATTTTCAAAGTGTTCAAAAAGAAAGAGTGCGTGGCTATGCTGCTTGCAGGAGGGCAGGGAAGCCGTCTTTACGCACTTACACAGAAAGTTGCAAAGCCTGCGGTTCCTTTTGGTGGAAAATACCGCATTATAGACTTTCCCCTTTCTAACTGTACTAACTCCGGCATTGACACTGTAGGTGTTCTTACCCAGTACCAGCCCATGCTTCTCAACGAGTATATCGGTAATGGTCTTCCTTGGGACCTTGATAGAACATACGGCGGTGTAAAGATTCTGCCTCCCTACCAGGGCACACATTCTGCTGACTGGTATATGGGCACAGCGAATGCTATCTATCAGAATATGCAGTTCATCGATCGTTACGACGCTGAATACGTTCTGATTCTCTCCGGCGACCATATCTATAAGATGGACTACGCAAAGATGCTTAAGTTCCACAAGGCGAACAATGCAGACTGTACAATCGCAGTTCTCGATGTTCCGATTGAGGAAGCAAGCCGTTTCGGTATCCTTTCTGTAGACGATGAGCAGAAGATCTTCAAATTCTCCGAAAAGCCCAAGAATCCCGATTCTACAAAGGCTTCAATGGGTATCTACATCTTCACAAAGAGCAAGCTTGCAGAGTATCTCAATGCAGACGCTGCTGATCCCAATTCTTCCTACGACTTCGGTAAGAACATCATCCCCAACATGCTCAAGGCAGGCGAAAGAATGTATGCTTACGAATTCGAAGGCTATTGGAAGGATGTTGGAACAATCTCCAGCTTGTGGGAAGCAAATATGGATCTCCTTGGTGAGAACCCCATTTTCTCTCTTGCTGACGAAAAGTGGAGAATCTACACACGTCATCAGGTTCTTCCTCCTCAGTATGTTGGATGCGACGGTAAGATCGAAAACTCTATCATTTCTGAAGGCTGTGAGATCTATGGCACAGTTAAGAACTCCGTTCTGTTCCCCGGCGTAAAGGTTATGCCCGGCGCTGTTGTTCGTGATAGCGTTGTTATGAGCGGAACAGTTATCGGCGAAGGCACAGAGCTTAGCTACGCTCTTATCGACACTGATGTAACAATCGGTGCAAAATGCCGCGTTGGCGGTGAAGTTGGCAATAGCGAGGATATCACAGTTCTCGGTGAAGGAACAGTTATTGCTGATGGTGAAAAAATTGATGCCGGTGTGATGATCCCCGAGCTCAGAAAGGATAAGTGATTATGACTGCTGCAGGACTTATTTTCTCTAATATTCATGATATAAGCATCCCCGAAATGACAGCTGAACGTACAATGGCGTCCATTCCTTTCGGCGGAAGATACAGATTAGTTGACTTTACTTTGTCAAATATGGTAAATTCGGGTATTGACAAAGTTGGAATTATCACTCATAATAATTATCGTTCCCTTATGGACCATATCGGAAGCGGTAAGGACTGGGACCTTGCAAGAAGAAGCGGCGGCGTTAGAATCCTCCCTCCTTATGTAAGTGCATCTGATAGCCCCATCGGCGGCAAGCTTTATACAAATCGTATTGAAGCTCTCCTTGGCGCTATTGATTTCATCAACTATTGTAACGAAGAAGTTGTAGTTCTTTCCGACTGCGACGATATTTGCAATATTGACCTCAATGCTGTTCTTGACTACCATGAAGAAAATGCTGCTGATGTTACATTCGTAACAAAGAAGCTTACTCTTGACGGTGCTAAGGCAGGCGCATATACAATCATCAATGCTGATGCTGAAGGCAATGTAACAGAGCTTGTTGATTCTTCTCCCATGACAAAGGGCGAATTCAACGTTTGCACAAACATCGTTGTTATCAACACAAAGTTCCTTGTTAGCGTTCTTCATACAGCAGTTTCCTATGGTTATAAGGATTTTTATACACAGGCTCTTGCAGCTGCAATGGCTTCCTCAAAGTATGTAGCTTACGATTTTGATGGCTACTATGCTGAAATCGGCAGCCTTCCCAAGTATTTTGCAGCTAATATGGAAATCCTCCGTGCAGATGTTCGTAATGAACTCTTCAACACAAAGGATCGCCCTGTATATACAAAGGTTCGTAACTCTGCTCCCACAAAGTATGCTGACGGCGCAGTTGTTAAGAACTCTGTTATCGCTGACGGCTGTGTTATCGAAGGAACAGTTATCAACTCTGTTCTCTTCCGCGGCGTAAGAGTTCGCAAGGGCACAGTTATTAAGAATTCTGTTATGATGCAGGATTCCTCCACAGGCGAAAATGTTCAGCTTAACTGTGTTATCACAGATAAGAATGTAACAATCAGAGATGATGTGACACTTTCCGGTCACGAAACTCAGCCTTTTTATGTTGCAAAAGGCAAAATGATCTGATATAATATATAGATCAATCAGAATTCTAACAAAGGGGCGTGCTCCTTGTGCGCCCCTTTGTGATTTTATTTTTACCGATTTTTTGCTCGGTTTCAGTTTTAAAACTCGTCTTTTTTGATATATATAATAGTAGGTAACAATGAAGAAAATTCTTTATGTGGGCTCTGAATGCGCCCCCTTTGCTTCAAGCGGAGGCCTGGGCGACGTTATGGGCAGCCTTCCCAAAGCTGTTAAGGATTATATGGGCGACGGCGCTGATATAAGAGTTGCGCTCCCTCTTTACGGCTGTGTTGGCGAAAATTGGCGAAAGCAAATGAAAACTGAAAAAATATTCACCGTGCAGCTTGGCTGGCGCAATCAGTATTGCGGAATCTTAAGCCTTGATCTGAACGGTGTGATTTTCTATTTCATTGATAACGAGTTTTATTTCAAGCGTGACGGGCTTTACGGACATTATGATGACGGAGAGCGCTTTGCGTTCTTTTCGCGCGCTGTTGCGCAGATGATGTCTGAAATGGACTATTATCCCGATGTTCTTCACGCAAATGATTGGCAGAGCGCTCTCAGTGTGGTGTATCTTAAACACATGGGAGAGGACGATGAGAAGTATAATAAGGTGTCAACCGTTTTCACTATTCATAATATTGAATATCAGGGAAAATTCGGTATGCAGAACCTTAATGATCTTTTCTCTCTTCCCTGGAAATATGCAGAGCTTGTTGAGTTTGACGGTGCGCTTAATGTTATGAAGGCTGCAATAGAATGCGCCCATAAGGTAACAACTGTCAGCCCCCGCTATGCCGAGGAGATCAAAACCGAGGAATATGGCTGCGGACTTCAGTCTATTCTCCAAAGAAACGCAGATAAGCTTTGCGGTATAGTAAACGGTATAGATCATGACCTTTATGATCCTCATACCGATGAAAATATTGCGAAGAATTATATGTGGCGCAGTATAAGCGGAAAGAAAATTGACAAAACTGCCTTGCAGAAGGAGCTTTCTCTTCCCGAAAGAGATGTTCCCGTGTTTTCTATGATAACTCGCCTTGCAAGCCATAAGGGCATCGATCTTGTTCATGCAGTTTCTCATATGCTGCTTTCAAACGATGTTCAGCTTGTGGTGCTGGGAACAGGTGAGCATGAGCACGAAAGCTTTTTCAGATGGCTTGAAGAGGCATATCCTGATAAAATGAGAGCTCTTATCACATACGATAGAAGTCTTTCACGCAGAGTTTATGCCGCAACCGACTTTTTCCTTATGCCCTCCAAGAGCGAGCCCTGCGGACTTGCGCAGATGATAGCTTCCCGCTATGGAGCAGTTCCTGTAACTCGCCAGACCGGCGGACTTTACGATACTATCAAGGATTATCGTAATGATAACGGAATTATAAGCGGAAACGGACTCACCTTCAGCCAGTATTCAGCAAAGGCGCTTTATGAAAAGCTTCTTTTGGCTATGTCACTCTATGAAGATCTGCCTGAAATGAGAAAGCTGCAGCAGCGAGTTATGAAAATAGACTTTTCCTGGAACAGATCGGCAGAAGCATATGCAGATCTTTATGAGGAAATGTGAAAAATCGTTGAAAATAAAATTTTTAATTAAATTTTAATTTAAAATTTTAAATAGAATTATAAACTAAATCCCGGAAGGAAAAACAAATCCATGAATTATACCCCTAACACAGCCGAAGTAAAGGCTAACATTGAATCTAAACTTTCCAGATATTTTGGATGCACACCTGAAGAAGCTTCTAAGGAGCAGATGTATAAGGCGGCAGCTCTCACTGTTCGTGACATTCTCTCTGCAAAGCGTCAGGAGTTCAAAAAGAAGGTTAATGAAGAAGGCGCTAAGCGCGTATACTATATGTGTATGGAATATCTTGTAGGCCGCAGCCTCAAGAATAACCTCTGCAATCTTGGTCTTGACAGCACATACAAGAAGGCTCTCTCTTCTATGGGCCACAAGCTTGATGACCTTTATGATTGCGAGCCCGACGCAGGCCTTGGTAACGGTGGTCTCGGCCGTCTTGCAGCTTGCTTTATCGACTCCCTTTCTTCTCTTGATTACCCCGCAACAGGCTTCTCTCTTTGCTATGAATACGGTCTCTTTAAGCAGAGAATCGTTGATGGCCACCAGGTTGAGCTTCCTGATAACTGGCTCCCCGGCGGCGGCATCTGGCTCACACCCCGTGAAGACAGAGTTTACAAGGTTCGTTTCGGCGGCCAGGTAAGAGAGATCTGGGACGAGGGCAGACATGCAATCGCATACGAAAACTGCGAAACAATCGAAGCAGTTCCCTATGATATGATGATGAGCGGCGCAGAATCCGAGGCAGTTTCTCAGCTTCGCCTCTGGAAGGCAAGAGCTGCAGCTCCTGAGCGCCTTGCAATCGGTGACTACACAGGCGGCTACAACGATAACGTTGCTCAGAAGTCTCTTGCTGCAGATATTATCTGTAAGCTTCTTTACCCCGCAGATAACAACTACGACGGTAAGGTTCTCCGTCTCACACAGCAGTACTTTATGGTATCTGCATCCTGCCAGAGCATCATTCGTGACCATATGGCAGTTTACGGCAACATCGAAACACTTCCCGATAAGGTTGCTATCCATATCAATGACACACATCCCGCAATGTGCGTTCCCGAACTTATGCGTATCCTTCTTGACGAGTATTGTCTTGATTGGGATCATGCATGGGATATCGTTTGCCGCACATGCTCTTATACAAACCATACAGTTCTTCCTGAGGCTCTTGAAAAGTGGAGCGAAGAGATTTTCCGTCTCCGTCTGCCCAGACTTTACATGATCATCAAGGAGATCAACGAACGCTTCTGCCACGAAATCTGGGAAAAGTTCCCCGGCAACTGGGATAGAATTGCAGAAATGGCAGTGGTTTCAAACGGCCAGGTTCATATGGCTAACCTCGCAATCATCGGTTCTCACCACGTAAACGGCGTATCTGAGATCCACTCCGGTATCCTTCGTGATATTACATTTAAGAACTTCTATCGCCTCTGGCCCGAAAAGTTCGATAACGTAACAAACGGTATCGCTCACCGCAGATGGCTCTGCTATTCCAATCCTGAGCTTTCCAAGCTCATCACAGATTGCGTTGGTGATGGCTTTAAGAAGGATCCCACAGAGCTTGCAGGTCTCCGTAAGTTTGCAGATGATGATGCAGTTCTTGAAAAGCTTGGTAAGATCAAGGCTCAGAACAAGGTTAAGTTCGCTAAGCTTATGAAGGAGAAGACAGGTGTTGTTCTTAACACAGATTCTCTCTTTGACGTTCAGATCAAGCGTCTTCACGAGTATAAGCGTCAGCTTATGAATGCTATGAACATCATTCATATGTATCAGATGCTCAAGGCTAACCCCGATCTCGATATCCAGCCCAGAACATTCATTTTCGGTGCAAAGGCAGCTCCCGGATATCATATGGCTAAGGAAATCATCAAGCTTATTTGGAATCTTAGTCAGGAAATCGCTAAAGATAAGAAAATCAGTGAAAAGCTCCGTGTTGTATTTATTGAAAACTACTGCGTAACAATGGCAGAGGCTCTCGTTCCTGCAGCTGAACTTTCAGAGCAGATCTCTCTTGCAGGTAAGGAAGCAAGTGGTACAGGCTGTATGAAGCTCATGATCAATGGTGCTCTTACAATCGGTACTCTGGACGGCGCTAACATTGAAATGAAGGAACAGGCAGGAGACGCAAATATGTTCACATTTGGTCTCACAGCTGAAGAAGCTCAGTATGTTTACGCAATGGACTACAAGAGCTCTAAGTACTACCACGAAAATCAGGTGATCCAGCAGGTTGTAAACAGCCTCAGCGCAGGATTTAACGGCGAGTCCTTCTCTCATATCGCTGAATATCTCCTCCATTCCGATCCCTTCATGTGCATGGCAGACTTCGAGTCCTATAGAAAGGCTCAGCAGGAAGTTGCTCGTGTATATGCTGACCAGAAGGAATGGAACAAGAGATCTCTTTATAATATTGCAGGCGCAGGCAAGTTTGCTGCTGACAGAAGCATCAAGGAATATGCTGATCGCATCTGGAATATTGAAAGACTTATCAAGGGTTAATATATATTAATATATAATTAATTCTGCAATAATGACAGGTCAGGCGGTTTTTGCCGCCCGACCTGCCTTTTGAGTTTATAAACGTAAATCAAGGATATAGATTTTATGCTTATTAAAATGGCCGATCAGTTTTCGGCAAAATCGGAAATTACCGTAGAAAAGCATTGTGGAGAAAGGGATGTAACCCTTTTCGGCGCCTTTTCTGAAGCGGAAAAAATTAAATGGACAGTTCGTTGCGATAGGAGCAGCGGAGTTACAGCCGTAACTATGCGCCTCCATCAGGACGGACAGCCCGATAAGGATTTTGATCTCAGCTGGATCGATGAAGGAACATATGAAATAGAGCTTGATATGTCCAAAATCGGTGTGGGACTTTATTACTATACATTTTTGCTTCATCGAGGGTTTGATATTCTCTATACCTGCGTATATGATAATGTTCATTTCAATCTTGATAAACGCCCCGGAAAGTTCTTTATGCTCACAGTTTATGATAAGGACTTTGACACTCCCAAGTGGTTCCGTGGCGGAACTATGTATCAGATATTCCCTGACAGATTTTATAAGAGCGGAAAGGCAAAGCAGGATAGAGCTGATGCAGTTTATGAAAGCGATTGGTCTGCTCCTATTTCTCAGTATAGCCTTTATCCCGGCGCTCACCTGGAAAATAACCTTTTCTATGGCGGCGATCTTTGGGGTGTTGCTGAAAAACTGCCCTATCTTAATGAAATAGGCGTAACTATTATATATCTCAACCCTATATTCAAGGCTTATTCCAACCATAGATACGACACGGGCGACTATAATCAGGTTGATGAGGCGCTTGGTGGCGATGAGGCGCTGGAGCATCTTATTGCAGAGGCCGAAAAATACGGAATCAAGGTTATTCTTGATGGCGTTTTCAATCACACAGGCGACGATAGCATCTATTTTAATAGAAGAGGTAAATATGATAGCGTTGGCGCTTGGCAGAGCAAAGAGTCTCCCTATCGTGATTGGTTCTGTTTTAAGCCTGATGGTAAATATGACAGCTGGTGGGGCATTGAGATCCTTCCCAGACTTAATCATAACAACGAAGAGTGCAGAAGATATTTCACAGCCGATGACGGTATATGCGCTAAATATGCTAATATGAATATCGGCGGTTGGCGTCTTGACGTTGCCGACGAGCTTTGTGATATTTTCCTTGACGAGCTGAGAGTTGCTGTTAAAAAAGCAAATCCCGAAGCCATCATTATTGGCGAGGTCTGGGAAAATGCGGCAGATAAGGTGGCATATGGAAGCCGCAGAAGATATGTTCAGGGCGGTCAGCTTGACAGCGTTATGAACTATCCCTTCAGAACATCAGTTATGAACTATGTTCTTAGCGGAAACTCTTCCGACCTTGCTAACACTCTCACAACTCTTTATGCATCATATCCCAAATGTGTCAGCGATAGCCTTATGAATATCGTGGGCACACATGACACAGGCAGAATTCTCAGCGAGCTGGGAGATGGCGGACATAAAGCCTTGGGGCTTTCAAACAGCGAGCTTTCAGTTCGTAAAATGAGTCCTGAAAACAGAGAGCGCGCAATAAAGCTCCTGAAGGTTGCTGCAGTTATACAGTATACAGTTTATGGTGTTCCTTCTGTATATTATGGAGATGAAGCAGGTGTTGAGGGCTATCACGATCCCTTCTGCCGTTCAACATTCCCTTGGGGCAATGAACAGAACGACCTTGTGGAGCATTACAAGAGCCTTGGCGCAATGCGTCAGCGTGAAAAGGTGCTTTCAGAGGGCTATTTCAAGGTATTGAGATATAACAGAGGATTTATAATGTTTGAACGCTGGAATGGCGATGAAAAGCTGATCATTGCAGCAAACGTTAATAAAACAAACGCAAATTGCGGAGTTGTGGGCGTAAATGCCATCACAGGAGAGCCCTTTAATGGTACACTCGCTCCCGAATCTGCTGTTGTTATCAAGGTAACTGAATAAAGCTTAAAAAAGGAGGTCTTACGACCTCCTTTTTGATTATGAACGGTATGGTTAAGCAGGGATTTGGTATGATCAAAGGCTTCGCTTATATTCGTATGCGCAAGTTTTAATGAGAACACTTTGTCCAACTGTTAATTTACAGCAGCTTTGTTGCAATATACAAGCAATAAATAGTGTGGTTTCTTTTCGTGTGGTGAGTAATTTAGCCACGAATTATGTTGACAATAGGCGGCAAAAAATATATAATCATTATGAGTAATTGTATATGGAGGAATTCAGTTGTCAAAACCTATTATTATATCATTTGCAAACCAGAAGGGCGGCGTTGGAAAAACAACATCTGCCGTTAACGTTGCTGCATGTGTGGCGGCTCTCGGCTACAGAGTGCTTCTTTGTGACCTTGACCCTCAGGGCAACAGTACAAGCGGAGTTGGTGTAAATAAAAAAGGACTTCGTTATTCTATGTACGGAGCGCTTCTCGGATATTATGATCCACGCCTTTCCGTTATCAAAACTGAATATTCCAATTTATCTATAATTCCTGCAACTATTGAGCTTGCAGGCGCAGAAATAGAGCTTCTTGAAATGGAGCACAGAGAGAGTGCGCTTCAGCGAGTGCTTGAGCCGCTTTACGATGATTATGATTTTGTTTTCACCGATTGCCCTCCGTCACTTGGAATGCTCACAGTAAATGCGCTTTCCTGCTCTGACGGCGTTATTATCCCCATGCAGTGCGAATATTATTCGCTTGAGGGCCTTTCACAGCTTATGTTCTCCATCAAAAAGGTGAAGCAGCTTTATAATAAGAACCTGACAGTAACAGGTATTCTTATAACAATGTATAACGGCCGACTCAATCTTTCAGCGCAGGTTATGGAGGAATTGAAAAAATATTACAGCGACAAGCTTTTCAAGACATCTATCACAAGAAGTGTTAAACTGTCTGAGGCACCCAGCTTCGGCGAGCCCATTTATTATCATGATAAATATTCAAAGGGCTCTCTTGCATATCAGAATGTTGCAAAAGAGCTTGTTGAAAGAGTAATGTAAGGGGGAGAATTATGGCAAAGAAAACAGGTCTGGGACGTGGTCTTGATTTTATTTTTGACGATAATTCAATTGAGAGCGACGGAAGCGGAGTAACAAGTCTTCGCATTTCAAGCGTTGAGCCCAAAAGCGATCAGCCCCGAAAAGTTTTTGATAATGAAGCGCTTTCACAGCTTGCAGATTCAATTGCAGCAAACGGAGTTCTTCAGCCTATTCTTGTAAGAGAGGTTGAAGGCGGATTTTATCAGATAATTGCAGGTGAGCGCAGATGGAGAGCATCTAAGCTTGCAGGTCTCACAGAGATTCCCGCAATCGTTATGGAGGCAGACGATCTGAAAACTGCTCAGATAGCGCTTATAGAAAATATTCAGAGAGAAAATCTTAATGCCTATGAAGAAGCAAAGGCTTATAGAGCATTGATAGATCAGTTTGAGCTGACTCAGGAGGATGTTGCAGGCCGACTCGGCAAATCCCGCAGCTCAATTGCAAATTCTCTTCGCCTTCTTGATCTCCCCGAGGAGATCTCCGATCTTCTTCAGAGTGATAAGCTGAGCGCAGGTCATTGTAAGGCTCTTCTTGGTCTTCGTGATCGCTCAAAGCTGAGAACTCTTGCTGAAAAGATCATTAACAACAGCCTTTCTGTTCGTGAGGCTGAGGCTCTTGTTCGCAAAGCAAACAAGCCTGAAAAGGAAGAAGAGGAAATAGTTCCTGTTAAGGTAGATTATGTTGCTGAACTTGAAAAAAAGGTAACAGGTCTCACAGGAAGATATTGCAAGATTCAGACAAAGGGCCAGAGAAAAACCGTTTCCATTGAATATGGCGGCGATGGCGACCTTGAAAAATTGCTTTCAATCCTCTGCGGTGAGGATATAACAGCGGAGTGATTTGTTAAGTGCACCATGCAAGCTTTTCAAAAAAGCTTGACAAAATATATATTAGTTAGTTCAGTATAAATTTAGGAGTAAAACCAAAATGTTAGATATTAAGCTTATAAGAGAAAATACAGAAGATGTTATTGCCCGTCTTGCAGCTAAGGGCAAGGAAGCAAGAGCAGAGGTTGAGCGCATTGTTGAGCTTGATGCTCAGCGTCGTGCTATGATTTCCGAAAACGAGGCAAAGAAGGCAGAGCAGAACAAAGTTAATAAGGATATTCCTCGTCTTAAGAAGGAGGGCGCAGATGTTGCTCCCGTTTTCGCAAAGATGAAGGAGCTTGCTGCTGATATTAAGGCCAACGATGCTCGTATTGCTGAAATTGAAACAGAATACAACGAGCTTATGCTTGGTCTTCCCAATCTTCCCGATACAGACCTTAAGCCCGGCGGCAAGGAAAACAACGAACCTGTTCGTTATTTCGGCGAGCCTCACAGCTTTGATTTTGAGCCTAAGAACCATGTAGATATTTGTACAGATCTTGGACTTATCGACTATAAGAGAGGCACAAAGCTTTCCGGTAACGGCTTCTGGATCTATCGTGGAATGGGCGCACGTCTTGAATGGGCGCTTCTTAACTACTTTATTGATACTCACCTTGCTGATGGCTACGAGCTCGTTCTCGTTCCTCATATGCTTGGTTATGAGTGCGGCCAGACAGCAGGCCAGTTCCCCAAGTTTAAGGATGAGGTTTATTGGCTTGAAAGAGAAAAGGAAGATGAGCGCCGTCTCTTTATGCTTCCCACAGCAGAAACAGCTCTTGTTTCTCTCCATCGTGATGAAATTCTTACAGAGGCAGACCTGCCCCGTAAGTATATTTCTTACACACCTTGCTTCCGTCGTGAAGCAGGATCCTACCGTGCTGACGAAAGAGGTATGGTAAGAGGACACCAGTTCAATAAGGTTGAAATGGTTCAGTATACAAAGCCTGAAGATTCCGATGCAGCATTTGAAGAGCTGGTTGGTAAGGCAGAAGCTCTCGTTAAGGGGCTTGGCTTCCACTTCAGAACAGTTAAGCTTGCAGCTGCAGACTGCTCTGCATCTATGGCAAGAACATACGACGTTGAGATTCATATTCCTTCAATGGATGGCTATAAGGAAGTTTCTTCCGTTTCCAACGCTCGTGATTATCAGGCGCGTCGTGGTTCCATCCGTTTCAAGAGAGATGGTTCCAATAAGACAGAGTTCGTTCATACACTTAATGGTTCCGGCCTTGCAACAAGCCGTATTCTTCCTGCAATCGTTGAACAGAACCAGAACGCTGACGGCAGCGTAAACGTTCCTGATGTTCTCCGCAAGTATCTCGGAGTAGACGTTCTTCGTCGTGACTGAGAGCGATGAGTGTAACTCTTGCAGCATTCTACGAGAATTTTACCTTTGACAATCCTGTAACAACCCTGCCTATAATTATCTGGGGTATTTTTGCAGGCTTTGTTATAGCAGGTATTCTTTCGTATTATAATAAAACATATCTTGGCGCAGTTGTTCGCTCCCTTGTTAAAAAGGGGGCAAACTGCCCTGAAAAGGCTCTGAAGCTCAGCGAAACAGGAATTCGCGCAGATGCTGTGCGTTTCAATGCTGTTTGCTGCGACAGAGCTCTCACAAAATATGTGAAAATAGCAAATCCTGAGGAATGTGAGATAAAGGCAGAAAAGGAATCTGCTTTTGTTTGCGGGCTTCGTCGTTTTTTCAACATTGAGAGAAAAAAGAAATACGATGCCAAAACAGCAAGATTCTATATTCTTGAAGAAAAGCGCATTCAGGCGGAGCTAAGATATACAGAAAAGGGAACATCCCTTATATCTGTTGCTATAGGAATAGTTGCCGCATTTGTGGTTGCTGTTGTGGCTATCAGATGCATTCCTTATATTCTTGAGCTTGTGGATTCTGTTATCACAATGTATAAAAATCTGTAAAAACCAAAAGAAAGGAACGTCATAGAAGTGAGCGAAAAGAAAGTGACCAAAAAAAGAAAGCTTAAAAGCGGCTTCAGCGGCAGAACTAATGTTATTGTAACTTTGGTTTGTATGGTGGCGGCAATTGCGCTTGTGGTGGGCGTTCTGTATTTTATAGGCTTCAGATATACAAAATATAATTTTAAGGACGGATATTCCGTAACATTTGTTGGTATGGTTGATGTCCAGGGCCAGCCCAAAAGCGGAAGAATGACCTTCAGCGGCAAGGGCAACATAAAGGATGGGCTTTCTGCTTCTGTCAACACAGAAACAGGAATTATAGAATATTCCAACGGAGATAAATACGAGGGTGAAACAAAGGACCTTGTTCGCCACGGAAAAGGAAAGCTCACATTTTCCGATGGCAGAGTTTATGAGGGCGAGTTTGTTGCCGACGAAGCAACAGGCGAGGGCAAGCTCACATTCCCCAATGGAGATATTTATGAAGGTTCATTCAGCAAAGGACTTAAAAACGGCTTCGGCAAATATACTATGAGTGATGGCTCTTATTATGAAGGCTATTATGTTGCTGACAGAAAAGGGGGCGAGGGCAAGATGCAGTGGGCAGACGGTTCTTCCTTCACAGGAACATATGTCGCTGATAAGAAGCACGGCGAAGGCGTTTATATTTATGCCAACGGCGACAAATATGAAGGTGGCTTTGAAAATGACGTAAGATGCGGAAAAGGCACTTATATCTGGGCAAGCGGCGAAAATTATACAGGCGAATTCAAAAATAACACAATGTGGGGCATTGGCACATATCAGTGGACCGATGGACGCATTTATAAAGATGGCTATTTTGAAGATGGCGTTATGGTGCGCACAGACGAAGAGGTGGCCACACCAAACCAGTGATTTGTTTGGTTTAAAAAGATAAGAAAAGCGAAAATTATGAAGCTGAGCTTTGATTTTGGCTCTTATCTTTATAAAAATCTAACCTTAACCTTCAGTTTATTCGAAGGGAAGGAGGCAAAATGAAATTAAAAATCGAATTAAATCGTGCAGAGGCTGAAAAAGCGCTTGTCAAGGTTGCCCGCAAGCTTCCCGAAGGCGTTGTAACCTTTGCAGATGAAATAAAAAAGGATATTGATGCTATCTGCCAGAGAGACCCTGCTGTTAAAAGCAGAGCAGAGGCGGCATTGCTTTATTCCGGCCTTCATGCAATTCTGGCATATAGAGTTTCAAATAAATTCTATAAGAGAAAAATGTACACAACAGCCCGCTTTATCTCTCAGTCTGCAAGATTTCTGACAGGTATTGAGATCCATCCCGGTGCAACTATCGGAGAGGGTCTGTTTATTGACCATGGAAGCGGAGTTGTTATCGGTGAAACAACTATTATCGGTGATAATTGCACTCTTTATCAGGGAGTAACTCTTGGCGGTACAGGTAAGGACACAGGCAAGCGTCACCCCACTCTCGGTAATAACGTTATGGTTGGCGCAGGAGCTAAGGTGCTTGGTAACTTCACAGTTGGCGATGGCGCAAAGATTGCGGCAGGCGCAGTTGTTCTTGGGCCTGTTCCTGAAAATGCAACAGCTGTTGGTATTCCTGCTCACGTTGTAAGAGTTGCAGGCAAGAAAACAGAGGTTGACCTTGACCAGGTTCATATTCCCGACCCTGTTTCTCAGGATATTTGCGCAATTCAGCGCAAAATGCGAGAGCTTGAAGCTAAAATTAAAGAGCTTGAGGCTAAATAGAGGAGAAAAGTATGTACTGCAGATATTGCGGAAATCCTTTGCCCTTTGAAAACCAGCAGTTTTGCGCCGTATGCGGAGCAAAAGTAGGATATGTTAAAAAGCAGCCCTCAAGAGTAGGCTCATTTGTGCTTACAATGCTTAAGTGCGCAGGCTTTTATGCTATGTTTTACGGACTTATAATGATTATGCAGTCAGCTTATTCTGCTGTGATAGCAAGTGCTCTTGCAGGCAAAGGAAATATTGTGGACCCTGCAGGCTATATGGGCCTCAGCGATTTTTATTGGGATTCCTTTTCTCAGAGCTATAGCTATGTGATGTTTTTTGGATATATTGCTCTTGTAGCTTTATATTGGCTTATATATGCTGTGCGAAAAAAGAAATTTTCAGATGAAACAGGTCTGAAAAAAACGCATTTTGCATCACTTCCCGCATCCTTTGTGTTTGGCATTGCGCTTCAGATAGCTGTGGTTTTTGTTGTCAGTATTGTAAGTGCGGCAATTCCCTCAATTGCAGAAAAGGCAGTTGAAAGTGAAAAGGTTTATAATTATATGTTTGGCAATGCATCAACATTTTCTGTGTTTCTTGCAACTGCTGTAGCAACTCCCGTTGTTGAAGAGCTGCTTTTCAGAGGACTTATCTATACAAGAATGAAAAAAGCAATGCCTCAGGTGGCGGCAATGCTGCTTTCAGCGCTCTGGTTTGGCCTTGCCCATAGCGGTGGAGCTCATCAGGTGGTGTATGCGGCGGTGCTTGGAATCATTATGGTGTTGCTTTATGAAAAATGTCAAAGCCTCTGGCCGTGTATATTCCTGCACGCAGGCTTTAATTCCACCAGCTTCCTTTATGAATATATGGATATGAATCTTCCTGTTGTCAATTGGATGCTGATGGCCCTTTCAATCGGCTTTGTGCTTGTTTTTACAGCTTATTTCTTTATGTCAAAGCCGGTATATGAGGATTGATCTATAATTTTTTAATTTATACAGACCATTGCAAATATGAGGAAATACAGTTTTTTTATTAATTGCAAGTGGTCCACCTTCTCTTTCTGGAGAAGGCAAAAGGAGAAAAACAAATGAAATTGTATAATTCACTCAGTCACGAAAAAGAGGAGTTTGTCCCCCATGAGCCCGGCAAGGTGTCTATGTACACCTGCGGCCCCACAGTTTATCACTTTGCTCACATAGGCAATCTCCGTTCCTATATTATGGAGGATGTGCTTGAAAAATATCTGCGCTATGTTGGATATGATGTTAAGCGCGTTATGAATATCACCGACGTTGGACATCTTACAAGTGATGCTGACGAGGGCGAGGATAAAATGCTCAAGGGCGCAAAGAGAGAGAACAAAACTGTTCTTGAAATTGCAAAGTTCTATACAGATGCTTTCTTTGAGGATTGCCGCAAACTTAATATCAAGCGCCCCGATGTAGTTGAGCCCGCAACAAAGTGCATTGGCGAATTCATCAAGGTTATCAAAGGCCTTCTTGAAAAGGGATATGCTTATGAGGCAGGCGGAAATATCTATTTCGACACATCTAAGCTTGATAATTATTATGCCTTCCATAATTTTGAAGAGGAAGATCTTCAGGATGGCGTTCGTGAGGGCGTTGAGAAGGACGAAAACAAAAAGAATAAGGCAGACTTCGTTCTTTGGTTCACAAAGAGTAAGTTTGATGATCAGGAGCTTAAGTGGAACAGCCCCTGGGGCGTTGGCTATCCCGGCTGGCATATTGAGTGCTCCTGCATTTCCATGAAGCATCTCGGTGAATATCTTGATATTCACTGTGGTGGTATTGATAATGCATTCCCTCACCACACAAACGAAATCGCTCAGAGCGAGGCGTTTGTTGGTCATAAGTGGTGTAACTATTGGTTCCATGTGCTCCATCTTAACACAAACAGTGGTAAGATGAGTAAGTCCAAGGGTGAGTTCCTCACAGTTTCTCTCCTTGAGTCTAAGGGCTATGATCCTATTGTTTATCGTTTCTTCTGCCTCCAGTCTCACTACAGAAAGAGCCTTGTGTTCACATATGAAAATCTTGATAATGCAAAGATCGCTTATGATAAGCTGATTGCAAGAATTGCGCAGCTCAATCCCGGAGAAGCAAACGAAGCGAATGTTGCTGAGCTTTGCCGTGGTTTTGGTGAGGCTATGGATAATGATATGAACACATCCCTTGCGGTAACTGCGATTTACGATATTCTTAAAACAGATGCGGCTGATGCTGATAAGCTTGCAGCGCTTGATAAGATCGACTATGTTATGGGTCTTAATCTTCTTTCTGCAGCTGCTAAGGTAAGAGAAGCAAACGCTATGTCAAATATTGATCCCGAGCTTCTTGCAAAGATCGAAGCGCTTATTGCAGAGCGTCTTGAGGCTAAAAAGGCTAAGGACTATGCTAGAGCAGACGAGATCAGAGGTGAGCTTACAGCTATGGGCGTTGCTATTAAGGATACTAAGGACGGCACGGAGTTTAAGCTGATATAATGGATCAGAAAAGATTTACCAAGAATGATAGCGGCTTTGTCTGTGGACATTGCGGCAAAGAGGTTGAACCTCTTGGGTATACATCAAGAAATCATTGCCCATTTTGCTTGTGGTCTCGCCATTTGGACGAAAACCCCGGTGATCGTGCCAGCGAATGTATGGCTCTGATGGAGCCTGTTTCTGCAGTGCCCGATGCCAAAAAAGGATATATAATCATCCATAAATGCACAAAATGCGGAGCTATCCGCCGAAACAAAGCGGCGCACGAGGCAAAGGTTCAGCCTGATAATATGGCAAAAATCATTAAGCTCACAGCTAAAACATTGTGAAAAAGAGGGGGGATACCTCCTCTTTTTACATACTGCCTTTTATAAGGAGGATAATAACCTCCCATACGATTTATAATGGAGATACATAATATGGAAATTAAAAAAGGAATATATCGTCATTTCAAGGGTGGCATATATGAGGTTGTGGATATAGCGCTTCATAGCGAAACCCTTGAGGAAATGGTTGTATATAAAAATGTTGAAAACGGGAAATGCTGGGTACGCCCTGCTTCTATGTGGAATGAAACTGTTGAATTTGAGGGAAAAATTGTCAATAGATTTGCTTTTGTTGAAAAAAAGGATAAATGAATCTGTAAAATATTGCTTTATTGATAAAACTTTGTATAATGATGATAATAATTTCAAAAATGGTTGAAATTTGCAAATAAATTTAGTAAAATAAAGTATAGTAATGTATTTTGCGTTATTTCTAATCCCGTGCGGCAACTTGTGCATATTTTATGCATATCTTATGCTTCTTGCAGGGTATTATATACTGACTTTTTCTAAAAAGGAGTTTGTTTATGATAGATAAGTTTGAAGTAACCTTGCCGCATCTCACAGGGGATGAGCCCCGCTTTGCTTATGTTTATTGTCCCGATAAAAAAGGCAAATATCCTGTTCTTTATATGTTTGATGGACATAATGTGTTCTTTGATGAGGACGCAACCTATGGAAAAAGCTGGGGGTTGCTTAAGTATCTTGAGGAAAATGATGTTCCGCTTATTGTTGCCGCAGTTGAGTGTAACCATTCGCCCAATAACGGCAGACTTTCGGAATATTCTCCCTATACTTTTTCAAGACCGTCAGTCGGTCGTGTTGAAGGCAAGGGTGAATTGACAATGAGATGGTTTGTCAGGGTTTTCAAGCCCTTCGTTGATGCAAATTATCCTACAATAAAAAACAGAAATAACACATTCATTGCAGGCAGCTCAATGGGCGGCCTGATGAGCCTTTATGCAGTTCTTAAATATAACAGAGTCTTCTCCCGCGCGGCATGCCTTTCACCTTCAGTTTGGGTTTCGCCCAGGGAGCTTGATCGCCTTATCACAGAAGCTGACATCAAGCCCGGCACTGTTATTTATATGGACTATGGCTCAAAAGAAATGTCTAATCATAAAAATATGGCAGTGAGGCTCCGTAAGGTTGCAGCGATGCTTTTTGAAAAGGGAGCTTTCCTCACCTTCCGTGTTGTTCCAAACGGAGAACATTGTGAGGCGAGCTGGGAAAAGCAGCTTCCTTTTGTTATAAACACACTTTTGTATAAGTAAATTCAGGAGAATACAATGGAAACACAATATATTAAAACATATTCTAACGCTCTTCAGCGTGATATGGAATGCAAATTCTATGGTCACGGCGGCAAGCCTGTTCTTTTCATTCCTTGTCAGGATGGTCGCTTCTTTGACTTTGAAAATTTTAAGATGACAGAATATTGGGGCCCTTATATTGAGGCAGGACTTGTAACAATCCTTGCAATTGATACAATTGATAAGGAAACTTATTCCGATAACTACACTCCCGCTTATGACCGCATCCGCCGTCACGAAGCGTGGGTTAGCTATATTATAAATGAAGCAATTCCTATGCTCAGAGAGCGCACAGGAAGAGGAGATGTTGTAACATTCGGTTGCAGTCTTGGCGCAACACATGCTCTCAATCTTTTCCTCCGCTTCCCCGACACAGTTCGTGGAACACTGGCTCTCAGCGGTATCTTTGATTCCAACTATGGCTTTGGCAGTTATATGGACGAGCTTGTTTATGCAAACTCTCCCGTTCATTATATGGATAATATGGTTGCAGACCATCCTTATATTGAAAAATATAACAGCGGCAAGGGTATCGTTTGCGTTGGTACAGGTGCATGGGAAATCCCCGATTCAACACTTCGCCTGCGTGACATCTTCAATTCCAAGGGAATCAATATCTGGGTTGATGTTTGGGGCAACGATGTTGCTCACGACTGGGATTGGTGGTATAAGCAGGTTGAATACTTCATTCCTAAACTTCTGGAGGACTAAATAATGAAAAACATTATCTTTATTTCACCTAACTTCCCCACAAACTATTGGCAGTTCTGCAAGGAGCTGAAGAACAATGGTATGAACGTTCTCGGTATCGGTGAGGCTCCCTATGATGAGCTTAAGCCCGAGCTGAAGGACAGCCTTAACGAATACTATAAGGTTGGCAGCCTCGAAAACTATGATGAGGTTTATCGTGCAGTTGCTTTCTTTGCGTTCAAGTACGGCAAGATCGACTGGCTTGAATCCAATAACGAATATTGGCTTGAGAAGGACGCTCAGCTTCGTACAGATTTCAATATCACAAGCGGCTTCCAGGTTTCCGATATGGAGCGCATCAAGCATAAATCCAAGATGAAGGCATACTATGAGGCAGCAGGCATTCCCGTTGCTCGTTATTATATCGTTGAGTCCCTTGAGGGCTGCAGAGAGTTCCTTGACAAGGTTGGCTATCCTGTTGTTGTTAAGCCCGATAACGGCGTTGGCGCAGCTGCTACATATAAGCTTTCCTGCGATGAGGATCTCGTAAGCTTCTACGAAAGCTATCCCAAGGAAGTTCCCTATATCATGGAAGAGTTTGTTCACGCTGCAGTTAACTCCTATGATGCTATTATTGATGGCGAGGGTAATCCTATTTTCGAAACAGGTAACGTAACTCCCGACTCCATTATGGATATCGTTAATAATCAGGATAACAGCTGCTATTATATCCTTAAGGATCTTCCTGAGGATACAAGAAAAGCAGGTCGCGCAACAGTTAAGAGCTTTGGCGTTAAGAGCCGCTTTGTTCACTTTGAGTTCTTCCGTCTCACACAGGATCAGGAAGGTCTCGGTAAGAAGGGCGACGTTATTGCCCTTGAGGTTAATATGCGTCCCTGCGGTGGCTTCACACCTGATATGATCAACTTTGCAAACTCCACAAACGTTTATAAGATCTGGGCTGATATGATCGCATATGGCTCCACAATGATGCCTCAGGGTGAGCATTTCTACTGCGCATATGCAGGCCGTAGAGATGGAAAGAACTTTGTTCTTGATCATAATGCTCTTATGGCTAAGTATGGCGCAAATATGAAGATGGTTGAGCGTATTCCCGATGCTCTTGCAGGCGCAATGGGCAACCAGATGTACGTTGCAAACTTCTCCACAAAGGAAGAAATGGACCAGTTCTATAAGGACGCAGTTGATTGCTATTGATTTAATAAAAAAAGCCGATGCGATGCATCGGCTTTTCGTTTGGGCGGATATATCCTCACCTACAATTGTAACACATACATTCATTAAAATATTTTTTAAAAACTATTGATTTTTTATTTAATGCGTGATATACTGCATTATAGAAAGAATATTAAGATTAAAGGAGTGGGTTTCAGAAGAACCCACTCTTTGTTTTAAAATTGTTTTATTAAAAGAAGAGGTAACGATGGAAAAACAGAAGAAAAACATTGCAGGCACAGTCCGTGATCTTCTTGAGCCTATAGCTGACGAGCTTGGCTATATGCTTTGGGATGTTGAATATGTGAAGGAAGGCGCTGAAATGGTGCTCCGTATCACAATCGACAAGGAAGAGGGAATCGATATTGAAGACTGTGAAAAAATGCACAGAACTATCGACCCCGTTCTCGATGAGGCTGATCCCATTGAGGTAGCTTACAGACTCGAGGTTTCATCCCCCGGAGTTGAAAGAACCATCAGCCGCCCTGAGCATTATGAATATTGCATGGGTGAAAAGGTTGAGGCAAAGCTTTATGCTCCCATCAATGGGCAGAAAAAGCTTACAGGTATTCTTGCTGCGGCAGACGATAAAACATTCACTCTTGATGTTGAAGGCGAAGAGGTAACTCTTGAAAAATCTGCTTGCGCAAAGCTTGCAACAGTTTTCGATTGGTAATTTTATAATATAATCTTCTCAGAAAGGTAACAGAAAAAATGAATCAGGAATTTTTCAATGCCCTTGATCTCCTTGAAAAAACCAAGGGTATCCCGAAGGCTTATATGATAGAAAAAGTAGAAGCAGCTCTTATCAGCGCTTTCAAGAAGGAATACGGCACAGCAAACGTTCGTGTTGTTATCAATCCCGAAAAGAAGGACGTTAAGGTTTACGAGTGCAAGGAAGTTGTTGAGGTTGTAGAAGATCCTGCAACTCAGCTCTCTCTTGAAGAAGCAAAGGCAATCAGCCGCCGCCACGTTATCGGTTCCGTAGTTGAAAAGGAAGTTAAAACTAAGCTGTTCGGCCGTCTCAGCGCACAGACAGCTAAGCAGGTTATTATTCAGGGTATCCGTGAAGCAGAGCGCTCCAGCATGATCCGTGAATATGAAAAGAAGCGTGAAGAGGTTATCACAGCTGTTGTAACAAAAACAGCAGACTCTGAGGGCTCAATTGTTATTGACACAGGCACAAGCGAGGCTGTTCTTCCTGAATCCGAACAGATTCCCGGCGAAACATTCATGGTTGGCGATAGAATCAAGGTATTCGTAACAGAAGTTAAGAGAGAGAGCATGGCAGGTCCCATCGTAACTCTTTCCAGAACTCATCCCAATCTTGTAAAGCGTCTCTTCGAAATGGAGATCCCCGAAATTCAGGATGGCACAGTTATCATCCACAATATTTCCCGTGAGGCAGGCAGCCGTTCCAAGCTGGCAGTTTACTCCAGAGATGAAAATGTTGAGGCTGTTGGAGCCTGTATCGGTGAAAGAGGTCGCCGTATTGCTGAGATCGTAGACGAGCTCAGAGGTGAGAAAATCGACATTATTGAATATTCCGAAGATCCCGCAGAATTCATTGCAGCAGCGCTTTCTCCTGCTGAGGTAACAAGCGTTGAGCTTGTTGGCGAAAGAAGCGCATCTGTTGTTGTTCCTGCAGATCAGCTTTCTCTTGCAATCGGTAAGGAAGGACAGAATGCCCGCCTTGCTGCAAGACTTACAGGCTATAAGATAGATATTAAGGGTAACTGACAGTGAGCGCAAATAAAGCCCCTAAGGTTAAAAAGATCCCCGAAAGAAAATGCACAGGATGCGGACAGTCATTTCCCAAAAAGGACCTTATCAGAGTTGTGAGAAGTCCTGAAGGAGATGTTTCACTTGATTTCACAGGAAAGAAAAGCGGACGCGGCGCATATGTGTGCAAAAGCTCTCAGTGCTTCAAAAAGGCGAGAAAGGCAAACAGATTCAAAACAAATCTTGAATGCGAGATTCCCGAAGAATTGCTTTCTGCTCTTGAAGAAGAGATCACATTATGGGAGGCTGAGAATAAATGAAGGCTCAGCTTTGTAAATATTTAGGACTTTGCGCAGCATCACGATCTGCCGTTTGCGGCAGTGAGCTTGCCCTTAGCGCAATCAGAAAAAATTCCGCAAAGGTCAACCTGATGCTTCTTGCAAGCGATGCCTCTGTAAGAACACAAAAGCAGGTAACCGATAAATGCGATTTCTATAAAGTTAAGCTTATAAAGCTTGATCTCACAATGACAGAGCTTTCCGATGCTCTTGGAAAAAGCTCTCTTTGTGCCGCCTGCGCTATAACAAACAAGGGGTTGGCGGAAAAAATTGAAGAATTAACACTTCAGCTATAAGCAACGAAAGGATCCCCAAATAGTAGTGGGGAACAGGTGATAACAATATGGCACAAGCCCCGATGTCCCGTATTAATCAGCTTGCAAAAGACCTTGATATGAAGAGCAAGGATCTCATTGCAGTTCTTGAAGAGAATAATCTCGGTGGCAAAAAGACAACAACAGTTCTTGCAGCTGACGAATTCAATCTCTTTTTAGATAAATTGACAAAGGATAACCAGATCTCCGATATTGACGGATATGTTCATGGTAAAACAAATATTCCTTCTGTAAAGAAGGTCAATGCAGAAGCAGAGGCAGAAGCTAAGAAGGCTGCTGATGAAAAGGCAAAGGCAGAAGCTGCTGCAAAGGCAAAGGCAGAGGCTGAGGCAAAGGCTAAGGCTGAAGCAGAAGCTAAAGCAAAGGCTGAGGCAGAAGCAAAGGCTAAAGCTGAAGCAGAAGCTAAGGCTAAGATCGGCACAGCTAACCTTGATGCTGAAAAGGATGCTGCTCTTATGAAGATGGCAGCTGCAGCTAAGGCAAGAGCAGAGGCTGAGGCTAAGGCTAAAGAAGAAAAGGCTAAGGCAAAGGCTGAAGGCAGAGATCAGAAGGATCAGCGCCCTGCTAAGCCCCAGCAGAATAATAACAGACAGGATGCAAGACCTGATAACCGTCAGGACAGACCTCAGAAGAACGATCGCTTTGCTGATCGTAAGAATGATGGACGCCCTCAGGATAACCGTCAGAATAATCAGCGTTTTGACAATAGAGACAATAGAGATAACAGAGACAACAGAGATAACAGAGACAGAAGAAACAATAACAATCTTAAGCCTCAGGGCGCTCCTCAGCAGAACCGCCCCGCAGAGTCTCAGAACCAGAACCGCAGCTATATTCCCGATGCTTCCACAATGGGTAAGCAGAAGCAGAAGGCTGCAGCTCCTGCAAATGAGCGTAAGCGTACAGGCACAACAAGAGTTGTAGACACAAGAGCTAACTCTGTTGACCTTTCCAAATACGACGAGCGCCTTGAAACATTCGCTCCCGATTTCCATCGCGACAATTCTTCCAATAAGCAGAAGCTTAAGAAGCAGAACACACGTGATATGCGTTCTTCTAAGAATCGCAATAAGGAAAACAGCGCTATGGAGCGTCTCCGTAAGGAGCAGCAGGCTAAGAAGCAGGTTCTCAAGATCACAGTTCCTGATGAAATCTCCGTTTCCGAGCTTGCATCTCGCCTTAAGGTAACAGCTGCAGAGGTTGTTAAGCGCCTTATGCTTATGGGCACTCTTGCAACAGTTAACCAGATCATTGATTTTGACACAGCTTATCTTATCGCTGACGAGCTTGGCGCTGAGGTAACTCGTGAGGTTGTTGTAACAATCGAAGAAAAGCTCTTCAATGAGGAAGAGGATACAGATGAAAACCAGGTAGAAAGAGCACCTGTTGTTTGCGTAATGGGACACGTTGACCATGGTAAAACATCCCTTCTTGACGCTATCCGCCATACAAACGTAACAAGCGGAGAAGCAGGTGGTATCACACAGCATATCGGTGCTTACAGAGTTAATATCGGTGGCAAGGATATCACATTCCTTGACACTCCCGGTCACGAAGCGTTCACAGCAATGCGTGCACGTGGTGCTCAGGCAACAGATATTGCAATCCTCGTTGTTGCTGCAGACGACGGTATCATGCCCCAGACAGTTGAAGCTATCAACCATGCTAAGGCTGCAGGCGTTGAAATCATCGTTGCTATCAATAAGATGGATAAGCCCACAGCTAACCCCGATGCAGTTAAAACAGAGCTCACAAACTATAACCTCGTTCCTGAAGAATGGGGCGGTGATGTTATGTGCATTCCCGTTTCTGCTGTAACAAGAATGGGTATTGAAGACCTTCTTGAAAGCGTTCTTCTTATTGCAGAGGTTAAGGAATACAAGGCTAACCCCGAAAGACGCGCAAAGGGTATCGTTATCGAGGCTAAGCTTGATAAGGGTAGAGGCCCTGTTGCAACAGTTCTTGTTCAGAATGGTACTCTCAGAGGCGGTGATATCGTTATCGCAGGCACATCTGTTGGCCGTGTAAGAGCAATGACAGACCACACAGGTAAGGCTCTCAAGGAGGCAGGTCCTTCTGTTCCTGTTGAGATCATCGGTCTTTCTGAGGTTCCTCAGTCCGGTGACGAATTCAACGCAGTTGAAGACGAAAGAATGGCAAGAACTCTTGCTGATCAGCGTAAGGCAAAGGCAAAGGAAGAAGTGTTCAAGGCAAACGCTAAGGTTAACCTTGAAGATCTCTTTGCTCAGATCAAGGAAGGCGTTCAGGATCTTAACATTATCGTTAAGGCAGACGTTGGCGGTAGCGCTGAGGCTGTTAAGCAGTCCCTTGAAAAGATCTCCAACGATGAGGTTCGTGTTCGTGTTATCCATTCTGCAGCAGGTGGTATCACAGAAAGCGACGTTATGCTTGCTGATGCATCCAATGCGATCATCGTAGGCTTTAACGTTCGTCCCGACCGTGGTGCTATTGATTCTGCTGAAAACAAGGGTGTTGATATCAGAACATATCGTATTATCTACGATTGTATCGAAGAGATCACAGCTGCTATGAAGGGTATGCTTGCTCCTGAGTTTGTTGAAAAGCTTCTCGGTCAGGCAGAAGTTCGTCAGACAATCAGAGTTCCTAACGTTGGCGTTATCGCAGGTTCTTATGTTCAGAACGGCTATATCACAAGAAGCGCAAATATTCGCGTTGTTCGTGATGGCGTTGTTATCTTTGAGGATAAGATCTCCTCTCTTAAGAGATTTAAGGACGACGTTAAGGAAGTTCAGACAGGCTACGAATGTGGTATTGGTCTTGATAAGTTTAACGACCTTAAGGAAGGCGATATTCTTGAAGCCTTCATTATGGAAGAGGTTGCAAGATAAATTTGCATATAGAAAAGGAGATGCGAAAGCATCTCCTTTTTTGCGTGTTATTATTGTTAAAGTAATTTAAATCCTACTAAATCACCTGTGTTGAATTTGTTGGTAAAGCTGCAGTTTTATTGTTGTAAATATACAAAAAGAAAACCTGCAATATATGTAACATTGACATTTATATCTGCTTGTGATAAAATTTTAATACTAAAAAATGTAAAAAATATAAACGTGAATTATAAAAAAGGAGATCTGAAATGACTCATTCAACAAAGAAACGATTTATATCGTTGTTTATCTGTCTGACTGTGGTGCTGTCTATGTTTGCGCCCATAGTATCATACGCAGATATAGTAACGTGGGAGCCAGAACCATTTGGTTATGAAGTTTATGGTGACACATGTACTATCACAAACTACAATGGAAATGATTCTGTTGTAAATATTCCTTCGGAAATTGATGGATATATCGTTACAGAAATAGGATATGGGGCTTTTGCTTCAATCGGTAACATTAATGAAGTCTATCTTCCTGAAACAGTTACCGTAATTGGCGAAGCTGCTTTTTTGAATTGCCGTGACCTGGTGTATATCAATATTCCCGACTCAGTTCATACAATTGGCGAACGTGCATTTTCAAATTGCGAATCTCTTTTGTCAATTGATCTTCCTTCAATGTTATCATCAATTGAACGTCAGGCATTTTATAATTGCCGTTTGATCACAAGCATTGAAATTCCTGAAAATGTTATGAGAATCGGCGATGAAGCTTTTGCATATTGTGAAAGTCTTGAATATGTAACCTTTCCTGAAATGCTTTGCGAGATCGGTAGTGCCGCATTTGAATGTTGCACACTTCTGAGAGAGGCTGTTATTCCCGATAATGTTTATTCTATTGGCGACAGAGCTTTCAATTGCTGTAACAGTCTTAGCTATGTAAAGCTTCCCTGGAATATTACAAGTGTGCTCTGTGATACATTTGGCTATTGCTTCTCATTGTTCAGCATCGAGATTCCCGAAAATGTTAGCTATATTGAAAACGGAGCATTTTGCTCAGACCTTCGTGAAATAACTATCTATAGTTCGCATCCAAGCATAGATTATGATGCTATAAATCGTGATACAACTATCTTAGCTTATGCAAACTCTACTGCTCATGTATATGCTATAGATAACGGAAACTATTTTGTTTCCCTGGGAGAAAGAGTTCATGTAAACGATATTGAAGTTATCGTTCCTCAAACTACATATGTTGTAGGTGAGGAGTTTAACAAATCCGGACTCTCTATGAATCTCTGCTTTGACGATGGTATTACAATTTATGTTCCCGAAGAGTATATAGAGGTTCTGTATTTTGATTCAACAACGCCCGGCGTTCAGTCAGTAACTCTCAAATATCTTGATTATTATAAGGATATAACTGTTGAGGTTATTGATGGCTCAGGTGCTCCCAATCCTATTGAGCATACAATTGGGGTAGGTGAAAATACAGAGTTCTATATTGGCCCCGATGTTGATGTAACTGTTCGCTTTATGGCTCCAGAGAACGGAGAATATGCTTTTGTTTCAACATCCGATATGGATACAAAATGCTATCTCTACGATGCCTTCGGAACTCAGCTTGAATATAATGACGATGGTGGAGAAGGATATAATTTCCGTTTGGTTTATTCAATGACAGAGGGCGAAGAGTATTATTTCAAGCCTTCATTTTATGACGAGAGCCATGCAGGTTATATTCCTGTTTATCTTGTTCAGATCTCATCAGGTAATTCTAGTTCTTGTAACCACGAAAATGACGAAAACTTCGATATTTTAGAAGTAGAGAGAGAGCCCACTTGCAGCCAGGAGGGCTGGTATTATTGGACATGCTCTAAGTGTGATGCTTATTATAGCCAGATCATTCCCACAAATGAAAATCATGCTAACCTCTGGGATGAATGGTTGAAAGCGCCCTCTGACTATGAGGATGGTATTATCCGTTGGACCTGCTATGATTGCGGATATTTTTATGATGAAATAGTGCCCGCCCTGATAGGTGAGTCTCCTTATGAATATTATATCGATGGCGGAAACTGTATTATCACAGGATATACAGGTCACGAAAGCATGGTAAGCGTTCCTTATGAAATCAAAGGATATCCTGTAACAGAAATCGGCGAGTACGCATTTGCGTACAATTCTGATGTTATCCAGATTTATCTTCCCGAAACAGTGGTGAAAATCGGAGAAGGCGCTTTCCGTGAATGTTATATGCTTGAATACGTGTACATGCCCGATTCTGTTTATCACATAGGAAATATAGCATTCTTCACATGTCCTAATCTGAAAAGTGTTGAAATACCTGAGTTTGTAACAAGTATAGGTCAGCAAACCTTTTTAGAATGTACATCTCTTGAAACAGTTAATATGGGTTGTGGTGTTGAGCGTATAGAGAGTGAAGCATTTAGCGGCTGCTCAAGCCTTCGCAATGTAACCTTCTCTGAAAACCTTATGTATATTGACGATGCTGCTTTCATGTACTGTTCAAGTCTTGAGGAAGTTGATATTCCCGATAGTGTTTCATATATAGGCTATGGCGCTTTTGAGTACTGCACTGAGCTGAGATATGTTGAGCTGCCCTGGAATCTTGAGAGTATTGGTACGGGCACATTCATGGGATGTCTTAGTCTCAGCTATATAGATATTCCCGAAAGTGTTGCTTTTATTGAGTATGAAGCCTTTGACTCCAGCCTGACAACTATGGTTGTTCGTGGCATGAACACCATGATTTATCAATATATTGACCCTATAACAACTATAAGCGCATATATCGGCTCTGAAGCTCATCATTATGCGTTTAGTAATGGTAATCACTTTATTTCCTTAGGTGAATTTTATCCTGTAACCAACATTGAGGTTATGTCACCTTATAAAACAGAATATATGGTTGGCGAAGAATTTGATAAAGAAGGTCTTGAAATGACCCTCTATTTCGATAACTTTGTTCCTTTCCATGTTCCTGTTGAGCATATCGAGGTGCTGTATTTCGATTCATCATCTCCCGGCTATAAGACTGTAACAATCAGATATCTTGATTATTCAAAGGATATCACAGTTAATGTTATCGGCAATAGCAATCCTGAATATTCAATAGGTGTTGGAGAAAGCCTGTCATTCTATATCAGAGATACAGATGATATAAGAATCAGCTTTGTTGCTCCCTGGAGTGGCGAATTTATCTTTGCGGCAACTTCAGACCTTGACACTCAGTGCACACTCTATGATGCATATGGAAATGAGCTGGCATATGATGATGACGGAAATGGAAATCGGGATTTCCGTCTGCCGTACATAATGGTTGAAGGCGAGGTATATTATTTCAGACCCCATCTTTATGGTGATGCAGCCCCCGGAGAAATAACTGTACATTTGATTGAAGGTGCATGTGTACACGATTATTATGAAGAATATATCGTTGAGCCCACATGTACAGAGAACGGAATTATCCGCTGGACATGCTATAAATGTGGTGACTCTTATGAAGATGTGACAGCACCTGTTGATCATCAGTTTTATGAGGAGTTTGTCTCCGCACCCTCTTGCACAGAGGACAGAATAGCTCGTTATGCTTGCTATAATTGCGATTATTACTATGATGTAATAGTAGAGTACGGAGATGGCCACGCATACGATGAGAGATATGTTGTTATAGAGCCTACATGTACAGAGGATGGTATAATTCGCTATACATGCCATCGTTGCGGCGACTATTATGAGGAAATAAAGCCTTCTCGTGGACATAATTATTATGCAGAAGCTGTAGCGCCTACCTGCGAAATGTCCGGATTTACAAGATACAATTGTGAATATTGCGGACATTACTACGAGGATAATTTTGTTGAACCCATGGGTCATAATTATGTGGTTATGGATTCAATGCATCCCGGATGTGAAACAAACGGATATATAAATTATGTTTGTGAGTATTGTGGAATCAGCTATGGTGAACAGATTCCTCCCACAGGACATAATATGGTATCTGAGTTTTTCCCTGCCAGCCCTGAGTGTCCTCAGGATAGCTATTTGCATCGCTGCACAGTATGTGATTATTTCTATATAGAATATGTTGGAATCCCCGAGCATCCTCACAATTATGTTGAAACAGAAATAATTGAGCCCACATGTACAATCGAAGGCAGCAGAACATATACTTGTGATTTCTGCGGCGATTCCTATACAGAAGTGATCTATCCTCTCGGACATGTTGAGGGACCTGTAGTTGGTGAAAACTCAATGGGTGCCACATGTGAATCTGAGGGTCACTTTGACGAGGTTATCTACTGTACTGTATGTGGAGAAGAACTCTGGAGACATACACAAATTATTCCTCCTCTCAGTCACTACTATATCACCGAAATATTTGAGCCTACCTGTTATGATAGTGGGTATATTGCATATACATGTATGTATTGCGGAGATTATTATGAAGAGTTTATCCCCACTTACGATCACTTATATGTAATGACCGATAGCTATGATCCCACATGTACAAAAGACGGCTATATGTATCATGTATGTGAGCGCTGCGGCGATACTTATATAGAAACCTTTGATGCATACGGCCACGATTATTGGGATGAGTATGTAGAAGAGCCCACTTGTGAGGAAGACGGAATAATCCGTTGGACTTGCGACTATTGCGGTGACTTCTACGATGAAATAGAGCAAGCATATGGTCACGACTATTTGGACGAATATGTTTCCGAGCCTACTTGTACAGAGGATGGCATAATTCGCTGGACATGTGACTATTGCGGCGACTTCTATGATGAAATAGAGGAAGCTTACGGTCATGACTACGATAGCGAATATATCATAGAACCTTCTTGCGAAAGAGATGGTTTGATTCGATATACTTGCTGTGAGTGCGGCCACTATTACGAAGAAACAGAAGCAGCTTATGGCCATGACTATTGGGACGAATATGTTTCAGAGCCTACATGTACAGAGGATGGTATAATTCGCTGGACATGTGATTACTGTGGCGATTTTTATGAAGAAACAGAAGAGGCATTGGGCCATGACTATTGGGACGAATATGTTTCCGAGCCTACTTGTACAGAGGATGGTATAATTCGCTGGACATGTGACTATTGCGGTGACTTCTATGAAGAAACAGAAGCAGCCTATGGCCACGATTATTGGGACGAGTGTATACAGGTGCCAAACTGCCAGCAGGATGGTATTATGCGCTATACTTGTACAAATTGTGGTGATTGGTATGATGAGCCAATTTATTCATATGGGCACAGATATATTCCGTATGAGACAATACCTCCCACATGTACAGTCTCCGGCTTTGAAAGCTTGATTTGTGTCGATTGTGGAGATATGTATTCGTATAACGTGCCTGAACTCGGACACATCTATAACAGTGTAACTGTTGCTCCGACTTGCGATAGTCAGGGTTATACAAGATATTTATGTGAGATGTGTGGTGATTCCTATGAAGAAAACTTTGTTGATCCCATAGGTCATAACTTTGAAGCAAGAAAGTACGTTGCTCCCGGCTGTGAAATGGATGGATATGGATGGTATATCTGTCTGAATTGTGATTACTACTATGATGAAACAATTCCTGCTATAGGTCATAACTATGAGCTTACAGATATTGTGGAATCCACATGTGAAATAGTTGGTTATTTTCAGTATGAATGTCAGAACTGTGGTGATTCATATAAAGAAGATCGCCCCTTCTATGGACATAACTATACAAACACATTCTATGCCCCCACATGTACAGAGGATGGCTATTGGCAGAATGATTGCCGCTATTGCGGATATTCTTATATTGAATCAATCGTTCCCGCAACAGGACATATCCCCGGAGATGTTGTTACAGAAAACAGAATTGAGCCCTCTTGCAAATATGATGGTTCATGTGAAGAGGTTGTATACTGTAATGCATGTAATAATGAGGTTTCCAGAACATGGTTTAATATTCCTGCATACGGACATACCCCCGGAGATGTTGTTACAGAAAACAGAATAAATCCCTCTTGCGAATATGATGGTTCATATGAAGAGGTTGTATACTGTAATGCATGTAATAATGAGGTTTCCAGAACATGGTTTAGTATTCCTGCATACGGACATACACCCGGAGAAGCTGTTACAGAAAACAGAATAAATCCCTCTTGCGAACATGATGGTTCATATGAAGAGGTTATATACTGTACTGTATGTAATTGTGAAATTTCAAGAACAGTACATTCAATCCCTGCAACAGGTCATAATTATAGAAAGTTCATAACACAGCCTACTTGTACCAGTCAGGGTTATACCACGTATACATGTTTCGAGTGTGGTGACACATGGAATGATAACTACAAGGATCCCGTTGATCACTCTTATAATATTTCAATAGCGCTGCCTACATGTACAGAGCGCGGATACTCCATATTTACTTGCAGAGTCTGCGGATATGAAGAAATTGGTGATTATACAGAGCCTACCGGCCATAATTATCAGTCTGAGGTGGTTCCCGGAACAGACATTACATGCTATATATGTACAAAGTGTGGTGACACATACGAAGAGGACTGCTATCACAATTATCACGGAGTAGTAACACGTCCCAATTGTTATGATGGTGGATATACCACATATACATGTGAATGGTGCGGACACTCTTATATTGATGATTATACAGATAAGCTTTCCCACGATTACAACGAGTATATAATTCCTGCTACTTGTGAAGCTCGCGGATATACATTGTATATCTGTAAGTATTGTGATTACAAATATCAGGACAATTATGTGTCCAGTGGAGCTCACGAGTACACCGAAGTTGTAGTAGCTTCCACTTGTACACAGAAGGGATATACAATTTACAGCTGTATGAATTGTGACTACAGCTATCAGGGAAACTATACTAACATTGCCTCCCACGAGTACAACGAATATGTTGTAGCTTCCACCTGTACAGCAAAGGGATATACAATTTACAGCTGTAGGAATTGTGACTACAGTTATCAGAGCAACTATACAAACCTTGCATCCCATGATTATAACGAAGTTGTAGTAGCTCCCACTTGTACAGCAGATGGATATACAATTTATAGCTGCAAGAATTGCAATAACTCATATGTCGGTAGTTATTCACGTCCCACAGGACATAATGACATAGGAGTTGATTATGAAAATGTAATAGAACCTACCTGCACAACATCAGGTCAGCGTGACGAGGTTAGCTACTGTACTCTTTGTTCCGAAGAGATTTCAAGAAATATCGTTATTCTTCCTGCAACAGGACATGGTGGCATAAGAGTTGCTTATGAAAATGTAATAGATCCCACCTGCACAACATCAGGTCAGTATGACGAGGTTAGCTACTGTACTATCTGTGACGGTGAGATTTCAAGAGCTTTGATATTAACATCTATGGGTAATCACAGCTATGAAACAGAGACTAAAGCTCCCACTTGTGTTGAGGATGGATATAATCTTTACACCTGTATGTATTGTGGAGATCAGTATGCTGATACATTGTTTGCAAAAGGACACAGCTATGTGGTCACTGAGATAACAGGCAGCGGTTTTGAGTGCGGAAGTGTTGGATCAAAAACATATGAGTGTCAGATTTGCGGCGATACCTATATTGAATATGGTGATCCTGTAGAGCATAGTTATAAAGTGTTTATGACTAAAGCTCCCACTTGCACAGAGGAAGGATATACAGTCTACAGATGCAAAGGCTGCAATGAATATATCACAAGTGACTATGTTCAGCCTTTGGGACATACAGAAGGTGATTGGGTAATCGTTGCAAATCCCACAGTTGATGTTCCCGGTCTCAGAGAGAAGCATTGTCTTGTTTGTGATGAGCTTCTTGACACAGAGCATATTTTCATAGAAGCAGAGGATCCTTATGGATATGATCCCTATGGTGAAAACCGTGTTCTCGTTATTCCCGAAATAATAACTCCCGATGAAATTGCAGAGCATTACAGAAGCCTTGGCGTAGATTTCTCTTTTGAGAGCTCTATGCCCCAGTATATCGGAACAGGCTTGAGCGTTTATCTCAACGGAGAAAAATATGTGATCTCTGTTAAGTGCGATGTTGACGGAAACGGCAAGATCAATGCGCTTGATATGATTAGCTTCAAAACTATTCTGAAGCTGAACAGCGATATTGATGAAGCAGTTAAAAATGCTATTGATATGAATGGTGATGGCAAGATCAATGCAATTGATTTAGGCTTGTTTAAGCGTAAAATGCTTTTTGGTGAATAAAATCTAAGCAAAAGAGAAGCTTGCGGCTCATTTTAAATGAGAAGCCGCAAGCTTTTCTTGTAAATAAAGGATTGTTTTACGAAATAAAAAAGAGATGCGAGGCATCTCTTTTTTTGGTTATCAAATCTTTTCTGTTTTAAGCACGTTCCAGGCGGCATCAAAAATGGAGTCACGGTCAAGGTCTGTAACCATGATCATTTCAGGTCTGCTGTCGTCAAAGGCATAGCCTCTTTCTTCTGTGAGAATAGGACGGGGCATAAATTCATATGTTACCGCTTCGGGAGTTTCAAAAATCGCAGGAGCGCCCAGGTCCCAGATAGTTCTTGCCCATGTGGGAGGACAACCTGCTATCTTATATGCGTTATATGAAATATCATAGAGATAGTCGCAAACAGGGTTTGCGCCCTTGAGCTGAGCTACGCAGTCAATAGGAGAGCGAAGCTTCTGAGTAACATTTACATCGGGCACTATAATAAGTGGAACTCCACTTTCAAAGAGCAGCTGCGCCGCCTTATAGTCCTGCTCAACATTGTATTCAACAGGGCAACCGATGAAAAGAGGACGGCAGCCAACAAACACAACGCATATTTTATCCTTAATATCGGGAGCTTTAAGAATTGCAGATGTAACATTTGTTAAGGCACCGATTGCGGCAACGTAAACTATCTCGTCGCTCTCTCTTGCAATACGGATAATGGCATCTGCAGCTTCGCTGTCAACAGCGCCTCCTATTTCGTCAATGGTGTTTACGCTGCCTCTGTATGTTTCTGTTTTATAATGAGGGTTAGCCAGAGAAAGCACCTTTACTATTTCGTCATAGCTGCGCTTCATTCCAAGCTCTTTGGAATTGCATCTGTCGTGCATATAATGCTCAGCGCAAACAGCTATGAGATCAACTTTTTTTGAATAGTAAAAGCAGGCTATGGTAAACTGGTCGTCTATTTCGTTATAAGCGTCTGTGTCAAGAATAAGCTTCTTCTTTCTGTCACTTTTAATATCATCAAAAATTTCATGCATTGTCATATGATAACACCTCACATAGCATTTTTATAATTATAACTTATGGGAAATGGGTTGTCAAATCTAAAGAGCTTTTATATAAAAAACATGGTTCATTTCACCATTGTCCAAATGATCATATCAGAGTCCTCTCTGTTTGCAAAGGCAAAATAGGGGATAAGCTTTGCTGTAAAGCTTTCTCTTTCATTATTTTTTGGCTGATAAAGTTTAGCGCTCTTTTTGCGGCGGCAAGCATCCATATAAATGACAGGAGCAGGGAAATCCTTTTCTGTTTCAACTCGGATATTTCCATTTTCAATAAGAGCAATATCTCTGAGATTTTCTCCGTTGTCAATTTCCTCAAGGCAATAAACCAAAGGTCCATAGCACAGGGCATATCGGCCTGAATTATCCTGAGCATATGGGTTAGCCTCAATGAAATGAGGCTTCATAGGTAATGTGACAGTAACGCTTTCGCCGTCATTTAATTCAAACTTAGCAAAGCCGTTTTCTGTTTCACCTTCATATTCAATGCACCAATCAGGTATTCTCACATAAAGGATAGCGCTCTCGCCACGATAGTCAAAGCGTATGGTGCCGTCAGAAGGGTAATCGGTAGTTTGAATAATCAGCGCTTTCTTGCCTCTGATTTCAAGCCTTGCATCGCAGCTCATAAACTGATTGCAGTAAATTTTGTTTTCGTCAACAGTGTATGTATAGCGGGCGGAGGAAGCCAACATTCTCACAATATTGGGAGGACAGCAGGAGCAGAAAAAGGATTTTTGGCGGCGATTATATGTTTGATATGTGCTGTGAGCGTATTTCTTTCTGTCAATTTCAAGGGGATTGGAATAGAAAAACTCCTCTCCGTTAAGAGAAACTCCTGAAATAAATCCATTATATAAAATGCGCTCTATAATATCGCCATAGCGGGAATCAGCCTCTGTTTCCTGCATCGCTCCTGCAAACATTGCAAGTGCAATTGCGGCGCAGGTTTCGTTATAAGTGTCACGATTGGGAAGGTTGTATCTGTAAGAAAAGCTTTCTTCAACGTGCTCTGCGCCAACTCCGCCCGTGATGCTCATTTTATAGTTTACAATATCATCAAAAACACGATGGCAAGCGGAAATAAGCTCTTTATCGTCTGTGATTTTTGCAAGCATTGCCATAGCGGTGTATAAATATCCAGCTCTGACGCTGTGTCCCACAGCCTCGGTAAATTCTCTCACGGGTATGTGATTCTGATAATATTTATCATCATACCAAACAGGGCTCTGCCTTGTGTTGTCCCTATCTTTTTCGTTGTTTCCGCGCTGATCAATGAAAAATTCAGCAAGCTTCAGATGCTTTTCGTTGCCAAGATGATCATATAGCTTCAGCAATGCAAGTTCAATTTCCTGATGTCCCGGGGTTACAAACGGAGCGGAACCTTCTTCTGCGAATATACGGTATATAAGGTCGGCATATTTCAGCATACAGGAAAGAAGAGTGTCTTTGCCTGTTGCTTTGTGATATGCGATAGCCGCCTCTATAAAATGACCTGCGCAGTATAGCTCGTGGTCAGTTCTGTTTTTGAATATGCTGTCAGGATCAACTGAAAGAAAATATGAATTGAAATAGCCATCCTCTCTTTGATTTTCGGCAATGCAATCAATAATGCAGTCAATAATATCTTCAAGGTGCTTATCAGGCTGTTTTTCTATAAGATAAGCCGCTCCCTCAAGCCATTTTGCTACATCTGAATCCCAAAAGATATGAGGCTTGTTTTCGTTTCCCTCTTGCCAATCACAGCGAAGAGCATCAAAACGACCTGTTTCTCTGAACCGCTCGTAAACGTTCCAAACAACAGCGTTTCTGTCCAGTTCTTCATAGGATTTCCAGAATCCGTTTTTAAGATCTATATTCTCAATTGCAAGGTTTTTCATTTTTTGTCCTCCCCGCTTTAATTCTGGTTAAATCATATCATAAAACAGCTATGAAAACAACTGATATAAGGTCTTCTCAGGCTGAAAAGCAAAGGGATTGTAGACTTGGAGAAATTTTTATGTTAAAATAAAGAAAATGAAAGGGAGGGTTGATATGCTGAGAATTATTCCTACGCCGTCCAAGCTTGAGCTGAGAGAGGGAGGCTTTTCTCTTTCGGGTGTGTCAATCGTTGCAGAAGGAAATATTGACCAAAGAGTTTTATCGGCATTGTCAGGTTTAAATATTCCCTTCGGCGAATTTGAAAATGAGTTGCGTATTTCTCACGGTAACTGCGGAGAGGCATATCAGCTCACAATAGAAAAAAATGCTGTTATCATTGAAGCAGATGGCGCAGCAGGGGCTTTTTATGCGATCCAGTCACTTCGTCAGTTGATCAAAGAAAACGAGAAAGAGATTCCTTGTTGTTATATTGAGGATGCCCCCGATCTGACTTACAGAGGATTTTATCACGATATATCCCGAGGCAGAGTTCCAACGCTTAAAAAGCTTAAATCTATTGTAGAAACTCTTGCTTTTTATAAGATCAATTCTCTTCAGCTTTATGTTGAGGATGCGTTTATGTTCAGGGAGCTTCAGGGCATCGTCACAGCAGAGAATGCTCTCACACCTGATGAGATAACAGAGCTTGACGCGTATTGCATGGAAAGATTTATAGATCTTGTTCCTTCAATGTCAACCTTTGGACATTTATACACATTGCTTCAGAGTGAAAGATATAATCATATATGCGAGCTGAAGGACTATGAGCCAACAAGAAATTATTGGCTTGAGCGCCAATGGCATCACACGGTTGATGCGTATAATCCTGAAACCATTGATGTTATCGGTTCAATGCTTCGTCAGTTTATTCCCTTGTTTTCGTCCAAATATTTCAATATCTGCTGTGATGAAACTATGGACCTTTGCAACGGAACCAATCTGGGACGAGACAAGGGCGAGGCGTATTTTTATCATGTGGAAAAGCTGATCGAAATAGTTAAGTCGTATGGGAAAACGCCTATGATGTGGGGCGACGAATGTATGGCTCGTCCCGATATGGCAAAGGAGCGTCTGCCTGAGGATATTATCGTTCTCAATTGGTGCTACAGACCTGTTGTTGCCGAGTGGATCCCAAAAATGTTTTGGGAAAGAGGATTTTCGCAGATCTGCTGCACAGGCACAAGCTGCTGGGATAATTTTATTGAGAATATTTATATTTCAACAGGAAATATTTCAAGCTTTGCCGCTCATGCAAAGAAGTATGGCACAAATGGTGTTCTTAACACGAATTGGGGCGATTTTGGTCACGTTTGCCCATTTAACTGTAATTTGTACGGGCTTCTTTTCGGCGCCGAAAAATGCTGGAATGTGAGCTCTGCGACAGATAGTGAATTTGAGGTGGCGGCAAGCCTGCTGCTCTATGGCATCAGAGAATTTAATATGGCTGAAAGCCTCAGAAATCTTGCCAAAGCAGGAAGCAGCTGCAGCTGGTCGGATTTTATTATCTGGCATTCTGCAACTCATCTTGAGGAAAAGGAAATGCCTCTTGCCTTTGGCAGAGGCCCTGCGGGAGAATATACTGCAGATGATGTTATATCTCATATAGAAATTTGCAGGGCTGAGAGAGAAAAGCTTGCGACACTTGGCAGGAATGACAGCATTGTATGTGATCTGATGCTTTCCTGCAAAGCGCTCGAACTTATGAACCGACTTGTGCTGTGCATCAATAATGTAGAGGGATATACCGATAAATCTGCTTTGCAGGCAGAATTTGATCTGTGGCTGGAAGATTACAGCGCCGCATGGCTTCGTGATGATAAGCCTTCAGATCTTTGGAGAATAAAAGAGTTTATTTCTAAAATAACGGAATAGAGAATAATAGTCTTCACTTGATTTGTGAAGATGTGTTTCCGCAGGCAAACAAGTTTTATAGAACCGACTATATTAAGGGGATTAATAAAATGAGTAATTTAGTATCAACAAAGCCGAAGAGAAATATGGGCGCAGACATTATCAGGTGTTTTGCATTTTTCGCTGTTGTTGCTGTGCATTTCTTTTGGCATTCAGGATTTTATAGTACTGTTGTTGAAGGTAAGGAAATGCTGCTGATGACAATTATGCGCAGCTTTTTTATAATATGTGTGCCGCTGTTTATGATTTTGTCCGGATATTTATCCGGTAAACAAAGCCCTAATTTTGCTTACTTTAAAAAGATTGGTAAAACCTATATCACTTATATATTTTGTAGCCTATGCTGTGTTGCTTATCGTATATTTTTTTTGGAACAGCAAACTGAAATAAAAACTGTTATTTTCAGCATTCTGAATTTTACAGCAGCGCCATATTCGTGGTATGTTGAAATGTATTTGGGACTGTTTTTTCTGATTCCTTTTTTAAATATTTTATATGCTAACATAAATACAAAAAAAGAGAAAAGAACGCTCATTTTTGTTTTGATATTATTAACATGTCTTCCTGCTGTAGTGAATATTTACAGCTTGTATTCATTTGAGTGGATAAAGCAACCCTCCTTGCTGAGCAGTTATAATGAATTGATTCCTAATTGGTGGGAAGGCTGCTATCCGCTTACATATTATTTCATTGGTTGTTATATTAAAGAGTACGGACTAAAAATCCCAAAGATATTAAATATAATTTTAATATTCTTGACATTAGGGGTATCTGGCTTATTTGTATATTGGCGTTCTTACAAAGCCTATTTTATCTTGGGATCTTGGGCTGAATATAATTCTATTTTTAACGTTATACTGACAACCTTGGTATTCTCATTCTTTATAAATATTAATTACGAAAAAACACCTAAATTTGTTACAAAGCTTTTCAAAAACATTTCAGGTCTTTGCTTTGGGGCATATTTGGTTTCATGGATTTTTGATAGTTATTTTTATGAGATCTTCAATGAAAGAATTCCGGAATTCACAAACAGGCTGGAGTATAGTTGGTTAATTGTTGCAGTAGTATTTATAAGCTCATTGGTTCTTTCATTTGTGGTAAGCAGAATACAGTATTTACTTGAGTGGATAGTAGGAAAGATTGTCAAGCTTTTTGGTAAAAAGGAAACTGTTCAATAAGTTGGCGCTTTACAAAAAATGCAATCGCCAACAATCCTGATTTGATCTGCTTGGCGGTAGATAAAGTGTTATTTATAACATATGGTCATACTTTTAAAAAAAGGAGATGCTTTGCATCTCCTTTTTTTATATTAGTGTAAAGTCTGATTAGTAATAATACATATTTATATCAGCTCTTCAAGCCAGACAGACTTTCTGCCTTTTTCTGTGAGATATTTTATTGTAGATTCAACTATTTTGTCAAAATCGGGAATATAAGCAACAAAATCGGGGTAGTAATACTGCTCGTGGATCATAACCTCGTTGAATTTTTTGTGGTCGTCTCTTGCAAGAAGCTCATCCACCATTGAAAGAGGATACAGATTGAGGATTATATCGTTGCAGAAGAGATACATTCCAAGCTCCTCATCGTATTCCATGATCATTTTTGAACCATCGAAGTTTCTTCCATAGCACTGAGCTTCCTTGAAAAGGCCAACCATACCCTTAATGCCGCAATCACGGAGGGCTCGTATTGCCTCATCTGACGCCTGACAATAGTGAACAGTTATAAAATAGCTGAGGCATTCTTCACCTGCAAAGCGGCGGATCTCATTGTGCACCATGGTGCAATCCCTGTAAACCTCATCATATTCTGAATCCTTATAGGGAAAGGGTGGAGCGTCAGAATAGGAGTGGAAGGAAAAACGAAGCCAATGGGCGTTTTCCTGCCATTCCTTTTTATATCTGTCGGTCATCATTGAAAGGTCAAATCCATTCATTGCATAAAACAGATTCAGCTGTATTTTTGTTCCGTATTTTTCGTGCAGGTCCTTATACATTTTTAGATAGGGATGCTCAAAAACAGAGGAATAGTCTCCCTTTGTCAGCTCTTCAAGAAATCTGATATTGTCGTCAACCGAAAATCTGTAAAACATTTTAAGCTCCTTGATTTATTGCTGTATAACGGTTTATAACTCACATAAGTTTTTCGTTATAATGCGCTCTTTCTCCGCCGATAAATTTTGCTCTTGTGCGCGCCGCATTAAGTGTAGCCTCACCGATCTTATTATTTACAAGGCGTAGGGGCACAGCAACCTTCTTAAGATGCATGCCGATAAGCGTCATACCAATGTCAATTCCTGCATCAGCCTTGATCTCTTCAAGCGCAACAGGATCGTCCATAAATTTATAAGCAGCTGTTGCAAATGAGCCTCCTGCCTTGGGGAAGGGAACAACGTTCACTTCTTCTGCTCCCTTTGAGGCCTTGCGCTCTATTATAATAGCTCGGTTAAGATGCTCGCAGCACTGAGCCGCCATATGAATGCCTGCATCGTTGAAAATTTCAGCAAGGCCAAGATATATAGCTTCTGCCGCTTCGGGAACAGATGCGCTTCCTATCTGAGAACCGCAAACCTCGCTTGTGGAGCAACCGATAACAACGGTCATTCCTGCTTTAAGGCTTGCTGCTTCTATCAGTTCAGCCGCTACGGCTTTAGCTTGTTCTTTTATTTTTGAATACATAATTTTCACTTCCTTTTGAGTTATTCTATCATCAAAAGCATTTTATGTCAATTCCACAGTATCTCCAAGGGCAAGAGAATATATCAGCGTCTGATCAATTTCCCTGCCCAGAATTTCAGCGCAAAGCTTTTTATATGTGAGCAGCTGATTGCTGTGGCGCTCGGTCAGCTTTTTCTCTGCCAGAGCTCTGTTTGCAAGCTCATCCTTTGTCAGTCGGTCTGTTTTATAGTCCACAAGAACAGCTTTACCCTCTGCGTCAATGAAAAGGCAGTCCACAACGCCCTGAACACATATTTTCACGTCATCATCTGAAAGGAAACGACGTTTTTCCTCATCTTCTGTGAAAAGCGAAGCGGGAACAAGAGAGTTGAAGCGCACCTCACGATATATCTCCTTTGCTTCCGTGATTCTCTTATAGAGAGGGGATGAAGCAAAGTTTTTGATCTCGTCAAGGCGAACAAGGTCTTTTGTTTCTTTTGCAATATATTGCAGGCGGCACAGTCTTTCTGCTTCTGCCTCTGCATCGTTAGAAAGAGCCTTGAAATCGCAGAATTGCAAAAACAAATGGGTTGCTGTTCCCATTTCTGCGGCGCCCGCCTTTTTCTCTCCTGCAAGGAAAGCAGGAAGAGGAGGAGCCTCTCTTGTATCTGTATAGCCGTTGTCAAGAACATTGGAGCTCAGCTTTGAAACAGGAAGCTTTGAGGGGATTTGGGAAAGATATGCTTTTTTATATAAAAATGCAAATCGTTTCTTTAATTTTTCGGCAAGCTCCTCTGCTTTTTCTGCATCAAGCGGCTCAGCTTCATTATCCCATTCCTTTTCCTCATATTCAGGGGATGTGCTTATGAGCTTAAAGGAGGGATCAAGACAGTTGCTTGTTGCCGCATCAAGAACCCATGCGCCCCAGCAGTTAGAGCCGCATATGCCGTAGGCTGTTGCGCCGATAGCTGTTCGCTCCGCTGATTTTTCAAGGGTTTTTTGAGCATCATCGCTTTTCATTGTGATGATGATTTTTTCTTTTGCTCTTGTAAGTGCTACGTAAAGCACTCGCATTTCCTCTTCAATATCCTTCTGTCTTGAGCGAAGGGCGGCTGCACGTCTGAAGGGGTTATCGCATTTCACTATACCTTCAGGGTCGGGAAGCTTTGAAAAGAGACCGAAATCAGAATCAATAATAGCTGATCTTTTTCTGTCGCTCATATTAAATTCTCTTGCTCCGTCGGAAAGAAAGCAAACGGGAAATTCAAGTCCCTTTGAGCGGTGAACTGTCAGAATGGTAACAGCATTTGCATTAGCTGCTGGCTCCTTTGCTTCTGTTTGCGACATAAGTCCCTTCAGATAAAGAATGAAATCATGGAGTCCGCCTCCGTTGGCGGCGCATGCAAGAGAATGAGAATACATTCTTCGAACAGAGCGTCGGAGCCGTCCGTTTCCGCTGTCATCACGCAGGGCATTGAAGCCTGAATCGGTTATTATCATATGCAAAAGCTTATGGCAAAGCATATTTCTTGAAGCTTCTCTGTAGTAGTCTAGCTTTTTAATAAAGGCAGAAAGACGGCTAGCAAGGGAATCGCTGTTTTCACTTGCGTATTTTTTAACAGAATACCATAGTGGTGCCTTATCTTTGCCACGCAAAAGCACAAGCTCCTCCATAGTGAAGGCAAAGAGGGGGCTTTTCATAGTTGCCGCAAGATAAATATCTCTTGTAGGATTGTCTATTGCGGAAAGCAAGCTCAGCAAAAGGAGAACCTCGCTGTAATTGAAAAAGCTTTCCGTTGCACTGTTTTTAACGGGAATTCCGTATTTTTCTAAGGCTTTTTTGTAAGTGGACGCATTTTTGCCTGTTCTGAGAAGAATGGCTATATGCTTAGGCTGCAGCATTTCTCCGTTTCTCAGGCTTTGGCCTTCAAGCATTTCCTTGATTCTTTGAGCAACATAATCTGCTTCAAAGCTTTCGGGGAAATCCTCCCTTTTTTCAACTATACAAATTTCTGCCGCATCCCCCTCAAGTCCGTTTTCCTTTGCGCAAACAAGTCGGTCTGCCTTTTCAAAGGGGGTTTCGCTATGGGGGAAAATATAGTCTGAAACAAGATTTGAAAAATCTATAACTCCCGAATCAGAACGATGGTTTTCACTCATAAAAATTGCAGTTCCGTTTTCGGTTTCTTCGTATTCATTTCTGTATTTAACGAAAATTTCAGGGCAGGCTCCGCGGAAGCGATAAACCGACTGCTTCACATCTCCCACCATAAAGCGGCTACCGCAGGCTGAAATAGCGGTGTATATCATATCCTGCAATCTGTTTGTGTCCTGATATTCGTCAATAAAAATATGGTCGTATTTTTTAGCAACTGCCAGCGCTTCAGGAGTAGGCTCTCCGTCTTCGCGGCAGAAAAGCTTAGCTGCAAAGCGTTCAATATCGTTGAAATCAACCTTTCCTCGCTCACGCTTTGCCTCTGCAAATCTATGGTCAAATTCCTTCAGAATATGGCCGACAGCCTTTGAAAGCTGAGCGTTTTTCTCTCTTGCCTCTGCAAGCATTTGGGGTGAAACGGAAAAATAGTTTTCAAAAAGGTCGTCAAGCTCCTTTTTAAAGCGAGTTTTTGCTTCTTTGAAGCTTTCATATTCCTCTGTGGAATGTTCTTTTTTAACAGGAGCAGATTTTGGAAGGATCACATTTGAAAGCAGATCTCTTGAATGCTCGTAGCCCAAGCATGAAGCGTCATAAAGTCTTCTTGCAATGTCAGCGCATTCTTCTGCGCCCACGGCATTTTTAGCAGTTGGCTCATATTCAGCCAGGCTATCTGCCAACATAGAGAAAAGCGCAGAATAATGATATGAAATATCCTGCATTTTCTTTGCAACAGATGTGCCAACCCCAAGTGCGAGAAAATCTCCAATGTTTTTTTCTTCTGTAAGAAACTCAGGCTCAAGCCCGAGGCGCATAAGGTCATCCCAAAGAGAAAGCAAAGTTCCGTCAAGGCCTTCATCGTCTCTTGCACCTGATAGAGCATCGCAAAGCAGGCTGAAATTCTCAATTTCAAGCTGACCTTCAAAGCAGTCGCTGACGGTGTCAAGCATAAGTTCTCTTTTCATTTCAGCCACATAAGCTTCTTCGCAAACAGAAAAATCGGGCGGAAGTGAAAAGCGCACAAAATAAGGCTTCAGCTCAGAGAGCAGAAAGCTGTGGGTCGTGGAAATCGCAGCACCTTCAAGGTCTCTCAGCTGACGCACAAGGCGTTTATCCGAGGGATCCTTTGCTATAGCTGCAGTCAGAGCGGCGGCAATTCTTGTTTTAAGCTCTGCGGCGGCATCATTTGTGAATGTAACTATAAGCATTCTTGAGATTTCCGCATTTTCTTCGGGATCACAAAGAAGCTCTATTATTCTCTGAGTGAGAGTGGCGGTTTTTCCGCTTCCTGCTGCAGCAGAAAGAAGCAGATTTTTTCCTCTGAAATCAATAGCTTCTCTTTGCTCTTTATTCCAATTGAAATTTGCCATAGCTTCTTTCCTTTCTTTAAGAATCTTTTCTGCAAACAGGACGCATTTTGCAATATTCGCAGGGGCTTCTGCCGTCGTGGTCCTCAGGGGATGCGGAGCAGTCTCCGCTTTTCATTTTCATTCCCGATTCTCCTATTGCAAGGCAAAGAGCATCTCTGATCTCGTCCATCTGCTCTCTTGAGGCAACGCTGCTTCGCTTGGAAAGCGTTCCGTCCGATTTAAATGATGCGGGAATATATTTGCCCTCTCCCAAGGGCTCCATTGCACGAATTATGTGTTCTTCATCAAGAACGATACCTGTTCTTGAAATTGCCTTTTCAACAATACCTCGCGCATCATCGCTGCTTACGGGAACAGAGGATGATGCTTCTCCGGGTCTGGCTGAGAAATAAACTGCGCCTGCAGGAACAAGCTCCTCACCGTTTGGCGCAATATTGCGACGAAAATCGCAATCGGGACATCCGCAGATAGAGAAAAGGTACAAAAGAAGCTGAACGTTTCTTCCTCCAACAACCTCTTCAAGCTTAAATTTCTTTGAGCCGGTCTTGTAGTCGGCAACTCTGATGTATACACTGTTTCCGTCCTTGTAGCTGTCAAGTCTGTCAACTATACCAACAAGCGACATAACGCTTCCGTCGCCAAGAGGAATCTCAAGAGGGGGGAGTGCGTCAGTGCCGACCTTCATTTCAAAATCGTATGGCTTGAAGCGGGATTGTGAAAACTCACGGTTGAGAGAGGCAATATAAAGCATCAGCGATCTTGTAACCCTCTCAAAGAGATAGCTGAGGCGTCCGCCTGCGTTTTCGGGAGAAACCGCCTTTATATAATTGTCAACAAGCTGTTTTGCTGTTTCAATGGTCCACGCCTCGTCTAAGGGATAGTCTATATTTTGCTTTTTAACCTCGCAAAGAAAATCCTCCAATATCTTATGAACGAAATTGCCCACATCAGAGGGGGATATTTTAATATCCTCGCCGTCATCAAGATTAAGCACGTATTTAAGGTAATAGCTCTGAGGGCAATCCTTAAAGCATTCAAGCCTGGATTGAGAAAGGATCATGCGTTCGCCGAAGATTTCGGCGGCTCTTTCGTGAGAAACAAATTCAGATGAAATGTGCATGCTTTCGCCTTCCTTGATCTTTTCTCCCGTTGCCGATTCAATTGCCATCCCCTCAATTCTGTCCTTTAGGGCAGGGAGATAGTATTTTGCGGCGGCTTCATTCTGAATGAGAAATTCATAATCAAGGTGGGCGTCCTTTATAATTTCGGCTCTTGGCAGCAGCTTCATAATTCGAAGAGCGCCTGAGGATGTGTGCTTTTGAGAGCCGTTATCGCTTTGCGGGATAATAATGCTGAGAGTTTCGCTTGGAGCAGTTGCTGCCGCATAGAAGCGGAAAAGCTCTTCGCTTCGTCGGCATTCCATTCCGGGAGAAAGCTCTATTCCAAGAGGGGCAAGTACCTCTTTATCCCTTTGAGTGAAAAATCCGTTATCTCCGGGGGTTGCGGGGAATTCTCCCTCGCAGGCGCCAAGAATGATCATATGGTGGATTCCATCAAGTCTTGCGCTTCCTGCTCCCATTAAAACAACCTGATCAAGCGAATCGGGGATTGTGCCTATTTCCATTGCGGAGGCTGTGCGCTCAAGCAGATGAGCAAAGCGGATAGCGTCAGTGTCGCAATTGCCTGCAGCTTCAACAAGAGTGTCCAGAACAGAGATAACTGCGCTCCAAACCTGCTCTTTTTCCTGCGCTTCTGCGCCTCTGCACTCATTGCGAAGGCAATTTGCCTCGTCTTTTATCTGAGAATATACAGAAAAATCGCAGAGCAGCTTATAAACTGCCTCTGCTGCTTCTCTAACAGTACCTCTCAGGTGATGGGAAAGCTCCTCTATGGGAGGAATAAGAATATCTCGAGCATCGTTTGCCAGAAGGAGAAGCTGAGCGCCCCAGGGGCTGAGTCGGTCTGTATATCCATCGGGGTTCATATTCCAGCCCTCACAGCAAAACGCCCTTTTGCCACGAAGGCGCCATTTGTCAGCATATTGCTCAAGGGCATCGCATTGCTCTGCGCTAAGTCCTGTCAAGGCCGTTTTGGCACAGGATATAATGTCTTCTCTTTTCCAGCCGTAAGCGGCAACACGGCAGGCGGAAATAACAAGGCGCATTGCGCTTTGCGCCGCCAGATCGCTTTTGGCTGAAATATAAACGGGAATGCCCATAGCGCTGAGATGAGTGTCGGTGATGCCGCGCAGGGCTTCTATATCTGCAGCAACAACGGCTATTTCGCCGTATCTTGCTCCATCTCTCACAAGTGAGCAGATTCTTGCGGCGCAAACTGCCGCCTCATCGTGACGATCGCCGCAGGTGTATATTTTCACGTTGGGACAGTCATTTTCATAGGGCTGAGCTGTATATTCCCAAAGGTTTTTCTTTAAATATTCTATTTCGGGAGATGAGCCTTTTTCCTTCAGGCTAACTATTTTAATATCCTGTCCTGCCTTTCTTGCAGCTTTGGCAAGCAGGTTTTTATATGCTCGTATATGCTCTGTGTGAAGTGAGTCTTTGTCCTCGGCTGAAAGCGCAAGGGTCACAATGCTTTCGTCGGCATCACGGAAAATTCTTCCCGCAATGCTTCGTTCCTTAGGAGTGAGAGTGTAGAAGGAATCTATAAAAACCGTATATCCTGAAAAGCAATTGTGCTCATCAAGCACAGCGCAAAGGGCATCGGAGATCTCCTCAGGATCGTCATAGTTTTCATGCAGAAGAGCGTCATATGCTGCCCAGATAAGAGAAAGATCGTTGAGCCTTGCTGCAATTCCATCCTCTCTGTTTTCGCTGATAAGGATACGTGATGCTTCCATAAGTGTTGCGGGAGATTGTGAATAGAGGCGAGCCTCGCTGACAGCCTTCAGAAGTACGGGAACATATCTGTCTTCTCGTCCACGTCCGAAAACCTTCAATTCATTTCTCACGGAGCTAATGGCTCTCCACATAATAAGAGCCTTTTTGGGTTCGGTTATGTAGTTTTTTGCGCATCCGCCAAATTTTCTGAAAACAGTATCGGCGAGTCGGGTGAAGCTGAGGGTTTCTACCTGAAATGCAGCAGAAGGAGGAAGCTCGGAAGCAACAAGAGAATCCCACATAAGAGCCTGCTGCTCGGGAGCAATAAGCAGGATCTTTTGGCCGTGAGAAAGGGCATCGTTCATTTTTTTGAGTATATATTGTTGCTTTTGGTGCCTGCCAAGGCTATAAACAAATTCAACCATACGCTTTCTCCTTTCAGCCTTTGATAATATCTATATTTCTTTGCATAACATTTCTTTTTCTGTAGGAAAATGTATAACGGGCATATTCCTCGTCGGTCAACGCCTCCAAGTTTTTTTCGTCGCCTGTCAGCACATTTGTTGTGAAAAAGGAGATATTTGAATAAAGTGTGCCTGCTTTTTTTGCCTTTTCTGTGTGAGGACAAGCAAGCTGGCAAACATCACAGCCCCATATGCTTCCGCTTTTGCGCAGGGCTATGGTTTCTTCCTCTGTAAGCTGTCCTTTTTTCTGATTAATTGCGGAAATACATTTGGATTTATCTCCGTCGGCGCATTTGCCAGGGCAGGCAGTGATGCATTTTCCGCAGTTTTCGCAATATCTGATGTCGCAGTTACGAATTTCAATGCCTTCTGCCTCAAGCTCTGCGGCAGAAAGTGAGCAGATAAACTCTCCTATGCAAATAAAGGATGAGTGCTTTTCTGATATAAGAAGTCCGTGGCGGCCTATAACGCCCAGTCCGCATTTAGCGGCGCCGTCCCTCTCGTCAAGAGGGGAATGGTCTGCAAAGCCACGAGCAAAAACATTTTCGTATTTTTCCTTTATATATTCTTCAAGAAAGATGAAAAGCTCTCTTGAAAACTGATGATAATCGGGAACTGATGCAAAAGCGGCAAGGCGGCTGTTTTTGTTTTCGCAGTAATAGGGAAAAAGCATAAAAACAGCATAGCAATCCTTGGGAAGCGCATCAAATAAGCGCATATTGCAGGGAGTGCAGTTTTCCACATTGATTGCGGCAAAGCTTTCTATTCCCTTTGATCTTAAAATTTCAGCTAAATTCATTTTTGCAAGGCCCCTTTTGCATTTGATCATTACATTTATTATATCAAATTTCACAGTTCAAATCAACAAAATAAAAATACTTGTTTTGGTAGCCTAAAGGTGATATAATTATATATTAGTGAAAACCATAAGGAGATTTATTATGACTAAGATAGATATTTTTTCCGGCTTTCTTGGCGCAGGAAAAACAACACTTATAAAAAAGCTTATTTCTGAAGCATATTGCGGCGAAAAGCTTGTTCTTATTGAAAACGAATTCGGTGAGATAGGCGTTGATGCAGGCTTTCTCACAGATGCGGGCATCAACATCACAGAGATGAATTCAGGATGTATCTGCTGTTCTCTCGTGGGTGATTTCAGCCAGGCTCTGCAGAAGGTTATTGCTGAATATTCACCTGATAGAATTCTTATTGAGCCTTCAGGCGTTGGCAAACTTTCCGATGTTATGGCGGCTGTTAAAAACAGCGCTGAGGGAGCTGAGGTTTCAGCGGCAGTTGCAGTTGTTGATGCAAAGAAATGCAGAATGTATATGAAGAATTTCGGCGAGTTTTTCAACAATCAGATAGAAAACGCTTCAACTATCGTTCTCAGCCACACAAAAGGTCTTTCAAGCGAAAAGATCAATCGTACAATTGAAATGATCAGAGAGCATAATCCTGCTGCTAGACTGGTAACTGCTGATTGGAACGAAATCGGTGGAAAAGATATTCTTGCAGTTATTGACGGAAGCGATAGTCTCAAGGCGGCTCTTCACAAAATGGAAGAAGAAGCGGCTTGTCATCACCACCACGAACATCACCATCACCACGATGAAGAATGCTGCTGCGGTGAACACCATCACGAGCATCACCAGCATCACGATGAAGAATGCTGCTGCGGAGAGCACCACCACGAACATCACCATCACCACGATGAAGAATGCTGCTGCGGTGAACATCACCACGAACATCACCATCACCACGATGAAGAATGCTGTTGCGGTGAACACCATCACGAGCATCACCACCACGATGAAGAATGCTCCTGCGGATGTGGCGGACATCACCACGCAGATGAGGTTTTCTCCAGCTGGGGAATTGACGGCACGCGCAGCTATACAAAGGAAGAACTTGAAGCGGCGCTCAGCGAAATTGAAAACGAAGAAAAATACGGAATGGTGCTTCGCGCCAAGGGAATCGTTCCCACAGAAGAAGGCTGGCTCCATTTTGACTATACTCCCGGTGAGGCAGATGTACGCCTTGGGTCTGCGGCTGCTGCTGGCAGGCTTTGCGTTATCGGTTCAAAGATAAATGAAGAAGCTCTTGCAGAGCTTTTCAGATGAGGTGAAAACAATGCTTGATACCCCTGTTTATCTGGTCACAGGCTTTCTTGAAGCCGGAAAGACTCAGTTTATAAACGACACAATGAAGGATCCCAAATTCACAGATGCAGATAAGGTTCTTGTTATCTCCTGTGAGGAGGGTGAGGAAGAATACGGAGATTTCGCAGTTGAATATATAGATTCTCTTGATGAGATTTCTCCTGAAAATATGATAAGACTCCAGAAGCGTCACGAAGCAACAAAGATCGTTCTGGAGTATAACGGAATGTGGCAGCTTTCAGAGCTTTATAATCGAGCTCCCGAGCATTGGATAATCGGGCAGAATATTCTGTTTTTTGATGGCGAAACATTTGCTTCCTACAATAAAAATATGAGAAGTCTTGTTGTTGATAAGATTCAGAATGCGGATCTTGTTATATTCAACCGAGTTGACGATGTGGATTGCATGGAGCTGCATCGTATTGTCAGAGGAATTTCAAGAGGCTGTGATATTGTCTACGAAAAGCGTACAGGCGAAACAGCGTTTGACGATATTGAAGATCCGCTGCCATTTGATAAGGATGCTGATGTTATTGTTATAGAAGATCGTGACTATGCGCTGTTCTATCGTGATCTCAGCGAGGATATGCCAAGCTATGATGGCAAAACTGTTCGTTTCAAGGCTGTTGTTGCAAGAGACAAGGCTATGGGAACAGGAACAATGTTTGTCGGTCGTCATATTATGGTTTGCTGTGAGGATGATATTCAGTATAGCCCCCTTGTTTGCAAATGGGGCAAAAGCGATGAATATCAGAACTATGACTGGGTTATGGTTGAAGCAAAGATCAAGATCACAAATCATAAACTCTATCAGGCGGCAGGCCCCGTGCTCACAGCAACAAGCGTTCAGAGAGCATACCAGCCCACCGACCCTGTTGCAACGTTTTATTAAGAAGAAAGATCCTGCAGAAATGCAGGATCTTTCTTTTGAAGCATTGAAATATTGCATTAGCCTGATCATATACATGGAAAACAATTTCTCCTAATTTGTAAATTTACACTTTGCTATGGAAAAAGCAACGGATATGTGATATAATATACTCTAATGTTAAGAAAAAGGTGGATTTTGATGAACAAGATTCATGAAAGAATAAAAAAGTCAAGAGAAGCTAAGGGCATTAGCATTGAAAAGCTTGCCAAAAGGATGAAAATAGAAGAAAAGCTTCTTGAGGATTGGGAAAGCGGAGCACTTGAGCCGGATAACAAAAGCGCCAATAAGCTTGCGGACATTCTTAATGTTTCAAGCGATTATTTGCTTTTCGGCGTTGATAATGCCAGCGGTATTCACACAATGTTTCCCACCAAGGGAAAGCCTCAGCCTGCGGGCGCAGAGTCTATTTTAACTCTTGTTTCAGCTCTGCTTTTGTTTATTGGTCTTGGTGGACTTATAATGCTCATTGTTATGACAGGCTCTCGTCTTGTAATGTCTGATGCAGGCTTCTGGGAGTTTTTCATTCTCAGCGGCTCAATTTATTCTGCCCTTGCATTTATTGCTATTGCAGTTTTGGGCGCAGCTGCAGGAATTGCGGCTGTTGTGATCATATCTAAGAAAAAAGGAAAAGGAAAAAGAAGATGAAAAAGCTTTTGAAAATATTCTCTTTTGTTCTTGTTATTGCAATTATGGTAAGCTCCTTTGCTGCCTGCAAAAAGGATGGAGATGAGAACGAAGAAGAAGAGGCAAAAACATTCACAACTGCGGAAGAAAATCCCGAGGGCGCAAAAGTTGTTGATAAGGACCTGCAGTTTGGCGATTTTTATTATGCCACCTATGATGATAACACAGTTACCATAACTAACTATGCAGGTGATGACGAAAACGTTAAGATACCGATTGAGATTGACGGAAAAACAGTAACAACTATCGGAGAGGGCTCTTTCTATCAGAAAACAACTGTTACATCCCTTGAGATTCCCGATAGCGTTAAGTACTATGAAAAGTATGCTTTCTATGGAATGTCAGCGCTCACAGAGGCTTTTGTTCCTGAGGAAAACACAATTATTCGTGAGGGTACATTTGTTGATTGCACAGCTCTTGAAAAGGTAACTATTCCCGAAACAGTTACAGCGATCGAGGATGGTGCCTTCTATAATTGCGTAGCGCTGAAGGAAATTAATATTCCTGCTTCTGTAACATATATCGGCAGTTATAGCTTTGCGGCTTGTAAGGATGTAAAAAGCATCGTTGTTCCTGAGGGCGTAACAACTGCGGCGGCGTATGCTTTCCGTGAGTGCACAGCCCTTGAAAGCATAAATCTTCCCGAATCTCTCACAACTATTTCCGATGGACTCCTTTACGGATGCACAGCACTTACAGAGCTTAAGTTCAGCGGTACAACAAAAAAGATTGGTGCGGCAGCATTCTATGAATGCAGCGCAATCAAGAGCCTCACTCTTCCCGAGTCTCTCACAAGCATAGGCGAATATGCCTTTGCTTATTGCGAAGCTCTTGAGGAACTTCATATTCCCGATGGCGTCAGCGTTCTTGGCGGATATACAGTTGCATACAGCGATAATATCAAAAAGGTTAATATTCCTGCAAGCATTGAGGTTGTTCCCGCTTCTATGATGACTCTTTGCAAGAATATAGAAGAAATCATTATTCACGAAAATGTAACTGATATTGACGAATATGCCTTTGCAGGCTGCGAAAAGGTGAAGAGCATCACTCTGCCCAGTTCTCTCACATATATAGGCGCATATGCCTTTGCTGAAATGGCAGGTCTTGAAGAAATCTATGTGCCCGATTCCGTAACAGGAGTTGGCGAGGGTATTTTTGCTGAGACTGCAAATGTAACTGTAAAGTGCCATAAGGATAATATCGTACACGAATATGTCGAGGCAAATTCAATTAAATTTGAGTTGGTAGACTGATATGGCAAAGGTTAAAAGAAAGAAGAATATAGAGCTTGGCGGCTGGGTAGTTGCGGTGGGATGCTTTTTAAGAAGCATTCAGCTGATAGGCGCATTTTTCGGCGCAGGCTTTGTTTCAAACAGATGGCTCTATGTGGCAATGCTTTGCTGTATGTGCGGCGGATTTTCAGTTCTTGCATATGAGAAAAAAGGTAAGGCTTCCCTTGCGGCAGTTGTTTGCGCAGCAGTATGCCTGCTTGCAACAGTTATGGGAAATATGTCCGATGGCGGAGATGCGCTGAGAATTTTTTCAGCATTGTTTCTTGTTTTAACATTTGCTGTTGCGGGAGTGTATTGCGTTATAACATCCGGTGGAAAAAATCTTAAAGCGGTTGGCGGTGTTGCTCTGGTTGCGCTTAGTATTGCTTGCGGAGTGTTTGCATTTGGAGCTTCCGTTGCGCCAGTTGTAACTCTCCTTGTGCTGATTTTGGCATATGCTCTTATGGGAGTGCTTGTTGTTATTTAATTGAAATAAAAAAAGGAGATGCGATGCAGCTCCTTTTTGTTATATTTAAGGCTTTTGGTGAAGCTGATAAGCCGTAAAAACGCAATAGAAAAGCCACTCAAAAGAGTGGCTTTAATGATTTCTTATGTAGAAATTAATAGCGGAGAGTGTCAACCGCAATTGTGTTCTCCTTGTTGTAGGAGCGGAAAATCTTGAGAGCCTTGTTTGTGCACTGGAAGAGAATCATAGCCTTCTGGTCCTTTTCTGTGAAAACAGCAAAGTAGATGTCTTCTGTGTGCTTGGAGGACTTACGGAAATCGTACTTCTTAGTAACGTTTGCGTAGTCGTTGTACTTCTCAGAGGAATAAGGAGCGATGATTTCGCAATCCTTGATCTTGATCTTGAGATTTTCCTTCTTGATTCTGCCGCCTGCGATGATTGTTGTGAATGTGAGCTCACCTGATTCGGTTACATACTCATATTCCTGGTTTGTAAGGGGCCATGTGAAGTAAACAAGAATGATAACGCCGAGGAAGAAGAGAACGCCGAGATACATCCAAACGCCGCCGCTGCTCATAGAAATAAATGCAAAAACAACAACTGCAAGATAGATGAGAGCGAAAACAAGTCTCTGAACTGCGAGAGAGCCTTCAACCTTTCTCTTAACTGCGAATTCTGTGTAGTTAGTTGAATGAGTGGAACGGTCTATTTCCTGACCGTCGTGAAAACGTGCCATAGTTATAATATCTCCTTTGTAAATTTTTTCATCAATAGTGAGTATATCATAATAATTTCATTTTTTCAAGTCAATATTAAAATTTTACGTTTATATGTGAAATATTTACCTTAGCTCCTTGCTAATTGGTTGACAAAAACTGGTCTTGGGTTTATACTAGTGTATATTATTATGGCATTTAAGGCGGAGAACATTATGTACCGTATTGTTAGAAAAAAGATTCTCAATCCCTCTGTTGTTATGATGGATATTGAAGCGCCCTATGTTGCAAAAAAGGCGCAGGCAGGTCAGTTTGTAATTCTCAGAGCTGACAGCGAGGGTGAGCGTATTCCCCTCACAGTTGCAGGATTTAACAGAGAAGAGGGAACAGTTAAAATAATATTTCAGACAGTTGGCGCTTCAACCATTAAGCTTGGTGCGCTGAATGAGGGCGATTCTATCCCCGATTTTGCAGGTCCTCTCGGCCGTGCAACTGAAACTGAAGGTCTTCATAAGGTTGCAGTTGTGGGTGGCGGTGTTGGCTGCGCAATTGCTCTTCCCGTTGCTGAAAAGCTTCATAGTGAGGGCTGCGAAGTTCATTCAATAATCGGCTTCAGAAATCGTGATCTTCTTATTCTTGAGGACGAATTCAAGGCTTGCTCAGATAAGCTTATTATCGTAACAGATGATGGAAGCTATGGTGAAAAGGGCGTTGTCACAGCTCCTCTCAAGGCGCTTATTGAAAGCGGAGAAAAGTATGACCGTATTATTGCGATCGGTCCCCTTGTAATGATGAAATTTGTTGTTGAAACAGCTCGCCCCTATAATATACCAACAATTGTTTCAATGAATCCCATTATGATCGACGGAACAGGAATGTGCGGCGGATGCCGACTGACAGTTGGAGGCAAAACAATGTTTGCCTGCGTTGATGGCCCCGAATTTGATGGCTATCTTGTTGATTTTGATGAGGCTATGCAGAGAGGCTCTATGTATCATGAGCACGAAGCAAAGGAAAGAGAAAAGGCTTGCAATCTGTTTAAGCAGAGCTAAGGTGATTTAAAATGGCAAATATGAGTAATGTAAAAAATCCTATGCCAACTCTTGATGCGGCCATCCGTGCCCGCTGCTTTGAAGAGGTTGCAACAGGATATAGTGAAGAAACAGCAATAGACGAGGCGGCAAGATGCCTTAATTGCAAAAAGCCCTTTTGCGTTGAGGGCTGCCCCGTTAAAATACATATCCCTGAGTTTATTGCAAAGGTGAGAGAGGGCGATTTTGAGGGAGCTTATCAGATAATCAGTAAGTCTTCATCACTTCCCGCAGTTTGCGGAAGAGTTTGCCCTCAGGAATCTCAGTGCGAGTCCAAATGCGTCAGAGGAATCAAGGGTGATCCTGTTGGCATCGGCCGCCTTGAGCGATTTGTTGCCGATTGGCATAACACATTCTGCACAGAGCCCCCCGTGCGTCCTGAGCCTAACGGCCATAAGGTTGCCGTTGTAGGCAGCGGTCCCTCCGGCCTCACATGCGCAGGCGACCTTGCTAAGCTTGGATATAGCGTAACAGTTTTTGAAGCGCTTCACACAGCAGGCGGAGTGCTAGTATATGGAATTCCCGAATTTCGTCTCCCTAAGGCAATAGTTGCCCGTGAGGTTGAAACCCTCAAGGCCCTTGGCGTTGAGATCAAAACTAATATGATCATCGGTAAAACTCTCACTATAGACGAGCTCTTTGAAGAGGGCTATGAGGCTGTGTTTGTTGGAAGCGGCGCAGGTCTGCCTCGCTTTATGGGCATCCCCGGCGAAAGCCTGAAGGGCGTTTATTCTGCAAACGAATTCCTCACAAGAAGCAATCTTATGAAGGCATATCGTGATGATAGCGCAACACCTATTATGAAGGCAAAGAACGTTGCGGTTGTTGGCGGCGGAAACGTTGCTATGGACGCTGCACGAACAGCTCTTCGTCTCGGAGCAGAAAACGTTTATATCGTTTATCGTCGTTCTCTTGAGGAGCTTCCTGCAAGACATGAAGAGGTTGAGCATGCAATGGAAGAGGGTATACAGTTCAAGCTGCTCACCAATCCCACAAAGATTATCGGCTTCAACGATGAAAATGATAAGAGAAATCCCAGAAACGGATTTGTTTCAGGAATGGAATGTGTTGAAATGGAGCTTGGCGAGCCTGATGCAAGCGGCAGAAGAAGCCCTGTTGTTAAAGAAGGCAGCGAGTTTGTTCTTCCTGTTGATTGCGTTATTATGTCTATCGGAACAAGCCCCAATCCTCTTATAAAGGACACAACTGACGGACTTGACGTAAACCGCCGTGGCGGAATTATTGTTGAGGAAGAAACAGGCCTCACATCCCGCGAGGGAGTTTATGCAGGCGGCGACGTTGTAACAGGAGCAGCAACGGTTATTCTTGCCATGGGTGCAGGAAAAACAGCTGCAAAGGCAATTGATGAAAAGTTAAGTAAATAAAAAGAAGCGCATATTGACGAAAGTCAATATGCGCTGTTTTTATGCTTGTAGGTTCTTTTTGAGCAAAAGAAGGTCTTTTGCGTTAACTATGCCGTTATTGTCCATATCTACTGCGGATATGTTAATTTCACCAATAGTCAATATCTGAGCCAGATATTTTTTAACAAGAAGAAGATCAAGTGAGTTCACTTCTTCATCACCGTCAGCATCACCGGGGATGATAACAGGAGTTGTGTTAAGCTGAGGGTATGCATAGTCGGAATCTGAGTCAATTTTCCAAACATTTTCAAAATCAAAGCCAACAAATGTGGATTGCTGAGCTAATTCTTCGGCAGTGCATTTAATTGCTGTGTCGTTGCCTTCTGAAATACCCTTGGAGACATTATCAATATAATAGCAGTTTAACATTTGAATTCTATAGCCGTAACCAGCTGCGATTCCACATTTGTAACCCCATTGGTTGGATACTATATTGCCTGTATTATAACAGTTTTTAATATCAAGATTGTCTGCTCCTCCGACAATGCCTCCGATACGTGTCATAGTAGGAGTGTTAGAATAAAGATTTCCTGCAGTATAGCAGTCTGATATGGTTGCAGAATAGCAAAATCCTGCAATACCACCCAATCCGGAGGAGTCACCGGCAGGGGCTTTTATATTAACAAAGCTATAGCATTTTTCTATAAGAGATTTTGAAGTGGGGTCTTCACCTTGGGCAGGTTCACCGCCGTCAAAATTTCCAACTATTCCACCTGCGCAAACTCCACCATAGCCTTCGGCTGATCCCAGGATCCTGCCGGTACTGTAGCAGTTTGTTATAGTGCTTTTTAATGCTCCGCCTGTAATACCGCCTATGTAAACACTTTTGGATGACGAAGCAGCGCCGAGAAAGTCAATATCAATCATTCCCAGATTTTTGATTGTTCCGCTTATATAACCGAAAAGACCTACATACAAATTGTTGCTTGATGAAGAAGCATTGATGTAAAGATTTTTTATGGTGTGGTAGTTTCCGTCAAAGGAGCCTGTGAATGGATCGGATTTTTTTCCTATAGGTTCAAATCCTGCGCCTTCGTTGTAGAAATCTCCACCCTCAGCGAAATCGGTGTAGTTAAATTCAATGTCAAACAAAAGTTTGAAATGAGAGCTGAGATAGTTTCGCACATTGTTGAGCTGTTCCTTGTTTACGATGAGATAAGGGTCATCCTCTGTGCCGCTGCCGCCTGCGAATCCCTGAGAGTTCTTTGTTGTTGCATAAGCTGTTATTGGCTGAGTGATTGTGAATATCATGGCTAGAGCAACCAATAATGCCAGCATCTTTTTTGCTTTTTTCATTTTAAAGCTCCTTTGATGGATTCAAACAAGAATTATAAACATTTATTTACAGCAACTTCAAAATGCATGTTTTCTTGCTCTAACACATTGAGTATAGCATAAATTTTTATAGTGAACAAGATAATATAGAGAAAATTAAAGTGTTATGAGTTAGCTGTAATAATTAGTTTTACTCTGTTCAGAAACCAGCTTTGATATTTGTGTACAAAAGACGCAAAACAGAACAAAAAAGGCTCCCGAACCAAGGTTCAGGAGTCTCAAAAGCGTTCCAAAATACACGATTTAGGGGGATTACTTAGAAGCCTCGATCATAGCAACTGCAACAGCAACTGTCATACTTAGCCTGTGGGGTGTTACCAGCGCCGCCCACGCGTGAAACGCGCGGTTATTTCGAAGAAAAGCCCTCTCTAAACCTCTATTTTATCAAGTTTTAATGTGTTTTACTCGTGCCTTTGTGGACACAATGTGGACGAATTTTCGTCCACATTTATTATACATATTTTTATGCCCATCTGCAACAAATACGGTAATCATTTTGTACATAGGTGGGGAGAATTTTGAAATTCATAATGTTATCATAAACGCATCAAACCAAAGGAGGATGTTTTATGATAACACAGCCGGATAAGAAAATTTCCGGAGACAGTAAAAAGTGGAAAAACGTTGTGTCAGTTTTTCTGCCAAATACTTGCAAACCTTGTGAGGAAAAGCACGGTACGATTTTTCCTTACGATGCAATATTTAAAGGATGACATCACAGGTGCCAATGCTATCTTGCAAGAATGAGAACAAAGAAAGTAGGAACCGCCACACAGGACGGACTCAGCGGTGTTGATGCTTTTGTTATGTACACAGGCCAATTGCCTGCCAACTATGTGACAAAAGATGAAGCAAAAATGCTCGGGTGGAAATCCAAAAAAGGAAATCTTGACAAGGTTTTACCACAAAAATGCATCGGCGGCGATATTTTTTACAACGGACAAGGAAAATTACCGCAAAAAGATGATAGAATATGGTATGAAGCGGATATTGACTATATTTCAGGCTACAGAAACGATTCAAGAATACTTTATTCTAACGACGGTCTTATCTTCGTCACTTACGATCACTATAAAACATTTTATGAAATAACAAATTGAGGAGAATTATGGATACATACAATTACAAAGTACATTTTCCAAAAGTAAATACATTTTCTGATCTGCACGGAATATTAAAGGAAAGCCTTGATCTTCCATTTTATTACGGAGCAAATCTTGATGCGCTTTATGATTGCCTATGTGAGCTTGCCCGCGATAAAGTAACTATTGAGATTACGGGATACGAGAATGTCAGAGCCTTTTATCCCGAATACAGCGAGAAACTATTAACAGTTTTTTATCACTTCAAGCACTATGTTGAGGAATGCGCTCACCTTGTTACAATCAGCGTTGAAGAAAATGGAGAGATCACATTTATTGAGTAAGCCTATAATTTAAGGCGAGGACATAATGGAAACATACAATTACAAAGTACATTTTACAAAAATAAACTCTTTTTCAGAACTGCACGGAATACTGAAAGAAAGCCTTAATCTTCCCTATTACTATGGAGAAAACCTTGATGCACTATACGATTGTCTCTGTGAAATTGGATGTAGTAAGGTTACTATTGATATAACAGGATTTGAAAATGTGCGTTCGTTTTATCCCGAATACAGTGAAAAGCTGCTTTCTGTTTTTTGCGATTTTAAGCATTATGCAGAAGAATATTTACACCTTAAAACCATTAGTGTAGAAGAAAACGGAAAGATTACTTATATTGAATAAAATGAAAAAGGAGATGCTGTGGTATCTCCTTTTTCATTTTTATTATCCAAGTGGACAAAAGCAAAAACAAAACAAAAAAGACTCCCGATGTGAGATTCGGGAGTCTTAAAAATCGTTCCAAAATGCCCGATTTCAGGGCATCTTAATTACTTAGAAGCCTTGACCCAAGCATACGCAACAGCAACTGTCATATGGAATGACCTGCGTCACACTTGCCTTTGAAGTTAAGCTAAAACTTACTTGGAAGCTTCCTCAATAGCTACAGCAACCGCTAACATAATTTTCTCCCTGTTTAAAATATTCTTTATTATGACAAAACGTCACCTGTGACCATAGCTTAACATATCTCGCCTGCGGTATCAACTAAAGCGCGTTTTTTGCCACCGAAAGTTTTTATGTTGATTCGTCATTTTCAAATCAACAATACTGTGCTATAATCAGTATATAAAGTTAATTTCTTGTGCGAGGTAATGATATGACAAGAGCAGAAGCCGCAAAAAAAGCCCGCGAGCTTGTTTCAAAAATGACAGTAGAGGAAAAGGCCGACCAGCTTCTTTACTGCAGCGATCCCATCGAGAGGCTTGGAATTAACGGCTACAACTGGTGGAACGAAGCCCTGCACGGTGTAGCAAGAGCAGGCGTTGCAACGGTATTTCCCCAGGCAATAGGCCTTGCCGCATCCTTTGACCCCGAGTTCGTGGGGGAGGTTGCCGACGTTATCTCCACCGAGGCGCGCGCCAAGTACAACTGCCACGTTGAGGAAAAGGATTTCGGCATATACAAGGGCCTTACCATGTGGTCGCCCAACATCAATATTTTCCGCGATCCCCGTTGGGGCCGCGGTCAGGAGACCTACGGAGAGGACCCCTACCTTACGTCTAGCGTTGGATGCGAGTTTGTTCGCGGCCTTCAGGGCGACGGAGAATTTTTAAAGTGCTCTGCCTGCGCAAAGCACTTGGCCGTTCACAGCGGCCCCGAAAAGCTCAGACACACCTTTAACGCTATCTCCTCACAAAAGGATCTTTTCGAGACCTATCTTCCCGCATTTGAAAGGCTTGTCAAGGATGCAAAGGTAGAGGGCGTAATGGGCGCCTACAACCGCACAAACGACGAGGCGTGCTGCGCCCACAGCCAGCTTATGGACGACGTGCTTTTTAAGCAGTGGGGCTTTGAGGGATATTTCGTTTCCGACTGCGGCGCAATATGCAATTTCCATAAGACACATATGATCACCCACGACGGCCCTCACTCTGCCGCCCTCGCCCTCAGCCACAGATGCAACGTAAACTGCGGCGGCGCATATACCAATATTCTGAAGGCACTTGAGGACGGGCTTGTAACGGAGGAGCTTATTGACGAAAACCTTGTAAAGGCGCTCACCACAAGAGTTCTTCTCGGCGAATTTGAAGAGGTTCGCCCCTATACGGATATCGAATACGATATCGTTGACTGCGAGGAGCACCGCCTTAAAAATCTTGAGGCGGCCCGCCGCTCTCTCGTTCTTCTCAAAAACGACGGTACCCTGCCCCTCAGTCGCAAGGAGCTGAAAAGGGTTGCCGTCATCGGCCCCAACGCCATGTCCCACTCTGCCCTCTCCGGCAACTACTGCGGACTTGCATCCGAGTACGTCACCGTCACCGACGGTATCAGAAGAGCCCTGCCCGATGCGCGCATCTACTACGCTATGGGCACACGCCTTTTCGATGATGATACGGAGCACGCAGGCGGCATCAGCACAGCGGCAGAGGCGGCAAAGCGCGCAGACGTAGCTGTAGTTTGCCTCGGCCTTGACCCCAACCACGAGGGGGAGGAGCTGACCGTCTCAAACGACTACTGCGACGGCGGCGACAGAACTACAGTTGCCCTTCCCGCAATACAGAAAAAGCTTCTTTCTGCGGTATGCGATGCCTGCGATAAGGTAATTGCCGTAGTTATGCAGGGAAGCTGCTGTGATATCGGAGAGGAGCTTCTTGGAAGAGTAAGCGCCCTCGTCCACGCCTGGTACCCCGGCGCACAGGGAGGAAATGCCATAGCCGAGCTTATCCTCGGAGACTTCTCCCCCAGCGGCCGCCTGCCCGTCACCTTCTATCGCGAGGACGACGAGATCAAGGATATCTGCGACTACGATATGGAGGGCCGCACCTACCGATTTATCAATACCGAGCCCCTCTTCCCCTTCGGCTACGGACTCGGCTATTCCGAGTTTAAATATACGGATGCTACTCTTCTCTCAAGGGACAGCGAGGGTATTACCCTCTCGGTCAAGGTAACGAATACGGGTAAAATGGATGCAAGAGAGATAACGCAGGTGTACGCCTCCTTTACCGATAGCAGGACCCGTACTCCCAACTTCCAGCTTTGCGCCATTTCATCAAATATGATCAGATCAGGAGAGAGTGCAACACTTACTCTCAAGGTCTCCGACTATTGGATCAAGGCGGTTAACGAAAAGGGCGAGCGTATCACCCCAAACGGTAGCCTCTCCCTCTTTATCGGCGGCCACCAGCCCGACAAAAAAAGCACCCACCTTTGCGGCGAGTGCCTTGAGATTAAAATGAATTGATTAAAGTAAAAGGAGATGCCATGGCATCTCCTTTCCTTTTTCTAAAAAAACAAAAAACTCCTTGATTTCTCAAGGATTTTTTATTTTGTAATGTTAAATTACTTAGAAGCCTTGACCATAGCAACTGCAACAGCAACTGTCATACGTAGCCTGTGGGTTGTTACCGGCAACCATGAGACACATCATTTCTTTATCAAAACCGATGGTAAAAACCTAAAAAGTGCCAGAAGCAAATGCTATCAAGGGTATTTTTAATATGAAATTGTGTTAAACACATCTTTTATATGTGTTCCCAAGCCAATTATAATTTCTTTTTATTCTACAATAACACGCTCTCCTGTAGCTTTTCCTTCTTTTATCAACTGTCCGTTTTTAAATACCTGCCAGGTGCTTCCCTTAATGCGAATATCAAAGGATGCGTTACAAACGTTGATTTTTGAAAGAGAAATATCGCCAAATTCTGTAATATTGGGATTAAATGAAAAAGAATTGAGGCTTTCGGGTTCAATTCCAAAAATCCCCTCAGAAACAATTCTTGCAAAAAGGGCGCTTTCTCCTGAAAGATGACGTTTTCCACCTTCGGGATATGCTTCAACGGCGTAAGGTACTCGGTCACAGAGAAGTCGTTTGTTGCAATAGCGAAGAAGCGGCTCTTTCATTACGTCAGCCTTGCCCATTATAAATGCACATTTCATTCCGTAAAGAGTGGAACGGTCCCATATAGTATGGCTGGTATTTTCTTCAGATATTTCGCAAGTGAGCATTCCTTCCTCTGTCCAGAGGTGTTCGGAAAGCATTGCGTTTAATGTATCTTCGGCTCTGTTTTTTATGCCCATGCAAAGAGGTAAGCAGATCCAGGCGCGAAGAGTATCGTATCCCTTTGAATACCGATAGGTATCAAAATTGTGAAGTGTAGCGCCGAAATATTTGTCTATTGCTTTACAAAGAGCGTCAGCACGTTGTGTATATATTGCTGCGCTTTTGTTGTCTCCGAGAGAAAGTGCAAGCTTTGTGGCAAGTCGGAGACCGCCGTAGCAAAGACTGGAGGTTGAAAGATTTGCTTTATTGTCTGTGGGGAATCTTCCTTCAAGCTCATCGTTTTCGGATAAAATAACTCCGTCCTCAGACTTTTGTTTTTCGCAGTATTCAGCACACCACTGTATTGCCGGATAAAGCTCTTCGGCTATGTTTCTGTCGCCAAGAAGCAAGCAGAAAAGTGAAGCTCCGTAAAGATACATTGCGCTGTCACCGCGATCTCCTGCGCCTTCCCATATATCAAGACCTTCAGCGATGATAGATGAGGGTAGACGATAATAATTATCGGACATAAAGGGTATGTATGCGCGATATGCATTAAGAGATGCCTCTATTGCAGTTTTGTCTCCTGTCATTGCAAAGTGAGGACCTGCATATTCGATCTGGTCATTACACCATATGGCCGCATAGTATGCATATCCGCCGGGGCTGTGAAATTTACCGGATAAGGTTTCAAAAATGCTTTCAGCAGCTCTCAACTTTGAAAGTCTGAGCATAACGTCAAGCTCTGGGTGTGAGCTTTTAAGAATAAGTGCCCCATCGCAAAGTGCTGATATTCTCTCTCTTCTCTTTTCAAGTTCTTTAATATGATCTGGAATATCGCTGATATTTCTTCCAATATCGCAGTAATAATAGATTGCAAACTCTACGCTCTCTCCCTTTTTGAGGGAAACTTCTTCTTTAAGCGTGTGGTGGATCTTTGCAACGTAAACGCCCTTTGTGCCTCTGCCGTAGGAATATACGGTATCACAAGGCTTGGAAGCTGATATCGTAACGTCTTCTGTTGCAGTTACAGTAATAGTTTCGAGGCAGAACGCAAGGTCGACAGAGGGGAAAAAACAGCGTTTTGTTGCAAAGCCGCAGTCGGTGTCGCATTCAATGCTCAAAACCCCGTCAAAGGTGAACTTTCGGGGCTGTTCGGAAACTGCTTTGCGGTTTGCGATAAGATGGGGGATTTCGCTATCGTCAAAAAGCACGTTATACGTTGCGTGAGTATTATTGGGAATAGTTCTTAGAGTGGGGAAAAAGCAGTGGCGAGAAAGAGCTAGCTCGCCGTCCTCATTTACTCCGTACGTAACTATGAAATCAGTATAGAGACCGCTCATTTCAATATTGTCAAAATGGCACTGTCCTTCTTTAACGTTCCATGCTATATGCTGATCTTCAATATTCCAGATTTTTTCTGTCATTTTAAGTCCTCCGTTTGCTTGCAATTGTAGCTATTAGATACTACCTAAGAAAATTATACCACAATATTAGTACTCCCACAATAAAAATACAAGCAAAAAACTCCTTGATTGCTCAAGGAGTTTTTGTTGTTTGTAATATTAAATTACTTAGAAGCCTCGACCATAGCAACAGCTACTGCAACAGTCATACGTAGCCTGTGGGTTGTTACCAGCAACCATGAGACCCATCAGCTCTTTATCAAAACTGATGGTGAAAACCTAAAAAGTGCCAGAAGCCAATGCTATCAAGGATATTTTTAATATGAAATTGTGTTAAACACATCTTTTATATGTGTTCCCCGACCCATTATAGATCAACTTTTATCAAGAAGTCAACATCTTTTTAACATCTTTTGAGGATGTTTGAGGCATCTTTTAATATCTTTATAATCAAATATGTTTGTAAGTTTAAAAGCATTCTTGATAGCTTTCCAAAGTTAACTTTCCAAAATAGCTCTCAATATCTCTTTTATCAGTGATATTCTTGTCAAAGTAAAGGCTTTCGATTACAGCAACTTCTATAAGATTCTTAACTTTTTCGTCGCCATTCTTTAACATATCTTCAACAAATTCAAATATTTCAATTAGAGTTTTCTTGCTGTTAATTTTAGTTGTTTCAACAATAAATTTTATAAACTTTGATTCATAAAAAATGTATGGTAAATCTTTATAGTAGTCCTTGTCTAATTCGTAGATTTGCTTTAGCTCAGGAAAACGATTAACAAGGATTGTTATTGCCTCATCATAGTTATACATAAAACGCTCCTCTAATATTCTTTTTGTCACTCATACAACCTACGCATTTTATCAAGGTACTCTTTAAACTCTTCCACTTGCGGAGAGGGCGAGAGTATTTTTACTTTATTGCCTAGGCCGCAGAGCCAGCCGTAAAACTGATTGCTGACCTTGATACATTATACCACAATAAAAATATACGTTCAACAAAAAAACTCCTTGATTTATCAAGGAGTTTTTATTTTGTAATATTAAATTACTTAGAAGCCTCTTCGATAGCAACAGCAACAGCAACTGTCATACCAACCATGGGGTTGTTACCAGCGCCGATGAGACCCATCATCTCTACGTGAGCGGGTACGGAGGAAGAACCTGCGAACTGTGCGTCGCCGTGCATTCTACCCATTGTATCTGTCATACCGTAGGAAGCGGGACCTGCTGCCATGTTATCGGGATGGAGTGTACGACCTGTACCACCACCGGATGCAACGGAGAAGTACTTAACGCCGTTTTCGATAGCCCACTTCTTATATGTACCTGCAACGGGGTGCTGGAATCTTGTGGGGTTAGTAGAGTTACCTGTGATGGAAACGCCTACGTTTTCAAGTCTCATAATAGCAACGCCTTCGGGTACGCTATCAGAACCATAGCACTTAACGTCTGCACGAGGACCATTGGAGTAAGCTGTTTCCTTAACAACTGTAACTTCCTCTGTTGCGGGGTCAAACTGTGTCTGAACGTATGTAAAGCCGTTGATACGGGAGATGATCATTGCTGCGTCCTTACCGAGACCGTTGAGGATAACACGGAGGGGCTTTGTTCTAACCTTATTAGCGTTGAGGGCGATCTTGATTGCGCCTTCAGCTGCTGCGAAGGATTCGTGACCTGCGAGGAAGCAGAAGCATTCTGTTTCTTCGGAAAGAAGCATGGAGCCGAGGTTACCATGGCCGAGACCAACCTTACGGTTTTCAGCAACAGAACCGGGGATACAGAAGGACTGGAGGCCGATACCGATAGCGGCAGCAGCGTCAGCAGCCTTTGTGCAGCCCTTCTTGATTGCGATAGCTGCGCCTACTGTATATGCCCACTTTGCATTTTCAAATGCGATAGGCTGTGTTTCTTCTACGATCTTATAGGGGTCGATACCCTTTGCATCACAGATTTCCTTACACTCGTCGATAGAGGAAATACCGTATTCAGCGAGAGCGGCAAGAATTTTCGCCTCGCGTCTTTCATAACCTTCAAATTTAGCCATTTTGTAGTTCCTCCTTCTAATTATTCTTTACGGGGGTCGATGTACTTAACAGCGTCAGCAAATCTGCCGTATGTACCCTTGGACTTTTCGTATGCTGTTGTGGGGTCGTCGCCCTTCTTGATGAAGTCTGTCATCTTGCCGAGAGAAACGAACTCATAACCGATAACCTGATCGTCAGCATCGAGAGCCATTCTTGTGCAGTAGCCTTCTGTCATTTCAAGGTATCTAACGCCCTTTGCCTTTGTACCGTACATTGTACCAACCATGGAGCGCTCGCCCTTACCGTGGTCTTCCATGCCTGCGCCGATTACGAGACCGCCTTCGGAGAAAGCAGACTGGCTACGGCCGTATACGATCTGGAGGAACAGTTCGCGCATTGCTGTGTTGATAGCATCGCAAACAAGGTCTGTATTAAGTGCTTCGAGAAGTGTCTTTCCGGGGAGGATCTCAGCTGCCATAGCTGCAGAGTGAGTCATACCGGAGCAACCGATTGTTTCAACGAGAGCCTCTTCGATGATGCCTTCCTTAACGTTAAGGGAAAGCTTACAAGCGCCCTGCTGAGGTGCACACCAGCCCACACCGTGTGTGTAAGCGGAGATGTCAGAAATCTGCTTTGCCTGAATCCACTTGCCCTCTTCGGGAATGGGAGCGGGACCGTGGTTGGGGCCCTTAGCAACGCAGCACATGTTTTCAACTTCTTTTGAATAAACTAAGCTCATTGTTGGAAGTCTCCTTTATGTAATTGAATTGTTTTCACACATATCATTATACATTGTCTTTCTCTCTTTTTCAATAACTATTGTCAAAAAAAATGCAATTATTGCGCCGCCAAGCCAAAAATCCTGTTGTTTTCCTTCTTTGGCTTTGCTTGCGGGTGTTTTTCTGAGATATTTATGGGGATAGTATGTATGTTGGAGAGCATCCTTCCGCATTTAAAACAGATAAATTTTTCAGCGATTTTTGTGCGGAAGGATGCTTAAAATATTTATTTCTGCTCGACAAATTTGCCGATAGAATGGGCATAGGTTGATTCCAGCGTCACTACCTCTGTGCATAGCTTTGCCAGAGCCTCATCCTTTGGCGGATTTACCTCCAGCATTTTTCTGAGAGACACAACTCCCATTTCCAGTCCTTTCACCATCATTTCAGCTATGTGCGAATCAGATGAATCAAACATTGTGTTCGCCATGATTCCCATATCAACTGATATGGCTTTCATTTTTGATATGCTTTTGGCTTCAATCCCTCTCTCTCTCATAAGCTCCTCGGTTTTCTCCAGCAGTTCACTGCTTTTCATCACAACTGCGCTTAATTGCTCAAGCAGTTTTTTGTTATCAGCCTTTTTCATTACTGATGTGGTGGACTCTGCGCTCATTTCTAGGTTTCTGTGAATCTCGCAGAAAAGCTCTTCGTCGCTTTTGCTTATTTGTATTTTATCCATATTATCACCCCTCCCTATGGTTTTTTCTGCTTTTATTATGCCCTCCTCCCTCTATTTTTACTCTCTAACTGTTGCAACCGCCCCTTAAAAGTTATATAATAATAGGAGTATTATGCACGGAATATTCCGCACATAACACACACTTCATTGTTATACAACTCTTCGGAGGGATGGATATGAGTTTTTTTGAACAATTCAAGGGAAAGAAAGTGACATTGCTTGGAGCAGGTGTTTCAAACAAGCCACTTGTAGCGAAGCTGAGTGAGGGCGGAGCGATAATAGAGATAAGAGATAAGAAGACCTTGGCTGAGATGGGCGAAGCAGCAGCAGAATTTGTTGCGGCGGGAGCGAAATTTGTCAGCGGCGAGGGATATCTTGATAATATAGACGGCGACTATGTTTTCCGTTCACCCGGATTCAGACCTGACATTGAGCCCTTGCGTGCGGCGCAGGAGCGAGGCGTTAAGCTGACATCTGAAATGGAGATGTTTCTTCAAAACAGTCCCTGTCCCGTAATTGCTCTTACAGGCAGTGACGGAAAGAGCACCACAACAACTCTTGTTGCAAACATTCTCAGAGAATCGGGAATGAACTGTTTTCTTGGCGGAAACATCGGCGAGCCTCTGCTCAACCGAATTGACGCTATGAAGGAAGACGATATAATCGCAGTTGAGCTTTCAAGCTTCCAGCTGATGACAATAAACTCTCCCCTTACGGTTGCGGCAATCAAAAACATCACTCCCAATCATCTTAACTGGCACACAGGAATGGATGAATACATAGCGGCAAAGGCTAAAATCCTTGACGGATGCTCTGTTGCAGTTCTCAACTATGACGACGAAAATTGCAGAGCCCTTGCAGACCGCGCCGAAAACGAGGTTCTGTGGTTTTCAAGAAGTCGCCTTCCCGAAGATTTGGACGGCGCATATCTTGACGGCGACAGCCTTATGATGCGCTATAAGGGTGAGGAAACATTCATCATCAAAAAAGAAGATATACTCCTCCCCGGAGAACACAATGCCGAAAACTATGCAACAGCAGTTGCGGCAACATGGGGTAGAGCAACACTTGATGCGATCAGAAAGGTTGCATCTGAATTTGGCGGAGTTAAGCATCGCCTCCAGCTTATTCGTCGTGAGGGTGGAATCAGCTATTATAACAGCTCTATTGACTCCTCTCCCACAAGAACAGCTGCGGCAATTTCAGCCCTTTCCTGTCCCATAAATATAATTTGCGGCGGATATGACAAAAACATTCCCTTTGAGCCTCTTGCTGATGCGCTTGTAGCTCATGGAAATATCAAAACTGTTGTTTTGACAGGCGCAACAATGGAAAAGATAAAAGAAGCGCTTGTTAGCCACAGCGGATTTGAAGCCAGCGGAATTAAAATGATCTGCCAGCCCGATTTCAAGGCGGCAACTATTGCGGCATCAGAAGCAGCTGAAGCAGGAGACGCAGTTCTTCTTTCTCCCGCATGCGCAAGCTTTGATGCTTTTGAAAACTTTGAAAAACGTGGCGAATATTTTGCAGAAATAGTCAGAGGTTTGTAATGTTTGATGTAAAAGAGCTAATAGAAAAGCTTTGTAATATAATGAGCGTAACAGGCTATGAATATAAGGCGGCAGAGGAGCTTACAGCTCTTGTTTCTCCTTATTTTGACAGCTTTTACGAGGCCGTTGGCGGCTCCTATGTGGGAGTTAAGAAATGCGGCCGTGAGAATGCTCCCCGCCTTATGATAGATGCTCATTTTGATGAGATTGGAATGATCGTAACAGATATTCACGAGGGCGGATATTTGTCATTCTCCCATATGGGTGGACTTGACAGAAGAATAATGGCGGCATCTGAGGTTTATGTTTACGGAAAAGAAAAGATATACGGAGTTATCTGCTCAAAGCCCCCTCATTTGCAGAAGCCGGGCGAATTCAAAAAGCTGCAGAAGCTGGATGAAATGCTTATTGACACAGGCTATTCAAAGGAAGAGCTTGAAAAAATAGTTTCAATCGGCGATGGAATAGGCTTTTATGAAAGAACGGAAACCCTGCTCGGCAAACGCATTTGCGGACGCAGTATGGACGACAAGGCTTGCTGTGCAGCGGCAATAATGGCGGCGGCAACTATTGAAAGAGAAAAGATGGAATGCGATCTTTATGTCACTCTCTCCTTCCGTGAGGAAGAAAGTGTGGCAGGCGGCTGCGTTGCGGCGGCATATGACATCAAGCCTGCGGCGGCTATTGTAACTGATGTTACTTTTGCTCGTTTCCCCGGAGTTGATGATTATGAAAGCGCAAAAATGGGTGAGGGCCCTGCGGTTTCTCTTTCTGCTGTAACTGACAGATATATAACAAATCGCCTTATCAAGCTGGCAGAGGGCGCAGAAATGAAGCTGCAGAGAACAGTTGACGCAACAAACACAGGAACAAACGCATCTGCCCTTACAGTTTGCGGAGATGGAATTCCCACAGCAGTTGTCAGCGTGCCCCTTTCCTGTATGCACACATATAATGAGATCATTGATCTTGGCGATATAGAAGCAGCGGCAGAGCTTTTCAAGCTTGCGGCTTGCGATAAAGAGTTCTTTATATAGGAGAGAGCGAAATAGCTATGAGTAAAATTTTAGACGGAATGGAGCTTCTGCGTGCTCTCTGCCTTGAGTTTGGTCCTTCAGGCTGTGAGGGAAGAGTTGCAGAGCTTATAAAAGAAAATATTGAAGGCTCCTATGATGAGCTTATTCCCGACAGAATGGGCGGAGTTGTTGCGCTTATTAAGGGAAACGGAGCTTCTGAGGAAAGAATGATCATTTCCTCTCATATGGACGAGGTTGGCTTGATGATCCGAGAGATCAGAGACGATGGGCTTCTTTGTTTTTCATCTATGATGGGCCCCGACACAAGAGTTGTGGCAGGCAGAAGAGTTTCTGTTGGAAATGAGGGGTCTCAGATCAGGGGCGTTGTTGCGCTTAAGCCCATTCACACAGTTGGTAGAGGCGACAGAGACAAGGCTGCTGATATGGATGAGCTTTATATTGACATTGGCGCCGCATCAAAGGAAGACGCTGAAAAATATGTCAAGATAGGCGATTTTGCAACATTTGAGTCAGACTTTGTTCAGTTTGGCGAGGGCGGCAGATTGCTGAAATCAAAGGCTCTTGACGACAGACTGGGATGCGCTATTATGATCAGACTTATGCGTGAAATCTACGCAAGAAGCGAAAGGTTGCCCTTTGATTTGTATTTCGCCTTTACAGGACGTGAGGAAGTTCTTATTTCAGGAGCAAAAACAGTTGCTCACAAGATACGCCCGCACAGATCTCTTGTTTTTGAGGCAACTGCGGTTGCAGATATTTATGGTGTTTCCGAAATTTCCAAGGTTGCAGTTCGTGGAGAGGGCGGAGCAGTGTCTCTGCTTGACAGAACAACCATTTATGATAAGGAATTTACAAATCTTATTCTGGAAACTGCGCGTGAAAAGGGAATCCCCTGCCAGATAAAGAAATATGTTTCCGGTGGTAACGATTCCAGCCATATCAACCGTTCACACGAAGGCGTTAAATGCGCCGCTATCTCCGCTCCCTGCGGATATATCCACACAGCCTGCGATGTTATTGCGGCAGAAGATTATGAATCTATGTACAAGCTGGCTCTGGCTACCATAGACAAATTGGGAGGCTTTTAATAATGCTTAATTATCTCAGAGAACTTATAAAAATCCAGTCTGTTTCAGGCTCAGAAGAAAATCTCGCCCTATATATCAAGGGCGAAATGGAAAAGTATTTTGACGATTGTGAGATAGATGCCCTTGGCAATCTTATCTGCCACAAAGCAGGAGATGGCAAGAAGCTTCTTTTCTGCGCTCATATGGACGAGATCGGCTTTATTGTTACAACTGTTGACGATAAGGGATTTATCCACTTTGCTCCCATCGGAGGGATTGATTTCGTTGCGGCGGCATATTCCAAGGTTGTTTTTGCAAACGGACTTCGTGGAATTATGGTGCCCGAGCAGGATCTGAAGAGCGAAGATTTCAAGGCTGAAAGATTTATTGTTGATATAGGCGCAAAGGATAAAAAGCAGGCTGAAAGACTTGTTAAGGTTGGCGACACATTTGCGCTGGAGCCCTCCTATACACGCCTTCGCGGCAACCGCATCTGCGGCAGACCTGTTGATGATAAGATAGCTTGCGCTATTCTTATGGCAGCTGCAAAGGATGCAGATAAGTTTGAAAACGACGTTACATTTGTATTCTCCGTTCAGGAAGAAGTTGGTCTTCGTGGCTCAAAGGTTGCGGCGTTCAGATGCAGACCTGATTATGGTATTGCAATTGACGTTACAGCAACAGGCGATGCCCACGGCGCAAAGCCCATGGCAGTTTCTCTCGGTGGAGGGGCGGCAGTTAAGATCAAGGATTCCAGCGTTATCTGCGACGGCGCACTTGTTAAGAAAATGAGCGAGATTGCTGACAGCGAGGGAATCAAGTGGCAGAAAGAAGTGCTCACAGCAGGCGGAACAGACACAGCGGCTATTCAGATGGCGGCTGCAGGCTGTAAGGTTGGCGCTATTTCCGTTCCCACAAGATATATCCACACAGCCAATGAAATGATAGACACCAACGATGCAGAGGCTTGCCTTGCTCTTGTTTGTGCTATTGCCAAAACAAAGCTTTGATTGGAATAGATTGAAATAGAAAAGCAGGAGAAATTCTCCTGCTTTTCTAATATTATTAGTTTTTCAGAGCCTTCATAATCTTTTCAACAGTTTTTTCAAGAGGTGCTCTTGAGCAGTTAACTGTTATGTCGGCATATTTTTCATAAAGAGGAGATCTTTCCTCAAAAACATTGGCAAGTGTCATTCCGGGTGCCATAACTATTCCTCGGGTTTTGATATTTCTGACTCTGCGCTCAATTTCATGAAGGGGAAGCTTCAGATAAACAATCTTGCCCTGATTTTTCAGGTTTTTCATTGCATCCTCGCCGAAAACAACGCTTCCGCCTGTTGCAACAACGCAGTTTTTGAATGTAACCTGAGAAACTATTTTGTTTTCTATCTGAGAAAAGGTGTCTCTACCCTTTTCGGCTATGATCTTATAAAGCTCCTTGCCCTCTTTTTCCTGAATGAGAAGGTCTGTGTCAACAAAGCCTTTCAGCAGGGTTTTTGCAAGCAGAACGCCGAGGGTGCTTTTGCCGCATCCGGGCATTCCTATGAGAATGATATTGTCTTTGTTCATTAAAAGGGTCTCCTTATGGTGGGCTTGTCTATAGGTATTATATCGCATTCTTTAAGCAGGTCAAGAGCAATTTTCACTTCTTTTGAGCAATTGAATGCATTAGGGGAGTGCGCATCAAGCCCCAGCACAATGCTGCAGCCTGTTTTCTTAGCTGCTTCAAAGAAGCTTTTCTTGGGATACCATCTGTTCCCCATAATTCCAAGCAGGTTGCATTCAACGGGAACATTTGCCGCCCTTGCGATTTCGCACAGGCGCAGGTGGACCTTATGAAGGACCTCCTCGTTTCCGTGGAAGTTAGGGAGATCGGGGTGTGCAAGATATGTAAACATTCCTGTTTTTAAGGCAGTTTCTATCTGTTCTGCATATTGCCAGAGCGCTTCCTCGTGGCAGGAGCTGTCGCCAAGATATTCTCCGTCGAATTCATTATTGGAAAAATGCTGTCCAAGAATAAGATAGTCGGGGCAGAAGGGGGAAATGTGCTCGCAAAGGGCGTCAAAATACTTGGGATAATATTCAACTTCAAAGCCTGAGAGAATATTTATCTTTCCATCATATTTATTCTTCAAATCGTTTATGGAATCAAAGTATTCCTTTGTTTCGTGGGACTTCATTCTGAACCAGGAATTGAAGATTCCTTCAAAGCCCGGCTGAGGAACGTGATCGGAAAAGCCTATTTCAACAAATCCGTTTTCATATGCCGCCTGAACATATTCTTCGTCTGTTCCGCTTGCGTGATTGCAGCGGGATGTATGTGTATGGTAATTATATTTCAAAAAAGCACCTTCTTATTTTATGTAATACATACTTGCTGTAAAGTCTACAAGCTTTGCTTCTCCTGATGCTGCAACCATATGATAGTAGTTATCGCCGGAAAGGTTGGGGTCGAGGCAATAGTAAGAGGAGTTGCCTGCCTTCAGCATAATGCAGAGAGCTTGTCCGTCCTTTGCAATAGCATAGCCTCTTGCTTCGTCTCCTACAGGCTCGGCTTCTGTGTCGGTTATGGCGATAGGGTTTCCTTCTTTGTCGTAATCAAGCTGAGCAAGGGTTCCCATACTTTTTCCTGTAATAGTAAGCTGACTTACGTCGCAAGCGTATAGCTGAGCGCATATATCTGCCATTTCGCCTGCTTCATCAACATAGAAGCCTGCTTCGTAAGCTCCGTTGCTATCTTTTATTGTTTTATATACGCCGATACATCCATTGTCTATGTACCAAACTCCGTCAGAGGAGAATGCTATATAAGCAGCAGATGAGTCACCGCTTTGCGCAGCGTATGTAGTGCAGGAAATGCCTTGAATAGTTGCTGTTCCTTCGGTTAAGGCTACGGTTGCGCCACCAGAAAGGGCATTTGAAATATTCTGTGCGATGGCGTCAGCGTTGGCGATGGAAACAGACACGGGCTCAAGGGTCAGGGATTCCGTGAAATTATAAACAGAGGTAACAACTCCGAAAATTCCGCAATCAAGTGTGCCTGTAACAGTTGTTCCGTCCTCGGAAACAACGGGGTTGTTTATATTTCTGTAGCTGTTTATGGCTTTATATTTCTTTTCTGTTTTATTCCAAAGCCACAGGTTGTATTTTGCTCCGATTTCGTTTTCGGAGAAAACAGTTGAGATGTCGTTTGCTCCGTCTCCGTTTATATCCTTAATGTTAAGGCTTTCTATAGCACCTGACTCTGCAGAGTTATATTCAAGAACCTGCAAAGCTTCTCCGGTACCGCTGTTATCCCATAGAGTGATGGTGCCAGTGTCAAGAGCATATAGCAGTTTTGTTTCGCTGTCCACGTAGAAATTTCCTTCGTATTCAATTGTATTACGCCAATCGGAAGGCTTTTTTGTTTCTTCGTCTGTTTCATTATTATCCTTGCAGGCTGAAAAGGAAAGCATAAGCAAGAGAGCGAGAATAAGAGTTATTTTTTTCTTCATATAAGAATATCCTTTCTATAAGAAGCTAAAATGAAAAGGGGCCCATTGGCCCCCATTTTCATTGTGACTTTGAGTTTATTATTCGCCGTCTGCTTCGTCGTCAGCTTCGTCGCAAAGAGTGCACTCGGGAGCGTAGTCTTCGTCATCGAACATAGGATCAAAATCGCTGCCGAAGCAATCCTGATAGCAGGAATCACAATCGCCGCAATCAAATGAGATCTTGAAGTACTTCTTGAAGAACTTATAGAGCACAACAAGAATAGCGAAGATAAACAGTGCAACTGCAGCAGAGATTGCAACTATCTTAAAAATACTAACGCGCTTTTCTTCGTTTTTCATAATACCGGTCTCCTTTTATAATCAATTGCAAAAAAATGCAATCGTTTTTTCTGATAACAGTATATCATAATTTGTATAAATTGCAATAGCTGATAAAATTATTTTACCCAAAAGTAACATTTTTATAAAAAATACTCCATACTTTTGTCAGACTTATCTTGGATAGGCAGCTATGTTCAATTGGGATGAAAAAACAGGTAAAAAATGTAAAAAATATCCGAAAATCTGTAAATTAACAAAATAAACACTAATTAGTTACAAGTTGTTAATAATTTGTGGAAGTCGTACAAGGTGAAAAATTTAACCCCAAAATATGTGAATATTTCACAAAAAATCACCTCATTTTTCTACATTTACAGATTGTTAATATTTCTGTAATAAAGGCGTTTTGGGTAAATAATACTTACAAAAGCACAAAAATATACTATATTTTGGGGCGTTGCAGGCCTTTAATAACAGCATTTTCTTATGGAAGGTAATAAATATTTACCCCGCACCTGAACTCTGTGATGAAGAGGGCGAATCAAATTGTGAACAAATCCAATTTATGTAAAAAATGACATTTATAAGCATAAAATGACCTGAAAGTAAGGCGTCGCTGTTAAATATATTATATGTTGGAAAACTTGACATAGTAAGGGGTGCGGAGTATAATATTTGTATATATTATGGGAATAAAACAGAGTTTTGGACCCTGATCCGTGAAGCTGCTGCAAGGCGACGGAAACGGAGGAAATGCGTGGAAACGCAAAACATTTTTTGCAATTTTTATTGCGTAAATAATAGTCAGGAGGAATGGTACTATGAAAGAAAAGACCAAAAAGCTGATAGCGCTTATAATGGCCGCTGTGATGCTGATTGGCTCCGGAATGACGGTGGGTGCTGCCAAGGCCGACACTTCGGAAAAAGATGATCTCAAAGATATCATCGACAGCAATGAAACTCTGCAGAGCATGACAGAGTCAATGAACCTGATCACTTATGAAGCATACAAGTCAAAGTATGGCTACATAGAGGATAAGGACAAGACTGACGCCGATTGGGGCGATCTTGAGCTTACAGTTGACGGCGCTGATTATGACGCTGAAAACACTGATGCTGCAGTTGAAGTTAAGAAGGTGGGCGGCGTTGACGCTGTTGTAACTCCCGCTGAAGGCACTGTTGCATGGAGGTTCGATGTTCCCGAAGCAGGCTGGTACACTGTAACATTTGAATACTCTGCAGTTGATGAATCAAAGGCAGATATTGAAAGATTGTTCCGTCTCAACGGCCTCATCCCCTATAGCGAAGCTCGTTATATCTCCATGCAGAGAACATGGGAATATGAATATGCTGGCGAAACAAGAGAGGATGCTTTTGAGGTTGACGCTATCGGCAACGAGCTTGCTCCCGAAATGCACACAGTAGCAACATGGGAAACCTATTCAATGAAGGATTTCTATGGTCACTACACAAAGCCCCTTGAGTTCTATATGAATGAGGGCGAAAATGTTGTATCTCTCCAGGGCGTTCGTGAAGCAGTAGCGATCTCAACTGTAAAGGTTCACTCCGTTGAGAAAGCACGTTCTTATAAAGATATTCTTGCAGAATATGAGAAAAAGGGTTACAAGCCCGCTGAAGGCGAAGCTTACTTTATGGAAGCTGAAATGCCCGATACAGCAAGCTCTGTAATGATCTATCCTATCTACGATCTCTCTTCCGCAATCACAAGCCCTCAGCACACAACACTCATTAAGAGAAACACAATCGGTGGCGACAAATGGACAAGCCCCGGAAAGTGGATCAGATATGAGTTCACATGTGAGGCTACAGGTCTTTACGACATCGTAACAAGATACAGACAGGATGCTGTAAATGGTATGTACACATCCAGAAGCATCAAGATCAACGGTGAGTATCCCTTCGAAGAAGCTAAGAATCTTCGTTTTGATTACAGCACTGATTGGCAGGTAGGTTCCCTCACTGACGGCTATGATACATTCCAGTTCTATTTTGAAAAGGGCGAAACATATGTTATTGAACTTGAGGTAACTCTCGGTAACATGGCTGAGATCATCCGCCGTGTTGACCAGATCATTGACAACCTCAATGATGACTATATGAGCATCCTTAAGCTTACAGGTAACGATCCCGACGTTAACCGTGACTACGGTCTCAGCCGTATCATGCCCGACGTTATCGTAAACCTTGGCGGACAGGCAATCGCTCTTGAAAGCGCAGTAGACTACATTTCCGAAATGAACGGAATTAAGTCTGATAACACAGCAACACTTGAGCAGGCTGCAGTTCTTGTTGAAAGAATGGCAACCGATGAAGCTGAGATCGCAGCAAACCTCGGCTCCCTCAAGGAATGGATCTCCTCTCTCGGTACATGGATGACAAATGTTTCAAGCCAGTATGTTGAGCTTGACTACATCATGATCCAGCCTGCAGGCAGCGAGCTTCCCGAAGCAAACGCAAGCAGCTGGCAGTCATTCTTATATGAAATGCAGAAGTTCTTCGCAAGCTTCTATGCAGATTATAACTCCATCGGTACAGAGGAATCCGGCGCAGGCGCACTCTCCGTTTGGACATCCAGCGGTCGTGACCAGGCGCAGATCATCAAAAACCTCATTAATGAAGGCTTTGCTAAGGAAACAGGCGCTTCTGTTGAGCTTAAGCTGACAGCAGGCGGCGTGCTTCTTCAGTCAATTCTTGCAGGTGTTGGACCCGATGTTTCCATCGACTCCCAGTCACCTATGGATATGGCTATCCGTGGAGCAATCGTTCCTCTTAATAAATTTGATACATTTGACGAAGTAATGTCAAGATTCTCTGATTCTGCAAAGGTGCCGATCACACTTTATGGTGAAACATATGCGGTTCCCACAGGTCAGGTTCCTTACTTTATGTTCTGCCGTAACGACATTCTCAGCCAGCTTGGTCTCAGCGTTCCTGAAACATGGGATGATCTGATGTCTATGGTTCCCGTTCTCCAGTTCAACAACATGGAAATCGGTATGGCTCAGGACTTCTCTCTCTTCCTCTATCAGCAGGGCGGATCCTACTGGAGAGATGAGGGTATGGCGAACAACTTTGACTCAACTCTTGCACTTGACTGTTTCGAGTACATGTGCAATATGTTCACACAGTATTCACTTCCTGTAAACTTTGACGGTTCCAACCGTTTCAAGACAGGTGAAATGCCCGTTCTTATTTCCGGACTTGATCTTTATAACACACTTCAGATCTTTGCTCCCGAAATTTCAGGACTTTGGGGCTTCTATGAAATTCCCGGTACACTCAATGAAGAAACAGGTGAGGTTGATCACTCCTGTATCTCCTTCATTTCCGGCGTTGTAATGCCCAGAGGCTGCAACGATGAAGAACTTGCATGGGACTTCCTTGATTGGTATTCCGATAAGGACTATCAGGTAGACTACGCTAACGAAATGGTAGCGCTCCTCGGTCCTTCCGGTAAGTCTGCACTTTCTAACATCGAAGCAATGGATGAGCTTACATGGACAGAAAGCGAATATAAGACACTTCAGAAGGTATTTGCTGATACATTTGCCATCGAATACTATCCCGGTGACTATTTCGTAACACGTTATGTAGGATTTGCATTCAACTCTGCAACAACTCAGGGCGCTGACCCCTCCGATGAGCTTCTCTCCTACGTTTCCGATATTAATAAGGAAATCACAAGAAAGAGAAAAGAGTTCGATCTTATGATCGACTCCGAGTGGTCTGCAATCAAGGCTTACACAGGATTCGAAACCACAACTGAGTGGAGAGAATACTGGGCATCCGAGCAGGGCACAGATGCTTCTGATAACACAGCTATCAGAGACATCGAAGATGCCGACTACACATATGTAGATTGGATGGAAGAGCATAACGTTTCTGTTGACTCCTTCGAAAAGTGGCAGAAGGAAACAAACAACGGAACAACAACCCTCTCCTATAAGGAATGGACAGAGCAGTAAAAAACCTTCCTTATTATATATAAGTAAATAAAAAACGGGAGGAACGGCTTGGCGTTTCCGGATCGCCTAAAGCGGAAAGGTCAAGCCACTGCTCCTACCTAAAAATTTAAACAGGAGAAAGAAAATGTCAAAGAAAAAAGAAACTGTTGCGGTGCATAATATGAGCAAAGCGCAGTGGACATGGCATCTGATGAAGCAGTATAAAGCCGGATACTTTATGACAATCCCCTTTATGATTCTCTTCTTTGCCTTCACTGTAATCCCCGTATTTGCATCCGTTTTCGTAGCTTTTACGGACTGGAACCTCCTTCAGATGCCGAACTTCGTTGGATTCCAGAACTTTATCACACTGTTCCTTAACGACGACCTTTTCATCACAGCTTTGAAGAACACAATTCTCTTTGCTGTTGTAGTAGGTCCCGCATCTTACATTATGTCTTTCACAATTGCTTGGTTCATCAATGAGCTTGATCCCAAGGTGAGAGCATTTGTAACTCTTATCTTCTATGCACCTTCTCTTACAACAAGTGCATTTACAATCTTTAGCTATATCTTCTCATCTGACGCTTACGGTCTTGTAAACGGTTGGCTTATGAACTTTGGCCTTATCGATGCACCTATCCGTTGGTTCCAGACAGAGCAGTATATCTTCCCTCTCTGTATCATCATTTCCTTGTGGATGTCACTGAACACAGGCTTCCTTGCATCCATCGCGGGTCTTCAGGGTGTAGACCGTGCGCAGTATGAGGCAGCTGCAGTTGACGGTATCACAAACCGTTGGCAGGAGCTCTGGTATGTAACTCTTCCCAACATGAAGGAAACTTTGATGTTCTCTGCAGTTCTTTCCATCACAGGCGCTTTCGGTTTCGGTGGCGTTGTAACATCCATGGCGGGCGATCCTCCCACAGGCTACGTAGGTTATACACTTACACATCACCTTGGTGAGTATTCCGGCGCACGTATGGAGTTTGGTTACGCATCTGCCATCTCCTTCGTTCTGTTCCTTATCCAGATTGGTGCGAACATGGCGATCAACCGCGCATTGTCAAAGGTAGGTAAGTAAGATGAGTAAGAAATTAAGAACAAGACGTCATAGAGTGGTTCTTAACCGCTCATCCGGAGGCGACTTTGGTATCACACTTCTGCTTTTTGCACTTGGCGTGGTAATGTTTGTGCCTCTTTACTATGTACTTATACAGTCTCTCAAGCCTCTTGATGAACTGTTCTACTACCCCCCTAAGTTTTACGTAATCAACCCCACATTCCAGAACTTCTCAGATTTGTTCAACCTTATGAGCGAATCCTGGGTTCCCTTCTCAAGATACATATTCAATACAGTGTATATCACATTTATGGGTACGGCAGGTAACCTTATCCTCGGTTCTCTTTGTGCATATGCACTCTCAAAGATTCCTTTCCCCGGACACGGATTCTTCTTCCAGCTGATCGTTAAGTCCCTTATGATCTCCTCTGCAGTTGCAGGTACACTCCAGTTCGTAATCCTTACAAAGCTTGGATTTATGGACAGCCAGTGGGCGATCATCCTTCCTACATGGGCTTCAACTCTCGGTCTGTATCTTATGAAGCAGTTTATCGACGCTAACATTTCAACAGAAATGCTTGAAAGTGCACGTCTTGATGGTGCAGGCGAATTCAGAACATTCTGGTCTATTGCAATGCCCCTTGTTAAGCCCGCTTGGTTAACACTTATCGTTAACTCCTTCCAGGGCCTCTGGAACACAGGTGCATCAATCTTCATCCAGAGCGAAGAGCTCAAGACTCTTAACTATGCGATGAGCCAGGTTCTCAGTGCCGGTATCGTTCGTCAGGGTGCGGTTTCTGCATCAACAGTAATTATGCTGATCGTGCCTATTATCGTATTCGTTGTTTCTCAGAGTAACATCATTGAAACAATGGCAACCAGTGGTATGAAAGACTAAGGAGGAGCAGAATGAAAAAAGCAATAAGAGTTTTACTCGTAGCTGTTTGTCTGCTTATGGTTTTCACTACCCCTGTAGCAGCGGCAGCTCCCTATCAGACATATACATATTCCTCAACAGGCTTCGTTCTCACATCTCCCGATGCTTATGTTCCCGACCAGGTTGTTGACGGCGCAATTGCCGGCGCAAACTTTGGCGAACTTCGTGATATGGTTGTAGACAGTGAGGGAAATGTATACCTCGTAGATGCAACAAATGCTTGTGTTTACGTGCTTAACAAGTACTACAGACTTGTTAGAACAATCAATGCATTCGTAAATGAACAGGGTGTTCCCGACGGATTCAACAATCCCTCCGGTGTGTTTGTAAACGATCAGTATGTTTATATCTGTGACACAGATAATAACAGAATCGTTCTTTTCAACCACGACGGCGAGTTTGTTCAGACAGTTGGCAAGCCTGAATCTAACCTTTTTGCAGAAGGCTCCATCTATAAGCCCGTAGCAGTTGCAGTTGACTCCTACGGAAGAATGTTCATCGTATCCTCCACAACATACGAAGGTGTTATCGTAATGGGTATTGATGGCGCATTCTACGGCTTTATTGGTGCTCAGAAGGCAACAGTAACAGCATGGCAGGCTATCTGGAAGTTCATCAGCAAGAATGCTGAGAGCGAAGAAACAGTAACATCAACAGAGTATAACAATATCACAATCGACGAGGATAACTTCCTCTATGTAACAACAAACTCCATCGATGAAGCATCTCAGCAGAATGCTATCATGAGTAAGGATAAGGGCGGCACACTTGCTCCTGTAAAGAAGCTCAACGCTTCCGGTACAGACGTTATGACTCGTAACGGCTTCTATCCTCCCTCCGGTGAAGTTAAGGTTTCCACATCCGCAACAAGTAAGATTCAGGGCGCTTCCTCCATCGTTGACGCAGCAGTAGGTCCCGAGGGCACATGGTCTATCATCGATGATAAGCGTTCTAAGGTGTTCACCTACGATAATCAGGGTAACCTGCTCTTTGCATTTGGTGACTCCGGTAGCCAGGTTGGTTCTATTTCCACAATCAAGGCTGTAGCATACAGCGGAGATGACCTCCTCCTTCTTGATAAGGATAACGCAAGCTTTACAGTTTATCGTAGAACAGAATATGGTGACATCCTTATTTCTGCTCTTGAAAGCCAGAACCTCCGTCTCTATGATAAGGAAGTTGAAGGCTGGACAGAGATTCTCAAGAGAAATAACAACTTCGACATCGCTTATATCGGTATTGCAAAGGCAATGTCTCGTGATGGCGACTACGAAAACGCAATGGAATACTTCAGAGTTGCTTATGACTCTGCAGGATATTCCGATTCCTATAAAGAAGTTAGAAAAGAGTGGATCTCCAAGTACTTCCTTGTAATACCTGTAGTAGTAATCGTGTTCCTTGTAGCAGTTCTCAAGTTCTTTGGATTTGCAGGCAAGAAGAACAAGGCGGTTTCTCTCAAGGTTGGTCAGAAGAGCGTTACAGAGGAAATTATGTATGCTTTCCATGTAATCTTCCATCCCTTTGATGGATTCTGGGATCTTAAGCATGAAAAGCGCGGCTCTGTTCGCAGCGGCTTCCTTATCCTGCTTGCAACAATCCTTTCATTCTTCTATCAGACAGTTGGTACAGGCTATATTCACAATTCCAAGGAGCTCACATCCGATAGCCTTTATCTCACACTTGCATCAGTTGCAGTTCCTGTAATGCTTTGGATCATTGCTAACTGGTGTCTCACAACACTTTTCGAGGGCGAAGGTAACTTTGGTGACGTGTTCACAGCAACATGCTACTCTCTCACACCTCTGCCTCTCGTAATCATCCCCGGAACATTCTGCTCCAACTTCCTTGTTGCAGAAGAGGCATCCCTTGTAAGCATGCTTACAACAATCGGCTTCCTTTGGGCCGGTATGCTCCTGTTCTTCGGTATGATGTCAACTCACGGCTATTCCTTCGGTAAGAATATCGTGACAATACTTGGTACAATCGTTGGTATGATCTTCATCATGTTCGTAGCAGTTTTGTTTACAACTCTTCTTTCTAAGATGTTTACATTTGTTTACGGTATCATTGATGAAATTCAATATCGTATGTAAGGGAAAGGAGAAAAAGAATAATGAACGCAAAAAGAATATTATCAGCACTCCTGGCCCTTTTGACAGTACTCGGATCCATCTGCATTACAGCTTATGCTTCTGCAGTTCCCGCAGCTGCAGCTTACGAGGATAAGCTCAATGATGATGGTACACCTAAGATCGACTATCTTACAAAAGAGTACAAAACAGGCTCCGCAAAGCTTAAGGATATGATCCTTATCCGTGAGCAGAATGGCTTCCAGCTTTGGTATGAGGAGTTCACAGGTGAAGTTGCACTTGTAAACCCCGAAACCGGCGAAGGAATCTTCTCAAATCCCTACGACGTTGCTGTTGGAAACTATGCTTCCAAGGCAACAAGACAGCAGCTTCTTTCTCAGCTCGCAGTAACTTATAGCTACAATGGTGTTGAGAAGACAATGTATTCTTATACAGATGCTGCTCTTCTGGGTCAGATCAACTACAAGAACATCAAAAACGGTGTTCGTGTTGAATACGCTATCGGTGAACTCCAGACAACACGTCTCGTTCCCCGTATGATCTCCAAAACTCGTTTTGAGTCTATGATCATGAACAACATCACAAACGAAAAGGACCTTGAGTATGTTATGTCCTTCTACTCTCTCAAGGACCCCGGTGATGTAAAGCTTACAGAGTCTCTTGTAAAAGAGATGCAGGCTGCATTCCCCATCACAAAGAAGTTTGCAGTTTATGTTTGCGAAACTGATATTTCCGCAAAAGAGCTCAAGAACATTGAGCAGATCATCAAAACATTCTGTCCCCTCTATACATACGAGGAAATGGAACAGGACCATAACGACTGTGACTACGTAAGCCAGGACGTTGCTCCTCCTAACTTCAAGATGGCGATTGAATACACCATCAACGAAACAGGTCTCGAAGCAAGACTTCCTGCAAACGGTATCCGTTTTGATGAGTCCACATACACACTCAAGTCCATCACAATGCTTCCCTATATGGGCAGCGGTCGTGGCACAAACGAAGGCTACTCCCTCATTCCCGACGGTAGCGGTACACTTATCCGCTTCGAAGACGTTGAGGGTCAGACTTACAACGTATCCGGCCAGATGTATGGCTCTGACTATGCTTACCACTCAATTTCCGGTCAGCATACAGAAAAGATGACAATGCCTGTTTGGGGTGTTGTTGAATCTAAGGAAACAGAAGTTAAGACAGGCGTTGGCCCCTCAGCTAAGACAGAAACTGTTGTGACCAACAAGGGTTACCTTGCAATCATCACAGAAGGTGATTCCATGGCAAACCTTATGTGCGAAAACGGTGGTAAGATCCACGTATTCAACAACGTGTATCCTATGTTCTATCCCCGTCCTTCTGACTCATATAACCTGGCTGACTCAATCTCTGTTGGCTCTAACTCCTCTCTCACAGTAACATCCTCCAGAAAATATGCAGGTTCTTATAGAATCCAGTATGTTCTTCTCGGCACAGAGTTCGAAAACGGCAAGTCATACGACGCAACATACGTTGGTATGGCAAAGGCTTATCAGGATTACCTTGAAGGCATCGGCGCTATCGAGCAGCTTAAGAAGGAAGATGTTAAGGAGAATATGCCTCTCTACATCGAAACATTCGGTGCAATTCAGACAACTGACCGTGTAATGAGCTTCCCTGTAACAGTTGATACAGCGCTCACAACCTTTGAAGATGTTAAAACTATCTATAACGAGCTCGCAGAGTCCGGTATTGATAACGTTAACTTCAGACTTACAGGTTACTACAACGGTGGTCTTAACAACACATATCTCGCAAATCTCAACTGGGAAAAGGTTGTAGGCGGCGAAGCAGGCTTCAAGGATCTGCTTAACTATGCAACTGAAAAGAGCTTCGGCGTATATCCCGACTTTGACTTCGCATATCAGCGCATCGCAGACTGGTTCGATGGCGTTTCCGAAAAGAAGCACCTCGTTAAGTCTATTGACGACAGATATATGTCTAAGAGAGAATATGACGCAGCTATTCAGGACTTTGAAAGTGACTATGCTCTTGCAATTTCTGCAACAGTTTATGATCACTTCTATGCAAAGTTCGATGCTAACTACGCTCCCTATGGTGCTCAGGGCGTTTCCGTTTCAACTCTCGGTACAGACCTGAACTCCGACTTTGACGATGATGAGCCTTACAACCGTGAGGACTCCAAGGCTGCAACAGTTGAATTGCTCAGCCAGCTTGATGAAAAGTACAGCGTAATGATCAACGGCGGTAACTCTTATGCAGTTCCTTATGCTGACCACATCATTGATATTGCAACAGATTCCAGTAACCTCCTCCGCGCAAGCGAAGCGGTTCCTTTCGTAACAATGGTTCTCCACGGATATACAAACTATTCCGGCAGCGCTATCAATATGGAAGGTGACGTTCAGAAGACACTTCTGAATGCAATCGAAACAGGTTCTTCTCTCTACTTTACACTTTGCTACCAGAACACAACAGCTCTTAAGGAATCCGATGAGTATAACAAGTACTACTCTGTTTCTTATGATATCTGGAAGGAAGATATGATCGAGTACTACGAACTCATCAACGAGGCACTCGCTGATGTACAGACATCCAGAGTAGTTGATCACCAGTTCCTCAGCGGTAAGTTCAATGCAAATGAAGAGGGATTCGACGAAGATGCAGGTTATGTTGTTGAAAGCGGATCTATCGTATGCGTTGAATACGAAAACGGCACAAAGTTCATCGTGAACTACAATTCATTCCCTGTAATCGCAAATGACGGCGAAGAAAAAGTTGAAGTTGATGCACTCAGCTTCGTTAAAATCGAAGGTTGAAAGGAGGAAGCTTAAATGGCAATGAAAAAATCTAGTAAAGACCTTGGCGTTGTAAAAAAGAAGAGCAAGGGCGCTTCTTTGCAGGCAAAGAAATCTAAGGCAGGTTGGTTCTTCATAGCTCCTTTCCTCCTCGGCTTCTTGCTGATTTATCTCCCCATTATCGCAGACTCAATCAAGTATAGCTTCCACGAGATCAAAGTTATCAGTGGTGGTGGTTACGACCTTATCTGGGTTGGTCTTGCAAACTACAAAACAGCAATATTCTCTGAGCAGTATGTAACAGCACTCACAAACGGTATCACAAGCCTTATCGTAGATATTCCTACAATTCTCTTGTTCTCACTGTTTATCGCTATTCTTCTTAACCAGAAGATGATCGGCCGTGCAGCATTCAGAGCAATATTCTTTATCCCTGTTATTCTTTCAACAGGTCTTATCGCAGATATCGACGCCGGTAATGCACTCACAGATATGATGGGTCAGGAAGGCGGCTCTATCGATACAGGTGCAGGCTCCAGTGCGGCAGCAGAAATTGTTTCTGCAGCTGACCTTCAGAACCTGTTCGATAACATGATCGTAGGTAGCGAACTTGCAACATACGTAACAGACATGGTTAACAACATCTTTGATATTGTAAACCGTTCCGGTGTTCAGATGCTTATCTTCCTCTCAGGTCTCCAGGGTATCTCCCCTGCAATCTATGAGTCCTGCCAGATCGAAGGCGCGTCCGCTTGGGAAACATTCTGGAAGATCACACTTCCTATGATTTCTCCTATGATCCTTGTAAACGCAGTTTACACAATCATCGACTCATTTACATCTGAAAGTAATGAAGTTATGAACTACATTGCAGAAGTTTATGCAACACCCGGTTCCGGTAACGTTCTTTCTTCTGCAATGTCCTGGATGTACTTCCTTATCGTAATTCTTATAGTTGCGGTTGTTGCAGGTATATTCAGTTCCGTAGTATTCTACCAGAGAAGAGACTAAGAGAGGAGGTACGATAAAATGACAAATCAGGCAAATGCTCCTAAGATCAAAGAGAGCAAGAACAAGATTAGAGTAGAATTCGATCGTACACCCCTTGCGGAAAGACTGAAGGCTAAGTTCCTTAACATGTACACAGTTAAGAACATCGTTTGGTTCCTCTTCAGATTCCTTCTCCTTCTCGGTGTAGCGTACGTAATTCTGTTCCCCTTCTATTCAAAGATCGCGTCCTCTTTCATGAGCGCGCAGGACTTTGTAGATGTAACAGTAAGACTTATTCCTAAGTATCCCACACTTGATACATACAAGGCTATTATCGTAGAGAACGGCTACCTTACAGCTCTTCTCAACACTGTTCTGCTTTCCGGCTCATGCGCACTCATTCAGATGTTCGTATGTTGCCTTATCGCTTACGGTTTTGCGAAGTTCAAGTTTAAGTTCAACAGCGCTCTCTTCCTCCTTGTAGTGTTCACAATGGTAGTTCCTCATTCAACACTTAAGCTCTCCATGTTTATGGAATTCAGATATTTCGATATCCTCGGAATTATGAACTTCCTTGGCGGCGGCGTGATTGATAAGATCGCTATCTTTGAAAACACATCCATGAACCTGCTTAATTCCTACTGGCCTCTCTGGATCCTGTCTGCTACCGGTCTTGCTTTTAAGAACGGTCTGTACATCTTCCTTCTGAGACAGTTCTTTAAGGGCGTTCCCGATGAGCTTGAAGAATCTGCTTATGTTGACGGCGCAGGCGTTCTGAGAACATTCGTGCAGATCATTCTTCCTCTGTCAGTTCCTATGCTTATCACAGTATTTATGTTTGCATTCTCCTGGCAGTGGACAGATAACTTCTACACAGAAACATTCTTCACAACAACTGGTCCCACTCTTATGCCCGATATCGTTTCCATTCCTACAATGCTTAACGTTTCCGGCGCAGCAGCCAGCCTCTTCACAGCCGCTATCACAAACACTTGCGGTCTGCTCATCATCCTTCCTCTCGTACTTATCTATGCTTTCGCACAGAAGTACATCGTTCAGGGTATCGAGCGTTCCGGTATTACAGGCTAATTCAAAACAAAAAAACCACCGAGTTCACCTCGGTGGTTTTTGCATTACCGGCTTAAATAATAGTCGGAGAGGATAATTGGGAGGGACCTTTTAAGGAAAGGTCTCCTCCCAAACCCACCCCCAAACCTCTTTGTAAAAAATCCCCGTCCATCCCCACAAAAGTGGGGTGGGACGGGGATTTTCTGCGAAAAGGTTTTGACGGGGGCTCGGGGGAGAACTTTTCCTCAAAAAGTTTCCCCCGAATATCCTTACCAACTATTATATAATTCAGATCTGAGCGAGTGCCTGTTCGATATCATCAATAATATCCTGAACATTTTCAAGTCCAACGGAGAAGCGAACGAGACCGGGGTTAATACCTGCAGCCTTAAGCTGTTCTTCAGTGAGCTGACGATGAGTTTCGCCTGCGGGATGGAGAACGCAAGTGCGGATATCAGCAACGTGAACCTCGTTAGAAGCCAGTTTAAGACTATCCATAAACTTAATAGCCTTATCCTTACCGCCCTTAATAACGATGGAAATAACGCCTGAAGCGCCCTTGAGGTACTTCTTAGCGAGGTCGTAGTACTTGTCGCCCTCAAGGCCGGGATAGCTAACAGATTCGATCTTATCGCTGTTCTGGAAATACTTTGCAACAGTCATAGCATTTTCGCAGTACTGCTTCATACGAACTGCGAGAGTTTCAAGGCCCAGGTTAAGAAGGAAAGCGGAGTGAGCAGCGGGATAGCATCCGAAGTCTCTCATAAGCTGCATACGAGCCTTGATGATGTAAGCTGCCTTGCCGTAAGTTTCTGTATAGCAGATGCCGTGATAAGATTCGTCAGGCTCTGTAAATTCGTGGAACTTGCCGTTTGTCCAGTCAAACTTACCGCTGTCAACGATAACGCCGCCAACCTGAACAGCGTGGCCGTCCATATACTTGGATGTGGAGTGGATAACGATGTCAGCGCCAAAATCAAAGGGCTTACAGAGAACGGGAGTTGCGAAAGTGTTGTCAACGATAAGGGGAAGTCCGTTGTCGTGAGCAGCCTTAGCAAACTTTTCAATATCAAGAACAGAAAGAGCAGGGTTAGCGATTGTTTCGCCGAAAACAGCCTTTGTGTTGGGCTTGATAGCAGCGCAGATCTCCTCATAGCTTGCATCGGGATCAACGAAAATGCATTCAATACCGATCTTCTTGAATGTGTAGGAAAGAAGATTGATCGTGCCGCCGTAGATCTGAGCAGAAGCAACGATGCTGTCGCCTGCCTGACAGATGTTGAGAATAGACATCAGAGAAGCAGCCTGACCGCTTGTTGTGCACATAGCGCCAACGCCGCCTTCAAGCTCTGCGATCTTTGCTTCAACAGCCATAACTGTGGGGTTAGCAAAGCGAGAGTAGATAAGGCTTCTTGTAGGCTCGTCAAAAACTGCTGCAACGTCTGCTGTTGTGTCGTATGTATATGTTGTGCTCTGAACTATGGGCACAACTCTGGGTTCTGCATTTCCGGGTGTGTAGCCTGCATGCAGGCAAAGTGTTTCGTCTCTCATGGTTATGTCCTTTCTTAGTAGCGGGGAAACCCTTTTAGAGAAAAGGGTTATCCTCGCGCCCTTTACTAAAACTTTCGATACGGGTTGTTACTAATTAATGTCTTTATTCGCCAAGGCTCTGAAGCTCTTCGCTTCTTTCCTTGTTATAGTAGAATGCAAAGCCTCTCTCCTGAAGGCGAGCAAGCTGCTTACCAACTTTTTTAGCCTTTTCAAGAAGAGTAACGTCATATTGATCTCTTAGCTCATCAGCCTTCTTATATGCCTCAACGAAATCGTCCTTGTCATAAAGAACTGCAACCTTCTGCTTGCCGCCGGGAATAACGAAGCTTCCCTTATCCTTAAGGATAGCGAAGATTCTCTCAAAGCCGATGGAGAAGCCAACAGCGGGAACCTTTTCACCGATGAACTTGCCAATAAGGTTGTCGTATCTGCCGCCGCCTGCAATAGCGCCCTTGAAGTCAACGCTTTCAACTTCAAATACAGCGCCTGTGTAGTAGCCCTGGCCACGTACGAGAGAGATGTCAAAAACGATCTCCTCTGTGGGAGCAAGAGCCTTAACGCTTGTCATAATATAGCGGAGGTTGTCTGCATATTCGTTTTCGCCGAGAACAGCGCAAACATCGTCAAGAGTGATAGTGTCGCGGTTGAAGAACTCTGTGAAGCGCGCGATCTTATCAGCATCAAAACCCTTGTCTATAAGCTCAGCAGAAACGCCTGCGCCGCCGATCTTGTCAAGCTTGTCAAATGTAACGCAAACGCTGTCAAGCTCGCTTTCTTCAAATCCGAAGGACTGAAGCAGGCTGCGGAGGAGACCTCTGTGGTTGATCTTAACCTTGAAATTACCAAGATTGATCTTTCTGAGGGCTCTTACTGTTGTGAGGATAAGCTCAATTTCGCACTGAGGAGCTTCGCTTCCGATGATGTCGATATCGCACTGGATAAACTCACGGAGGCGGCCTCTCTGGCAGTTTTCAGCTCTGTAAACTCTGTCAGTCTGGATAGCCTTGAAGGGTGAGGGGAGATGCTGCTTGTTGTTAGCATAGTAGCGGCAGAGGGGAAGAGTAAGGTCATAGCGAAGTCCCATATCGGAAAGCTTAGATGCATCTCCTGCTTCAAGGGCACGATTAAGCTTTTCGCCTCTTTTGAGCACCTTGAAGATAAGGTTGAGGTTGTCGCCTCCATCGCTCTTATCAAGGTTTTCAGCGTCCTCAAGAATAGGAGTGATGATATGCTCAAATCCGCCGTTTTTATATGTTTCTATAATAGCAGAGGAGAGATAGTCTCTTATCTCGGCATCTGCGGGCAAATAGTCGTTTGTTCCTTTAACGGTTTTTGTTTTCATAGCCTGTAAATATACCTTTTTTTATAATTATTATAATATTAAATTTTACCACCCACGTATGTTTTTGTCAAGCAATTATCACATACTGTGGCTCACAATGCAGATAAGATTTTCCCCTGTATTTGCCCTTATGGCGTGCGAAACCCTGCGGCTCATAACGTCGGCATCGGGAAAGCTTTCCTTGATCTGACGGACAAGCTCTCTGACAGGCGTTGTAACGTCGCTGTAATAAAGGGCAATTCTTCTTGGGAAGTGTTTTTTGTGGGGCTCAAGCAGCTCCTTCTCCATATTGGCATTACCCGATGCATTTTTCTTCATAGTTATGCTTCCATCGAGTTCAAAATAGAATATGGGGTGCTGATTGAGAATAGGCATAGAGCAATCAAAGCGGATAGCGCTTGATTTTCTTGATGCCTTTAGTGTTTGCGCACTTTTCAAGGTGAAAGTAGTAATGATATTCTTCCTCTGCTGCTGAAGAATTTTCACAATGTCTGAATAGCCAACTCCGATACCCTCAAGGGCTCGGCAGAGCTTAATAAGCATATGCATTGAGCCTGCAGTTGCTCCCGAATCAATAACCTCAATCTTTGCATATCTGCAAGCTCTTGCCGCAATCAATGCGTTTTTATGAGAATCTATGATCTTTGAAGATGAGGTTATGCAGATTATTTCGTTTGTGGTTTTTGCCAATTCGTTGAATGCGTTGAAATAATCTGTTGCCGTTGGGGCTCTGCTGCTAACGCTTTTTGATCCGTAGGGATATTGCCGCACAGAGTCGTGCAGGATCTTATTATCTCTTATAACATATGCGGGAACGATCACACAATTATCGAAAATTCTATCTTCAGTTGTCATACAGGAGAGGGATTCTGTAACGATTCCTATCAATATTCAACCCTCGCACTAAATAATTTCGAATAAGCTGTGATGTCGTATTCTCCCGAAACAAATTCGGGGCTGGTGAGTATGTGCTTGTATATTTCGCAGTTGTTGTCAACGCCCTCTGAAACAAATTCTCGCAGGGCATTTGCAAGCTTTCTTGCAGTTTCTTCTCTGTCTCCCGCGGTAACAACGATTTTTGCAAGCATAGGGTCGTATTCTCTGGGGAGTTTGTAGTTCTGGTAAATTGCGGTTTCAATACGAATGCCAAATCCGCCGGGGATATGCAGAATGCTGATCTCTCCTGCAGAGGGCATATTGGTTTCAGGATTTATGGCGTATATCCTGCAGCCCATAGTAGTTCCGCAGTTTATAAGATCGGCTTCTGTGAATGTCAGGAGAGCTCCTGCGAAAATGCGGATCTGCCATTTAACAAGGTCTATTTTGGAGTGAACCTCGGAAATTGCGCTTCCTATCTGAAGGCCGGGAACAAATCTGAGAAAAACGTGGTTTCCTTCGTGGTCTATATAATAAATAACGCTTCCAACTCCAACGTGGTTGTATGCAGATACGATCTTTTTAGTTGCCTTATATATTTTCTTTCTTGTTTTATCATCAAGAGAGGGGGCGGGAGATTCTCCCATAATTCTGTTGCCCTCGTGGATATAAGAGGTGTCTCTGTCGCCGATAACAACTATATTGCCTGCTTTATCTGCAATGAACTGAACGTCTATTATTTTCGGAATGCCGCGAAGCCTTTTTTCGTTTGTGGGAACAGCAAGCTCTTTAAGAGTTGCCTTAAGCTCCTGCTGATCTGCAAGAGCAGTAAGCAGTTCGGGGGATGCGCCTATAAATGTTATGCCTGCCTGTCGGCATTTTTCGGAGAGCTCAACAGAGTCTGCAAGGAAGCCATAGCCTACATAAACAGCATCAGCGCCGCAGTTCAGGGCGGCGCAAAGAATGGCATCAACGCTACAGTAGCTTTTCTGAGGGTCTGCAGGACCAATGCAATAGCTTTCGTCTGCAAGGCCAACGTGGATGCTTTCCATATCGGCTGAGGAATAAACTGCTACTGTTTTTATATCAAGCTCCTTGCAGGAGCGAATGATCGTAAGGGCGATATCGCCTCGGTTGGCAACAAGAATTTTCTTAAACATAGCTTTAATTATCAGCTGTTATAACAAACAGCATCTGTCCGTATTCAACAAGCTGGCCGTCGGAAATGCAAATGTCTGTAACAGTTCCGCTGTAGGGCGCAGGGATCTCGTTCATCATCTTCATAGATTCAATTATGCAAACAGTGTCGCCCTTCTGAACCTTTGAACCAACCTGAACGAAGGGCAATTCACTCTGTGAGGGGGCGCTGTGAAAAATACCAAGAAGGGGAGAAGTGATTTCAAGCTTTGTTTTATGGTCAAAATCGTCTTTAATAAGCAGTTCGCCCTCGTCAAAATCCAAATCGGGCGCAATAGGAGTTGCTATGGGTGCAGGAGCAGGCGCAGAATCACGCTTCATAACGATTTCAGTTTCTCCGTCCTTAATGCTTATTTCGTTAAGAGAAAGCTCTCGCATGACTTCAGCGGCCATCTTTAAAATTTTCTTGTCCATAATTGTACCATTCCCCTCAAAATTGTACTTACATTATAGCATAAAAAAACGCAAATGTCAACGAAACGAAAATCAAAAATATGCAAAAAAACGCTCAAAAACGTGCAAAAATGCTCAAAAAATGCTCAAAAATGCTCAAAAAACGTTAAATTTTGAATTTTTCTAAAATAAAGCCTCCCCTGACACCAAGAAGTGGTTTTAGGGGAGGTGTCACAGCGAAAGCTGTGACGGAAGGGTAGAAAATAATGAATAATTAGAGAGGCCTACCCCTCAGTCAGCTAGCGCTGACAGCTCCCCTAAACAAGGGGAGCCTAATAACTTCCCCGAAACAATCTTGCAAAAACTATATAAAAACCGCAAATTTTATGCTACAATATAGGTCAGAGGTGAGAAAATGAAAAAAGCTACCCAAAGAGATACAAATCCCTTTAAATATAGCGATTCTAACAAAAGGTATCACACCTTTGATTATTATATGAAGCAGCGATTCGGGGGCAAATGCGCACGAATTTCGCTGGATGCAGGCTTTTCCTGTCCCAACAAGGACGGCACAAAGAGCCACGGAGGCTGCATTTTTTGCTATGGAGGCTCATCCGGCGCGGCTGTGGCAGAAACTCTCAGAGAGCAATACGAGCGCGGTATTGAGGTGATGCGCCGTAAGTGGAATGTGAGCCGATTTGTGCCATATCTGCAGGCAAACACCAACACTTATGCTCCTGTTGAAGCGCTGAAACGCATTTATAACGAGGCGGCAAGCTTTCCCGATGCGGTTATGCTGGCCATTGCAACAAGGGCAGATTGCCTTGAAGATGGCGCAGTTGAGCTTATCCGTGAAATATCCGAGAGAATACCTGTTATAGTGGAGCTGGGGCTACAGAGCGTTTATGATGAAACTGCGGAGAAGATAAACCGAGGCCACACATACGCTGAGTTTCTTGACGGATATAATAAGCTGAGAGCGGCAGGAGGAAATATTCAGATCTGTGTACATCTTATAAACGGTCTTCCCGACGAAACAAGGGAAATGATGATTAATTCTGCCAAAGCTGTAGCAGCGCTTAAGCCGGATATGGTGAAGCTTCATTCGCTCCACGTTATTGAGGATACAGAGCTTTGCGTAATGTATGAAAACGGTGAATATATTCCTATGGATAGGGAGGAATATATTGAGGTTGTGTGCGATCAGTTGGAATATTTTGCTCCAGAAACAGTTATTGCAAGAATAACGGGCGATGCGCCTGAAAATATGCTTCGTGCGCCCGCTTGGTGCAGGAAAAAAACAGCAGTTTCGAACGATATTGATAAATTACTTGTTGAAAGAAATAGTTTTCAGGGAAAAAGGTGCATATAATTCCGTTTCGGAATTATATGCACCTTTCTTTGTTAATGATGAATTAATATTTGAAGTTGATTTTATTCATAAGTTCATAAAATAAATAATGGTTGTTAAAATAATGTTTACAAAAATGGAGCTAAAATGGATAAATTTTCTTGAAAAAGCAAATTTACTGTGATATAATTAACACAGAGGCAGAAAGTGCCTAAACAATATGTCCCGTGGAGGAAATTTTATGAAGTATGGCACCAGATGGGTCATCAGCGACGAAAAGAAGGAAGAGTATATCAACAATTTGCTTCCTCATCTGTCAACTCTCAGAGCAAGAGTAGGTGTTTCTCAAGATGAGCTTGCAGGTCTTGTAGGTATCTCACGTCAGACCTATTGCCTAACAGAGTCAGGAAGTCGTTCCATTTCTTGGAACACATTCCTTTCAATCATTATGTTTTACGATTATAACAGCCGCACTCACGATCTTATCAGAAGCATCGGTGCATTCCCTGAGGATCTGTTCTATCAGTTTAATCTCGGAATGGCAAGCGGAGATTCGCTTGAAAAGGCAGGCGAGTGTCTGGGTGTTGAAGAAATGCTTGATGATCTGGATGAGGCAGGTAAGAGAACTGTTAAAATAACTGTTGCATCAGAATATGCACGTTGCAAGAATTTATCTTCTGCAGAGATGATAAGCGCTCTGTCAGAAGTGATCAATAAATAATCTTCCATATGAAAGGGAGAGGGTTGTCGGAGCCCTCTCCCTTTTCGTTGTAATAATAAACCACCAGCAGTGCTGGTGGTACCAAAAAGCTTTAGCTATGAGTAGAAAAAATAATCCTCCTTTGGTAGAATTGAAGTAAGGTCTGCCAACCGAACAAAGAAACCAAAGGAGGAATCAAGTCATGAAA
>JAZQUP010000022.1:0-47366 GCA_045631345.1 Candidatus Avispirillum sp.
AATTCCAATAGGTCGAACAGTTAGGAAAATAAGAATTTGCAGGTGCGATATGGATAATAAAATTTTAAATATCACAAATGGTGAATATTTTAACGAATACTTTATATCCAAAATTGGCGGGATTGCCGTACCATTTTGCGAGGCAATGATGGATGGTGAGACTGTATCTGACGTCTATTCAGATCAGTTTATCCAGATTCGTGCCAAATCATTAAACGTTACCGAAAATGAATATAAATCCAAAATGCAGGTGTATGATGCTTTGAATAATAACGACTATCCGTCAATTTGTTTATGGTTTGGGAAAGATACATTTTGTCAGATGAATTTGCTGACGCTGTTTGCATATTTGGAACAAATTGAATATAGAGGAAAATTAAAACTCAACTACATTGATGACGAAACATTTGAGATATTAGAGTCCGGCATTGACATCAAGCTTGGCATATACAGTAAAATATATCAGGACGTTCTGATTTTTAAAAAAGTTCCGGATGATGTCGGAGTGCTCTGTACAAGAGCAATAGATTTATTTTTTGACTACCACTCGGAAAGTGGACAACTGGTAGAACTTATACGGGCTAATGTCGATAAAGAAAGAAGTGAACTTATCTGTCTCTTGCTGGAAAAATCAAAAGATTACGGTCTATCTGATTTACAGGCAGAAAGACTTATACTTACTTTGTCGGAATCTGTATTAAGTTGAAAGTATAAACGTTATGAACGAGTATAAAACCGAAGTGAAAGAAAAATGGGGTGACACCGCCGCATATAAAGAACACGCACAAAAAACGTCAGGCTACACCAAAGAAAAATGGCAGGACGTAACCGATATCTAAATCGGTGCAACTTGCCAAAAAAAGACACCCCTCGGGTGTCTTTTTGTTTTGGCTGCGAGACCGACGAGCGTGGCGCAAAGCGATAACCCGATGTCGTGCAACGGACCGCCGAGGACGTCGGTTTCTGCGTATTGTCTTCGCAATTTCTTGACCTAAACCAAAAAACATGTTATACTTATTCAGAGGATATATAAAAGATAATAGTTTTTTATAGGCAGGAGGCATTTCAATGAATTGGTTTTTACAAAGATTGTTTTTGTTTGACAAATTTGAGATCAAAACAAGTTTGTCCAAAGAAAAGATTAATAACAAGATAGAAACCTTTCTGGAGATTGAAGACGAGGACTATTACGGCAAAATAGAAGAAAACGGATTTTGCGTTGCCGAAAGGAACAGCAAGCATTTTGGGAAAATTGGATTTTCCCGCAATCCATATGCTCCCGTAGCTAAAGCAAAAATCAAGGAGACAGACAATGGTTCTGTTATTTCTGTCACCATCAGAATGAATTATATTGTTTTGTTTGTTTTCGTGCCATTATATGTTTTATCATTGTGTATGATTAAAACTAATGTGATATTTTTCCCCGTATGTTTGATAATGCTGCATTTTGGCTTTTTTATGCCTGCTAAAATCTTAAAAAAGTATTTGGTTGATATGTTGGCGGAAGGATAATATATATTCAAGCAAAAAAGACACCTCTCGGGTGTCTTTTTTTGTATTGATATATTGGCATCGGGATAATGATTAGAGCAGAAACGTTTTGTCTGATAATGTATGACAAACAACAATTCTTATTTAAATGAAATTTTGCTTTTTTCAAATATCTTAATAAGTATGCAACCGAGGATCAGGCCTGCGGCACCCTGAACGCCGTTTGCGGGAATATTTACCACGGAAGGCTCGAATCCGTACAAAAATCCTTCAAACACGAAATATCCTAATATCATAATAATTTCAGCTATAACGCCTGTGATAATTCGTGAGGGAAGATTGCCGATTTTGTTATGTAAAAGCTTAAAACCATAGAAAGCCACCAAAGCCATCAAGCCTTTGATTATAAATGTTGCGGGCGCATACACCACATAACCGGAGAACAAGTCTGCCAGAGCAGAGCCGAGACCTGCTGCCAGAAAGCCATATATGGGATTCAAAGTCCAGCCTGCAAGCAGAACCACGCAGTCTCCCAGATTTAAATATCCCTTAAGAGGTGAGGGGATTTTGATAATCATTGTAGCCACACAGGTTAGCGCAGTAAGCATAGCTGCCAGCACAATTTTTTTGGTTGTATTATTTTCTTTCATTTCTATAACCTCATAATGTTATACTATTGATTTAATTTCCACCATAGTATATAATAAATCTGATGATATTAAAATAGTCAGAAAAGGAGAATATTATATAACCAGATGAAGTACATAATTGACCCGAGCTCTCCTATACCGGCATATCAACAGCTATATATGAAGGTGCGTGAAGATATTGTAAACGGCATATATCCTGCCGGAAGTAAGCTTCCGTCAAAAAGAACAGTTGCATTGAATAGCGATATAAGCACCGTAACAGTTGAGCATGCTTATGCTTTGCTTTGCGATGAAGGCTATGTTGAGTCACGTGAGCGTAGCGGTTTTTTTGTCATATTTCGTGCAGATGACGGATTTGTAAGCTCTCCGTTGCAAATCAGATTGCATAAAATACAGCCTGATAGTAATTATAATTCCCGCACAGAGTTTCCGTTTTCCGTTTTCACAAAAACTATGCGAAAGATTATCAGCGAAAACGGAGAAGGAATGCTTGAGCGTTCTCCAAATTTGGGCACAGTTGAGCTGAGAGAAACTATCAGAATCTATTTAGCTCAAAACCGAGGAATCATAGCGGACATAGATCAAATTATAATTGGTTCAGGATCAGAATATTTGTATAGCCTTCTTGTTCAGCTTCTTGGAAGGGACAGGAAGTATGCAATTGAATCTCCTTCATATAAAAAGATTGAGCAGGTGTACAATGCTTCAGATGTGATTCCGGAGAAATTACTCTTGTCTCATAACGGCATTGATAGCGCTGCGCTAAATAATTCCTCTGCAGATATATTACATATCTCTCCATATCGAAGCTATCCCAGCGGTGTTACCGCAACTGCATCTAAACGCCACGAATATTTAAACTGGGCAGAGAAGGGTACAAGATATATTATTGAGGACGATTTTGAATCTGAATTTTCAGTATCCAGAAAAACTGAAGAAACTCTTTTTTCACATTCGTTCAGAGATAATGTAATATATATGAATTCCTTTTCAAAAACTGTTTCTCCGTCTCTCCGCATCGGATATATGATACTCCCCAAGGAGCTGGCTGCATTATATGAAAAAAAGCTTGGTTTTCTTTCCTGTCCTGTGCCTACATATTTCCAGCTTGTTATGGCCGAGCTTATGAATAACGGAGATTTTGAAAGGCATATAAACCGTGTCAGAAGAAACAAAAGAAAAGAATTGTCTGCGCAGAAATAATCAAGGATGTTGCTGAAAGCATATAAAACTTGTTTTTTTAAACAGTCGTAGTTAGAAAAAAGACACTCTATGAGTGTCTTTTTTTCGTTGATCTATATATTCAAAGTGTAAAGCTGAATTTCAAGATCAACAATCTGAAAGTTTTTGTTTACAAGATAATATTAGTTGTTATATAGGATAAAACGGGCTTCTTTTTCATAACATATATAAGAAAAACATAAGGAGCTTAGATAATGGCAACACTCAGATATTTTGGAACAGACGGCTTCAGAGGCGAAGCAAATGTCAGCCTAACCTCAATGCAGGCATATAAGGTGGGCAGATTTCTCGGATGGTATTATGCATCTGAACTTTCAGAGCATGATCTGCAGGGGCGGCGACCAAAAATAGTTATTGGCAAGGATACACGACGCTCAAGCTATATGCTGGAATATTCAATTGCGGCAGGAATAACAGCTTCGGGGGCTGATGCGTATATGCTTCATGTAACAACAACGCCAAGCGTTTCGTATGTAGTCCGTCAGGATGATTTTGATTGCGGCATTATGATAACAGCCTCTCACAATCCTTTTTATGATAATGGAATTAAGGTTATTAACCGTTATGGAGAAAAGCTTGATGATGAAACTACCCTAATGATCGAGGCATATATTGATGGAGATATGAAAGCTCTCGGCATAACTGAAAGTGATCTTCCATTAGCGCAAAGAGAGCACATTGGCTGCATTGTGGATTATGTTTCGGGAAGAAATCGCTATGTGGGTTATCTAATTTCTCTTGCATCAAATTCATATAAAAATCTTCGTATTGGAATTGACTCTGCAAACGGCGCTTCATGGAATATAGCAAAGGCTGTTTTCGGAGCCTTAGGCGCCCGCTTGTTTCTCATAGGCAATGAGCCGGATGGAATTAATGTGAATCGTGGTTGCGGATCAACTCATATGGAGCGCCTTTGCTCTCTTGTGAGAGAAAAGCATCTTGATTTAGGATTTGCTTTTGATGGAGATGCAGATCGTTGCATTGCTGTTGACGAAAAAGGGAATGTGGTTGATGGGGATGCAATAATGTATATCCTGGCAAAACGATTGAAAGCAAGAGGAATGCTTAATAATAATACAGTTGTTGCAACAATTATGTCAAACAGCGGATTCTTTTCAAGTCTTGAGGCGGCAGATATGAGATGCTGTCAAACAGCAGTTGGTGATAGATTTGTTTATGAGTGTATGCAAAACGGAGACTATTCAATTGGAGGCGAGCAATCGGGACATATTATCCTTCGGAAATATGCAACCACGGGTGATGGTATCTTAACTGCAATTATGCTGACAGAGGAGCTTTGCGATTCAAAATCAACCTTGTCTGAATTGGCGCTTCCGGTGGTGCTTTATCCTCAGCTGGTGAAAAATGTGAGTGTTAAAGATAAGCAGGCGGTAATAAAGGATGCTGATGTTCTGAAGAAAGTCAGCGATGTGGAAACTCTTATAGGTAAACGGGGCAGAGTTATGCTTCGCCAAAGCGGAACAGAGCCTGTTATACGCATTATGGTTGAATGCGAAAATGAAGACGATTGCCTAAAATATGCAGATATGATTGAAAATGCAATCATAAAAGGAGGCTATTCTGTTGATTAAAAAAGTAAAAACCGCAGAGCTTTTTCGGTGCAAAGCCCCGTATTTAAAGGCTTTTTTTGAAGATAACGAATATCCGTGGCAGATGCTGCCCAAAATCAAGGAATTTGTTATGCAAATGCAGAACATAAATCTTGAGGGTTTTCATTATCTTTCCCCGGGAGTGCTTGTTGGGGAGGGTGTAACCATCCATAAAAACGCTGTTATAACCCCTCCTGCCATAATTGGAAACGGCACAGAGATACGAACAGGAGCTTTTTTAAGGGGGAATGTTATAATAGGAGAGGGATGTGTTATTGGAAATTCTTCCGAGTTGAAAAATTGCATTCTTCTTGATGGAGTTCAGGTGCCTCACTATAATTATATTGGGGATTCAATTTTGGGAAATAAAGCGCATATGGGCGCAGGAAGTATATGTTCAAATCTGAAGAGCGACAAAAGAGCAGTTGTTATTCATGGAGACATAGATTATGAAACAGGACTTCGCAAGATGGGAGCATTTCTTGGAGACGGAGCAGACATCGGATGCGGATGTGTTCTTAATCCGGGCGTTATTATAGGAAAAAACACCTCCGTTTATCCTTTGCAGGCGCTGAGAGGAGTTTATCCTGAAAATTGTATTGTGAAGAAAACAGATATGGTTTGTAAAAGAAATTGAGCATTGGAGTTAGATATAAAAAAAGGAGCTGAATTTCAGCTCCTTTTTTATATTACTTAGTTCCGAAAAGTCTGTCGCCTGCATCGCCGAGACCGGGAAGAATATATCCGTGCTCGTTAAGGCATCTGTCCATTGTAGAAACGAATACCTGAACATCGGGATGCGCTTCTGCAACACGGCTGATTCCTTCGGGAGCGCCGATAACTGCCATAAACTTAATGTTCTTGCAGCCACGCTTCTTAAGCATATCAATAGCATCGCAAGCGCTTCCGCCTGTTGCAAGCATGGGGTCAACAACAACTACGAGCTTATCTTCAATACCCTCAGGCAGCTTGCAGTAGTATTCGCAGGGCTGGAGAGTTTCTTCGTCACGATAAAGACCGATATGGCCAACCTTAGCGGAGGGGAAAAGAACGTGAATTCCGTTTACCATTCCGAGGCCTGCACGAAGGATGGGAACGATAACGATGGAGTTGTCACGAACAACCATCTGCTTGCACACCTCAAGAGGAGTTTTAACTTCTTTTTCAACCATAGGAACGCCTTCCTTAAGGCATTCAAATGTCATAACAGTTGTGATTTCCTCAATAAGCTCACGGAATTCCTTCATGCTTGTTTTTTCGTCACGAAGGATAGCGATCTTGTGGTTTACAAGGGGGTGATCAAATATAGTTACATTATCATATTTTTTCATAATTATTTATCCTCTTTTTCTTTACCCATTTTGCTGTTTTCAACCTTAGTGAGAACTGCATTTGTGATGATACCGATAATAAGTGCTGTTGCAATGGATGTGATCTGGATAACGTTTGTGATAGCTCCGTTTTCAGCGATTGCATAGGGGATCTTGATTGCAAGGCCGCCGATACCGGAAATAAGAATAGAAGCAACAACGAAGAGGTTCTTGTTGTTATCAAGGTCAAGATTCTTAAACATCTTAAGACCGGAAACTGCGATAAATCCGTAAAGTGTGAGGCAAACACCGCCCATTACGCAGGAGGGAATTGTCTGAAGGATTGCCATAACGGGGCTGATGAAGGAAAGGATGATGCACATAAATGCAGTTGTTGTGATAGTTACAACAGAAGCATTTCTTGTGATAGCAACGCAGCCAACGCTTTCGCCGTATGTTGTGTTGGGGCAGATACCGAAGATTGTGCCTGCAATGGAACCAACGCCGTCGCCGAGAAGAGTTCTCTTAAGGCCGGGCTCTTTAATGAGGTCACGGTCGATGATGGAGGAGAGGTTTTTGTGGTCAGCAATGTGCTCAGCAAAAACAACGAGAGCAACGGGAAGGAATGCGATAACGATTTCTGCTATACCGCCTGCTGTAAGAACTATTGCATTGGGATTAGCGTTGAGGATCTCATTGGAAACTTTACCGCTTATAAGCTCCTTCGCACCTTCAAGGAGAGCAAAATGAGGATAGTCGATAAATGCGGAGATGCCCTTGAATGTTCCGTCTGCTGCAAAGAAATTGTTAACAACAGGCTGGAAGTTGATGATCATAAGATAGTCAGCGCCTGTGAGAGAGCCGATGAGTGTGAAAACAGCTGCAGCAGCATAGCCGGCAGCAATACCGATAATGAAGGGGATGAGGCGGGGCATCTTATAGCGCTTCTGTGTTGAGCAGATGATGATAACAAAGAAAGCAACAAGGCCGCAGAAGAGAGATACAAGGTTATCGGATGCATACATAGCAGAAGCGTTTGCCTTTGTGATGTCGCCCATTGCGCTTCCTGCAAGAGAAAGACCGATAAGAGCAACTGTGGGTCCGATAATAACGGGGGGCATAAGCTTATCAACCCAGGATGTTCCTGTAAAGTGGATGATAAGTGCGATAACAACGTAAACAAGGCCTGCAACTACAGAACCGAGAATGATACCGCAATAGCCATAAGCAACTGCTACTCCGAGGGAGCTGAGGAATGCAAATGAGCTGCCAAGGAAAACAGGGCTTTTAAACTTAGTGAAAAGCTGATAAACCAGTGTTCCGATACCTGCGCCGAGAATAGCAGCAGGAATTTCAGTGGGAAGGCCTATGATTGTAGGCACAGCAATTGTTGCGGCAAGGATAGCAAGAACCTGCTGCAGAGCGAAAACGAGCATCTGCGCAAACTTAGGTTTGTCGCCTATGTCGTAAACTAACTTTTTCTCCATAATTAGAGATCCTCCGTAGTTTTGGAAATTAAAATGTTTTCTTTCAACTTAACATTCTATCATAAAAGTTTGTTTTTTTCAACATTATTTCACATAAATAATAACTAAACAATTGAATAGGTACATATCATCCTGCAAAAAATAAGCTGACATACGGTATAATTGTGTAGCAAATCAGCCTAAAAGATAGATAGAACTTAATAAGTTTTTATGATAAAAAACAGAAATTTGATAAAAAAGGCTAGAATGTTGACAAATCAACATTTTTGTGGTATGATAAACTTGTTGTAAATACAACAAAAGCGAGTTCCAAAGAAAAATTGTATATAAATACGAAAGGGAAAAATATGGCAAGCCACGTATTGCACGAAAAGAGAGAGTTTACCAATGTTCGTCAGGTTGCTGAGTGGGCAGCTGAGCATTATGGAGCAAAAATTGCATATTCCTATCGTCTTGACGGACAGCGCGGAGAAGTTATCAATAAAACATTTATAGAATTCAGAGATGATGTAAGAGCGCTCACAAGTGAGCTTATTTCAATGGGATGCGCAGGCAAAAGCTGTGTTCTTATAGGAAAATGCTCTTATGAATGGATCATCACATATTATGCAGTTCTTTCGGCAGGAGCGGTTCTTGTTCCTCTGGATCGTGATTGGTTAGCAGATGATCTTGCAGATACAGCTATGAGAGCAGATGGCGCATTCCTCTTCTGCGATGAGGATATTAAGGATAAGGCTCTTGTTATTGGAGAAAAGCTTGGAGTTGAGCCCCACTATCTTCTTGCTAAGTCAGAGGAAAGAGGCTTTAGCGCTCTTATTGAGGCAGGCAAATCTAAATATGAAGAAAATCCTGAAGTATATCATAACAATCCCATAGACCCTATGCGCCTTGCATTGCTTGTGTTCACATCCGGCACAACAGGAAAGGGCAAGGGCGTTATGCTCAATCAGAATGCAATTCTTTCTGATATGTCTGCTGCAATACCTTATATTGATTTCACAGAAAAAACTGTCAGCGTTCTTCCTCCCCACCACACATATGGTTCAACTATAATGTTCCTTGGACATATTATGATCGGATGCCAGGTATATATTTCAGGCGGTCTCAGATATGTTCAGAGAGAATTGAAGGAGCAGAAGCCCGGACATATGATCCTTGTTCCTCTTTATCTTGAAACATTTTATCGTAAGATAATGGCAAATATTAAGGATCAGGGCAAAGAACAGCTTGTTAATAATATGATAAAGCTCAGCAACGGAATGCGCAAGGTTGGTATCGACCAGAGAAGAAAGCTTTTCGGCTCTATTCTTGCAGCATTCGGCGGAGAGGTTAAAACTATTATTTGCGGTGGCGCTCCCATCAATCCTGAAATAGTTCATTTCTTTGAATCTGTTGGTATAACAGTTCTTAACGGATATGGTATCACAGAATGCGCTCCTCTTATTGCGGTTAACCGTTCAAAAAATGTTGTTCCCGGCAGTGTTGGTAATGTTATTGATATTGACACAGTTGTGATCGACGAACCCAATGAGGATGGCGAGGGCGAGATCCTTGTTAAGGGTCCCAATGTTATGCTTGGTTATTATAAGGATCACCAGGCAACAGCAGAAGCTTTTAAAAATGGTTACTTCAAAACAGGTGACTATGGTAAGCTTGATCGCAATAATGTTCTTTATATCACAGGCAGAAAGAAGAACCTTATCATTCTTTCCAATGGTAAGAATGTATATCCCGAGGAAATTGAAAACGAGCTTGTAGCTTGTCCCGGTATTCAGGATATTATTGTTTATGAGGGCCAGAGCCGTCGTGGTATTTCATATAATGCAATTGTTGCAGAGGTTTATCCCGATATGGAATATTTTGAAAAGAACGGCATTGAAGATAAGAAAATGCATATAAAGGCATTTATTGACGAATATAACAAAACAGCTGTGCCTTATAAGAAAATAGCAATGCTGAAAGTTCGTGACACAGATTTCCCCAAAAACACTCTCAGAAAGATCATGCGCTTCCAGCTGGACACTTCTATTGAATAATTTGGAGAGGTAGATATGAGCGAATATATTATTTTCACAGATTCAGGTTGTGATATAAAGCCTGAGGTTCTCAAAAAATGGGGAGTTCAGTATAGAGATCTCATTTTCCGTTTTGATGAAGATGGCAGAGAATTTACAAATGCGGATATGTCTATTTCCGATTTCTACAGCAGAATGAGGGAAGGCGGCGTGGCAAAAACATCTGCTATCAACCCTGAAAATTTTGCAGAAGAATTTGAAAAGATCCTTTGCGAAGGTAAGGATATTTTATATCTTGGCTTTTCATCCGGTCTCAGCACAACATATAATTCTTCAAGAATTGCGGCAGATGAGCTTATTTCAAAATATCCTGAGAGAAAAATAATCACAGTAGACACTCTTTGTGCTTCTGCAGGTCTTGGAATGGCAGTATATTTTGCTTGTGAAAAGAAAAAGAGCGGAGCCTCAATTGAAGAGAATGCTGAATATATCAGAGAGCTTTGTCCCAAGATCAGCCACTGGGTAACGGTTGATGATCTTGAATATCTCAAGCGTGGCGGAAGAGTTAGCCCCACAGTTGCATTTGTGGGAAAAGCACTTGGAATAAAGCCCATAATTCATGTAACTGATGAAGGAAAGCTTGATAGTGTTGCAAAGGCAAGAGGCAGAAAGGCAGCCATAACAGCAATTGTTGATAAATATGGTGAAACTGCAGAAAATGCAGATGAAGGAATTGTGTTTATTTCTCATGCTGATGCAGCTGAAGATGCAGAACTTTTAGTTGAGGTTCTCAGAAGCAGATATAATGCAACAGTTGAGCATATAACAGATATAGGACCTGTTATCGGCGCCCATGCAGGCCCCGGCACTCTTGCATTTTTCTTCATTGCTAAAGAAAGATAAATAATAAAAAGGCTGTTGCAAATAATAAAATGCAACAGCCTTTTTGGCTTATTTGTTTTTTCTGAAAATAAACAGCTTGCTGAAAATATAGTTGAGAACTATAACAAGCACGCTGACTACTATCTTTGCCGCAGAGCCTTCGATGCCGAAAAATGCCTGATCAAGTCCTATTTTCATAAGAAGCGCAGGGAGGAAGATTTCAAAAACACCTGACGCAATTCTTGCTCCGAAAAAAGATGCGATTTCACGAATGAGAACTGAAGCCTTCCAGCTTTTACTTTCAAAAACGTAGAGCTTATTTGTTATGTAAGCAAAAACCACAGCGGCAAGCCAGGCAATTCCGTTTGAAAAGGTGGCATTGGCATCAGCGATTGAAACAAGGATAGAATAAACTATCCAGTTAACCAGAGTTGTTGAAACTCCGAAGATGAGATACATAATTATCTCATGATATTTCTGAAAAAGCTTTTTAATCATAAATTATTATTTCTCGTTAGTTTCGTAATTTTTAATAATACAAATAGGTCTGTGCTTGCTTTCAATATAAGTTTTTGAAATATATTCGCCAATAATACCAAGAGAGGTGAGCTGCAATCCGCCGATAAACAAAATGAGTACTATAATGGTAGGATATCCGGGAACTGAAATACCGAAGGTGAGCTTCTGGATAACAACTATTATCATATATATTGCAGCTATCACAGACATAATAATGCCGATAACAGAAGATATACGAAGAGGAACTGTTGTGTATGCAACTATTCCGTCTATAGCATATTTGAACAGCTTTTTAAAAGACCATGATGTGTTGCCTGCATTGCGTTCTTCTGCAACATAGGGAATATAATATGTGTTAAAGCCTATCCAGGAAAAGATACCCTTGGAAAATCTGTGATATTCGGGAACATTGAGGATCGCTTCAACAACGTTGTGTCTGAAGGTTCTGAAATCACTGGCGCCCTGCTTGAAATCAATTTCGCACATTCCGTTTATAAGCTTATAGAATGATTTTTTGAAGAAGGAGAGCAATGCTCCTTCGTGGCGCTCAGACTGATAAGCTGCAACGCAGTCATAATCAGCATTGTTTTCAAGAAATTCAACCATATCAAGAGCAATTTCAGGACGCTGTTGAAGGTCTGCATCTATGAGAGTGACATAATCGCCCTCAGCTTTTTGAAGACCTGCGTACATAGCGGCTTCCTTGCCGAAATTTCTTGAAAAATTAATTATTTTTATATTAGTATCAGAGCTGCTGCACAGAGCCTTCAACTCATTCCATGTATTGTCACGGCTTCCGTCGTTAACAAAAACAATTTCATATGATTCAATTTTCCCATCCAATGCATTTTTGCATGCATCGTGAAAAATTTTAACGTTCTTTTCCTCGTTATAACAAGGGCAAACAAGTGAGAGCTTCATTTTGTTTCCTTTCCGTTGTAATGTATACACAATTATTATATAACATATTTAATCAAAAGTCAAACCTTAGTTGAATCATAATAATATTGAATTGTTGAAAAAGTTGGAAGTATGGAGTAAAATAAAAATAGTGGAGGTATGCTATGAAGAAAACTTATTTTAATGTTAAAGCTTTTTTATATAATATCAGCTGTGTTGAATATGAGCCTGACAATAAAGAGGCGGGATATGCCGTTGTATGTCTCCATGGTTTTGGCGGTGATAAGGAAAGCTCGGCAATTGAAAGATTAGCCGAGGATATAACGTCAAGGGGCGGAGCCGTTATTGCCTTTGATTTTGCTGCTCATGGAAATAGCGAGGCATGTGATGAAATGCTCACGGTTGATAATTGCGTTGAGGATACCAAGCTTGTTTATGAGTATGCTGAAAATAAATATAAAAAGGTAGATTTTTTTGCAACAAGCTTTGGAGCGTTTGTTCTTATAAACGCAATGAAGTATGGCTGCTTCAAGGATTCAAAGCTTGTTTTGCGTGCTCCTGCGGTTAAAATGGAAAACACATTTTTGAATCCCATATGTAATATGTCTGCAAAAGAATTAGAAAAAGCAGATAAAACAGAATGCGGATTTCAGAGAAAAATGAATTTGGGCTATGACTTTTGGATAGACCTTAAAAGTCATAGTGTTTCAGATATATTGTTTGAAAACAAGACATTGCTCATATACGGAGATCGTGATGATGTGGTGTGCCCCGATGATATGCGAACATTTGCATCAATCAGAAGCAATATAGAAGTGAAGGTCGTAAAAGGCGCCGATCACAGATTTAAGGGCAGGGGACAGCTTGAAGAGGCGATTTTGGCGGCAGTAGATTTTTTGATGGAATAAACTTATTTGATATAACCAAAAGATTATGATATAATACAAGCAGTATAAATAAAGGCGGTGAATGAATATGAAAAACGTTCTTATTATGGGTGATAGCTATTCCACATTTGAGGGGCATATTCCAAAAGGATATGAAGTTTTCTATAGAGCGGGCAGGGAAGATAACGATGTTTCAAGGGTTGAGGAAACCTGGTGGCATCAGGTTATAAACGAAATGGGCGCCAATCTGGTTTTAAATAATAGCTGGTCCGGTTCAACAATAGGATATACAGGCTATTGCGGAAGCGATTGCTCAAAAACAAACTCTTTTATATACAGACTTGATGAGCTTTCTGAAAAAGGATTTTTTAATGAAAATAAAATAGATACAGTTTTTATTTTCGGGGGCACAAACGATGATTGGTCGGAAGCGCCGCTTGGTGAAGCTAAGTATAGTGATTGGAAAAATGAAGACCTTTATTTTGTTCTTCCCGCAATCAGTTGTCTTTTGAAAAAATTCAGAGATGCTTTGCCTGATGCGGAGATATATTGCCTTGTCAACACAGAGCTTAAAGAAGAGATAACAGAATGCCTGAAAGCTTCTGCTGATAAATATAATATTAAAGATATAACCTTTGAGTCTATTGACAAAACAGAAGGTCATCCAACAATTAAGGGTATGAGAGAAATAAAAGATGCTGTTATGAAACATATAAATTAAGATTATCCTTTTGAGCATTTAAAGTCTTAATAAAATAATTTACAAATAAAAAAAGCATTGCGCCAATCGCAATGCTTTTTCTTTCATTCTATGTTTCCTCTTACAGATTCAGGAGATATGCCCATAAGGCGAACATACGCCATATAGAAGCCGCTGTAGGAATTATATCCAACTTCTCTTGAAATTTCATCAAGAGTGAGGTCGGTCGTTTTTATAAGAGCGTTTGCTGTGTTGATTCGCTGGCGAACGATCAGAGTTTTGAAATCCTCACCCAGCAGATTTTTAACGACATTGTGTGCTTGTCGCTCGCTAAGATAGAGTATCTTTGCAAGCTCTGTAAGCCCGCCGGAATTCATATATGATGATGAAATGAATTCTTCGATTATACGTTTTCTGTTATAGCGCAGAGCATTACTTTTTGAGCGTGATTTGTTTATAACATTTTCGGATGTGTTAAGATAGCTTGCCTCAAGAGTTTTTACTATGGCGTTTATAAGCAGAAGCCCTCTTTGCAGATCAAGGCGGCTTTCGTTTTCTTCTGTCAGCCTGTGAAAATGCTCCATTGATGAAGAAACGAAATCATCTTTGTGAACGGTAACATTTTTTCGGTGGCTTAGTATGTGGCTGAAAAGATAATAGTCGGAGTGCTCTCTATGTTCGTTTGTGTCATTATATTCCATATCAAGAAAGAAGCATTCTCTCTGAACATTGTTTGCTGAAGAAACTGTGTGATAAACGTTGCTGGGAATGCAGCAGAATTCTCCTGCATGAATCTCTGTCACCTCTCCTGTATCGCTGAGAGTGATTTTTTCTGTGCCCTCATAGATATAGTGGAATTCGTTGTGATAATGCATGTGGGCATAAGTTTCAACATCCTCTTCCGTAAAATCAGTTGCCTTGCGTGACCATATGTGGAAGATAATGTCGTTTATGCTTGCCTGAAATTCAAATTTCTTTTCTTCATAATCCATTTTGACGCTCATTTTATATCACCTTCAAAAATATGAAATAAATATATAAATATGTCATATAGCTTAATTGATAAAATTTGGAAGATGTAATAGAATTATTATGTACTATTACGGCCCTTAAGGTTATTTTATAACATAATATGCCGCTCTGTCAAGTGAGGCGATGGTTTTATTTAATAATCAGCGGTCCGTAAGCATACAAAAAAATGAAATTAAAATTTTAAAAAAGACAGGAGACTGAAACCAATGAAATTTACAGGTGTTATGCCCGCTCTTATCACACCCTTAACAGCTGAGGGTAAGCTCAACCGTGACGTTCTCGAGCGTCTTATCGAAGATCTTATAGCTCAGGGTGCTGATGGCTTCTATATCGGCGGTGCAACAGGCGAAGGCATCATTCTTGATGTTGATGTTCACAAGGAACTTACAACAGAATCTATCAAGATCGTAAACGGCAGAGTTCCCTGTATCGTACATATCGCAAGAATGAACTATAACGAAATGGTTGATCTTGCAGTTCATGCTGAAAAGGCTGGCGCAGACGCTATCTCCGCTATTCCTCCCCTCTTCTATCAGTATGACCACAAGGCTATCTACAACTACTACGAAGGCCTTTCCAACGCTATCAACATTCCGATCATGATCTACAACAACCCCAACACAGGTGTTCATTTCTCTGCTGAGCAGGTTGCTGAGCTCTACAACATCAAGAATGTAACAGCTATCAAGTGGACAAACTATGAGTTCTACCAGGTAATGCGTATTCTTGACCTCACAAACGATGAGTTCAACGTAATTTCCGGTCCCGACGAAATGCTTCTCTGCGGTCTTGCTGCAGGTGCTGACGGCTGTATCGGTACAACATACAACTTCCTCATGCCCGAGGTTAGAGCTGTATACGATGCATTCAGAGCCGGTGATATGGAAGCTGCTCGTAAGGCTCAGACAGTTGTTTCCACAATCGTTGACGAGCTTATCAAGTACAACGTAGTTCTTGCAACAAAGGTTATCCTCGAGGCTAAGGGTTATGATGTTAACCATCCTCTCTACCCCATGCACGACTACACACCTGAGGAAAAGGCAGATATGCTTGCTAACCTCCAGAAGGCAGGCCTTAAGCTCTAATAATGATCTATTATTTCCTTGTTATCTTATCCTGCATTTTAACAAGCTGCCAGATGGGCTTCACAAAAGCCTATTCTGCTAAATACGGCGACTCTATGAGAGCGGTTTACAGAAACTCTGTTCTTTCAGGTCTGGCATTTGTTGTTATTATGGGCGTTAAGGACCTTATCACAAGAAATCCCTTTGAAATGACAGGATTTTCTTTTGTGATCGCTATGGTTTTCGCTCTTGTAAATGCAGTTTGCATAATCTTCCTTTTTGGTGGATTTAAAAACGGTGAGGTTTCAAGAGTTGTTCTTTTCACAAACCTTGGCTGCCTTATGGTGCCCACAATTTTTGGTTTCTTCTATTCAGGAGAGCCTGTAACACTCGGCAAAATAGTTTGTCTTGTTCTTATTACAGGTGCTCTGTTTGTAAACCTTGATTTCAAGGCTAAGGATTCCAATAAAAAGGCAATTCTTTATTATATCGTTATCTTCATTATGAACGGCCTTGCATGCGTTGTTCTGGCAATTCATCAGAAGAACAAATGGGGATTTGTTCCCACAAATGAAGACGACCTCACAACAATGATCATGCTCCTCTATGCATTCATGTGTCTTTGTGTTCTTGGTTTCCTTTATGGTTTCAGACCTGTTAAGGAAAGCGACACAGGCAAGGTTGAAAATATGCCTCTCTGCATCGGTCTTTCCGCAGGAAACGGTGTACTCTATGGCGTTGCAACTTTGCTTCAGACAATCTCTCTTGCATTTATTCCCGTATCAGTTCAGTACCCCCTGTTAACAGGTGGCGGTGTTGTTCTTGGTGGCCTTTTGGGAGTTGTGTTCGGCGAGAAAATTGATAAGAAGTTCGCAATCTCTTGCGTGCTTGTTATAGCAGGAACAATTGCTCTTGGTTTGTTTTAATTGAATTAAAAAACGGCTCTTCGGAGCCGTGTTTTTGTTTTTTAAGCCTTCCATAAGGTGCTTTTTGCATTTGTAGAACAAGCCGCAAAAATCTGCAGATTTATGCAAATGACTAACAAAAAATGTCGAAAAACAGTTGAAATCAGGTAGTAGATGTGGTAGAATATAGCTACAAAAACAACATTATGTGGTATAGGAGGCATAATATGGACCTTTATATGAAGCAAAAGGTGTTTTCATGGGGAGATAAATTCTCCATCTATGATGAGGCAGGAAATGAGGTTTATTATGTTGAAGGAGAGGTTTTTTCCTTTGGAAAGAAGCTTCATCTGTATGATAACGCAGGAAATGAGCTTGCATTCATTCAGCAGAAGGTGCTTTCATGGCTTCCTAAGTATTATATCAACGTAAATGGTGAAACAATTGCCGAGGTAGTAAAGGAATTTACCTTCTTTAAGCATGAGTATACCGTTACAAATTTTGGCTGGAAAGTGCACGGAGATTTCTTTGATCATACATACAATATTTCTGAAGGCGACACACTTGTGGCAGGAGTTGAAAAGGAATGGTTCACTTGGGGTGATGCCTATAGAATAAGAATAGCACCTACAAAGGACGTTGTTGCAGCACTTTCCGTTGTTCTCGTTATTGATGCTTGCATCGAGGCTCAGCAGAATAATAACTGAGAATTAAAAACAAGTGTTGGTTGATTGTACACTTGAATTGAAAATGATATTATAAAATAAAAGGGAGGGCGAAATATGAACAGCAATATAAACGAGCTTTATAACTTGCTCTCTCTTGAATATAACTGCGCCCCCGAAGACTTCCAACAGGACGAAAACGTTGTGAGAATTTCAGAACTTCGTGAAGGCAGAAGAATATACGATAGGTATAAATATTTCTTTTCAATGGTAACAACCGGCAATAATGCTGTTGTAACAGCAGATGAAAGCTTGCATCCCTTTCTTGTAGAATATGTAAAGGATAAAAAAGGGCATTGGCTTTTTGAACTACCAAATCTGAAGCCAATTGAAGAGGAACTCAATAAATTTTCTCACACTCTTGGTAAAACCTTTCATATGTTTTTGTCCAAAGAGAGAGTTGAGCCAAAGAAAAGCTTTAATGTGAAATGGTTTTATGATGAGGAGATACATCAGTTTTATGGTGATGAAAGATTTCCCAATGCAATCTGCGAAAAGTTTTTGCCTCATCGGCCCGACAGAATTGCAGTCTGCGCTTATGAAGGTGACGAAATAATAGGAATGGCAGGTGCATCTGAGGATGCAAAGGGATGGCTTCAGATAGGAATTGATGTTATTCCCGAGCATCGTTCAAATGGAGTTGGCACATTTCTTGTAACCATTCTGAAAAATAAAATAGAGGATGATGGAAATATTGCTTTTTACGGCACCAGCATTTCAAACTATCATTCCTGGAATATTGCTCTCAATAGCGGATTTCGTCCCGCATGGCTTGAAATTTCAGCAAAGAGAATAAGATAAAAAAGCCTTGCAATCTCACGATTGCAAGGCTTTTAATTATTATTGAATTAACAGCTTTTATGTGTAAATAAACCGATAAAACAAATATCTTCGGATAGTATCGAAAGTTATTTCCAATATGCTACAATAGAGTTGATTTCAAAATATTCTGCCATACTTTTATTAGTCCAAGCATTGGGATCATCTGTGGATAAATAGAACAGATCGTCAGTTGCACTATATTTGGTATGAACATTGAACATAGGAACCTTAATATCTAAGATTCCCTCTTCTTTGCAAGCCAATATGTATTCCACATTGCTTTTCATCTGACTACCTGTGTTGTATATATCATTAACTCCGATACATACAAAGAACAGAGTATACAAAGCCAGAATAGCTGCTGATGTACAAACTAAAGTTTTATGCTCGGTATGGAAAACGTCCTGGAAAAGAACAGCATTTGCAGCTACCAACAGGATTGTGCAGAAGACCATACTTCTTTCAACATAATATGAGGCAGCAATAAGAGAGAAGTTGGAGGCGAGAGAGCCAAGGAAAATGATGATAGCAAGCCAGATTCTTTCCTTGCGAACTTTTTTCAAGCAAGCGATTGTCAAAAGCACGCAGAAGCAGATAAGCAAGATTTCAAGAATTCTGAATTTTTCAAGAATAACTATAAAATTATCCTTGAAAAAAGCAAAACTCCAATTGCCCAATTTGTTTTTCGCTGTTCCGGGAGCAGATATCATTGTATAAAAGCCAACAGAAGCTGTTATAACACTTGCAACGCCCCACCATGTGATCTTTCTTTTGTGAACGATTGCAGAGGCGATCTGAAGCAAAACTGACATGAAAATGAAGGCAATAGAACCATTCTCGGAGAAAGCACCCATGGGGAATGCATAGATAACTATTGCTATCTTGAGCCAGATGTTTTTAACAGGCTTGTTATTTACAAAATCGTCTATAAAAGGGATAAGGTATATAAACCCGAAAAAAGCAGGCCACATATAATTGCAGGCGCCATCAAGCCAAAGATAAACTTGTCCGAATGCGGGGGTGAATACCCAAAGTGCTCCAAAAATGGAGAACAAGAGAGTGTTGTTGTTTTTTTTATCAGAGGCGATGTAATAAATAAAGGCAATCATACCGGTAAACAAGCCGGCATTAACAATATTGAATATCCATTTAGGAAGCATTTCAAAAAGCTGAACAAAGAAGTGTGCAACGAGACGACCGTTCATAGTTTCAGCGTGAGCTTTCATTGAGGGGAATATATCAATCACGCTATCAATACGTTCACCGGTGCTATAGCTAAAGTGGTATAAGAAATCATCTGCTATTTTTTCGGTGTACATATTACATCCAAACATCAAGATAAATATAAAGGCAAATATAACAATTAATGCCTTTTTGTTTTTATTGATTTGCATAAGCATCTCCTATTTTTTATTACATCTATATTATAGATTTGCAGACTTATTTTGTCAATATGAATTAATTAATGTAGGTGTTTATTGCAACTCATGAACATCAGTAAATGTAACAGTGGGGCTTGTAACTTTATCGCTTTCGAAAACGATGATTTCATTTTGTCCTTCTTTCAGGAAGGGAGCAGGAACATAGAGCGTTTTCTGTGGTCCTGCGGGATTGAAATATCTGCCGATATTGATTCCGTTTATTTTAACAAAGCCCTTTGTAAATCCGTCAAGACGAAGGAAAGTATCGCAGGGCGCTCCGTCAATATTAAGGTATCCTCTGTAGAAAGCAGGAGCGGTGAGACAATCTGACTTTTTAAATTCAAGGGATGAAAGGTCGTCCATTGTGAGAGGGAACATATCCCAGTCAAAATGATATTGCTGACCAAAGCGCACGCCTTTGATACCCTTGCGATCAAGAATTTTATTTCCGTAGTTAACTCTGCCCATATTTTCGCAGAGAATATCAAGGCTCACGCTTTCTCCCTTTGCAAGAGGAAGTCCAAGTCTTGTGTTATAAGAATCCTTATCCCAGCGTTCAATAGTAACTTTCTTTTCGCCGTCAACGAATATCTGCGCTCGGTCGTGAACCTTTTCGATTGTTAGTCCCCATCCGTCAGAGGGGCCGTTCACAGTTGAGCGATAGAGGGTGTATCCGAAATCCTGACCAATATCTTCTATGAACTTAGGCGCAGCAACATGAATAGGATTGGTGAGGTTTGCAAGATTTTCAAAAAGCTTTGCTGTTTCAGCCATCTCAACCTTGCCATAGGCCGCTTTTTTGCTGTCGGATGCAGTTATTGCGGGCAGATCGGTGTATTTACCGATAGCTTCACGAATGCGATAATAGGTTTCAGTTCTGTCTCCTGATTCATTCAAGGGCGCATTGTAGTCATAGCTTGTGATAGTGGGATCAAACTTTTCTGCATAGTTTGCGCCATTGCAGAAACCAAAGTTTGTTCCGCCATGGAACATATAGAAATTAAATGAAGCGCCTATTTCCATAAAGTCCTCAACGTCGGAAACTATCTCATCAGCAGGGCGAACGTGGTGCTCTTCGCCCCAATGGTCAAACCAACCGCACCAATATTCTCCGCACATAAAGGGCTGATTTTCTCTGAATGCTTTCATGGTTTCATAGTTTTCCTTGGGCTTGGATCCAAAGTTTCCAACGCACAAATAGCCGTCCATGCTGCCGCCTGCAAGCATAGTATATGTGGGACCATCGGAAGTAAAGAGGAGACAATCCATATTGTTCTCTCTGTAAATATCAACGATTGCCTGCATATATTTTTTGTCGTTGCCGTAGCTTCCGTATTCATTTTCAATCTGGAGCATAAAAATGCTTCCGCCGTTCACAGCAAGGTAGGGACGAATACGAGGCAGCAATTCTCCATAGTAGCGACGAACCTTTGAGAGAAACACCTCATCGTAGCAGCGGAGTGTCATATTTTCATAAGAAAGGAGCCAGGAGGGAAGTCCGCCAAACTCCCATTCTGCGCAGATATATGGACCCGGGCGGAGAATAACGTTCAGCCCAAGCTTTTGAGCTTCTTCAATATAAGCCGCAAGGTCCAGATTTCCTGAAAAGTCAAACTTGCCCTCTTGTCTTTCGTGCAGATTCCAGCAAGTGTATGTTTCAACTGTGTTAAATCCGCATTCCTTTAATTTCAGCAATCGGTCGTGCCAATATTCCCTTGGGATGCGAAAATAGTGCATTGCACCTGAAATAATAGTATAAGGATTTCCGTCAAGATAAAATCGGTCGTTTTTATATGTGAGAATTCCCATATAAACCTCCGTGTTTTGATATTAAATATATTATATCACAAAAAAGGCTTGTTGAAAACGAAACAAGACATTTTTGTTGGATAGTAACATAATTTGGAACAGATTTCCGTGCAATAATAAATATATAAAGTATTTGAAAAAACAAGAATTTTGTGGTACAATAATCGTAGTATAGTTCAAGCGGAGGCAATTTATGAAAATCACAAATGATATTAAGTATATAGGTGTAAACGACCATCAGGTTGATCTTTTTGAGGGGCAGTATATTGTGCCCAACGGAATGGCATATAATTCTTATGCCATTATTGATGAAAAAATAGCAATTATGGATTCTGTTGATCAGAATTTCGGAGAAGAATGGCTTGCTAATATTGAAGCGGCTCTTGAAGGCAGAAAGCCTGATTATATAGTAGTTCAGCATATGGAGCCCGACCATTCTGCAAATATTCTCAGATTCACCGAGGCTTATCCCGAAGCAAAGATCGTTTCCTCTGCAAAGGCATTTGTTATGATGAAGAATTTCTTCGGTGTTGATTTTGCAGATAAGCAGGTAGTTGTGGCTGAAGGAGATAAGCTTTCTCTCGGTCGCCACGAGCTTAACTTTGTTGCAGCGCCTATGGTTCATTGGCCTGAGGTTATTGTAACATACGATAGCTATGATAAGGTTCTTTTCTCAGCTGACGGATTTGGTAAGTTTGGCGCTCTTGATGTTGAGGAAGATTGGGCTTGTGAGGCAAGAAGATATTATATCGGTATCGTTGGTAAATACGGAGCGCAGGTGCAGGCTCTTCTCAAGAAGGCGGCAGGGCTTGATATTGAGATCATTTGCCCCCTCCATGGACCTGTTCTCACAGAAAACCTTGGATATTATATTAACCTTTATGACATCTGGTCTTCCTACAGAACAGAAAAAGAAGGCGTTCTTATTGCTTATACTTCTGTTTACGGAAACACAAAAAAGGCAGTTGAGCTTTTGGCAGAAAAGCTTACAGAGCTTGGTTGCCCCAAGGTTGCAGTGACAGACCTTGCAAGAGATGATATGGCAGAGGCTGTTGAGGATGCGTTTAAATATGGAAAGATCGTTCTTGCCACAACAACATATAACGGTGGAATTTTCCCCTTTATGCATGAGTTTATCAATCATCTGACAGAGCGCAACTTCCAGAACAAAACCATAGGTTTTATTGAAAACGGAACTTGGGCACCTATGGCAACAAAGGTTATGAAAACAATGTTTGAAAAGAGCAAGAATATAACATTTACAGAAGCAAATGTTAAGATCATGTCTGCGTTGAATGACGAAAGCAAATCTCAGGTTGCAGCGCTTGCTGAGGAACTTTGTAAATAAGTTTTTTATTTGGGGCGCCGCCCCAAACCCTGCGACCTTTTTTATAAAAGGTCGATAAAAACTCAAAGAGGATTACTGGTAGAGGACGGCGCCTCGACGTCCCGATTATAACATAACCAAATATTTTGTTTACCGCAATATAATAAAAAGAAGCAGCCTTGGCTGCTTCTTTCTTTTATTACTTACTATTCTTCTTTTTCTTAACTTTGCGAACGATTGCGCGTACCACAAGTACTACAACTGCCACAAGAACGATAATTACCGCAAGAATGATATATGTGAACTTGTTTGCATTCTTAAGAAGATTAACGGGATTGATGCTGGAGTATACAACCTTACGGCCGTCAACATCAGCGTATTTTGCATCTATCTCGCCGCCCATATCCTTAAGGTAGGAGGCAATTGCATACCATTCCTTAACAGGATTGCCGTTTTCGTCCTTTACTACGTGGTTCACAAGCTGATCTGCTGTGAGAGGATTGCCTTCGCTGTCTCTGGGAGTGATACCGATAAGACCCATTGATGTTTCTTCAACAGAGCCAAGCATCTGTCCTGCGTACATACCTGTAACAACGCAGTAGAGCTTATCGTTTTCAATTTCGGAGAGGGTACCGTCGTTATTGCGAAGTCTTGCATAGTCAACCTTGTTAAATATCATTCTGTTTGTATTAACAGAATATTCAATTCCTGATAAGAAAAGCTGAGCGCTCTTCATAAGGGGCTGAACAGATGCGTCTACTTCAAGAGCATTTTTCAGATCAGCACCTGTTACATAAACTGCAATAAGCTCGCCCTCTGTGCCAACGCCAAGAGAAGCTGCGTTGAACACATCGGAAACTGTAACATCACCAAGGGGAAGGCTTTCACGAATAACGCCTGCAGCGGTGAGCGCAACGTCAACCTTTACGCCTGCATTTTCAACAGCCTTTTTATAAGCATCGGAGAAAATGTTGCAGAGGGTGGATTCGTGGAGAGTTGCATAAACATCGTCAACGGAGTCAAACTCGTATTTGTTATTAACAAGCACCTCGTCAAAGGAAACTCCGTATTTAGAGAGATATTCTGTTTCAACATTGGATTTGAAGCTTTCAACCATAGCGGCGATTTCCACGTCATCCTCAACCTTTTCATCTATGGGAATAAGTTCATAGCTTTCAACGGAAATCTCATCTGTTTTTGTATTGTAGTGAAGATTGAGAACGCCCAGATTTTTGCCGTATTCTGCTGCAGAAACAACGAGCGTGCTGTTAACCTCAATAGGCTCAGCCAGAGTTGTGTGAGTGTGGCCGGAGATAATAACGTCAATTCCGTTAACGCCTGCCGCAAGCTCATAGTCTTCGCCCTCTCCGCCGGAGGTACCGCTGTGGGAAAGGCAAACTACAATGGGCTCAACTCCGTAGGTGTCTTTACATTCCTTAGTTGCCGCATCAACAGTAGCCTGAGCTGCTGCAATAGGATCTTCAAGGATCATGCCTGAGTTAGGAGCGCAGTCCTGAGCGTCAAAGCCGAAAATACCGAATATCACGTAGTAAATGCCGCCGCGTTCTATAATCGTATAGTCCTTAACACCATAATTTTCAAGAGCAGCCCACATATCAGCGTCATATCCTTCAGCGCCCTTTTCGGGAGGCCAATAATTGGAAATAACCAGCTCGGGAAGCTTGTCGCCGCTGGAAGCGGCTGCATTCAGCATGGACTTAAGTCCGGACTGAAGGTAGTCATATTCGTGGTTACCAAAGGTTGTAGCATCATAGCCCATTGCGCCCATCATACGAAGTTCAAGCGCAGATGAGGGGTATGCTGTCTGGAAAAGGGAGCCCATAGAGAAGTCGCCGCCGTCAACAAGTATGGCATCGGGATATTTTTCCTTCTGCGCTTTGATAACAGTCATAAGGCGCGCGTATCCGCCAAACTGACCGCCATCATCCTCGTTTGAGGGGAGAAAATGAGAGTGGAGGTCATGAGTGAAAAGAATTGTGGCCTCTACAGTGGGATCTGATGCGCCTATAGGGAAACAAACTGAAAGCAGCATCAGAATTGAAAGAGAGATAGCTGCAATGCGTTTCATAATGTTTTTCATAATCCGTTCCTTTTCTGTTTTATTTGAGTAAGAACATTATATCACAAATTTCGCTGTTTTTCCACATAAATTACAGAATGGCATCCTAAAAACAAAAAAAGCCCTGTTGGGCTGAAAGTAGCACACAAATTAGAAATGACCCTTAACTGCACATCTTCATTGATACTACGCAGTTAAGGGTCATTTCTGTTCACTCTTGATATCTAACATCTTTTGATTATCCTCTCTTTCTTGAAATACCTTCCGTTTTAAAACCTCATTTTCTCAAAACACATCATCAATAAATTCTCATAAGTGAGATATCCTTTTGTTTTAGAATAATCATATTTAAACTGGAAGGGAAGCTGGCTTATCAAAAATCTTTGAAGCTGATTTTGTGATCTGTTTTCAGTTCATATGTTCAAAAGATCTTTGAAATTAACTTTTTCACTTGTTCATTGGTTTAATCTCTCTTTCCTTTCTGTGTCTATAGTATAACATTAATATATATATTTTGCAAGTGGTAATTTGTACAAAGTTACTAAAAATATTTTATATATAACAGAGAATTTGTCATAACAACCAAATATAATTATTGACAACTGCATAAAATTGTGATATACTATTATTGTTAGCGGTGCAAAATTTGCGCCGCTTTTTGTTTTATAAAATTACGAAGTGTGGTAATATAGCTATAAACCTATTGACAAAGTATATTTTATAAGGTAAAATGATTTTAGCAAAAAATCCCTAATGATAAGAAAAAGGAGTTTATAATCATGAGAAAGATTCTTAGTCTTGTTCTGTGTGTAGTAATGGTAATGTCCATGTTTGCTTTCGCAAGCTGCGATAAGAACACAGACACAAACAACGACAACAATGATGCAAATGTTGAAACACTTAAGTTTGGCTTTGCAGTAGACGCAGCTGTTTCTGCAGTTAAATCCGCAACAGCAGATGCAGAGGGTGAGGCTGAAGCAGTTATCAATGCTGCAGCAGTTCTTGTAGACGCTGAGGGCAAGATCGTTAAGTGCGTTCTTGACACAGCAGATAACAAGGTTAATTTCACAGCTGACGGTAAGGCAGTTGAAGCAGGTGAATTCAAGACAAAGTACGAAATGGGTGCTGACTACGGTATGGTAGCATACGCAGGTGCAGCTAAGGAATGGTTTGAGCAGGCAGATGCTTTCTGCGCAGCAGTAGTTGGCAAAACAGCTGATGAAGTTAAGGCTCTCGCAGCTGAAGACGGCAAGGGCACAGAAGAGATCCTCACAGCAGGCTGCACAATCACAGTTAGTGATTTTGTTGCAGTAGTAGCAGAAGCAGTTGAAAACGCAGTTGACAGCACAGCAACAGCTGATTGCGATGTTCAGCTCGGATTTGTTTCCACTCAGGAAGCAGAGGACGCTACAGCTGAAGCTGCAGGCAAGAACAATGTTGACACAACAATCGTTGCTGCAGCTGTAGATGCTGAAGGCAAGGTAGTTGCAATGGTAACAGATGCTGTTCAGGCTAAGTTTGCTTTTGATGCTACAGGTGCTTGCACAGTTGAAGCAGGTGAAATCAAGACAAAGAACGACCTTGGTGAAAACTACGGTATGGTTGCATATGGTGGCGCAGCTAAGGAATGGAATGAGCAGGCTGAAGCTTTCAGCGCAACTTGCGTTGGCAAGACAGCAACAGAAATCGCTGCTCTCGTTGCAGAAAACGGCTATAACGGCGTTGACGCTCTTATCAGCGCAGGCTGCACAATCGGCGTTGCTGATATGGTAAAGGCTGCAGTTAAGGCTGCAACTGTTGCATAATCTTAAATTATAGGTTATAATTAGAGAGGTACCAAAAGTACCTCTCTAATTTTTTTGTTATTGAGGATAATATGAAACGAATTGTATGTTTCCTTTTAATAATTGTAGCTTTGTTAAACTGTGCAGGATGTAAAAAAGCAGATAAGGAAAAGTTCACCGATTATAGCTTTGATTATTTTGACACAGTAACAATGATAGTTGGCTATGAGGAAAGTAAAGAAGCTTTTGATGCTAATTGTAAAGAAATCAAAGCCCTTCTTGAGGAATATCATAAGCTTTATAATATTTATAACACATATGAGGGTGTAAACAATCTTTGCCTTGTAAACCGCACAACTGACGGAAAGCACAGCGAGCTTGAGGTTGACGAAAAGATTATCAGCCTGTTGGAGTATGCAAGGGAGTTGTATACCAAAACAAACGGCAGTATGAACGTGGCTATGGGCAGCGTGCTTTCAATATGGCATGATTATCGGGATGAAGGTATAGATGATCCTGCATCAGCGCAGCTTCCTCCTATGGATGCGCTAAAGGCGGCTTCGGAGCATATGGATATTGATGATGTGATAATAAATAAAGAGGCTAAAACACTCCTTCTTTCCGATCCTGAGATGAAGCTTGACGTTGGCGCCATTGCCAAGGGCTATGCAGTTGAAATGGTTGCTGAATGGATGCGCTCCAAGGGAATTGAAGGATATTCGCTTAACGTTGGCGGTAATATCAGGATTGTTGGTAAACGAGACGACGGAAAGAAGTGGAAGGTTGGCGTTGAAAACCCCGACACATCTGATAGCGAGAATCCCTATATAGAATATTTGATGCTTGAGGATATGTCTGTTGTAACAAGCGGAGTTTATCAGAGATATTATGAGGTGGAAGGAAAAAGGTATCATCATATAATTGATCCTGAAACTTTGATGCCCGGCGAAAATTTTATGTCTGTAACAATAGTTTGTAAAAGCTCAGCCTTGGGAGATGCGCTTTCAACTGCGCTGTTCAATATGAACTATGAGGAAGGACTTAAGCTCATAGAAGAAATCAGCGAAGCTGAGGCTATGTGGGTTTTCCCTGATGGTCAGAGAAAATATTCAGAAGGATTTAAGGCTTATTGTGTTGAGTGATTTGAGGTGTAGATAATGAAGCTTTTAATAAATGCAATCATAAAATTTCTCAGCGGAATAATTATAATCGGAGCCCTTGTTTTTTTGCCGGCGGGAACATTTGGATTTATTAACGGATGGATATTCTCAGCAGTTTTATTTGTTCCTGTTTTTATAATGGGTGTAGTGCTTTATATTAAAGCGCCTGAGCTTTTAAAAAAACGTCTTGAGTCCAAGGAAAAGGAAGGCGTTCAGAAGAATGTTATAAGATTTTCTGCGCTTGCCTTTTTAGCGGCTTTTGTAATTGCAGGTCTTGATTATCGCTTTGGCTGGTCAAAAATGCCTATGTGGATAGTGATCACAGCATCTGTGGGTTTCCTTCTCGGTTATGCTGCTTTTGCAGAGGTAATGCGTGAAAACGCTTATCTTTCAAGGATAATTGAAGTGCAGGAGGGGCAAAAGGTGGTGTCAACAGGGCTTTATGGTATTGTTCGTCACCCAATGTATTCTGCAACAGTAGTTATGTTTCTTGCAATCCCTCTTATTCTGGGATCTTGGTGGTCATTTGTGATTTTTGTGTTCTATCCCATTATAATAGGCGTTCGCATAAAAAATGAAGAAAAGGTTCTCAGCGAAGGGCTTGAGGGCTATAAGGAATATATGAGCAAGGTTAAATACAGAATGATTCCTTTTATTTGGTGAGGTAAAAATGAAATTAATTTCGTGGAATGTAAACGGATTCAGAGCTTGTCTCAATAAGGGCTTTGAAGAGTTTTTCAATAAGATTGACGCAGATATTTTCTGCATACAGGAAAGCAAGATGCAGCCCGGACAAGCTCAGTTTGAGGCTGAGGGATATTATCAGTATTGGTATAGCGCAGAGAAAAAAGGCTATTCCGGAACTGCAGTTTTCACAAAGAGAGAGCCCATTTCTGTTAAGTATGGCTTGGGAATAGAAGAGCATGACACAGAGGGCAGAGCAATAACTCTTGAGTTTGATGAGTTTTATTTGCTGTGTGTGTACACTCCCAATTCACAGAAGGAGCTTGCAAGGCTTTCCTATCGTATGCAGTGGGAGGATGCGCTGAGAGCGTATATAACAGAGCTTGATAAAATCAAGCCTGTGGTGTATTGTGGAGACCTTAATGTTGCTCATAACGAAATAGATCTGAAAAATCCTAAAACAAATCATTTCAGCGCAGGATTTTCAGATGAAGAGAGAGCAAAATTCACAGAGCTGCTTGATGCAGGCTTTAAGGATACATTCAGAACCCTTTATCCCGAGGAAGTTAAATATTCCTGGTGGAGCTATATGTATCACGCAAGAGAAAAGAACGTTGGCTGGAGAATTGACTATTTTGTAGTTTCAAATCGCCTTATGGAAAAGGTGAAGGATAGCTATATTCTCACAGATATTATGGGCAGCGACCATTGTCCTGTGGGAATTGAGATGGAGATATGATGATAAAAGCGGAGTGAATTCACTCCGCTCTTATTATGTAATTTTGATTTGTTGGAGAATATTCCATATAGCCTTACCCGCTGGAGAAGTCTAATGGCGATCACTCCAAAATTCTGCCATCCGTAGAAATTGTAACTATTCTCCAAGGGATAAATTTTCCGCTTGCCATAAGAGCCTTTTTTACAGCATTTTCAATGCCGCCACAGCAGGGCACCTCCATTCTGGTAACAGTAATGCTTTTTATGTTATTGTTAGCTAAAATAGCAGTAAGCTTATCTGCATAGTCCGCCATATCAAGCTTTGGGCATCCAATGAGAGTGATATGATTTCTAATAAACTCCTTATGGAAGTTGCCGTATGCGTATGCAGAGCAGTCTGCAGCAATAAGCAGATTTGCATTGTGAAAATAAGGCGCATTAACAGGCGCAAGCTTTATCTGAACAGGCCATTGCATCAGCTCTGTTGTAGCAGGAGTACAGGGCGCAGGTGAAATATCTCTTTTCAGTACTCTTGAGTTTGATCCGGGGCAACCGCAAGGAAGTTTTGATGCAGCCTTTTCTGCTTTTGCCGCAAGAACTGCCTCTTCGTTATATGCAGGTGCTTCTCTTTCTTCAAATGAGATAGCATCTGTTGGGCAAGTGGGCAGGCAGTCTCCAAGTCCATCGCAATAGTCTTCTCTTGTGAGAGTTGCAATTCCGTTTATCATTTCAATTGCGCCCTCGTGGCAGGCATCAGCACAGGCGCCGCATCCAATACATTTATCTTTGTCTATTTTAATTATTTTTCTTATCATAATATTGCTCCTTATTGATTTCTTGATAATATTATAGTATAATATTTATAACAAATCTGTTGTTTTTACAACGAAACGAAGGTTGTTATGAAAAAATATATACCAATTTTAAAAAGAATACAGCTTTTTGCAGGAATTAAGGATGAAGAGATAGAAAGTCTTCTTTCTTGTCTTCAGGCAAAAACAGAGCAGTTTAAAAAGGGTGAATATGTGCTCAGACGTGGCGAGTTTCATAAATATATAACTGTTTTGCTTGAGGGAAAGCTCCATGTTCAGCATGATGACTATTGGGGAAACCGTAGCATAATAAATGTTGTCAGCGTTGGTGAAATGTTTGGAGAAGCTTATGCTGCTTCCGGAAGCGAGGCGCTTACAAATGATGCTGTTGCCCTGGAGGATAGCATTGTTATGTATCTTGATATAAACCGAATGCTAAGCGTTTGTTCTAACACTTGCAGATTTCATTCCCTTATAGTGCAGAATTTGTTTTTCTCTATTTCAGAAAAGAACAGACGTCTTGTTGGAAAGCTTGCACATATGTCAAAGCGAAGCACAAGAGAAAAGCTGCTTTCCTATTTGTCAGAGCAGGCGCAAAAACAAAACAGTTCATCTTTTGTTATTCCATTTAATCGTCAGCAGTTGGCAGATTTCCTCTCAGTTGATAGAAGCGCAATGTCTAATGAGCTTGGAAAAATGAGAGATGAGGGAATCATCAGCTTTGAAAAAAATCAGTTCACATTGCTTTTGTCATAAGAAGAAAGGGAAAACAATGAAGGAAGAATGTGTTGTTTGCAGTGCACCTCTTGCTTATTTTGAAGAGGACAGAGAAATGGAATGTGTTTTCTGTCATAAAAAAGAAAACAGCAAAACGGCTTGTGCTTCAGGACATTATGTGTGTAACGAGTGTCATACAAAAGGGATCGATGCCATAATGGATCTGTGTCTCAATGAAACATCAAAAAATCCCATAGAAATCATACGCAAAATGATGAATATGTCATTTTGTCATATGCACGGACCTGAGCATCATATAATGGTTGGTTCCGCTCTTCTTACTGCATATAAAAATGCAGGAGGGGCTATCGATCTTAAAAAGTCTCTTATAGAAATGCAGGCAAGGGGAAAGAAGGTCCCCGGTGGTGCTTGCGGATTCTGGGGTGCTTGCGGTGCAGCGGTCAGCTCAGGAATGTTTATTTCTATAGTGACAGGTTCAACTCCCTTGGCAAATAAGGAATGGGGATATTCAAATCTTATGACAGCTGCAAGCCTTGGTGCTATCGGTAATGTTGGTGGACCACGTTGCTGTAAAAGAAACTCGTATCTTTCTATAATTGAGGCAGTTAAATTTGCAAGGGAAAAGCTTGGGGTGAGTATGGAGCTTGGAGAAATCAAATGTATTCATTGCTCACAAAATAATCAGTGTATTGGAGAAAGGTGTATGTTCAGATGAAAAAAATAGCATTTATTTGCATACATAATTCTTGCCGAAGCCAGATGGCAGAGGCACTGGGTAAGCATTTTCTCGGAGGGAAATTTGAATTTTATTCTGCGGGAACAGAAACAAAGCCTCAAATAAATCAGGATGCTGTTCGTCTTATAAAAGAATTGTATGGCATTGATATGGAAGAAACTCAGTATAGTAAGACTTTCGATAAAATTCCTGCGCCCGACATTGCAATTTCAATGGGATGTGATGTTGGCTGCCCCTTTATCGGCAGAGCGTTTGATGACAATTGGGGACTTGCCGATCCAACGGGAAAAAGCGATGAGGAATTTATTACTATCATAAAGCAAATAGAGGAAAATATAAAAAAATTGAGGTGTTTATGAATTTTACAGAAATAGCGGAGAATCGTCAGTCCTGCAGAAGTTATGATAGCAGCAAGGCAGTTGAAAAGGAAAAAATAGAAGCAATACTCAACTCAGCAAGACTCAGCCCTTCTGCTTGTAACGGTCAGCCCTATCATTTAACAGTTTGCAGAGGCGAAACAGCTAAGGCTGTTGCCAAAGCAACTCAAGGAATGGGCATGAACAAGTTTGCATCCGATGCTCCTGTGCAGATAGTTATATCCGAAATGCCATATAACAAAACTGCGGCCATAGGCGCAAAAATGAAAAATAACGACTATCGTTCTATTGATATTGGTATCGTTGCCGCATATATCACAGCGGAGGCGGCGTCTCAGGGCCTTGGAAGCTGTATTCTCGGTTGGCTTGATAGTGACAAGATAAAAGGCATATGTGGTCTGGAAGGTGCTGTGCGCCTTGTTGTGTGCGTCGGATATGCTAAGGAAGATGATAAGCTGAGAGCGAAAAAACGCAAGTCTATAGAAGAGCTTGTAACATATATAGGAGAATAATAATGAAGGTACTTATGATAAACGGCAGTCCCAGAGTGAACGGTAACACATCTGTGGCGCTGAGTGAGCTTGAAAAGGTTTTTCACAAAAACGGAATTGAAACAGAAACAGTTCAGGTTGGAGCAATGGACATCAGAGGATGCCTTGGCTGTGGTTTTTGCTTTAAAAACGGCAAATGCGCTATTGATGATATAGTAAATGAGCTTGCTCCCAAATTTGAAGAGTGCGACGGACTTGTTGTTGGAAGTCCTGTATACTATGCTTCTGCCAATGGCGCCCTTGTTGCGCTTCTTGACCGACTTTTCTATAGTTCATCTTTTAACAAAACAATGAAGGTTGGCGCATCTGTTGCTGTTGCTCGCCGTGGGGGATGTTCTGCAACATTTGATCAGCTTAATAAATATTTCACAATATCAGGAATGCCTGTTGCGTCCAGTCAGTATTGGAATTCCGTTCATGGCAGAAAGGTTGGAGAGGCTGCCTATGACGAGGAGGGACTTCAGACAATGCGTACTCTTGCAGAAAATATGACATTCCTTATGAAGAGCATTGAGCTTGGAAAAAAGGAATATGGTATTCCTGAAAAAGAAAAATGGATAATGACAAACTTTATAAAATAATTATGGGGGAATTTTATAATGAGCAGCTTTGAAAATCTTCGTATAGTTGATAATTTTTATCAGACATCTTTGTTCTTTCCTATGCCCACAGTTATAATCAGTACTCTTTGTGAGGATGGAACAACAAATCTGGGGCCTTATTCTCTCGTTCAGCCCTATTATGTGGCAGGTAAGGATTATTATGCAATGCTTCTGTGCTGCCGCAATTCATCAAACACAGCGCAGAATATTCTTCGCAACGGTAAATGCGCTTTGAATTTTATTGATGATAAGCCCAAAACTTTTAAAGAGGCAGTTAAGCTTTCCTGGCCCGGTGATAAGCCAAGCGAGAAAATGCCTAAGTGCAAATTTAAGCTTGAAAAGAGTTTGCTTGAAGAAGAAACAGGCGAGGCCAGACCAATGGTGCTGACAGATGCTATAGAAGCAATAGAATGCACTTGGATGCGTGAGCTTGACGGAGCTGATAGTGATGCGGCAGGCGAGCTTAACGGCTATGAGCCTCCTTATCACGATTTTAATGGTATAACCAGCAAATTCGGAGCTCATTTTATTCTTCGTATTGATAAGATAATTATGAAGAAGAAATATAAGGATGCAATCATAAATGGTGTGAGAGCAAAGGATTTTCCTGCGCTTCCTGTAGACTATGGTTATCGTGATTCCAAGAATTTCTGGTTCCATAGAAAAACTAAAATGAAAGCAGAGCTTCTTCAGATGCGTCAGGCATCTCTTGAATCTGTTCGCTATGCGGCTGACAGAGTGGATGACAAGGTTAAGTTTACTGATGATGCGTTGAAAACTGTTCTGGCAGTTCCGAGAGTATTTCTTCCTCTTGTTCTTAAAGGCTGTGTTGATTGGGCAAAGGAAAATAATGTTGAGCTGATAACAGAAGAGCATATGCAGATAATCAATGATAAGCGTGCTAAAGAAAAGGCTAAAGGTAAATAAAAAAGCGGAGTGATTTCACTCCGCTTTTTGTTTGTAATAGTTATTATTTGCAAAACTTTGCGATAATAGCATCAGCAATGCGCTCACTTGCGTGGCCATCGCCGTAGGGATTGGATGCATGACTCATTCTTTCATATTCTGCAGCATCTGTAAGGAGACGCATTGTTTCCTTATAAATAACATCGCTGTCAGTGCCAACAAGCTTAAGTGTGCCTGCATCAATTCCTTCAGGGCGTTCTGTTGTATCTCTCAGAACAAGAACGGGCTTGCCGAGAGAAGGAGCTTCTTCCTGAATTCCGCCACTGTCTGTAAGAATAAGGTGAGAGATGTTCTGGAAGTTATGGAAATCAAAAACTTCAAGAGGCTCAATAAGCTTAACTCTGTCGCAGTCGCGGAAGATCTCATCTGCAGCCTGGCGAACAAGGGGATTCTTGTGGATAGGATAAATAACCTTGATACCTTCAACCTCATCAAGAACACGTCTGATACCCTTAAAGATGTTTCTCATAGGCTCTCCGAGATTTTCTCTTCTGTGAGCAGTGAGAAGGATCATCTTATCGCCATTGAGCCATTCAAGTTCGGGATGTGTATAGCCTGCGTCAACAGTTGTGCTCATAGCGTCAATTGCTGTGTTACCTGTGATGTAGATCTTGCTGTCGTCAATGTTTTCCTTAAGCAGATTTTCACGGCTGAGCTGAGTGGGCGCAAAGAACATATCTGTCATGCAGTCAACCATCTGTCTGTTCATCTCTTCAGGGAAGGGAGAATACTTGTTGTAAGTTCTGAGACCTGCTTCAACGTGACCGATAGCAACCTGGTTATAGAAAGCAGCAAGACCGCCTGCGAATGTTGTTGTAGTGTCGCCGTGAACAAGAACGATGTCAGGCTTAGCTTCTTTGATAACATCACCTACGCCCAGAAGAGCTCTTGTTGTAATATCACTTAATGTCTGACCCTGCTTCATAATATCAAGGTCATAGTCGGGAGTGATCTTGAATGTTTCAAGAACCTGATCAAGCATTTCACGATGCTGTGCAGTAACGCAAACAATGCTTTCAATTTCTTCTCTTTTCTCAAGTTCTTTTACAAGCGGAGCCATTTTAATAGCTTCCGGACGAGTACCGAAAATACTCATTACCTTTACTTTTTTCATTTATTTTCTCCTGAACGATTGGTGAATTCAATTTTTAATAAATCAGTTCATGCGATTTTTTTCCACTAAAAATATTGCATATGCGAGAAGAGGATTAAAGAATTTAAGATAAATACTTTTTAAACCGCCTGAAACTATGTAGTGGTTCTTTTTATACTCAGGGAAATTGGATTTTACTTTATCAATTGCGTAGTTGATACCCTGCTTGAATTTTGAAAAATCCTTTGATTTTGAAAGTCTTTTTATATATGTTGCGAACATATATCTTACATACATATACTCAAGCTCATCCTTATATTCATCAAACAAGCCGCACTCACGATAAAAGTCCATTGTTTTATGCAGCATTTTGTTTATATCAAACAGCTTATCGGAATATGTGTATGTTACAGAATTAGGTCTTTGGATGTAATCGTAAAGACTATCCTCTACGTATGCAATACTGCTGATTTTAGCAATCATCATATTTACAAACAGCACATCTTCAAACCAAATACCGGGTTCAAATTTTAATCCTTTTTCTGTGAAGAGCTCCTTTTTGAAGAGCTTGTTGCAAACAATAGGATACATAGAGAAGAGTTCTTTTTTCTCTTCAACAGAGAGAGCTTTAGAATTGCAATGTATTCCTGAGTTTATTACTACTGTTTTATCGGGGTAAACGCAGTTTACATTACAAGCAACAACATCGCAGTCACTTTCTATTGCTTTGTTGTATAAGATTTCAAGCATATTATCTTTAATGCGGTCATCAGAATCAATAAATGCAAGATACTTTCCCTTCGCCAATGCTATTGCTGTGTTTCGAGCAACGCTTTGCCCCTGATTTTCCTGAGAAACAGCGGTGATGATGTCAGGATATTTCTGTGCATAATTCGACAAGATTTCTGCTGTGTTATCTACAGAGCCATCATTAACTACGATGATTTCAATATCTTTGAATGACTGATTAAGTAGTGTTTCAAGGCAATCGCCTAAATATTTTCCCACGTTGTAAGCAGGGATTATAACACTGATTTCTTTCATTCTAAATCATCCTCCGTTGGTTCTAAAGCCGTATTGAGTGCCATTCCTGACATTAAAGAAAGGAATACAAACGGGAAGATCTCATTCATTACATGACCGGAGAAGTATGAATTGACAAGTCCCAAGCCAAGGCAGAACAGATAGATAACCTTGGAAAGGTGCAAGTTATATTTGAATTTCTTAAAGAAGCACCAGATACCTACAATCAATCCAATAAAGTACGGGCTTATAAACAGAATAAATCCTACAATACCAAGTGAGTCAAAATGGGTTTCCATATCTCTTTCAGGCCATACAAATGAGCTTGAGCGTGTATAGGAAATGCCCCAGATATAATTGGAAACTCTGTCGTCTCTCTCTAAGATTCGATCGATCATATATCCGCGCATATTACGGTTTCCTGAGCGTTCACTTTCAGGAACATCTTTAATAATATGATACCAGAAATCTGTATCTTCTGTATAAGGATAAGCCTCATAAATGTATAAATGGTTAACGCCTGCAGTGGGGATGTTTGCTTCAATATACTGCATTTTACGGAGCTTTTCTGCATCTAACTCTTCGGGAGTTTGAGGCTCTTCAACTTCAGGCTCAGGTTCTGTTTCGGGAGGATCTTCTGAATCAACAGAGGGGGTTGTGATTAAATCTTCAAATAAAGGCTCCTCTTTGCTTCTCTGGATAACAGGGGAAGAAACAAATATGGATAATATAAGAGTGAGTGAAACTAATATGCTGATAAGATTTTTTGTTTCCTTTATTATTGATTGCTTATGGATAATAGCTTCAATAGCTTTGATGCACAATACAGCTATCAAAACCAAGAGTCCGCCTACAGTTGCAATTCTTGTGCCAATGTTTATCATAGCAATCATATGCATAATCAAAAGCACCCAGAAGCCTATCTTCTTTTCCTTGAGACAGGTGTATGCCAGGAAAGGAAGGATGATCAGCATAACTGCAGAAATCTGATTGGTCCACTGGAAAAGACCACGGCAGGTGAGAAGTATCCAACTTGCATCTGTTCCTGTGAACCATGCTATCATACTATCTTCTATAACTCTTTTTTCAAGAACATATGCAACATGGCCAAACTCAAGCAGGTTACTTACAATGATAACGGAGGACATTATTGCAGATACTGTTACCAGCATTATTTTTATATCTTTATAGGTGAGCTTGATATTATATATAACATAAAGAAGTGCAGGAGGAATGCAAATGCGGAGAAGGTAAACAAGCTCCTGAACAGGCTTATATTCAGCTAAAGGTAACTGAACACTGAACTGTACAGCATTGAAATGATGTATTACAGTATATACAAGTATAGCGGCAGCATATATGATAAAGGCAAGTGTTAATTTTGATTTCCTTGTATTTATCATAACGAGACCTGCAATGCCGAAAGCCATAGCGAATCTTAAAAGTGTTGCAAGAGAAAAACCTGCTATTTGAATATATTCATCAAACAGACACATATATATATCCAGAATAGGCTGTAGGATTACATATAACATAAAAAGAACTTTTGTGATACGATTAAGTCCTTCTGAGCTGTACTGAGGTTTTTTTATGTTTTTCATTTTGTATATCACCTTTTATAATACTTTTTCGATCTGGGCGATTATTTCGCTAATTGAAAACCTATAAGCTTGGGATGCGGATTTTGCTGAAAGCAATCGATCTTCCTGTAATAATTCCTTGATTCCGTCAAACAAAGCTCGATCGCTTTTCTCCGTTATAATACCATATTGTTCTCCGATGATTTCTTCGGCACCGGCAACTTTTGTTGAAACGCAGGGCACGCCTAAAACAAGAGCTTCATAAAGCACTGTGGGCAGACCTTCGTGATTTGAGGATAGAACAAATACATCTGCATTTTTAACATAAGGGAAGGGATTTTCTTTTCTTCCTAACAGAGTAAATGTATTTCCAACTTGATTTTTTTCTATTTCTTGTTCAAGCAATTCACGATCAAGTCCGTCACCTATAATGTAAGATGCAACATTGTATCCATCATCCAAAAGCATTTTATGCACTCTGATAAATCTTGCATAATTTTTAGCTTCACAAAGGCGACCTACAGATATAAGCTTTATGCAGTTTTCAGGATAAGTGAAATCAATACTTTCCTGCGAATCCTGTAATATTTTATCTGAATCTATGATATTGTGAATCACATACGCATTTTTTATTCCAAATTGGGCAGTATATGCATCCTTAACCATTTTTGATACACAAATAAAGGCGTCCATTTTTGCGAGAGATTCTCCGATAAGGCCTGTATATCTTGAAGAATCGTTAAAAACAGAAATGTCTGCATGAAGCCAGGAGATTTTTCTTTCAGAGTCTCCGTTTGCAACAAAAATCTGCGTGAAACCGTCGTTAAATGAAATTTCCGTGTCGTATTTTTTGGAAAGTATTTTCTTTCGGGATCTTGCTATATCCTTTTTTATTTTACCGCTTTTAAGTGAGAAAACCAATTTCAGCTTTCCTAAAAAAGCAGATATATCCTTTGTTCTGATAATATCACCGAGGGTTTTGTCAATATACTTATATGTACTGTCTCCCTTGATAAGGGTTACTTGTGAAGGAATGTTGATTTCCACATCTTCATAGTAGTGAAGTACTAACAAGTCAACATCATATTTATCGTAATCCAAGTTATTGAGCAGGTTTAAAAGCACTCGTGTAACTCCGCCCATAACAAGGTTGTCAACTACAAATAAAAGTTTTTTACACATTCTTAACTCCCAATAAAAGTCGCAGTAACTTTATTTGCTTAAGGTATGCCAACCAGCATACGATTTTATATTTCATATTCAATTTTTTATAGTAGATGTTTTTGTGCCACGCGGGGAATGTTTTCTTCATAATGCTTGAGATTTTCTGAATATCTTTGCTTCCTTCCTTATATCCTAAATATCTCAGCACTGCACCATGCAGGAGGTGTTCAATATATAGATATTCAAGCTCTGTATGGTACGGTGTGTTCCAAAACTTTTCTTTTAATGTGTCAACTACCGGATAAATGCTTGCAAGCTTTTGATTGTATGTTTTCTGACGCATTGTTGAGCCTGAATGGATAACATAGTTATAAAGATTATCGTTCATGAAAACGATTTTCTTAGTATACAGTGCTAACTGGGGGATAAGCTCAAGGTCTTCGTAAATTCTGTTTTCAGTAAACCTAATATTATTTTCTGACCAAATATTTCTTTTTATAAGCTTATTTGAAGGGGAGGTTTCGTTAAGGATGTATCTTACATCATTTTTCGGAACGGGGAATACAGTGTAATCAATAGCTTTTCTGGTTTCGCCATTAACCTCAAAAAAACCGAAGCAAACAATATCAGAGTCATTTTCTTTTGCCAGGGAATATGCTTTTTCATAAGCATCAAGTTCAAGATAATCGTCGCTATCAACGAAAGCGATATATTCTCCGGTTGCATACTGAATTCCGTTGTTTCGTGCTGCAGCCTGTCCATGGTTTTCTTGATAAATTGCTTTGATTTTTGATGGGTAATTGCTTTTATATCTATCTATGATCTCCTGAGAATTGTCAGGTGAACCATCGTTTACAACTATGATTTCTACATCATCAAGTGTCTGATTGATGACAGAGTCAAGACATTTTTCAAGATAATTTTCAGAATTATAAACCGGTATTATTACACTGATCTTAGGCATATATTATATTCCTTTGTGTTATTATATTCCGTTCTTTAGTCTTATAAAGCACTTACGAATTTTGCGTTTGAACGTGTTGGCGATCAAGTATTTGGCAACGTTTCTTTTTTTGACTTCTTTTTTGAAAAACTTTTTAGTGTTTCCTGTCAAGGATTCAAGTCTGAATATAATTGCATTAGCGATATAGGCTAAATACATACTTTCAGCTTCGGGATTCTCACTGGGCTTTTTAAAATATTCGCCTACAAGGAAATCGTAACCTTTGAGCAAATCCATTGATAAACGCATAAGTCGTTCTTCTGTTCTGGTTCGTGTGATGCTTCCGTCGGTGCTAACATAGTAATATGCATTCAGATCAATACAGCTAACCTTTTCTGCTCTGAAAATAACAAGGGGAACAAGTGCGAAGTCCTCGTGGTATATTCCCTTGAAAAATTGGTAACCGCTTTCAAGCCAATACTTTCGGTTGTAGGCAAATCCGCAGGCCGGTTCAAAGTACTGCTTGTGTTCTACCAGGGCGATGATAGCAGCTTCTCCGGAAACACCTGTAATGTCAGGGCGGGTCATCAAAGCGGTAGTTTCGGAATTTTCGTTTACCGTAACGATATTAAATCCGATAATATCAGGGGTGCAGTTGTCTATAGCTGCTTTTATTCCCTGAAGAGCGGAGCTATCAAGATAATCGTCGCTGTCAACAAACAACAGGTAGTCTCCCTGTGCTTTTTCAACGCCAAAGTTTCGAGCGTCCGAAAGCCCGCCGTTCTCTTTGATATAGGGCTTTATTTTATCGGGATAATTTTTTGCATATTCATCTATAATAGCTTGGCTATTGTCAGGAGAGCCGTCATTGACAGCGATTATTTCAAAGTCAGTATAGCTCTGATTTAAAATACTGTCAAAGCATTTTGAAAGATATTTTTCTACGTTATAAATCGGAACTATTATGCTGAAGGTCACTGCTATTCTCCTTTAACCGAGCTTTTCTTTGATTTTCTTGATGGCAAGAATGGGATGCTTTACATAATACAATGCACGAAGAAAGCTGTTGCGGCGAGCAAAAATTTGCTCTGTTTTTTCTTTTCCGTAACGTGCAATATATTTATTCATTTTCTTTTTGTGGTTTTCGCGCTGCTTTTTTTGTTTATCGTTTTGCCATGTTGCGGCATAGTGATGTATTGAAAAAGCTACTTCGCTTAAATTCATATTATCTGTAGCATAATCCTTGGGGCAGAAATACTGCTCGGGGTATACTGTAATAGAGTCGTTGCCGTGATGTAATGTTTGAATCTCTGTTGAATGCTTGTAACCCATTTCAAACAGAGGCTCAGTATTTATTTTAGGAGAGGGCAAAAGATTAAGAGATCCGTCTTCGTTGATGAAGCTTAAGTCATCATAAACATCTCGCATTATTCTTATGATTTCGTTGCCTTTTTCAGCGCCGAAGCCAAGACCTAATGCAACAAACTCGTTTCCGGATTCTATTCCGCAAAAAGCGCCTGTTTCTAAAAGCTCATCGAAAGATTTGATTATTTCAATATCAGTATCAAGATAGATTCCGCCCTCGTTGTAAATAATGTCCAATCGTGCATAGTCGGGAACGAAACCCCATTTTTTCTGATCGTAAGCATCTTTCATATAACGATTTTTTGTTATATCGTAATTGCTTTCGTTCCACTCTTTTATTTCATAATCAGGGCAGAACTTCTTCCAGCTTTCCATATATTGCTTGAATTCATCAGGGATTTCGGAATTACCAAACCAACAATAATGTATGACCTTTGGAATAGACATATTTATTCTCCTTTTTTACGTGCCTGTATAAAACGCTTGATATTATGATACATATCAGTTAATTCCTGCCTTGAAAACAATGTAAGAATATTGATCACAAGTCCGCCAACCGCAACTACAATACAAAGACCGAAGAATTTGAACCAGTTGTCTATAGTAATAATTGAGTTAAGGAACAATGATACTGCAACAAGCACTGATACTGATAATACATTTCTGAATATTACGGGATAAAATACAGTGGGCTTAAAATCAAGACATTTTGCTCCATATATGGGAAGGAAAAACAACACTCTGATTGTGCTGTAGAATGCGCCCACAGAAGCGATATAAATGATTTTTGCATTTTCATCATGAATGAAATTAAGACCTATAAATACGCTGATCACGCTTGCTGTGCTGAAGCATATAAGGGCAATTGAAGAAATTTTAATTTTGTTTTGAACTGTAAAAATATTATATAGAGGCTCAAGAGGAAGAGCAAAAATTAAATTTATGCAAGTGATTATTGTCAAAAGATGGAGCAAACCGGCATCCTGCGAAGGCACCCAAAGCTGATAGAATGATTTGCCGAAGCTGATGAGGATTGCGATTGGAATACCTGAAAATACACCAAGAAGCTTAATGGAAGAAATGAGCTGCTTTTTCATTTCTTCAAAATCATTTTTTGCAAAAGCCATTGTTAACTGAGGTGTGAATATGGAGGAAAGCATTCCGAACAGAGATAAAACTATATTTGAAACAGTTTTTGAGAGGTTGAGAATTCCCATCGCTACGCCGTTTACAAATATGTTTGTAATCAAGAGGTCAAGACCTGAGGAGAGAATGGCGCTAAGCTTTGAAATGGAATTCCAGATACCTGAAGAAACAAGCTCTTTGATGCACCCGAAATCAAAATATTCACGTCTGACCTTAAGGTCAGGAACGAGCTTTATTTTGAAGTAGATATGGCTCAGAAGATTATTTAAGCCAAGCAGGATTGTAGCTATTCCAACATAGAATGTGTAGGGTTTAAAGAATGTGTAGCAAATCACCAAAGCAGCGGCTCTCATAATGCTGCCGCGAGCATTTGTGATTGCTGTTTTGTCCAATCTGTCTGTAACAAAAGTAGAGACAGAGAAGATGGAGGCAAAAAGAGAAATAACAAAATTTATCGCAATTAATATCCAAAGCAACTTAATGTCGGATATTGAGCTTTCGGATATATTAAGGATTTTTTCAAGGAAAGCAATCACAAAGGCAATCACAACTGTGAAAACTGTGGACATTAAAATGTTGGCAAAAACAACCGATGTGAAATACTTGTTTGCGTCAGTAATATTTTTTTGATGAATCTTTATGGTTATAAATCTGCCTGCCATAGAGTTAATGGCAACAGTGAAAAGCTGAGCATAATCAACGAAGGTGTTAGCAAGAGTAACGAAGCCGTTTGCTTCTACACCTATGTTGTTAATAATAAAGGGGGTTAGAAAAAAACTTATACAGAGATTGATAGCAAATGCTATAACCTGGGTTATAAAATTGATTCCTGTTTGCTTGTTCATTTTTACCCGCCATCTCCTTCAAGTCACAATTATTCAGCATAATTATATTTTATATAATTATAATCCTTTTGTGTAAAAAAATCAAGAGTTATGTATGTAAAAGTTCAAATTATGGCATTGATTCATAGTGCAAGAAAAGTCTTTCTGAAAAGGGGTGTATGGGAATTAAAAAAACGCTGAAAACGTACGTTTGAAAGTTCTTTTTGAGCATATAAAATAGCTTGTTTAAATGGGAAATAATGGCTGTGTATTTTGCTTGATTAGATTGTGGGAAGGGTCATAAAAAGTATTACTCGGATGTGCATCTGTATGCTTGATTGAAGCTTTTTGTGAAAATAATGGAATTTGTTGTCGTTGACAATATAAAAACAAAAAGGTATAATTGTTGCATAACAGTATTGAGGTGTTAAACTATGTTTCGTAAGATGAGAAGATGGAAGCAGGAGATGCCTTCCGAAGAAAGTTATGAAATTTTAAGAGAGGGTAGCTACGGCACTCTTGCTTTGCTTGGGGATGAGGATTATCCTTATGCTGTGCCTATGGCATATGTGTTTGATAATGGTAAAATCTATTTTCATAGCGCTGCAACAGGGCATAAAATGGATGCCATAGAGAAAAGCAGTAAGGCTTCCTTCTGTGTTGTTTCCGAAAACACCAATATGCCTGAAAAGCTCACAACTGCATATAAAAGTGTAGTTGTTTTCGGTAAGATCGAGGTTGTAGAGGAGCCCGCAGAAAAGAGAACTGCAATTGAGGCTATCGGTAGAAAATATTCTCCCGGATATGAAGCTGAGGCAGATCGCCAGATAGAGCGAGATTTCAAATTCCTTCGCGTGATGGCGCTGACTCCCGAGCATATAACCGGTAAGGAAGCGATGGAATTTGCTAAAATGAGATAATAAAGAAGGCACCATCCTTTACGGTTGGTGCCTTTACTGTTTGTAGGATAGCCTTCTCCGGTTGGAGAAGGTGTCAGCTGCAGGCTGACGGATGAGCGTTACATATTTGTCTCAACCTTTGCTAATTTGCTTATGTTGACTATTTCTTCTTTGGCTTTTTCAAATTTTGTAACACCATAGAACGTATAACTGTTGTTGAGAAAAGGCTTTTCTTCATTTGTTGGTGTTCCTGATATGATTTCAGCAGTTGGCGTTGCTTTAAGGTGGATTCGTCCTACTTTGAAAAGCTTTTCAAAGGAATTTTGAGAAAATGATACGTTGCGCAGATCGGAGAGGGTTATAAGGATTTTGAAATTGCCGTCTCGTCTGCCTAAATTGTTGTGTTCGGTAAAAGTGATGGTGTTTTCAACTATTTCGAAGCTCTTTGGGTAGTTGTGCTTGATTGCGAAGTAGATTATAATATTTTCTATGATTACAAAGCCCACGTTCCAGATAGCCGCCTGATTTGTGATTATAATAAAAGCTAAGGGGAGGGCAAAAAAGATTCCGTGCAGAATCAAAAACGAACGTCGGTATGATTTGTTGCTAAACAGAAAAAGTCGGTTAAGCTTAAATATCATATACACCGCCTCCTTTTATTTTATTATATCACTATTGTTTACCAAAGGAAACAGTTAATAGAAAATTAAATATAATAGACTTGAATATCTTCTTTTATATAACTACAATATAACGTAGAATTATGAAAGAAGGTATTTTGTTTATGGGACCAAGATTTGGACCTCCTTCAGCTGAAATAAACGATAGACTAAAAGCTCCAAAACCAAAAAGTATTGCTGAGGTGCCTGCATACCTGAAAAAGACTGTGGGCGGCACATTGTATAGGCTGTTTTATATATTTAAGCTAGTGTGGGAAACACAGCCGCTTTTGCTTATATTTATGATGTTTATGACAGTCTATAATGGTGTTATGCCTCTGGCGGGAACTTTGATTTCGGCCAATCTGCTTGACAAGATTGTAAGAAGTTTTTCTGAAGAAGTGGATATTGTGATTCCTTTGGTTTTGCAGTTCGGTTATCTGTTTCTTAACACCTTGACCGGAAGCCTTTCCAATATGGTAACGCAGATAGCGGGAGAGAAGGTCACAAACCACGTTAAGAACAAAATAATGAATAAGGCAAAGTCTGTGGACCTTGCGTCTTTTGATATGCCGGATTTTTATGAGCGCTTGGAGAATGCAAATCGTGAGGCGGGAATGCGTCCTGTGCATATACTTCGCTCAAGCTTTGAGCTTGTTTCAAAGGTCATTTCTATGTTCAGTTATTTTGCAGTTCTTGTGGTTATTTTAAGTATTCTGCCCGTATATAGTGTTTTTTTCTTCATTATATTTATATTACTCACTGTTGCGAGTGCTGTAGTGTCATTTCATTTCCGTCGCAAAAACTTTAACTATATGTTTCATCGGTCCAAAGACCGCAGAAAGATGAATTATTATAGTGAGCTTATTGTGAACAAGGATATGGTTAAAGAGGTTCGTTTGTTTGATCTATCGGATCTGCTTATCGGTAAATATAACGATGTGTTCTCAGGTTATTTCAAGGGAATCAAAACACTTATCTGGCAGGAGGGGGTCTGGAATCTGATTCTTTCTCTTGCAACTGCTGTTATGAATGGCGTATTGTTTTATATGGTGGCAACCAATGTTAGCCAGATAGGTGATTATTCTGTATACACAGGTGCGCTTAATTCTATCTCTGCGGCGCTTGCTGCTGTGATAACTGTAACGTCAAGTATATACGAAGGATCGTTGTTTATAGATAACATGATTCTGTTTATGAACGAAAAGCAGACTATCAAGCCCTCGATAAGTGAGCCTGCTATTCCTGCAACGCATACAGGGCATACGATTGAGCTTAAAAATGTAAGCTTCCGTTATCCGGGCGCCGATCGTGATGTTATACATAATATGAACCTTACTATTAAGTCGGGCTCAACAGTTGCGCTTGTTGGACTTAACGGAGCCGGTAAAACAACTCTTATCAAACTTATAACTCGCTTGTATGATCCAACAGAAGGTGTTATCTTTCTTGATGGAAGGGATATAAAAGAATATGATACGAAGGCGCTGTATAAATTGTACGGGATAATCTTCCAGGATTTCGGCAAGTACGCAGAAACTGCAGGAGATAATATTGCTTTCGGTGATATTGCGAGAGAAAAAACTGAGCGCCTGGTGGTTGATGCGGCAAGAAATTCGGGAGCAGATGAGTTTATTGAAAAAATGCCCCACAAGTATAACACTCCGCTCACAAGGTATTTTGAAAAGAACGGAACTGAATTGTCTGTAGGCCAGTGGCAGAAGCTGTCTGTTTCAAGAGCCTTCTATTCTGATGCGGATATACTTATCCTTGATGAGCCGACGGCTTCTCTCGATGCTATAGCCGAGCAGGAAATATATATGCAGTTTGATAGACTTCGTGAGGGCAAAACGAGTGTGTTTGTCTCCCATAGGCTCTCAAGCGCAACTATTGCTGATACAGTTGTTGTGCTTGAAAATGGGTGCGTGGCTGAAATTGGCAGCCATGATGAGCTTATGGCGCAAAAGGGAAAGTATTATAAGCTGTTCTCAACCCAGGCTGCAAGGTATCAGTTTAAGGGCGAAAACATAGAGAAGGCTGAAGAGAGTTCTGAAATGCCGTTTGTAAATGGTGGCTTTGTCCTTCAGGGGAATCCTCCTGCAGGATTTCCTAAAGGTATGCATCCAATGGGTGGAAGACCTCCGATTCCTGTGGATGGAAGGTTCCCGGAAGGATTCAAACCACCAAAAGGCAAAGAGCCTCCCGGTTTTGATAGATAAAAATTGAAAAAGAGCTCGCTTGAGCTCTTTTTTCTGTATATAGAGGATGGTGTAGTCAACCTGCACAAAAACCTTACATTGAAATAGTTTAGATTGTTAAAAAGATAGAAGGCGAAAAAAGATGAAAAAAGTAGTTGACAATGAAGAAGCGTGCTGATATAATAACAAAGCTGACAGCGAGAGCTGAGGCAAACGAAACCGAATAAGGCAAGTAAAGAGAGCGCTGCAGGAGCAAGGCAGAGAGCTTAAAAGAAAGCCTCAAAAAAACTTGAAAAAACTTTCAAAAAAGTATTGACAAGAGAGAACGGTTTTGATATAATAACAAAGCTGCACCTCAGGAGGTGCGCGAAGCTCCTTGAAAATTGAACAACAATGACAAAATGTAAAAGACTCCGAAAATTCTTTTGAATTTAAAATTAATGAGCTCTTTAAAGTAAGTAGAGCAG
>JAZQUP010000023.1:0-18719 GCA_045631345.1 Candidatus Avispirillum sp.
TGAGTATGATGGACGGACACTATCAAGAACAAAGAACGCCCAGCGGCTAAAGCGTTATTTTGATAGCATCAAGGCAGAGGAAGCTGACATCCGTGAAAAGTTTATGCCCACAGATACCGTTCATATGACCGTTGGTGCAACCAAAACTATTGGCGAATTTGTTATCGTGCCGGAGATTCGTTCCTTTCTGCAAGAGCCAAACCATACGCTCGATTTGATCGTTGATAACACCGAAGTTCTTTTACATATGCTTGAAAAGGCAGAGATCGATTTTGCTATTATAGAGGGTGTATTTGACAAATCCAAATATGGCTACCACCTTTACAAAAAAGAAGCGTTTGTAGGGGTCTGTGCAAAAAGCCATCCTTTTGCCAATAAGACCGTGACCCTTGAAGATATTTTTTCAAAGGACATTGTGGTCAGAGAGCCGTATTCGGGAACGAGAACATTATTGCATAATGCAATTACAGACCGAGGTTTTTCCCTTGACAACTTTAAGCGTTGTATCTCCGTCAGCAATTTTTCCGTAATTTGCGACATTGTGGCAAACAACGGTGCCATTACCTTTGCCTATGAACCGATATCCCGTTGCCGTAATGACCTTGCCACCTTCACTGTAGCGGATATGCAGATCAGCGGCGAGTTTAACTTTGTGTATTGCAATGAGCGTGTTGCAAAGGAGAAAATAAAAGTTCTTTTCAATACTTAATTTCAAACTATGATTTATATCGCCGTAGCTGATTTCGTGCTTCTATTCGTGTCGTTACTTCATCTTTTCACTCCTTTCTCATTTAGCTTTTGCACAAAAAAGCCTCCTGTACTTTGATGCTATCATTGTGCAGGAGGAAGATTGAAGTTTTTTGAATTTCTTTAATTTTTTAGATTGTTGGGATTTGCACTTTGAATTCAACAAATCCGTCAAAGCACCCAACTTCGATATGACCTTTATGAGAATTTGCAATTGCTTTGGCAATAGCAAGTCCCAGACCGTAGTGCTTGTCCTCACCGTTACGGGCAGTATCCACACGATAAAAGCGTTCAAAAATCTGCTCACGCTGCTCTGCAGGGATTTCATCTCCCTTGTTAATTACAGAGAGTTTTGCAATGCCGTGTTCTTTAGTTAAGGACAACCACACCTCGCCCCCACCTTTACTATGGCGGATAGCGTTATCAATTAATATAGATACAATCTGTTTGAGCTGTGTGCTATTTCCAACCACACAGATATTGCTTGTAATGTTTGTGTTCAGAACAAGCCCTTTTTCAAAGGCAACACTTTCAAATGGGAGTGCTTCACCGTCAACCAATCTGCTCAAATTGACGTGTTCCATCTGCGGTATCACGTTCTCAGTACGAGCAAGGTCAAGAAGTTGTCCTACGAGCATTCCCATACGCTCGTTTTCATACTGAATATTTTGTAGCCACTGATTATCGCCAATTTCACGGGATAGCAGTTCTGCGTTTGCACTTACAACGGACACGGGGGTTTTCAGTTCGTGACCCGCATCGGAAATAAACTGCTTTTGTTTTTGGTAACTTTCCTCTTGAGTTTGTTGTGAGTTCTGACTCTCAACTTGACCTTCCAAAAGTGCGTTAGTAACAGGAACAGAACTTACCGCACCGATGCCTGCACCGATAATAACGGCAATCATAGTCACAACAAGGATTTCACACATAAACTGTGCGGCAACCTTCCACTTTTTCATACCCATTGCAGTCAGTACGCCAACTTCATATTTGCGTTCACGCACATTAAAGATGTTGAGAACAACAAGGATAATCGCGCCGATAATAAGGATAACCACAAGGAACCAACCTGCCATTGTGCTAAGTGTGTTAAGCGGAGTCAGGCTATTTTCAAAAGCAGTAAGGTCTGCAGAAGATACGGTGTAGGAATCATCAAGACCGAGTGTGCGAACCTCTTCCTCAAAAGCATAGTATTTTTCGGTATTTGCAAATACATAGGTCGCCGAGATAGAACCGGTAACTGCGCTGTCACTTTCTCTGCCGGTATTCTCATCGGTAATGGTTGTGGAAACCTCATCCGAAGCATCAAGGATGGTCTGCAATGCGGCAGCACTCATATAAATTTGGTTGGCAGGATCTTGGCTCTTGCCGAACATTGACATAGAAAAGTCGTTGTTCGCACTGCTTGTATAAAAGCCTACGATTTTAAGCTCATAGGTTTCGGTTTCAACCGACGGATTTGTAAGGATAATCGTATCGCCTACGGCTAAATCATTATAAATAGCGAGTTCTTCGGAAATGACACATTCTTTCTCGGTCGTGCCTTCCTCGAACATAGTACCGCCTTCCAAAACGGAAGCCGTTCCGTCGATAAAAGCGGTCATCGAACTGTCGCTGCTGTAACCGATAACAGAGAAGTCAGACGAGCTGAACATCCCTTTACCACCGCCGAAGCTTCCGCCGGGGAATCCCATTCCACCGCCGAAGCCACCTTGACCGGAACTCGAATCGCTTTCTTCATCCTCGGTTTCATCTGTTACAGGCAACAAATCGTCATTGCCGTTAAAAGCTGCCGTAAGTGTATAATAAAAATCCTGCACCGACTCAGCATCTGCGTATGTTTGATATTCTTCAAGAGTCAGCGAAGACGCATTTCCCATCATATCTTTAAATTGGTCACGGTCAAAACCGCCACCGCTCTGTGCTCCACCACCCATAATGTCGTTCATCATAGAGCTTCTGTCATAAGATATGGTGGCAGTAATACTCAGTTCAGCAAGTGTGCTTTCTTTAGCACTTTCGGCGGCTTGTCTAATAGACAAACCAAGACAGGCAGAAACAGCAATTACAAGTGCGATAATGCTGATTAAAACATTACGCCCTTTTGATCTGCCAATACATCTTAAAGCATTTTTTATAATGTACATAATCATTTTCCTTTCTCGGAATTTCATCCTACGATACATCATTATACATAGTTACATTGAAGAAAGATTGAAAATGAAAAAATTCAAAAAGACAATAAAACACCAAATAAAAAAGACGGCAGAGAGCGTTAATCTCCCTGCCGCCGTTATCTTAAAACAAGAAAAGACAGCATAGCGTTTTGCTATACTGTCATCTTCTCAGCACTCGTCAATCGGCTTGTTTCATAGGATATTCAAAACATCCTTATGAGAAGTAGCCTTTTTCCGTATGCTTTTATTTTTTATATTGCGTTTCCGTCCTTATCAAAAAGGGGCAGAGGCTCAAGATATATAATATCATCTCGGCTTATAGCATCGCCTTCTGCAAGGATAGCCATTTTGCCAACGATCTCGCCGCCTGTTTTTTCTACAAGAACCTCAAGAGCCTTGAGGGATTCGCCTGTTGAGATAACATCGTCAACGATAAGGATCTTTTTGCCGCGCATCATTTCTGCATCAGCTATGTCAAGATAGAGCTTCTGCTCACCCTCTGTTGTGATAGAGCGAACTGTTGCTTCAAAAACACCTGTCATATAAAGCTTGGGCTTTTTTCTTGCAAGGAAATATTTCTGATTTCCTGCAAGGCGAGCCATTTCGTGAACAATTGGAATACCCTTTGATTCAGCTGTTATAAGATAGTCGTATTCAGGCGCCTTTTCAAGCAGCGCTTTAGCGCAAGCAGTTGTGAGCTCGGGATCACCGAATATAACAAATGCGCCGATATAGAGATTTTCATTCAGGGGGCAGAGAGGAAGAGCCCTCTCGCACCCTGCAATATTCATTTTATATTCCATTTCTTAAACTCCGCAATTAAAGAGCAACGCCGTTTTTAAGCTTAATGTTCTGAGCCTCAAGAGCAGCTGCGATGCCGTTAACCACATCAAGAACCTCTTCCTTTGTAAGTGTGCGCTCAGGGTGAGAGAACAGGAGTCGGATTGTGATGGATTTGCCGTTTTCGTCAGCATATGTGTCTACAAGAGAAACCTTCTTGATAAGAGCGCAGTTAGCATCAGCGATAGCCTTTGCAATGGGAGCATAGGATTCTGTAACAAATGAGAGGTCGATCTCAATTTCAGGGAACTTGGAGGGAGCCTCATATTTGATGCTTGCGTTCTCAATCTTTGCAAATTCCTCAACGTCGATTTCAGCGTAAACGATGTTAGCCTTCTTATCGATCTTCTTGGAAACTGTTGCGTTTACAATACCGATTTCGCCAAGGAGCTTGCCGTCGCAATAGATGTTGTTAAGGTTCTTGGGATGCTGATAAGAATGAGTTGCCTCAGCCTTAGCGAATGTAATGGGGCGATGCTTGATATCGTCACAAAGAACTGCAAGAATATCACGAAGCTGGAAGTAGATTGTTTCCATATCCTTTGTCTTGCTGTAGAGTGTGATAGCAAGCTTCTTATGCTCATCGCAAAGGCCCTTTTCGTTATAGCCGTTAACGACCTTACCGATCTCAAATACAGCAAAGTCGGAATCATAAGCTGTGTTATACTTAACCTGGCAAAGCTGAGTGGGAACGATGGACTTACGGATTGTTTTAATATTGGGGTTTGTTGCGTTGATAAGCTCAACATTGGGCTCAATTTCAATACCGAGAGCCTTATATTCATCGTGATATGCCCAAACATAAGAGTGAAGCTCGTGCATTGAGTATCTCTTTACGAGCATATCCTTGATTCTGTTCTCGTCTGTCTTTTCAACAGCGGGACGAACAGGATAAACAGGAACCTCAGCTGTGTGAATATCAAAGTTATCATATCCGTAGATACGTGTGATCTCTTCAATGATGTCGGCCTTGATTGTAACGTCCTTTGTTGCTCTCCAGCTGGGAACAGAAACAGAGAACTGATCGTTTTCAAGCTTAACGCCGAAACCAAGGGCTGTGAGAGTTTTAACGATAGTTTCGTTGGAAATTTCAATACCTGTGTACTTATTAACGAATGCCTTATCAAATGTGAGATCGATCTTGGGATAGCTGAATGCGATCTCATCTGTGAGAGCGGAAACAACCTTTGCTCCCTCATCAGCATCTGTGAGAAGCTTAACAAATCTTGCAACAGCAACAGTTGTCATTTCGGGGTCAAGGCTCTTTTCATATCTCATAGAAGCATCAGTTCTGTGAGAAAGACGAACTGTGGACTTGCGGATAGAAGCTGCATCAAATGTTGCGCTTTCAATAGTGAGAGTGGATGTGTCAGCAACGATTTCGGAATCAAGACCACCCATAATGCCTGCGATTGCAACAGGAGTGTCGCCATTGCAGATCATAAGTGTGTTTTCGTCAATATTTCTTTCAACGCCGTCAAGAGTTGTAAATGTGAAGGGCTTATCAAACTTTTTAACTCTGATATGCTCAACCTTTCTTGCATCAAATGCGTGCATAGGCTGGCCCATTTCAAGCATAATGTAGTTTGTGATGTCTGCAAGGAAGTTGAGAGCTCTCATTCCGCAATAGAAAAGGCGGATTCTCATATTAACAGGGCTTACGTGTCTTGTGATGCCCTCAAACTTGATGGAGGAATATCTCTGGCAGAGGGGATCCTCGATCTTAACGTCAACCTTATCAAGATTGTCATAAGCAGAAAGGTCAGCAGTTGCAAGGGGCTTAAGCTCTCTGCCTGCGATCGCTGCAAATTCACGAGCGATACCGTAGTGACCCCAGAGGTCAGGACGGTTTGTGAGAGACTTATTATCAACCTCGAAGATAATATCTTCAATATCATAAACTGTTTTAAGATCTGTGCCGAGAGGAATATCATCTGTCAGATCCATAATGCCGTCATTGGAATCGCTGATGCCAAGCTCCTTTTCAGAGCAGCACATACCATTGGATGTGTAGCCAGCCAGCTTTCTGGGAGCGATTGTGATCTCTCCGATCTGAGCTCCAAGCTTAGCGAATGCAGTTTTCATACCAACACGAACATTGGGGGCACCGCAAACAACGTCAACAAGCTCTTCTTCGCCGATGTCCACCTTGAGAAGATGGAGCTTCTTTGATTCGGGATGATCTTCAACGCTTTTGATCTCAGCGCAAACGATGCCGCTTACATCGCTGCCCTTGAAGAAAATTTCATTTTCAACTTCTGCAGTTGAAAGGGAGAATTTATTGATAAGCTCCAATTTGTCAAGACCGGTAAAGTCAACATAATCGGAGATCCAATTCATAGATAATAACATTTCTTTTCGCTCCTTTCTTATTTATCGTCAGTGAACTGAGAAAGAGTTTTAAGGCTACCGCTGTTAAGGTCACGAATATCCTTAACGCCGTATTTCATCATTGCAAGTCTTGTAAGGCCAAGACCAAAAGCAAAGCCTGTATATTCTTCAGGATCAATTCCGCCTGCCTTGAGCACTTCGGGATGGATCATACCGCAGGGGCAAAGCTCAAGCCAGCCGCTGTGCTTACAGGAGGGGCAGCCCTCTCCGCCGCAGATAAGGCAGCTGATGTCAAGCTCAAATCCGGGTTCAACGAAGGGGAAGAAGCCGGGGCGCAGACGAACCTTGATGTCCTTCTGGAAAACCTCAGAAAGCATTGTCTTCATAAAGAAGATAAGGTTGGAGATGGAAATATCCTTATCAACCATAACGCCTTCCATCTGGAAGAATGTGTTTTCGTGGCAAGCGTCTGTTGCTTCATTACGGAAGCATCTGCCGGGGAATATAGCCTTGATAGGCTTGCCCTCGTTTACGAGAGCGTCCTTATATTTCTTGTAGATAGCGTTCTGAGCAGCGGATGTATGGCTCTTAAGAAGCTGTCCGTTGTCAAGATAGTAGGTATCCTGCATATCTCTTGCGGGGTGGTCCTTGGGAATATTGAGAGCCTCAAAGCATTCGTAGTCTGTAACGATCTCGCTGTAGTCCTCAACTGCGAAGCCCATAGATCTGAAGATCTCTTCGCACTGACGCTGAACGAGAGTGATGGGGTGATAGGATCCTCTTTCAAGGTTTGCGGGAGTTGAAATATCAAACTCAGGCATACGGCTGTTTTCAAGCTCAATTTCCTTCTGCTTGATTTCTTCTCTCTTTTCTGTGATTTTGTCGTTAACTTCGTTTTTGAGAACGTTAACTGCCTGGCCAAAAGTTTTCTTTTCCTCGTTGGAAAGGTTTTTCATTTCCTTGAGGAGTTCTGTAACATAACCTTTTTTACCGATGTATTCAACTCTGATTTTTTCAAGCTCGTCCATTGTCTGAACGTTTTCCAGAGCTGCTAAAAAGTTACTGCGAACTTCTGTTGTCTTATCTGCCATAATTAGTTCCTTTCTATGATAATGAGAAAATATTTATAAAATAAGAACCCGACTCGCCAACGCAATTAAAATTGCGGGCGTGTACCCCGGGACCTTGTTGTTTACACAATAAAAAAACGCCCCGAACAAATTAATGTCGGGACGGGGAAAACACCACCGCGGTACCACCCGAGCTTCTTCTGCCAACAAAGCAGAAACACTCTTGCACGCTTTAAGGGGCGCACCCCCGATAGGCTACATATCACCTGCCGAGCTCCGAAGGGAAAGGCAAAAACTGAAGGAAATGCTTTGCTCACAGCCAAAGGCAAAGCTCTCTGATAAGTCCTGATTTCAGCAAGCCGACTTCATCATCGCAATATAGTAATTATACTACAATCTTTTGCGCTCTGTCAAGATTTATTTACCATAAGTATTTATAATATGTTGAAAAACAGCGCCTCTCCTTGACACAAAAGAGGATATTTGATAGAATTAAGTATCTTTTAAAAATGGAGAATTTCTATGAAAAGAATAACAAGCTTTTCCGTTGATCACGACTATATCGTGCCCGGCTTCTATGTTTCCCGCCGAGACGGAGATGTTAATACATACGATCTGAGAACACGCCGTCCCAATTGCGATAATTATATGGATAATCTCACAATGCATTCTGTTGAGCATATGCTGGCAACATTCCTTCGCAATTCCGAATATGCCGATAAGGTTATCTATTTCGGACCTATGGGATGCCAGACAGGCTTTTATCTTTTAATGCGTGACACAAGCGACAGTGAGGCTTATGAGCTTACAAAGAAGGTGCTTTGCCAAACTGTTGAGCACGATGGCGAAATGTTCGGCGCTGAAAGAAAAGAGTGCGGAAATTATAAAAATCTTGATCTTGCAAGCGCAAAGGCAGAATGCAAGGCATATTATGAAGCTCTTGTTGAGCGTGAAAAAATGAAAGGCCAGGACTTTTCTTATGACAAAAATTAATACAATCGGCGTTATTGCCGCAATGCAGATTGAAATTGACGCTCTCAAGGAGCGCCTTGAAGGCAGCGAAACAGTTACAATAAGCGGCATTGATTTTGTCAGCGGTATGCTTCACGGCAAAAAGGTTATAGCTGCAAAGTGCGGTATAGGCAAGGTTTTTGCTGCTATCTGCGCGCAGACAATGATCATTCGCTTTGCTCCTGATTGCATTATCAACACAGGTGTTGCAGGAGCGCTCAATCGTGATCTCCATATCTGTGACATCGTTGTTGGTGAAAAAACAGTTCAGCACGATATGGACACATCTCCTATCGGTGACCCTGTAGGTCTTGTTTCAGGTATCAATGTTGTTTTCTTTGAAAATGATAAGGCTGTGGCTGATGTTATCTGCGAAAGCGCAGAAAAGCTGGGATTTGCTCACAGACGTGGAGTAATTGCTTGCGGTGACCAATTTGTTGCTGATAGCGCGACAAAAGCAAAGATCGTTGAAAACTTTAATGCTGATGCTTGCGAAATGGAATCTGCTGCAATGGCGCAGGCTTGCTATATCAACAATGTTCCTTTTGGAGTTATCCGCGCTATTTCCGATGGCGCAGACGATGGAGCGAATATGGATTATCCCACATTTGCAAAGATCGCCGCTGAAAAGGGAATTGCGCTCACCGATGAATTTATAAAGAATATATAAGTTAAAGGCTGCCGTTTTGGGCAGCTTTTTGCTTATATGGTGGTAATTATAGATGTGGACTTTCAGAACATTTTGTGCTATAATATTTTCAACAAGATGTATTGAAAGAAGATAAAGACATATGTTTGATTTTGAAAATAAGGTCGTTGTTGTAACAGGCGGGGCTCAAGGTATAGGAAAATGTATATGCGAGAAGTTTGAGAAAGCCGGAGCAACTGTTTGTGTTATAGACATAAAAGAGAATGATTATTTTGCAGGCGATCTTGCAAACAAAGCAGATCTGGAGCGCTTTGTAAAAAAGGTTGTTGAAGAAAACGGATACGTTGACTATCTTATTAACAATGCAACGCCTAAAATGTGCGGTATAGAAGAAGGCAGCTATGAGGATTTTGAATATGCTCTGAGAGTTGGAGTAACAGCTCCGTTTTATCTTTCAAAGCTTTTTGCTCCATATTTCAGAGAGGGTGCAAGTATTATAAATATTTCATCTTCAAGAGATAGAATGAGTCAACCTCAAACAGAAAGCTATACAGCCGCAAAGGGCGGAATTTCTGCGCTCACTCATGCCCTTGCAGTCAGCCTTGCGGGAAAGGTCAGGGTAAACTCAATTTCTCCCGGATGGATAGATACGGCATATACGGTTTATGAGGGAGCAGATGCTGTTCAGCAGCCTTCGGGCAGAGTTGGCAATCCTCCTGACATTGCCAATATGGTGCTTTATCTTTGCTCTGATATGGCAGGCTTTATAACGGGTGAGAATATCTGCATTGATGGCGGAATGACACACCAGATGATTTATCACGGAGACCATGGCTGGAGCCTTGATCTGAAATAAAGGAGAATAATAATGAAATATGTTAATATAGGGGCAGATGTAAAAGCATCTGCAGTTTCTCTCGGATGTATGAGAATGAGTGGTCTTGAAGAAAAGCAGGTTGATGCAATTATTGATGCATCTCTTGAAAACGGAATCAATTTTTTTGACCACGCTGATATTTATGGCGGAGGCGGTGCCGAAAGAGTTTTCGGAGAATATCTGAAGCGCAATAAGAGCGCAAGAGACAAAATGCTTATCCAAACCAAATGTGCTATCCATGATGGTCAGTATGATTTTTCAAAGGAACATATTATTCGCTCTGTAGAAGGAAGCCTTGCACGCCTTGGCGTTGATTATGTTGATTTTCTTCTTCTGCACAGACCTGACACACTTATGGAGCCTGAGGAGGTTGCAGAAGCATTTGATGAGCTTGAAGCGGCAGGAAAGGTTCGCCGTTTCGGAGTTTCAAACCATAATATGATGCAGATAGAGCTGTTAAAAACTGCAGTTAAGCAGCCTCTTTCAGTCAATCAGCTTCAGTTTTCCGTAACAGAAGCAGGAATGGTAACATCGGGAATGAATGTTAATATGAAAAATGCTGAATCTGTTATGCACGATGGTGGATTTCTGGAATACAGCAGAATAAAGAATATAACTATTCAAACATGGTCCCCCTTCCAGCACGGATTTTTTGAGGGCAATTTTGTTGATAACGAAGATTTCCCCCAGCTGAATGAAAAGCTTCAGGAGATAGGTGAGAAATATGGCCTCACCAAAACAGGCGTTGCTGCGGCGTGGATACTTCGCCATCCTGCAAATATGCAGCTTGTTGCGGGAACTATGAATCCGAGGCATCTTTGTGAGATATGTAAGGCAGCTGATATAGAGCTCAGCCGCAGCGAGTGGTATCAGATATATCGTGCGGCAGGCCATTGTTTGCCTTAAAGGAGATATTATGGTTAAAGAATTAATGCACGATCCCATTTTTCTTGCAGGAAAGTCGGAGGTGGCAACAAAGGACGATCTGCAGGTTGCAAGCGATCTGCTTGAAACTCTTATTGCGCATAAAGAGGGCTGTGTTGGAATGGCGGCAAATATGATCGGCGTAAAAAAGCGTATTATAGCCTTTCTTGATGAAAGCGGCAAATCCCCTGTATACACAGTTATGCTCAATCCTGAAATAATCAAGCAGGACGGATCTTATAACACAGAGGAAGGTTGTCTTTCTCTACTTGGTGGACCTCGTTCTTGTAGGAGATATAAATCTATAAAGGTGAAATATCAGACAACCGATATGCAAACACGTATTAAAACCTACACAGGATGGACAGCACAGATCATTCAGCATGAGGTTGATCATTGTAACGGAATTTTAATCTGACATACATAAGGAGAAATTTATGAAACGAGTTCTTGAATTTTTAAAAAAAGCTGAGGTTTATTATCTTGCAACAGTTGAAGGAGATCAGCCCAGAGTTCGTCCTTTTGGAACGATCAACGAGTTTGATGGCAAGCTTTATATTCAAACAGGTAAAATAAAGCCCACAAGCCAACAGCTTGCGGCAAATCCCAAGGCTGAAATCTGCGCATTCTGTGAAGGCGCATGGATCCGTGTTGCTTGCGAGCTTGTTTGCGATGATCGCTTTGAGGCAAAAAAATCTATGCTTGATGCATATCCCAATCTTCGTGGTATGTATGATGAAAACGATGGAAACACTCAGGTTTTCTATATGCAGAATGCAACTGCAAGCTTTTGCGCATTTGGCAAGGCTCCTGAGATTGTTGAATTCTGATGTGTGGACATAATATGAAAAAGATCAAAATAACTGTTATGCGAAAGGCTCGCTATGACGACCTGATCGAAAAGTATGAAAATCCGATAGAGCATCCGTGCAGTGTTGAAGAAGGACAAATATTTATCTGCAATGGCTGGCAAAAGCCTGATGGCTTTTGTGATAGCGCATGGGATAGTCTTTCGCCGTTTGTTATGGCGCTTGCTCACGGCGGCGAAAATTTTTATGACGGCTGGATGAAAAATCCACGCTCGGCAATGCTTTCATGCAATGATGGATTTCGTCCCGTAAGCTTTTTGGTTGAGGTTTGCGAGGAGAAAAACAATGATTAAATTTGTATGCTATCCAAAGTGCACCACTTGTCAGAAGGCAAAGAAATGGCTTGATGATAATAATATAGAATATGAAATCAGAGATATAAAGCTTGATAATCCTTCATATGAGGAGCTTAGCGTGTGGTACGGAAAAAGCGGACTGCCTCTGAAAAGATTTTTTAACACAAGCGGACTTCTTTATAAATCTATGGAGTTGAAAGATAAGCTTCCTGCTATGGCAGATGAAGAAATGCTTTCGCTTCTTGCAACTGACGGAATGCTTGTAAAAAGACCTATAGCTGTAAGTGACGATTTCGTTCTTGTAGGATTTAAAGAATCGGAGTGGCAATCAAAGCTTGGTAAATAAAAAAGCGACCTTTTGGGTCGCTTTTTGTTTGTTCAATTTTTCATAAGTGTAACAAGAACCTGAACCATCTTTTCCATAGACTGAACAGGAATAAATTCGTGAACGCCGTGGAAGTTTGCTCCTCCTGTTGAAAGGTTGGGGCAGGGGAGACCTTCAAAGGAAAGTCTTGCGCCATCAGTGCCACCGCGAATAGGCACAATTTCAGGTTCAACATCGGCAGCCTTCATTGCTTTAACAGCGTTGTCTATGATATGCATAACAGGAGTGATCTTTTCACGCATATTATAGTAGCTGTCCTTAATATCAGCTTCAAAGGTACCTTTTCCGTGAACGCTGTTGAGGTAGTTAACCAGATTTGAAACAAATTCCTTGCGAGCGTTGAATTTTTCCATATCGTGGTCTCGGATGATATAGAAAAGCTGAGCAAGTGTTTCATCGCCATTCATATCGCAAAGGTGATAAAAGCCCTCGTATCCCTCAGTATGCGCAGGAGTTTCGGAGTGAGGCATCATATTTATAAATTCTGCTGCCAAAAGAGCGGCATTTTTCATTTTGTTTTTTGCGCTTCCGGGGTGGATGTTAACTCCGTGAACTGTGATTTTAGCAGATGCTGCATTGAAGTTTTCATATTCAATTTCTCCAAGCTCTCCGCCGTCAACAGTATAAGCCCAGTTGCAAGCAAAGCGCTTCAGATCAAATCTGTCAGCTCCACGGCCGATTTCTTCATCGGGAGTTATTGCAACAGCTATTTTGCCGTGGCTGATTTCGGGGTGGGCTATAAGATATTCGCAAGCTGTAAAAATTTCAGCTATTCCTGCCTTGTCGTCTGCGCCCAGAAGAGTTGTTCCGTCTGTGGTGATGATGTCGCATCCCTTATATTTTTCAAGATAAGGGAAGTCCTTTGTTTTAATGCTGACGTTTTCATTCAGATAAATATCTCCACCCTGATAGCTTACTATCTGAGGCTTAATGTTGTCGCCATTAACAGCGTTGCTTGTGTCCATATGAGCAACAAAGCCGATAGCGGGATCATTTTCTCGTCCGGGAGATGCAGGGATAAAGCCGTAAACATATCCGTTTTCGTCCAGCACAACATCGCTGAGCCCAATGCTTTCAAGCTCCTCTGCAAGATATTTGCCCAAAACAAGCTGACTTTCGGTTGAAGGGCATGTTTCGGAGTTGTCATCAGAATTGGTTCCGAATGAGATATATTTAAGAAATCTTTCAGTAACTGTCATTTGTATTAAATCCTCTTTTTTTGGAATTTTTATTATTATATCAAATGAAAATGATTTTGTAAATATTATATGGGGTAACAACAGTCAGTTTAAGGAAGAAACTTAATTTGGAAAGGTTCCGCTTATAAAAGTTCATAGCTAATTGTCAGGCTTGAAGCTGCAGCGTCTTTGCATCATAAACTCTTGTGATGAAAAGAACAGCAATCCTGCAGCATCAAATTTTATCGTTTCAACAATAATGATATGGTTTCATAGAGTTTCGAAAGGTTTCACTCAAAAACGAAACCATCAACCCAAAAGTGAAACCATGAAGCAATTAGATAAATTGGAATTAGCCTAGTTGTTTTTTGCTTGTCGTTTCTTCATTTTCTGCCAACTAAGAAAACCATATATATCATTTGCTAAAAAAGCAACGAAGCATACAACAACCGAAATGTATCTAACATCACACAAACTTGCCAGCACCCACAAAACAATTAAAACAATATCATTTGAAGCATATGCCAAAGCAAAAAATGGACTTCTTCTAAATGTGAGATATACCGCAAGGAAACTTGTTGTTACGGATAGTGTACTTGGTACAATATTGGCGGTATTAAAATGTTCCAGGATAAAGTAGAACAAAACGGTGATTACAACGGTCATTGCCCACATTGATACGGTTTCAATTTTGCTAATGGTGTTTACCTTTACCTCTGCCTTATTACCATTGTAAGGGTTTCTCAACCAGGATATAAGAGCAAAAAACGCCATTGGCATTGTCATACCAAGGTACGTAATCATTTCGCCATAATAGGTAAAAGTGAAAGAGATAACCCCATATAACAAACTAAATACCACCATAAGGAATTGCCCAAAGGGGTTACCTTTGGCATTGAAAATAAGGGATGTTACACCAATCAAGGATGCCAATAATGTTAGGTAGTTTTCTCTGTCAAAAACACAAAAAGACAACACGATCAGCACTACCGACGAACACCATAAAGCAATTTCAGGTTTTGAGAAATACCCTAATTGTACTTTTAGCTTAATCATAATGACCTCCCAAAAATAAAGCATCCGTATACACATCTTCTAAGACCTAACGATGTGCAAACGAATGCTTTGAACATTCTACTACTCGGTAGCAGTTTTCAGTATTTGATTTTTTATATTATAACACAAGAATAATACAAATTCAAGTTTGTATAACTAATTATATCATGGTTGTGCGACAAATCAACATTGAGTAAGATAAAAAACCGATCATTCCGATACTTCTCGTATCAAAATGATTGGATTTATTTGGCAACAGTTGATAATATTGATACGGTTTCAAATGGTTGCCTTAGGGTTGCATTAGAGTTGCAACCCTAAGAGTGAAAATGCAACCATCATTCTCTCCAAAGAATCAGGGTTTCATTACCTTGATAAAGTGGAACATTTCATCAGGGCCTTCGTTTGGATCATGCTCCTCGTCATCGATCATTGCTTCGCTCGGCTGGAAATATTCACACCAAAACTGATCGATTTGAAATCCGCACTTATTTACATAGAAGTGGATGTTACGCTTCTCAAAATACGGTGTGCAGGTCTCCCAAACCACCGTTTCTGGGTGCAAAGCCTCGACCGCAAGCCATGCGCCGTAGCCGATGCCTTTAGTATGCTCTTCAGGGGAAACAAACAGGATCTCTAATTCGTTGTGGTTGTTCTCCTTGTTTATTTTCAAAATGACACCACCGACATTTTTCCCATCAACAACGATACGGTAGGTTTCGCTGTTAGGGGCATCAATGCACCGTTCAATTGTTCTGCGGGAGATTATCTCTCCGTCAAAATCCAGATGATTATCACGCTCACCAAACTCCAGAAGTGCGCCATGCTTGAAAGACCATTGATTATCCAGAATAAACTGCTCTCTGTCATCTGCAGTTAATGGTAAAAGCGTAACCGTTGTGTTTTTCATAAACAATCCTCCTAAAAATAAAAAAACTCCGGCTATTGCATACACAATAACCCGAGCTCACTCGGACACCTAATCCGGCACTTGAGCGCTACGGCACTCTGCCTCCGGTGACTAATATTTTTTATTATCATAACATAAATAATTGAATTTTGCAACCTATGTGGGACTCAAATTTTGAGCCGCCGTAATCAAAGAAAAAGGAAATTTGCAGGCCACATTTGATTATGTGGTCGTAAAAAATGCGTTTTTCTTAAAAGTGGCGGTAAAACACCTAAAAAAATATAAAAAATGACCGAAAGTGGAGGTGAAACCTCTAAATTTGGTCAATTTTTGGTCGAAGTGACAGGGCTCGAACCTGCAGCATCTTGCTCCCAAAGAAATCCGGAGTACCTGTTTCCACTCGTTTTTAGCCGTTTCCGCCCCTTTCCGCTCGGAAACAGATGCTTTCCGGCACTCTTACCTCCACTGTTTCCGTGTGCTCCGGTCGCAGTAGTAGGATAAACTGTGGTCAAGCAAAAAGCTCTCTGCTTGCATCTGCAACAGAGAGCTTTTTGATACGATAGTTTGTTTATGGTAGCACTATTTTGTCAGCTATTATTTCATCAAGGCAATGCATAGCGTTTTCTTTTGCTTCATGAGGCACTTTTTTATCATTGCTTTGAATAACATAATCCAAAGCATCTAAAACTCGTCCTTCTTTGATAATTGCTAACACCGCATAGCATTTTGATTTGGTAGAATCGAATCCATAGTCTAAATTCTTGCCGTACTCTTCGTGCATATACTCAATAAATTCTGCAGTTTTTTGGGGATCATCTTGGATGCGTGAATAGTTATGTAGTATTTCTTCCATAAATACTCCTGTAAACCATGTTCCCGCTGTTTGGATTTTTCTTGTCATTTGTTTGTATGTCATAAATACGCACCTCCTGACTATGTTATATCACAAAAAATGCAGTTTGTATTTAAGTATGAGATGTTTTTTTATTTAGTGTATGTTAACTCTGAATCAAGAGTTTGTCAAGGGCTTTGCGGATTGTTCCGATTTTTGCTACAATCCCGATCATTTCCATGTGGGCTGATATGTTAGCCCATATGAATATCAACCATTGCCCTGCAGTAGACAAAGAAAAAGGTGCGAGAGCAACAGCGCGTTGCTTGTGATTCGCGCAGAGATATGTTATAATAAAAGCACAGAAATCAAAGGCGGTAATCGTATGGAAACAAAAGATATTATTCTTGAACTCAGAACGAAACATGGACTCTCCCAGGAGGAACTTGCCGAAAAGGTATTTGTCACCCGTCAGGCGGTCAGCCGTTGGGAGAATGGCGAAACGGTACCCAACACCGAAACGCTGAAGCTTCTCTCTAAACTCTTCGATGTTTCGATCAACACGCTGCTTGGCTCTCCGAGAGAGTTGATCTGTCAATGCTGTGGTATGCCTCTGGAAGATAGCAGTATCAGCCGTGAGAAAGACGGGATCTTCAACGAAGACTATTGCAAGTGGTGCTATGCCGACGGCGAGTATATGTATCACGATATGGACGATCTGATCGAGGTCTGTGTAGCGAATATGGCAAGCGAAGCCTTTCCCTCGGAGCAAGCTCGTGCGTATCTAAAGGAAATGCTCCCCAAACTCGACTATTGGAAGAATTATAAAAACCTCGACGACGGCGGAAAATTTGAGGAATTTAAACGCAAACTGATCGACGAGATCAACGCCCTTGGCGTAGAAGGAATGCCGAAGGTCGAAAAACTCAACGCGCTTGTGGGCGGTTACGTCAATTTGGAATACCGCCTCCCAAACGGCAAGACCGTAAAATTCCTTGATGATAACGCCACCTATCTGGGAAATCAGCTCGAATGCGAATTTGGCGGTGACCGATGCTTTGGCATTGTCGCCAATATGGACTTCATTCTTATCTGCACCTACGAGGAAAACGGCGAAAATCCCGAGCTTGTCGTTTATAAGAAAAGATAAAAATTGCCGCTGAGATGGATCTCTCCACCTCAGCGGCTTTTACGTTTATCTTACCACAGATGAATGACTATAGATGTAGAACTCCTCTTGGCTGGGCATCCACTTCTTTTCCTTGGGTGGAAAAGTTGCATCAAATGCCTCGACTGCGGCAACATCCTCACAGCAATCGGCGGCAGTAGACGGAATATACATCCACTTTTTGCCGTCAAGCGCGTTCGGAACAAGCTCGCAAACGAGAAGCGCCGTCGGGAAGTTGCCATCCACAACAAAGCTCACGTTCTTCTTTTTGCAGCTAACGAACCCACGGCTCACGTAGTTGCCCGGATTGCCGAAGTTGATGTTCACGTCGTATCCCATCTTGCGAGCCGCCTCAAAGGAATGCTCGATCAACATTTTGCCGAGTTTCTGCCTTTGATACTTAGGCGCAACGCAAAGCGGTCCGAAGGAAAGGATCTCCTTGCGGTTTCCTTCCTCGTCCTCAAGCCAAGCCTTTGTGTACATGATATTGCCCACGATTTCGCCGTCCTTCTCCAGCACAAAGGCAAGCTCGGGAATGAAATCGGGGTGATTTCGCATCATGTGCACGAAGTAGTGCTCGTCCGCACCGGGCTTGTAGACGTTCCAAAATGCCTCACGTGTCAGTTCTTCTACTGCTCTGTAGTCTTTTTCTGTCTCTAAACGTATCGTCAAATTTTCCATTTTTAAATCCTTTCATAATCAAGCGGAACGAATCGGCAAGCTCGCTTGTCAGTGAGTGAGCGCAGATTGCTCCGCGAGCGTTTTGCATATAGCAAAACGTTGTGCGTAGCACCACCTCGTAAGAGGTGCGCTCGCACGGAGTATAATTCGTTGACGCTCAAAATACGTGAGGATTGCGAGAATGTATTTGCAAACCTCTCGTTTACAATACAATCTCCAAGGTGTTGTTCTTCTTCAAACAGCATTCTCCAAAAAATAAATTCGGCTTACACCGTATGGTAATTGTACCACAAACTTGGCGATATTGCAACCTGCCCGTATGCACCGCAGTAGACAAAGAAAAGGTATTGAGAAAAGGTGCGAAAAATGATATAATAATCTCACCGATAAATAAGAATTTGGCGAGGTGATTTCCTTGGAGCAGGTTATTGAATACATTAAGAAAAAATACAATCCTCTTTCCATCATCCTTTATGGCTCGTATGCCAACGGAACAAACAATCTAAACAGTGATTTTGACTCGTTAGTTATTTCGGATAGTCACGAACAATTCCACGATACATCGTTCGTGGGTGGCATTCAGTTGGATGTTTTCGTATATCCTGCTTCTCATTTCGACGGCAACTATGATTGCAACGATTTTATTCAAATTTTTGATGGAAAGATTATTGTAGATAGGGATGGACGAGGAAAAGCACTTCAAGCGAATGTGCTATCT
>JAZQUP010000024.1:0-15439 GCA_045631345.1 Candidatus Avispirillum sp.
GTTAACGACGTTGCTCCTAAGGACAGAGATATTGCGATGGTTTTCCAGAACTACGCTCTTTATCCTCATATGACAGTATTTGACAACATGGCATTCGGTCTTAAGCTCCGTAAGACACCCAAGGAAGAGATCAAGCGCCGCGTTGAAGAAGCAGCTCGTATTCTCGACATCACACACCTTCTCGACCGTAAGCCTAAGGCTCTTTCCGGTGGTCAGAAGCAGAGAGTTGCTCTCGGTCGTGCAATCGTTCGTAAGCCTATGGTATTCCTTCTCGACGAGCCTCTCTCAAACCTTGACGCTAAGCTCCGTGCAACAATGAGAACAGAGCTTACAAAGATCCACCAGAGAATCGGTACAACATTCGTATACGTAACTCACGACCAGACAGAGGCTATGACAATGGCTACACGTATCGTAGTTATGAAGGACGGTCTCATTCAGCAGGCTGATACACCTCAGAACCTCTACGATATGCCCGTTAACCTCTTCGTTGCTGGCTTTATCGGTTCACCTCAGATGAACTTCGTTGAATGCGTTCTCGAGGAAAAGGGCAACGGCCTCTACCTCACATTCGGCGAAAACTCCATCAAGCTTCCTGCAGACAAGGCTAACAATCCTGCTCTCAAGGATTACATTGATAAGGAAGTTATCATGGGTATCCGTCCTGAAGATATCTACGACGGCGCAAGCTACGTTGAAGCTTGGGGCGACAGCGTTATCGAAACAGACGTTGAAGTTACAGAGCTTATGGGCGCTGAAATTTACCTCTACCTCAGAAGTGGTGAGGAAAGCTTCATCGCTAGAGTTGACAACAAGTCCAAGGCTCGTGCAGGTGACGTTATCAAGGTTGCTCTCGACGCAAGCAAGATCCACATCTTCGACCGCGATACAGAGCGCTACATCATTCACTAATATTGATTTTAAAAAGCGGCTCATCAGAGCCGCTTTTTTATTAATTATAAATAGAGCAAATCAACTGAGACTTTTGCAAATCCTCAGCATCTACATCAATTGTCTCATTTTCCTCACGGAAGGTTTTTTATATGCTTAATCTACAATCCTGCTCCGTATGCCCCAGGGAATGCGGAATTAACAGATACGAAAAAAACGGATATTGCGGCGAAGGCGCTGATATTCGTGTTTCCAAAATAATGCTTCATCATTTCGAGGAGCCTATTATCAGCGGAGCCCCTGACGATACCAGAGGCAGCGGAACCATCTTTTTTACAGGCTGCCCTCTCCACTGCGTATATTGCCAAAACAATGCTATTTCATGCGGAGGAAAAGGCGAAACTATAACACCAGCCCAGCTTGCAGATAAAATGCTGCACCTTGAACAAATGGGCGCCTATAACATTAATCTTGTAACTCCTACGCATTTTACACCACAGATAATCCAAGCTCTTGATATAGCAAAGCCCAGACTTTCCATTCCTGTTGTTTTCAACACAGGTGGCTATGAAAAAGTTGAAACCATAAGAGCTCTTGATGGATACGCAGATATTTTTCTAACAGACTTTAAATACGGCACAGAAGCAGCCGCTAAAAAATATTCTGCTGCACCTGATTATCCTCAGATTGCAGCAGATGCCCTTTCAGAAATGTTTCGTATCACAGGGGAGCCCCACTTTGAAAATGGTATGCTAAAAAAGGGCGTAGTTCTTCGCCACCTTGTTTTACCCGGCGGCAGATACGACAGTATAGCGGCTCTGCGTCTCGCAGCGCAAGCTGTTCCCGCAGAGAAAATAATCCTCAGCCTTATGAGGCAATACACTCCTGAATTCACTCCCGCCACATTTAAAGAGCTGAAGCGTAAAATAACCACATTTGAATACAACTTTGTTCTCAACGAAGCGCTGTCCCTTGGATTTGATGGCTTCTCTCAGGACAAGTCTTCAGCCACTACCGTCTACACTCCCGATTTCAGCACATAATTCTGAATTTACAATAAAAAAAGAGGTCTTAAAAGACCTCTTTTTATTTTTTACATACCGAGAGCTGCAGCGCCGATGATGCCTGCATCATTCTTAAGAGTAGCGATCTTCAGCTCGCACTGAGGAGTGCCATCTCTTGAATATGTTTCAGCAAATACTTTATCGTGGAGAAGCTCGATAAGGAAATCACCCTCATTAGAGATACCTCCGCCAATAGAAAGAACATTAGGCTGGAAAATATTGATGATATTAACAAGACCTGTTGCAAGATAGGAGATGTATTCATCAACAACCTCTTTACCTGCCTCGTCACCCTGACGCATAGCATTGAATGCTGTTCTGCCGGAAACTCTTTCAAGATCGCCGCCGATCATTTCTTCCATAACAGTTGCTCTGCCTTCAGCTCTGCAAGCTTCAAGCTTTTCACGAGTTGTACGGATAAGACCAGTAGCGGAGCTATATGTTTCCCAGCAACCCTTTCTGCCGCAAGTACAAGCTCTGCCGTCCTTAACGATAACCATATGTCCAAGCTCAGCGCCTGCGAAGTTGAAGCCGGAATAAACCTGACCGTCAAGAATGATACCTCCGCCAACACCTGTGCCGAGAGTGATCATAACGGAATACTTAGAGCCCTTTGCAACACCTGCAACGGATTCAGCCTTAGCAGCTGCGTTAGCATCGTTTTCAATATAAACTCTCTTGGATGTGCCAAGCATTTCAGAAAGCTTAGCCTGCATGGGATAGTGGCTGAAAGGAAGATTGTTTGCATAAAGAATCTCGCCTGTTTCGCAGTTAGCAGAACCGGGAGTTGCAATGCCGATGCTTCCAACATCATCCATAGTGATGCCAACCTCTTCTGCAAGCTTTTTGCAGAGAGCAGCAATATCTGCTGTGATAACGTCAGCAGGTCTGTCAGCATTTGTGGGTGTGCTAGCCTTTTTGATGATCTTGTAGTTTTCGTCTACAATACCTGCAGCGATATTTGTTCCGCCGAGGTCAATACCAATGTAGTACATAGTTATGATCTCCTTTATTTTGATAATTTATTTTAACATATATTTTTATTTATATCAAGTTATTTTACAACAAATCCAAGGGGCAGCTTCCAGGAGCTGTTTGAATAATAAAATGTTACGCTGGTCATCAGATATTCTCCGTCATAATACATGCAGGAGGACGAACCACCATCAAGGTTTGCGGCATTTACGGCGCCGTATTCAACCATAATATTAATAAGATCAGAAGCAGAAGCGCCAAGATGTCCCGCCTTGCCTCGTCCATCAGTTACAAGCATAAGAACGCTTCCATCTGCTCTCTGGCCGATAGCAGTTCTCGGATTAAGTCCGCTTCCCATTCCGTTCATATCTCTTGCTTCACCATTGATAACAAGCTGAACAAAATGATTGTTCTTATCACTTGATTCCTCCTGGAATGTTACAGCATCACGAATCTTCTTTTCGGCAACAAGCTCTTCGATCTCCTTTTGGTTACGATCACCCACAGGGATTATTTCAAGGATATTATCCTCTGTGAATCCGATTATCACAAGCCCGGGATACTGCTGAGGCTCATTAAATTGTATTTCTCCATTGCAAACAACCACTCCATAGGGACGACCGCCTGAATTGTTTGTGGAGTTATAAAGGCCACCATTGATGCCAGCAACTGCGCCTGCATCATTTACAAGCTTATCAAGCGGAACCCCCTCATCCTGCCAGGGATAAATAGATGCCAGCTCAACTCTGGAGGGATCCTTGATTATAAGCAATGTTCCGAAAAAGGTTCTGCCCGAAATCTCAATAACCTCTATATCCTTCTGCTCTTCTCCGTTTTCGTTTGCATCTGGAGTTTTATCTATGGAAATAAGAGAGCTGTCTATATCATTTTCAAAAGAACTCATTTTATTTCCGTCAACTATCTGCTGAATTTCCTCAGCTGACAAAAACCATGAAGCAATATCCTTCATCTGTCCTGTTTCAAGCAAGGTTGTTACAAGAAGCTCCTTTGCCGCAGGAGATGTTTCTCCGCAGATCATTTTCAAGTTGACGAAAACAGTTGCAAAAAGAATTATAACAAATGTCAGTAAAAAGCATAACGCTCGCAGAATGATTCTGAAAAAGCCTGTTTTGCTTTTGATTTCATCCTTTTTCTCATATATATGAGCGCCAACAGTTTCCCTGCGTCGCTGCATTTCAGGAGATGTTATTCTCTCAGGCTCAGGTCGCACTACACGAGCCTGAGGCTTACTTTCATTAGATGTTGACGCTACTGCAGGCTTTGCTGTGGATACAGTCTGTGGCTTTACCGTGGATACAGTCTGTGGTTTTGCCGCAGATACGCTCTGTGCTTTTACTACAGGCGAACTCTGCAAAGTTTTAGCTTGAACATTTGCAGACGCCTTAGGCTGTGCAGCAGCGGAGTTTGCCTGCTTCACCTGAGCTTTAACAGGCTGATTCTTTACAGCAGCCGCCACCTGTCCGCTTGTCTGCAGTTGGGTTGTTTTTACAACTGTGGGCGCCTTTTTTTCGCCTTTCTGAGAATCTGCTATTCTGTTCTGCAGCTCCTTAGTTGCTTTTTTAGACTGAACTGAGGCAGTCTTGCTTGCCTGAACAGCGCTCATTTTAGGTGCATCCGGCTTTTTAGCAGCCGCTGTTTTTTCAGTTCTTTCCTGAGCTGCGCTCAACTGAGCTTTAACCGCAACAGCACTCTGAGGCTTTTCAGCAGAGGAACTGCGTGCAGGTCGCTGAGAAGGTCTTGGAGCACGAGGGGGCACCGTTGCTTTTATATTCTTTTCATCATTCATTTTCGGCACCTCCTTCACTGATATTTTCTCTTATATCAGCTATCAGCCACAAGGGATCTTCTCCCTCCTCTGACACATCAACAAAATAAAATGTGCTGTCCATAGGATCCATAACAGTCATATTTCCGGAAAGGATCATATGCTTTTTAAATTTTACTGTACAAGAAAAGCTTTTATCACTATATCTGACAAAATCTGTGACCTCTTCGTCAATAAAAGGATCCTTGCCGAGCTTATGTGTGCTTGTGAAGGTTATATCAACACCTGTTGCCCATTTCCAAGCAACATCCTGCAAATATGAGTCATCTATAAGGAGCTTATTCATAGTTGCATATCCATTGTTTTTACCCTTAAGGTCCTTTGTCATGAAAAGGCTCCACTGCTGAGCAGCTTCAAGAACATCAATCTGGCTGTTTATAGCACCGGGGAGTTGAGGCTCCGTTGCCTGCCCTTCAAAAACAGCAGTTCTATTTACCATTTCAAAAGGAATTTCAGCGCCCAGATTATCTGTCACCTTAAAGCTGACGTCATTATCCAAGAAATACAGATCATATGTAAGCTGAGTTGGCATTTCGGGACAAACATCGTAAATATATTCATATTCCGAAATGGGAGCGCTCGTTGCAACATCGGAGGCAATAGCTATATCGTTTGCATAAACTGTATAATTAGAAGGCGCAGAGATCTTATATCCATAAGTGATAACCTTTTTGGATGAATCGAACACCGCTTCGTTTCCTGCGGCATCATACAAAATAAGCTCAGGGCTTGTGAGAGAGCAGATTCTATACACCATCATTCCTGTCTCACTATTTTTAACGCCCTCAACAGCTTCGCCGTTCATTTTGATTCCCACAGAAGAGGGAAGTTCAATATCCTTGTTGATCATGGCAGGCTCAACGCTTTTAACCTCCCATTTTTCAAAGTTGAATACTATAAGCTTTGTTTTTGTTTCAACGCTTTCAAGAGTTACTTTTGCAAGCGCTTCGTTCCCACTGATAATATTGTAAACAACTCCATTTACAGATGGCTGCTCCTCATAGCTGAGAGCTGCGTTTCTCAGCTTCTGAGTGAGAATACTGATCTCCTTCTGCTTTTTCTCGTTATCACCGGGATCATATCCATCAAAAGAAAGAACATTGGAAATCTTGCCGCACACAGCTGCATCAGACAGCAATTCTATCTGCTCCTCAACCTTTCTTTCAGGCTGCGAAGCCTCATACTTGATCAGCAGATTTCTTATATAGAGAACGCTTGCAATGGCCAGCACAAGCATTATAATCAAAAAAGTTGAATAAGCTTTTTTAAAACCGACTTTTTTCAAAATTTTCCTCCCCAAGTATATATTTATATGAAAGCTTTTACACTCTTTTAATTATACTACATATACACATTGTTTTCAAGCGAAACATAGATATAAGACAAATTAATGTTTCACTTTTTTTAGCCGTTTCTTTACTACTGTTTTTAATCACAATTTGCTTCTTTACTGTATATTTTATCGCAAATCAATATATAATTTGCTGATTTGTATGTGCACTATTGCCAGTTTAAAGATGTATTTTTGTGATAATAGTCAAAATATTAACTATTTTCATCAACGCCTTGAAATAATAACTTATATGGTGTACAATTAGGTCGACAATTTCCTGATAATATGGAGAATCATATGCGAATTATTATCGTTGGCTGCGGAAAAATAGGTACTACTATAATTGACAGCCTTGTTAAAGAAGGCCATGACGTTGTTGCCATTGACGATGACAATAATGTTGTGACTGAAATTTCAAATATTTACGATATAATGTGCGTTTGCGGAAACGGAGCAGACTGCGAAGTGCTCACAGAGGCAGGCGTTGATAAGGCAGAAATGTTTGTTGCCGTTGCAGGAAGCGACGAGCTCAATATGCTTTCATGCTTTATTGCCAAAAAAATGGGAGCAAAGAAAACAGTTGCCCGCATTCGTAACCCTGAATATAACGGAAGCAGCCTTGAATTTATTCGTTCTCAGCTGGGAATTTCCAGCGCAATAAATCCTGAAAAGCTTTGTGCGCAGGAGCTTTATAACATACTGCGACTTCCTGCTGCAGCTAAAATAGAAACATTTTCAAACAGAAAGTTTGAAATGATTGAATTGAAGCTGAAGCCCGATTCCAAGCTTGATGGTCTCAGCCTTGTTGAAATGAGAAAGAAATATCAGGGCCAATATCTTGTGAGTGCAGTTAAGAGAGACGATAACGTTTTCATCCCCGATGGTAACTTTGTTCTTCGTGGCGGAGACAAGATAGGTATTATGGCAACTGCAGCCGAAGCTCAGAAGCTTTTCAAAATGCTGGGTATTCTGAAAAAGCAGGCAAGAAGCGTGATTATTCTGGGCGGCTCAAAAACAGCTTTCTATCTTGCCAAACGTCTTCTTGCAGGCGGACACGACGTTAAAATAATTGAACGTAACCGTCAGCGCTGCGAGGAAATTTCAAACGCCCTCCCCGGAGCCGTTGTTATCTACGGTGACGGCGCTCAGCAGGAGCTGCTCCTTGAAGAAGGACTGAGCCATAGCGATGCTTTTGTTGCCCTTACAGGAATGGATGAGGAAAATATCCTTATTTCTATTTTCGCTTCTTCCCAGGATGTTTCCAAGGTTATAGCAAAGGTCAGCCGCAATGAACTGCTTACCATGGCAGAAAATCTTGGACTTGAATGCACAGTTTCCCCCCGCCTTATCATCTCTGACCTTATATCCACATATGCGAGAGCTCTTAAAAACTCCCTCGGCAGTAACGTTGAAACTCTTTACAAGCTGATGGACGGCGCAGCAGAAGCACTTGAGTTTAAGGTTCAGAATGATTTTAAATATGTAAAGATTCCGCTCAAGGATATGGAGCTGAAGCAAAATACTCTTGTTGCAGGAATTATCCGCGGAAAAAGAGTTATTATTCCTTCAGGTAATGATACAATTGAAGCAGGAGACAGAGTTGTTGTTCTTGCCACAGGTCATCAATTGCACGATCTTTCAGATATAATCAGGTAAAAATATGAATTATAAAAAAGTATTTTCAATCCTTGGTATGATGCTTGTGGCATTGTCAGCACTTCTTATGCTGCCAATTGCTGTAGCTATTGTTTACAAGGAAACTGCATTGTGGCATTTTATAACAGTTGCTGCAATATCCCTTTCAGTTGGAGGATTGATGTCAGTTTTCTTTCGCACAGATAATCAGATCATCTATGCTAAAGAAGGATTTGCCATCACAGCGCTTTCCTGGTTGGTTCTTTCAGCCATGGGAGCTCTTCCCTTTTACCTAACAGGAGAGATTCCATCTTATATTGACGCTCTTTTTGAAACTGTAAGCGGCTTCACCACAACAGGTGCTTCAGTTGTTGCCGAGGTTTCGGCCATGAGCCGTAGCTGCCTTTTCTGGAGAAGCTTCACTCATTGGGTTGGCGGCATGGGAGTTCTCGTTTTCGTTATGGCTATAATCCCTAATCTGAGCGATCGCTCCATACACCTTATGCGAGCAGAAATGCCCGGCCCCATAGTTGGTAAGCTTGTTCCAAGAGCAAAAGACACCGCAAAGATACTTTACTTCATTTATGTGATTATGACCGCCGTTGAAATCGTTTTGCTGTTCGCAGGTGGAATGTCATTCTTTGACAGCGTAGTTCACTCATTCGGAACTGCAGGCACAGGTGGCTTTGGCATAAAGGTTGACAGCATTGGCGGATATAGCCCCTATATACAATGGGTTATAACTATCTTTATGCTTATATTCGGCGTAAACTTCAACCTGTATTATCTTATCCTTATCAAAAAGTTCCGCTCTGCCATAAAAAGTAGCGAGCTGTGGTTCTATATAGGCATTGTTTCAATTAGCATTGCCGCTATAACAGCGAACATCTTCAGAATGTGCAATGGATTTGGAGAATCATTGAGATACGCCGCTTTTCAGGTTTCTTCAATTATAACCACAACAGGCTATTCCACCACAGATTTTAATTTGTGGCCGGCATTTTCTAAGGCTATACTGTTTCTTCTCATGTTCATAGGTGGTTGCGCAGGCTCAACCGCTGGTGGACTAAAGGTTTCACGAGTTATGATCCTTGGAAAAGCTATAGCAAAAGAAATCCGCCATATGCTCCGCCCTCGCTCTGTAAATACAGTTAAATTTGAAGGCAAGCAAGTTGAAGACACAACCCTCAGAAATTGCTCCACATATTTTGCGCTTTATATGCTTTGTTACATCGTGATGTTCCTTCTTTTATGCGCATTTGAAAGCTTTGATTTTGAAACAAACTTCACAGCAGTTTCTGCTTGCTTCAACAACATAGGCCCCGGATTTGGTGAGGTTGGACCCGCATCAAGCTTTGCAGGATATTCCAATATTTCTAAAATCGTTCTCACATTTGCTATGCTGCTGGGACGACTTGAAATATTCCCCCTTATTATTACATTGTCACCTAGCACTTGGACAAAGAAATAACAAAAAAGGAACAGAAAATTCTGTTCCTTTTTTATCTATATTTTTCAAGAAGAAAATCCGACAGAAATTTCTGTCGGATTTTTTGTTCATTTATCTTTTATTCGGCCTTGCTCTTGCGGAAAACGATAGATGCAATCCAAGCAAGGAATGCAATTGCAAGCGCAACCCAAATAGCAGCAACTACAAATCCGCTGTTATTTACAACTGAGCTGAAGAATACACCAACATTTCCGTTTGCTTCTGCAGTAGCGGCCTTAACAATAGGAGCAATGAACTTTTCCCAATATCCGTTTATGTAGATAAATACTACGATAATGGGAAGGATCCATGTAAGATAGAAGCGAATCTTGCGGGGGAACTTAAGTCCGTCACCTGCATTAACCTCATTGATAAAGTTATCCCAGCCCCATCCGTTTTTCTTAACACAGAAAAGAAGATAAACAACGCTTCCGAGAGGAAGAAGATTGTTGGAAACGATGAAGTCTTCAAGGTCCATAATTGTGCTGCCTTCTCCAAGAGGGGCAACTCCGGACCAGATGCTGAAGCCGAACACGCAAGGAATACAAAGCACGCACATTGCTGCAAGGTTTACAAGAACAGACTTCTTTCTGGACCAACCAAGAACGTCCATAGCATAAGCAACGATATTCTCAAAAACTGTGATTATAGTTGTAAGTGCCGCACAAGAAAGGAACAGGAAGAATATTGTTCCCCAAATTCTGCCGCCTGCCATATTTGCAAATACATTGGGCAGAGTTTTGAAGATGAGAGAGGGGCCCGCATCCTGAGGAACGTTATATGCAAAGCAAGCAGGAATAACAATGAAGCCTGCAAGGAGAGCAACAGTTGTGTCGATAATACAAATAAACACAGACTCACCCATAATGCTTCTCTTTTTATCAAGGTAGCTACCGAAAATAGCCATAGCGCCAATACCAAGGCTAAGTGTGAAGAAAGCCTGATTCATTGCGCCTACAATGATATTGCCAAAACCAACAGTTTTGATCTGCTGGAAATCAGGAACAAGATAGAACTTAACGCCTTCAATTGCACCATCAAGAGTTACAACACGAACTGCAAGCACTGCCATAAGAGCAAGCAGACAGATCATCATATATTTTGTTACTCTTTCAACGCCGTTTTTCATACCAACCAGACAAACTGCAAAGGATACTACAATAACAATAAGCGTCCAGAGCATCATGGTTGCAGGGTCTCCCATAAGATTGCCAAAAGTTGCATCAACAACGTCCTTTGATGCGCCTACAAAATCACCTGCAGCAGTTTTGTAGCCAAAATAAAGAAGCCAACCGCCAACGGCTGTATAGAACATCATAAGCAAATAGCATCCGAGAACGCCGATTATACCAAGACGATTCCATTTTCCGCCCTTAGCCTGAAGAACATTAAAGCTCTGAGCAACACTTTTCTGGCTTCCACGTCCAACAGCAAATTCGCACGCCATAATAGGAAGGCCAAGAATAAGAAGGCAGAGAAGATAGGCAAGTATAAATACTGCTCCGCCATACTGGCCACACATATATGGGAACTTCCAAACATTTCCCAATCCGACTGCACATCCTGCTGAAACAAGGATGAAGCCAAGTCGTGAACCAAATCGTGCACGATTCATTTGTTTTTTCCTTTCATATCTCGAAAATATAGCACAAAATTCAAATCACAACTATTTTATCATATTTTGTAATTTTTTCAATACAATTTTCAAAATTTACAAATTCATACTGCTTATTTACAGTTTATTATCCAAAAACAAAAAACACTTGCATCTTCATTCTCTTGACAATTATTTCAGCGTATTATAAAATAACTTTATAGTTTTTGGAACGGAGATATAACTTATGAAAAAATTCTGCAAAAGTATGGCAGGTCTGCTTATTTGTGCTGTTTCATTGTTTGAAATAAACGAGCTTAGCAGATTTATATCCCTCGCATCCGATGGCAACACAGCATACCTTAGCGATATTTTTATGAAAGCGCTGTTTATGCTCAGCATAATAGGAGCAGGAATTCTTATAATGGCAAACAAAGTGAACTCCTCTGCTTTTCTTCTAATATTTGCAGGAAGCATCACTATTTATAAAGCGTTTGTTTATGTTCGCTCCATTATTGGCAACGAAATGATATTCGGAATAGTTCTTGGAAATATCATAGATATAATTGAGCTGTCCCTGTTTGTTGCTCCCGCCGCAATTGTTTTACTTTCTTCTTTCAGAATTACAGGAAAAGCACTGCGTGGCGGCTTTATCGCAACAGCATCTGCATTTGTAATCGGCATTGCAGGCAGAATCATAACCTTTGTAAGCTGGGGAAAAAGCTTCGCATCTGATTTTGCTTTGCTTTTCAGCGCCTATGGCACAGATATGTTTCGCACTTTTGTTATGGGTTGCACATTTGCCCTTCTTTTGCTTGGATTTATGCCTGAAAAGATAAAAAAACGCAAATAAATTTCTAAATCTCCCTTTTACTTGAACATATTTTGTGGTATACTTGATATGTTGGTTTTATCGAAGAAAGGAAGTGTCATTTGGTATTATGAAAAAAGTTGGATTCGATAACGAAAAATATCTTGCTATGCAGTCTGAACATATTCGCCGCCGTATAGCGCAGTTCGGAGGCAAGCTTTATCTCGAATTCGGCGGAAAGCTTTTTGACGATTTCCACGCTTCAAGAGTTCTTCCAGGTTTTGAACCTGATAGCAAAATCCGTATGCTGCAGCAGCTTGGTGACGACGTTGAAGTTGTTATTACAATCAATGCAGCTGATATTGAAACTAATAAAATGAGAGGCGACCTTGGCATCACTTATGATGAAGACGTGCTCCGCCTTATTGACACATTCCGTGAGCTTGGTCTTTATGTAGGAAGTGTCGTTCTCACAAGATATAACGGACAAGCCGCAGCAGATGTTTTCTATAACAGACTTCAGTCTCTGGGAATTCGCTGCTATCGTCACTACCCCATTGCCGGCTATCCCTCAGATGTTCAGCACATCGTTAGCAACGAAGGCCTTGGTCAGAATGATTATATTGAAACTGAACGTTCGCTCATCGTTGTTACAGCCCCCGGCCCCGGAAGCGGCAAAATGGCAACATGCCTAAGCCAGCTTTTCCACGATTATAAGAGAGGCATAACTTCAGGATATGCTAAATTTGAAACATTCCCTATCTGGAATCTTCCCCTTAAGCATCCTGTAAACCTTGCTTATGAAGCTGCAACTGCTGACCTTAACGACCTTAATATGATTGACCCCTTCCACCTGGAAGCTTATAACGAAATAGCTGTCAATTATAACAGAGACGTGGAAATATTCCCCGTACTCAATGCTATATTCCAGAAAATTCAGGGCTCTTCACCTTATAAATCTCCCACAGATATGGGCGTTAATATGGTTGGAAACTGCATCATTGACGATGATGTTTGCCGTGAAGCTTCAAAAATGGAAATTCTCCGCCGCTATTTCACATCTTGTATCAACAGAATTAAGGGAAATGGCGACGAAAATGCGATTCAGAAGATCAAGCTTCTTATGAATCAGTCTGACATTGAGCCCGATGATTGCCCTATAGTTTCCACAGCTCTCGAAAAAGCTAAAGCAACAGGCGCTCCTGCAGGCGCAATGATGCTTCCCGACGGAAGAATCGTTACAGGAAAAACATCAAGCACACTTGGCGCCGCATCTGCCCTCCTGCTCAATGCACTGAAGGCACTTGGCGGAATTGAAGATGGACTGGAGCTTATCTCCTCCGATGTTCTTTCTCCTATCTGTAGCCTTAAAACCCAGTATCTCCAGCATAGAAACCCACGACTTCATACAGACGAGGTTTTGCTTGCTCTCACAATCTCAGCTCTCAGCGATCCTGTTTCTAACACAGCAAAGGAACAGCTTTCAAAGCTGCAGGGCAGCGATGCTCACTTCTCAGTTATCATCAGCGATGAGGATGAAAAGATCCTCCGCAGGCTTGGTATCAACGTTAGCTGTGAGCCTCAGTACGAAACAAAAAGACTTTATCATAAATAAAAGATTCCCCAAGCACTAAAGTGCTTGGGGATTTTTGTTTGATATTAAGCTATATAGTTGTTTTAAACCTTATATTTTCTCATATAAACGTGACGAACGTATCCGTAGGGCTTGCCCTCTGCAATGCCTTCCTTGGGATCATCATAAATTATAGTGATCTCACCGGGCGCACTTTCAAACGCAGTGTTATAACCGGAAGGACTGTTACCCCATTTGCCGTCGCATTCTTCAACGATAAAGGGCTCACTCCATGTAACGCCCTCATCCTCTGAAAACATAAGGAATGTATGGATATGGCCTGAAACAAGCACCAAACGTCCATCAGATAATCTGAAAAGCTTGGGAAGAACGCCCCAGCTGTTTATTTCATAAGGCGCGCCCCATGTTTCGCCGTTGTCATATGAATGGGAAGCATAAAGAGGAGAATATACTTCGTGTCCGCCCGTTCTGAGCACTGCAACAATATGACCGCCTCCAAAAGCGAAAATATCAGTTTCACAATATCCCTCTGCGTTAATATCGGGGATAGGATAGGTCTGAACATCTGCAACAGAAGAAAGATAGCTGAAGGTTTTTCCGCCATCTCGTGAAATAATGCACCAAGTGCTGTAAAGATAGAAATTATATCCCTGTTCAACAAAATAGGGGCAAAGCGTTGTGTCGGTAGTGCGCTGACCATACATAGTTACAATAATATCACCATTCTCCAGTTCAACACATCCCTGCGCAACAGTGCCTGAATGGCAATTGTTAGAGTCGCCATAACCAAACGTGAGCTCAGGAATATCTACAACGGCAAAAGAAACGTCAATTCGCCCATCCAGAATATCGTCAAAAGTTTTCGCGCGCATTATTTTAAGGACAAACGGAACAACCTGCTGGCGCTTGTCCATAAGAGCTCTGTGACCAACGTTATTGCTGCCAAAAGAAATAAATGTGCCATCACGAAGCTGAGTGAATCCATAGGTTGTGGGATAAACAATGCCCTTCTTAATTTCAAATGATGCTCCACGATCTCTGGAGATCATCATAAAAGGGTCATGGCCTCCTGCAGTTATAAGAACATCACCTTCACGAGTGATAGTTCCGGCAGAAGCATAATCACCCAGATTAATACGCTCATGATATATAAGTTCGGGAGTTTTCATAGTAAAACCGCCTTTCAAGTGTATACTTAATTTTAACACATTTTGAAAACTGCCGTCAATAGCCGAAAAAACTTTTAAAAAATATAAAAAATAGTGTTGACAAATGAAAAATGTTTTGCTATAATAGCTGAGCGTGATGAACGCTGGTGTAGCTCAGTTGGTAGAGCAGCTGATTTGTAATCAGCAGGTCGGGGGTTCGAGTCCGTCCACCAGCTCCAAGGGATTCCGAAAAATCGGGATCCCAACTTAATAAGGGGGAATTCCCGAGCGGCCAAAGGGGGCAGACTGTAAATCTGTTGTCAGTGACTTCGATGGTTCGAATCCATCTTCCCCCACCAAAAAAACCACTTCAAACGAAGTGGTTTTTTTATTTGTACGGGGCAAAAAGATGGATTCGAAAGGGCGGTCGCATGCCGTAGGCGCGACTAAAACAGCCTAAATGGCTGTTTTTAGCCCGTAGAGCTGCAGTTACTTGAAACCTAAACTACAAGTCCGACCGAGAGCGCCGAAATGAATTTCGGCGAAACCTTTATTGCTGAAGAACTCATCTTCCCCCACCAAAAAGAAACGACAATTTTCTTTCGGAAGATTGTCGTTTCTTTTTGTTCTCTTCACTTTTCTCTTTTCACTTTTCTCTCTTCTCTTAAATTGTCGTTTCCAGAGAAAAGAGAAGAGAGAAAAGAGAAGAGAAAAGGTAGCTTTGCTTCGCAAAGCGTTGAATTATATAATAATTTGTGGTATAATTCATTCAGAGGTGATGACGAATGAACAGTCCTTTGCTCGATAAATCTCTTGATTTTGCAACACAGGTAGTATTGTTTTACGAGGATTTTTCTAAAACAAAAAAAGATACAACAATCGCAAAACAGTTACTTCGTTCTGCTACAAGGGTTGGTGCAAATATAAACGAAGCCATATACGGTAACAGCAAAGCGGATTTTATATCAAAGCTTCATATTTCACTTAAGGAAACCGGTGAAAGCATATATTGGCTCACGCTTCTGAAAAGAACAAATCTGATAGAATATAACTTTGATG
>JAZQUP010000025.1:0-19041 GCA_045631345.1 Candidatus Avispirillum sp.
TATTAACCCCAATAACCTTTGAGGATTCTGAACTTGAGATAGAACATATCAACGGAGTTTACTTTTCCGTTTCCGTCAATATCTGCTGCAATCGCTTCGTCTCCCTTAGGAGCTACGATCTGCTTTACAAACAGGTTCATCTTGAAAAGGTCTACTGAGTTGATACTTCCGTTGCCGTCAATATCACCCTTTTCAACCTGAGATGCGCCCGCTTCTTCGTTTCCGCAGTTTTCACAAATGCCGTCTACATAGTTATGTCCAAGAGCGGCAAGTTCCTCGCCCTCCTGATATCCACAGTTGTAGCATACGCCGCCTGTGTAGCCTGCTTCATCGCATGTGGGCGCTACTGTTGTTTCCTTCATATTATGTCCATGGGCTTCAACATCTGCTACCTTTTCCACGTGTCCACAATAGATACATACATCGTTCTGAACACCTGATTCTACACATGTATTTGTATATTCAGTTGTAAACACATGCTTTGTTGTTCCAAGGGATTGCTTACATTCAGGACAGATCATATCGTGAACTGCAGTCATTGTGGCATTTGCCTCGTATATCAGCGCTTCTGCATCGTTATGATATGCTGTTACAGCTTCATATTTACTATATCCGCACTCGGTACATTCATAGCAAATCTCACCATCAACTTCACATCCCGCTTCCTTTACAACCTTCACATTCCAGCACTCGCCTGTTGTATGCAATGTGGGGATATATTCTGTCTGCTCTGCGCCACAGCTCTTACAAGTATAAAGCATTTCGCCCATAACAAGACAGCTTGCTTCTTTTACAACCACACCATCATCATACTGATGCTGACAAACATCAGCTGATGCCGCTTCAAGCTGATTTCCCAGCTCTATTCTCTGAAGGGCAAGAACATCATAGTCGTCAAGCTCTGCAGAAAAACCGCTTCTGTCAAAGGCAGGCAAGGATATGTAATCCACAACGCTGTTGAACACAGAATCTATAATTGCATTGGATGCTTCATTTCCTCTGAGCTCCTCAAGCATTGCGAACATCTGATAATCTTCAATACCATCGCGCATCATTTCAACTCGGATCGACCCAATATAATCAACATTTGTCATATTGCCGTGAGTTGACTGATAGAAAAGAACGCCGTTTCCATATACGGGATGTCCGTTAAGATAAGGATAATTGGGACGAAGATTGGTTTTCCACGCACCTTTTTTAGTTCCTGTTACAGTTGAGTCTGTATAGTTTCCGTTAATGCTGTTATACTCGTCCCAGGAATTTGCGCCATAATAAAGATAGCCTGTTATATCATCACGATACATATGCCAGAACATCATTTTTGTCTGCAGGCCTGTGTTTTCGATCAGATGGTTTGGATAAGTATATCCGCCATTATTACCTGCAGAATATATCCATGTTCTGTCGTTGTTTTCTTTATTTTCGTTTCTGACTATTGTGTTTGAAACGATTCTGTCCTTATAATCTCCATAGATATTTTCCCACATAAATGTCCATTCGCCTGCAAGGAAATTACCTGAGGCAATACCTGAAAGGTTTCGCACAGGACGAGAATCATCGTTCATATCATAATAGAATCGGTTAAGCTCTGCAAGAGGAGTATAGGCATAATATCTGGGGCACCAGATAGTTACAGCTGAGCTATCTATCATTTCCTGAGTTGCGTCCTTGATCTGAGAAGGATCATAGGAGCTCATAGGAAGCGTATATTTATCATAGGGGTAAAGATGATTTATATGATAAGGAACAACCTTGGCAGCATTGGGCCAATACTGGTCAAGACGCTGTGATCTTGCTTTAACATCATCAACCGAGCCCGTTCCGCCATACTTAGGATGCAGACATTCATCAAGAGTGTAGAAATAAAACTTATCCTTAATCTCATCCCACTCTGCCATACTGCTTACATCTGTGTAAATATCCGCATACTGACTGTAAAGCGCAGGCTCGTCAAGATATTTATTATCATTTCCTCCGCCAACGGCAGACACTCTTATAGCATTAACTCTATCATTGGTGAGATAAGGGTTTGAAGAATTTACCTTACCCGGAACGTCCATCGCAACGATTCTGTTTTCAAGCAGATAATCATAATATTCCTTATAAGAACCATATGCATCACTTATCTTGGACAGATATATTGAGGTTTGAAGCTCTGTTTTTTCAGAAAGAGTGAAATCCCACACATATGCATAAACTGTGGCTGTTTTTACAATCTGGCTTGCTGAATTATATATCTTCAGCTGAGATGAATACCAACCTGGAGCTGTTTCCTCAGTTGTTTTAAGGCGGATATAGAACGCCTGGCTCTTGCCTCCGTTCAGCTGGAATCGTCCCACCTTACTTGCGGGAACAACGGGATCAGGCTGTTCACCGTTTCTGATAAAGGAGTTTTCTGCTGTTGCGCCCGGATAATTGAGAGTGTTCAGATTATCCAGTGTTACATACATCTGATAATAAAGCTCTGCATCCACAACATTTCCGTTTTCGTCCTTAAAATCAGAAACAGACGCACGCATTTTCTCTTTTGTTTCATTGGAATAAAGAACAAACTGCGCATTCTCAATTTCATTTTTGCCCATATAAACAGAATATGTTGCCATATCAGAAGGGGTTGTGTCACTTGTCATAACCTTTTTAAAGCTATGCTCAAACCACAACGAAATTGATGGATCCTCATATTCTGCTATCTGCGGAACATACACGCTTGCAGGATCGCTTATTTCATCAGCCGCTGCGCTGAACACTCCAAAGCAAAGCCCCATAAGCAATATTATTATTGTTAGCGATATTAATGTTCGTTTCATATCAACGCCCCCCAATTTTAGTTTCTTTTCACAGTTTACATTTTGATATTATCATATATTTTAGCAAAAGTCAACATATGGTTAGTGGATATGAACTATCTTTCAACAGACAAAAAAACAGCGCATAGCTTAAGCTACACGCTGTTCTTACTATTAAATCACTTTGAAACAGTTACCACATATCCGTCAACATTATTGCCGGAAATTTCATACTCAACAAAATTGGGAACAGTTATAACTGTTTCCTCGCCCTGAGATGCAACATAATAGATCATATAGTCCACATCAAGCTCAGGATCATATTCAACCTTATTAACTGTGCCCTCGTCATAGGTGAGAACAAATGTGTCCATTGTATATGCTTTGATATAATCAGTATACTCTTCAAGACACAGGTTCATTTCTGTCATCAGCTGAGCATGAGGCTTGCCTACATAACGATAATGCCATGTTTCACCGTTAATTCCTGTGATATACTGCTTTTCAGGAGTATATCTGAGGACAAAGCCATAATCATCGCAATTTTCTCTGAACCAAGCGCAATCGGCATCGCTTTCAACATAGCTGATAGCGCCCTTACGATTGACGTTCAAATCAAGAGCCAGGCCTGTATGGTGTTCGCTATTGCCTGGATTTGCAACATATTTCTTTGCATATTCCTCGCCATTGGCATTTTTATAATATTCGTATGTATTAACCTGATCTTCGTAGCTTCTGTATGCGCTGTTTACCTGCAGGAAATTAAATCCTGTTGCGGCAAACATATCGTCCATCATACCATTGAAAATTTCGATAGTACTTTTTCTCAGCTGTATTGTGTTATCTCTGACTACATAATTATCATTTTTTGCGCTTGCTACAGTTACTATCTCATTCACTTCGCTTTCAGCGAAGGCATAGGGATATGCGTAGTTAACCAAAATCAGATTGCCTTTATGCATATCCTCCTCAGTTACTGTGACTTTTATTTCTTTAGGAGGCTCTGTTTCAACAAGAGTTGTGATTTCAGGAACTGTTGTTTCGCCGCTGATTGAAGCAACAGCTTCATCTCTATGACCGTTTGTGATAATATAAGCGCATACGCCAACTATTACAACAAATATGAGAGTTATAAGAATAACACCAACATTGACTCTACGATGACGCTTTCTGTGCTGACGGGTTACAGGCTTACGAAACTTATCGTGCCCAACCTCCTCAGGAGTATAGCGACGCTTTATTTCAGGCTCATAGCCGAAATTTGTGTTATTATTTCTGTTATTATAATTTCCGTTATTCATAACATTCCTTTTAAAAAGCAGACCTGCATCAAAATTGATGCAGGTCTTGTTAATTACTCAGCTGTTACTTCTTCTGCATCAAGTGCGTCACGTCTGGAAAGGTTCATTCTGCCTCTTTCGTCAACGCCGAGGAACTTGATCTTCATTGTGTCGCCAACGTTACAAACATCTTCAACCTTTTCTGTGCGCTTGCGGTCAAGCTTGGAGATGTGAACAAGGCCTTCCTTGCCGGGAGCAAACTCAACGAATGCGCCGATGGGGATAATTCTTGTTACAACGCCTTCATAGATCATACCAACTTCGGGCTCAAATACGATGCCGTCGATGATCTTCTTAGCTGCTGCAATTGCGTTCTTATCAACTGCAGAGATGAATACGCTACCATCGTCTTCAATATCAACCTTAGCGCCTGTGTCAGCAACGATCTTCTGGATAACCTTACCGCCGGAACCGATAACCTCACGGATCTTATCTGTGGGGATCTTCATGGAGATCATCTTAGGAGCATAGTCGGAAACCTCAGCTCTGGGAGCCTCAATAGCCTTAAGGATAACCTCGTCAATGATATAATCACGACCCTTATGTGTTACCTCAAATGCTTCACGGATGATTTCAGGTGTAAGACCATCGATCTTAAGGTCCATCTGGATAGATGTGATACCCTTATGTGTACCTGCTACCTTAAAGTCCATATCGCCATAGAAGTCTTCAAGACCCTGGATGTCGATCATTGTCATAAAGTCGTCAGAATCCTCGTCTGTGATAAGACCGCAGGAGATACCTGCAACGGGAGCCTTGATCGGAACACCTGCGTCCATAAGAGCAAGTGTGGAGCCGCAAACGGAGCCCTGAGATGTGGAACCATTGGAGGAAACAACCTCAGATACAAGGCGGATCGCATAGGGGAATTCTTCAACGGAAGGAAGAACAGGAACGAGAGAACGCTCTGCAAGAGCACCGTGACCAATCTCACGACGGCCGGGTGTTCTGGATGCCTTTGCTTCACCTACGGAGTAGCCGGGCATATTGTAGTGGTGCATATATCTCTTGGATTCTTCTTCCCAGATTGTGTCAAGGAGCTGCTCTTCGGAGATAGGACCGAGAGTTGCAAGTGTGAGAACCTGTGTCTGACCACGTGTGAAGAGACCGGAACCGTGAACTCTGTTGAAGAGGCCAACTTCTGCAGCGAGAGGACGGATCTCGTCCATTCTTCTGCCGTCTACTCTCTTCTTATCACGAAGGAGCCAACGACGAACGATCTTCTTCTGGATCTTATAGATAAGCTCGGGATATACAGTTTCAAGATCAGGATACTTTTCAAGGAATGCTTCCATAACCTTATCCTGAATGGGTTCCATACGCTCGTCACGAACGTTCTTATCGTCTGTATCAAGAGCGAACATTACGTCTTCTTCAACGAATGCGAATACTTCATCAAACATATCGTGATCAAGCTCGCAGGAAGGATAGTCAAACTTAGGCTTACCAACCTCCTGGATGATGTGTCTGATAAATACGAGAAGCTGCTTGATAACTGCATGGCCAAGCATGATTGCGTTGAACATATCGTCATCAGAAACTTCCTTTGCGCCTGCCTCGATCATTACAACCTTCTCTTCAGAAGCTGCAACTGTAAGCTCAAGAACGCTTGTTTCTCTCTGCTTAACTGTGGGGTTGATCATGATCTTGCCATCTTCTGTCATACCAACGAAAACGCCGCCGATAGGACCATTCCAGGGAATATCAGAGATGGAGAGAGCAATGGATGCGCCGATCATAGCTGTGATCTCGGGAGAACAGTCGTGATCAACGGAGAGAACTGTGAGAGAAAGGTTTACATCGTTACGAAGGTCCTTGGGGAAAAGGGGACGGATAGGACGGTCGATAACTCTGGATGTGAGGATTGCCTTTTCACCGGGGCGGCCTTCACGCTTGAGATAACCACCGGGGATACGGCCAACGGAATACATTCTTTCCTCAAAATCAACGGAAAGGGGAAGGAAATCGATGCCTTCACGGGGACGTGCGCTTGCTGTTGCGCAAGCAAGAACTGCTGTTTCGCCATAACGAACGATACAAGAGCCGTTTGCAAGACCTGCGATCTTACCTGTTTCTACGATAAGAGGTCTGCCTGCGAGTTCAAACTCGAATGTTCTGTAATTTTCAAACATTTTTAATAGTTCCTTTCAATTATTTTCCGTTTCTCCGAATAATTAGCACTTAAATACGAACTCTCACCCTCAGCTCATATTTAACTGCTAATTCACAGGAGAAACCTTTTTACAAATAGCGGCTGCGACAAGGGTTTTGCGCCTTGCCGCAGCCGACATTTTTCCTTGCTATTTGCCGGACTTTGTAAAAGTAAAATTACTTTCTGAGACCGAGCTTTTCAACGATTGCACGGTAACGGTTGATATCCTTCTTCATAAGGTAGTTAAGAAGGTTACGTCTGTGACCAACCATCTTCATCATACCGCGCTTGGAGTGGAAGTCCTTCTTGTTGAGCTTGAGATGCTCTGTGAGAGTCTTGATTCTGTAAGAAAGAATAGCGATCTGAACTTCAGGAGAACCTGTGTCGCCTTCGTGCATCTTGTACTCTTCAATGATTTTTGCCTTTTCTTCAACTGTGATCATTTTGATTCACCTCATAAAAATAATAATTTTAGCATCAAGCAGCTCAGAATGCGGTGGGTGATCGTAGCCTGCATTTCGCAAGCCTTTTATCCGTATTCCGAGAAGCCGACATTGCCAAAGCGAATTATATCATATTCCCCTCAGCTTGTAAATAGGTTTTCACAAATTTTTTCTTATTTTTTCAGCAGATTTGACAAAACGTTTTAAAACAGACGACCATATGTCGCTCCTATGAGTTAATCGGCAAATTATCGTTTATCTAACTGAGCCTCCACTGATAACTGCGGAGCAGTTTTTAGGGGAGGTGGCTTGCCACAGGCAAGACGGAAGGGTATAAAAAATGATTGAAATTAAAACGGGACGTCGAGGGCGCCGTCCCCTACCAAGTTCACTCTTCACTATTTTCCTACCCCTCAGTCTCACTTCGTTCGACAGCTCCCCTAATCAGCGGGGAGCCTTTGTGATAGGCTATCCTAAGCCTTCTCCAGCGGAGAAGGTGGTTTGCCGAAGGCAAGACGGAAGGGTAGAAAAAATGATTGAAATTAAAACGGGACGTCGAGGGCGCCGTCCCCTACCGAGTTCACTCTTCACTATTTTCCTACCCCTCAGTCTCACTTCGTTCGACAGCTCCCCTAAAACCACCTTCCGTGGTGTCAGTGGAGCCTTAGTACACTAAATTATCGTTTACCACCATAGCCTCCACTGATAACTGCGGAGCAGTTTTTAGGGGAGGTGGCTTGCCGAAGGCAAGACGGAAGGGTATAAAAAATGATTGAAATTAAAACGGGACGTCGAGGGCGCCGTCCCCTACCAAGTTCACTCTTCACTATTTCCCTACCCCTCAGTCTCACTGCGTTCGACAGCTCCCCTAATCAGCGGGGAGCCTTTGTGATAGGCTATCCTAAGCCTTCTCCAGCGGAGAAGGTGGCTTGCCGAAGGCAAGACGGAAGGGTAAAAAAATGATTGAAATTAAAACGGGACGTCGAGGGCGCCGTCCCCTACCGAGTTCACTCTTCACTATTTCCCTCCCCTTCAGTCTCGCTAACGCTCGACAGCTCCCCTAAAACCACCTTCCGTGGTGTCAGTGGAGCCTTAGTACACTAAATTATCGTTTAGCTAATATAAAATTTCAAGTCTTTACGCTGATTAGATACAACAAAAATCCTCCCTTTCGGGAGGATTTTATTACATTATTATCTGCCTCTCTTAACGTAATGAGTATGGAGGAGGTCATGAGCCTTATGGCTATTGGGCTCTCCGAGGAACTCATCATAAACCATCTTAACGATGGGGTTTTCGTGAGACTTTCTGAGGGGGAGATTAGCATCAGCATCATAGAGAACCTTTGCACGAACTGCACGGAGGTCCATAGAATTGCGAACGCTTGCGGGCTGGATAGGCTGACCGCCGCCGTTTACGCAACCGCCGGGACAAGCCATGATCTCAATGAAGTGAGCCTCATATTCGCCGCTCTGGATACCCTTAAGAAGCTTATTTGCATTAGCTGTGCCGCTTGCAACAGCAACCTTAACTGTGAGATCTCCAAGCTTATATTCAGCAAACTTGATACCCTCTGTGCCACGAACATCCTCAAATTCAACCTTTTCAAGAGTTGTTCCGAGGATAACCTCTGCAGCTGTTCTGAGAGCAGCCCCCATACCGCCGCCTGTTGCGCCGAAGATGACGCCTGCGCCTGAGCCAACGTCTACAGGAGTGTCAAACTTTTCATCGGGAAGAGCCTTGAAGTTGATACCGGAAGCTTCAATAAGTCTGCCAAGCTCTCTTGTTGTTACAGCGATGTCAACATTCTGAATGCCATCGTTTGCCTGACCATCACGGCCAACCTCAAACTTCTTAGCTGTACAAGGAATTGCAGAAACGAAAACAACATCCTTAGGATCAACGCCCATCTTCTGGCAGAAGAACGCCTTATAGATTGCGCCGAACATCTGCTGAGGAGACTTACATGTGGAGAGGTTTTCTGTCATTTCAGGGAAATAGTGCTCGCAATACTTGATCCATCCGGGAGAACAGGATGTGATCATAGGAAGTGCGCCGCCATTCTGGATTCTGCCAAGAAGCTCTGTTGACTCTTCCATAATTGTAAGGTCAGCTGTGAAGTTCATATCATAAACGCCGTCAAAGCCAAGGCGACGGAGAGCTGCAACCATTTTGCCCTCGCAATCTGTGCCGGGCTCATAGCCGAAGCATTCGCCGATCTGAGCACGAACAGAAGGTGCGCAGCAGATTGCTACATGCTTTGTGGGATCATTGATAGCTTCCATGATCTTATCTGTGTCGTCCTTTTCATAAAGAGCGCCAACAGGACAAGCAACGATACACTGACCGCAGTTGATACATGTTGTTGAAGCAAGATCAACTTCAGCAGCGCAGCCGATAACTGTGTCATATCCTCTGTTCTGAGCGCCGATAGCGCCGATGCCCTGAACCTTATTACAAGCGCCTACGCAACGACGGCAAAGGATACACTTATTGGGATCACGAACGATAGATGTGCCGGACACATCAACGGGAAGCTTTTCTTCCTTTGCAGGAGTGAAATAGTTTTCGTCTACGCCAAAGTCGTGAGCATACTTCTGAAGTTCACATGTCTTTGAACGGATACAGGAAAGGCACTTCTTTTCATGAGCAGAAAGAACGAGCTGGATGTTCATCTTTCTTGCGTTCTTAACCTTTTCTGTGTTTGTGAGGATCTCTGTTCCCTCACGCTCAATAGGATATACACAAGATGTTACAAGGCCTCTTGCGCCTACTACCTCAACAAGGCAGAGACGGCAAGCGCCGATTTCATTTACGTCTTTAAGATAGCACAGAGTGGGAATTTCAATGCCCGCCTGCTTACAAGCCTCGAGAACTGTGATGCCGTAAGGGACAGTATAATCTGCGCCATTGATTTTAATGTTAAGCATTTTTGTTTCCATTATTTATCACTACCCCTTTCTTATTTCTTGGAAATTGCACCGAACTTACATTTCTCGATACAAGCGCCGCACTTCAGACACTTTTCTGTGTCAATTGTGTGAGCCTGCTTAACTGCGCCGTTGATAGCGCCTGCAGGACATACACGAGAGCAGAGAGTACATCCCTTACACTTGTCAGCATCGATAACATAGTTAAGGAGCTTCTTACAAACGCCTGCGGGACATCTCTTTTCTACGATATGCGCTTCATACTCATCACGGAAATAACGGAGAGTTGAAAGAACGGGGTTGGGAGCTGTCTGTCCAAGACCGCAGAGAGATGCGCTCTTGATATAGTTAGCAAGCTCTTCAAGCTTGTCAATATCTTCCATTTCGCCACGTCCGTCTGTGATCTTTTCAAGAAGCTCAAGCATACGAACTGTACCGATACGGCAGGGAGCACACTTACCGCAGGATTCATCAACTGTGAATTCAAGGAAGAACTTAGCAAGGTCAACCATACATGTATCTTCGTCCATAACGATAAGACCGCCGGAGCCCATCATGGAGCCGATTGCAAGAAGGTTATCATAGTCAATGGGAGTGTCAATAAGAGAAGCAGGGATACATCCGCCGGAAGGTCCGCCTGTCTGAGCAGCCTTGAACTTCTTGCCGTTGGGAATACCGCCACCGATCTCCTCAACAACCTCACGAAGAGTTGTTCCCATAGGAACTTCTACAAGACCTGTGTTTGTGATCTTACCACCAAGAGCAAATACCTTTGTACCCTTGGACTTTTCTGTTCCCATAGAAGAGAACCAGTCAGCGCCCTTAAGGATGATCTGAGGAATGTTTGCATATGTTTCAACGTTGTTAAGGATTGTGGGCTTACCAAAGAGACCCTTAACTGCAGGGAAAGGAGGACGAGGTCTGGGCTCACCACGCTTACCCTCAATACTTGTCATAAGAGCTGTTTCCTCACCGCAAACGAACGCACCTGCGCCAAGACGGAGCTGAATATCAAACTTAAAGCCTGTTCCCATAATGTTATCGCCGAGAAGACCATATTCGTGAGCCTGGTCAATAGCGATCTGGAGACGGTTTACAGCGATAGGATACTCAGCACGAACATAGATATAACCCTGATCTGCGCCGATAGCATAGCCTGCGATAGCCATTGCTTCAAGAACTGCATGGGGGTCGCCTTCAAGAATAGAACGGTCCATAAATGCGCCGGGGTCACCTTCGTCTGCGTTACAGCAAACATACTTCTGGCCCTCTCCGCCCATAGCGAACTTCCACTTGAGACCTGTGGGGAAGCCTGCGCCACCACGGCCACGAAGTCCAGAATCAAGGAGAGTCTGGATAACGTCCTCGCGGCTCATTTCTGTGAGAACCTTACCGAGAGCGAAATATCCGTCCATTGCGATATATTCGTCAATCTTTTCAGGGTTGATAACACCGCAGTTACGAAGAGCAACTCTATGCTGCTTCTTATAGAATGCTGTGTCGTTAAGAGATGTGTTAACCTCTGTCTTTTCTTCGCCTGCAGCAGCATCGTTATAAACAAGACGGTCTACAATACGACCCTTGAGAAGATGCTCTTCAACGATTTCGGGAATATCCTCGGGAGTTACTCTGGAATAGAATGTTCCTTCGGGATAAACGATCATAATAGGACCAAGAGCGCAAAGGCCGAAGCATCCTGTCTGAACGATCTTAATTTCCTCTTCAAGGCCCTTTACCTGAAGCTCGGCTGCAAGAGCGTCTTTAATTTTATTACTTCCGGAGGATGTACAGCCGGTACCTCCGCAAATAAGGACATGTGAACGAACCATAATTATGTATTCCTCCGTAAATTATAAATCTGTGTTACCAATAAGATATTCGGAAACTGCGTTACCGCCCTTCAGGTGCTTTTCAACAACTTCCTTTGCCTTATCAGCTGTCATTTTAACGTATGTAACCTTATCCTTGCCGTCCTCATAGATCTCAACTACGGGCTCATACTGGCAGATGCCGATGCATCCTGTCTGAGTTACCATAACCTTTTCATTAAGGCCTGCCTTTGTTACCTCTTCAACAAAAGCGTTAAGAACAGGTCTTGCGCCTGCTGTGATACCGCATGTTGCCATACCAACAACTACACGAACTGCGCCGCTTCCTGTACGGATCGCAACCTTATCCTTCATCTGCTCTCTGATAGCAGCAAGTTCAGCTAAAGTTTTCATTTTAGTTTATTTCCTTTCATTTTCATAGATATTATTTTCATTGTTCATATTGCCCGTAAAGAAATTCTCTTATAAATGAGAGAACCTCATAGGCATTCAGGGGAATATCATCCCCAAGGATAGCTCTCATTTCCCTTGTGTCCATATTGACATCAAGCGAATCTGTTTTATGCCTGAAAACATAATCGGAATCGGGATTTCCCTGAATGAGAGTTACCATAGTTTCAACCACATCCCCAAGGGGAATAAAGTCTATATGATTTGTATAAAAGGTTGCCACAACCTCTGTTCCGTGATTCTCATATTCAGCCTCAGGTCTTGAGGTGACCATCACCTTGCCGCCTGTCATTTCGCTGAGCATACGAAGAAAAGGAACTCCAAGGCCAACCTTTCTTGTTTTTCTTGTTGTGAAGAACGGGTTTGAAAGCTTTTCAACCTGTTCGCCTGTCATACCGCAGCCGTTATCCTCAATTCTCAATGTTAGAAGATTATTTTCTTCATTTAAAAGAATTGAAATATTCTTTGCCCCTGCACGAACTGAGTTCATTGCGATATCAAGGATATATAATGATAAATCTTTCATATTTCCTCCAACATATCAATGAGCTTATTTCTAACAAGGCTGCTGCTATATGGTTCATCATCAAGGAGAAAATAATTCTCCGCCTCCGACATATCCCAAAGATAATGGGCATCGGAGCTGACTACGCATTTAAGATCTTTTATTGAGGGATTTTTCATTTCCTCCTCTGACTTAACTCCTTTTCCGCTCAGCTCATAAGCTGTGTAAGAAAGCCAATCGGGAAATGCGCCCAGAATTGCAACTGCTCCGTTTGACGTTCTGTCAATATGAGCAGGATAGCAAACACCGCCCATTTTGCGAACCAACGCTGTTCCCTCATCAAGCGAAAGCATTGTTGCATTCAGAAGAAGGTTTTCTTCCTCTCTAATAATGTTATCTTTTTCGTCCATAACAAACTGATGGCCGAAAATATCGGGACGGTTTTTAATATTTATTTTGTGCTTATCCACTTCATCGCCAAAAGCCATAGCGCTACAGAGATCTCTGAAAAGGCACAGCAGGTGAATATCCTCAGAAACTGTCAGCTCCATTCCCGCAACAGGAATAATTCCGTATGCCTTGCAGGCCTTGAAGAATGCGGGACAGTTTGCTGTTGAATTATGATCGGTGAGCGCTACTATCTGAAGCCCCTTAACCGCCGCCATTCCTGCGATATTGGCAGGAGTCATATCATTATCTCCGCACGGAGAAAGACATGAGTGGATATGCAGATCATAATAATATTTATTCATTTATACATTTGGAAGCAAGAGCGCAAAGCTCATATGTTGAAAGCTTCGACTCAAAAACGCATATATCCTGATTTTCCGCAGCTGCTCTGGCATCATCATCCAGAGTGACGCCCTCTGCAAGAATTATACAAGCAACCTCGCAAAGACTTGCAACAGCAACAACATTTATATTGGACATAATCGTTATCCACAGATGACCATACTCTGCATGGCTCATAACCCAACTGAGCAGGTCTCCTGCATAACAGCCGCAAACCTCACGATCAAGAGAGCCGCAAACATGGGTTAGCCCCATTTCAACGGCAATAGCTTCAAGATTTTTCATTTTTTCTCTTTTCTGCCTCCTCTGCCATTCTTGCCTGATGTCTTGCGATATAATCATGGAATACCTGGCGCATAAACACCACGCATTCATCTGCGCAAGTCTCTCCTCGCACAATATCCTCCGCAAATGCTGCGCAGGTTGGAGCTCCACAGGAGCCGCAATCAAGGTCGGGAAGATCCTTTCTGATCTCCTGAATATCTGCCATCATTCTCATAGCCTCTTTTCTGTTCTGAGAAAGAGGACATGTGGGCTGATATTCAAGCTCGGGCATTACAACATAATCGGGGATCTCTGCCTTCATTCCGTGAGTGTTGGGAGAAACGGGAAGATACCTTTTCAGCGATTGAATTCTCGCCTTTGCTATATAGGGGTTTGCAACTGTCATAACTCCGCCAACGCATCCGCCGTTACAAGCGTTCAGCTCTATAAATTCAAGCTCGGGGAAATCGGAATTATCGATCTGATCAAGCACTCTGATAACATTCTCAATGCCATCTGCCGCAAGATATCTATCATTGAAAACCGATGTTGATTCGCCGCCGGCTATTGCCCAGCCAACGCCAACCATTCCCGATTCGCAGGAAGCCTCGGGGGAGCTTATTTTATTCATGTAAGAAATCAATTTGAAATACACGTCTGATACAGAGATAACTTCATCAACATAACTTTTCTCTCCTGAGAAGCCGTTTTTAACATAGCTGACCTTTGCAGGGCAGGGGGAAATGAAGAAGCACCCTATATCCTCGCTTTTCAGCTCAGGATGCTCTGACAATGCCTTTTCACGAGCCAGCTTTCCTGCCACCTCAACCGGAGGAAGAATGGGCATAACGTTTTCGCAAAGATAAGGGAAACGAGTGCTTATCAACCTTACAATTACGGGACAAGCCGAGCTGATAACAGGTTTTTTCAGATTTTCTCTATGCAGATATTGTCTCGTGTATTCCGTTACAAGCTCTGCCGCCTTTGCCACCTCAAAAACATCGTCAAAGCCCATATCATAAAGGCCCTGAATGATAAAATCTATATCGTCCAGATTATCAAACTGTCCATAGAGCGTGGGGGCGGGGAGAGCGATTTTATATTTGTAGTCGTTTAATCTTTCAAGTGGATCATAAACAGCCTTTTTGGCTTTATAGGGACAAACTCTGATGCATTCTCCGCAATCAATACACTTTTCGGAGTTTATATCAGCCTTACCATCTCTTATTCTGATAGCCTCTGTGGGACATCTTTTAAGACAATGGGTACATCCCTTACACTTTGAAACATCAAGCGAAACAGAATGCTTATATTCTGACATTTCGGCACCTCTTGAAAATCAAACGTTGACTTTCATTATAACGGTTGTGCCAACACCGATCTCTGTTTCTATTTTCATATCATCGGTGTATTTTTTCATATTCGGCAGGCCCATTCCTGCGCCAAAGCCAAGAGAGCGGATATTATCTCTTGCAGTTGAATATCCCTCCTGCATTGCAAGCTCCACATTTTCAATTCCGGGGCCATGGTCGGACAAAATCATTGTGATGTCATCATCGCCGACTTCAACTGTAACCGTTCCTCCGTCTGCGTGGATAACCATATTTATCTCGCCTTCATACATTGCAATAGCAACTCGGCGGATAACATCGGGAGCAAAGCCAAGCTGTCTCAGTCTTTTCTTAACCTCAACAGATGCTGCGCCTGCAGAAGAAAAATCATCTCCGTCCACATCAAAATGGAATCTGATCATTTCGTCTGCCATATCAGTTTCCACCCTTTTCGTGTCCCTTAAGGCCTGCGCTGTAAAGTATGCCGCAAGCTTCAAACATACGAAGATTGCTTCGCATAATAACAATTCCGGCATCCCTTGCAAGCTCAACAATGTCCTCTCCGGGAACCTTCTTGCGAACAAACACAACGCATTTCATATCCATCATCTCAGCTGTTCTGATAACCTGAGGATTTACAAGGCCTGTGAGCAGAACTGCCTGATCCTTAACGAAGGCAAGCACATCGCTCATCATATCGCTTGAGCAGGCGGAATACACCTGGCATTCAAGCTGATCCTCTCCGCAGAGAACCTCAGCATTAAGAAGATTCTGTATTTCACCTATTTTCATATGTAACCGCCTTCCTTAATTTATTTATCTGTACTTAGCAATAATACCTTCGATGTCATCGGGAACAAGACGTCCGTAAACATCCTCGCCAACTGTAAGAACGGGAGCAAGACCGCATGCGCCGATGCATCTTGTTGCGCTGAGGCTGAACTGACGGTCGCTTGTGATGCCGCCGTTTTCAATACCAAGAACGCTCTCCAGCTTCTCCATAAGAAGACCGCTTCCCTTTACATAGCAAGCTGTTCCAAGGCAAACTGCAACAGGATTTGTTCCCATAGGATTGAGCAGGAACTGGGAATAGAATGTTGCAACACCATAAACCTCGCTCTCGGGAATATCCATCTTGATTGCGATATGCTTCTGAACCTCGGGGGGAAGATATCCGTATACCTCCTGAGCCTTCTGCATAATGGGCATCAGTGCGCCGGGCTCATTCTTATGAGCTTCAATGATCTCGTCAAGGCGCGCCTTCTGCTCGGGGGTGTCCTTAAAAGGCACAGAGGTCAATGTTTTTTTCATTATTTTTTCCTCCTGAAAAATCTAATTAGTTATGCTTATTATACTATATTCATCCTAACTTTTCCACACTTTTTGGAAATTTTCTTCATTATATAGCGTCTTTTTTGTCAAAATAAAACAAAGTCCCCGCAGTTTTGTATCAAATGAGACAAACAATACCCTTTACAATCAGTTCACAGGCTCTATACTTGCGTCAATCGGGAATACTACAGGGAGAAATACATCTTATTTTGTGATAGCATCTCATAAAAGGAGGTGCAAGCTTGGCGCTTGAATATATAAAAATATTTTATGATTGGGAGGAATCCACAGAATTTCTCACATATGAGGAAAGAGGCAGGCTGATAATCGCAATGCTTCAATACGCAAAGGGGAAAGAAATAATTGAGCTAACGGGAAATGAGAGAATTTTGTTTCCCATGTGCAGAAATCTTATTAATAAAGCTCACGAGCACTATGATGCTGTGGTTGAAACAAATAGGAGAAACGGAGCATTGGGAGGAAAAGCGAAAAAAGCGAACGCAGCAGCCGCAAGCGAACGCTACCAAGCGCTACCAAACGCCAGCGAATCTAGCCAAGACAAAGACAAAGACAAAGACAAAGACAAAGACAAAGACAAAGACAAAGATAAAGATAAAGACAAGGGAAAAAGCGAAACAAGGGTGGGCGGCGGCAGCTTCGATATCGACGAGCTCTACGAAGCAGCCCTGCGCCGCACCTTAGAAACAACTGATGTTTCAGAATAATAATTTTTATTTATTATTTTTTCAAATAATTGCCGGATTGCCTTGAAAAAACTGTGAAAATTTGATATATTATTATTAACTATATGATCGGAGGATTTTATAATGCTTTTTACATCAGCTAAGGATTCGGCTTATCAGATTATTTACCCCTCATGCCCCACCGAATCCCTTAAGTACGCAGCAGAAGAGCTGAAGGCATACATCTTCAAGATTTCCGGCGCTATGCTTCCCTATTTCCAGGATAGCCGTCACCCTCAGGACAAAGAGATCATCGTTGGTTACACAAACCGAGGCGGCTATACAGAAGAAGAAAAGGAAGAGCTTGGAAAAGAAGGCTTTATCATTAAAACCGAAGGTGAAAAGATCTACATCCTCGGCAGCGAGGTTCGCGGCGCGCTTTACGGTGTTTATGCTTTTCTTGAAGAATATTGCAACTGCCGTTTCTACACAAACGATTTTGAGCGTGTTCCCCGCAACACAGAGCTTGAAATTGCAGATGGCATCTACAACAAGCAGGTTCCTAAATTTGCATACAGAAACTCCTATTGGAAGTCTGTTGGCGACACAGGCATCAGCGCTAAGCTGAAGATCAATGGTTGCCACGGAAGAGAAAGATTCCCTGCAAAGATCGGCGGCGACGTTAACTATGCAGGTGGCTTTGAGCACACAATCGGTTGGCTCACAGAGCAGTGCAAATATGGCGAAAGAGCTTGGGTTCAGCCCTGTCTCACAGACGAAGAGAACTATAAGAAGGTTATCAAGAATCTTCGTTGGCTTCTTAACGAAAATCCTGATGCAACTCTCGTTTCAATCACTCAGAACGACGGCTTCATCGGCGCCTGCCAGTGCGAAAGATGTAAGGCTGTAAGCGACAAGGAAGGCAGCGATATGGGCGTTATGCTCCAGTTCGTTAACCGTGTTGCTGATGAGCTTGGTCCGGAATACCCCAACGTTATGTTTGACACATTCGCATATAGAACAACACGTGTTCCCCCCAAGAACCTTCGTCCCCGTGACAACGTAATTATTCGTCTCTGCTCTATTGAATGCTGCTTCAGACATTCTGTTGCAGAATGCGCAGTTGAACCCGGACATGATGATGAAAACGATCAGAGCTTTGCAGAAAATCTGCTTGAATGGTCCAAGATCGCTCCCACTCTCTACGTTTGGAACTACACAACAAACTTCACAAACTTCCCTGTTCTCTTCTTCACTCTTGAAGGACTTCGCAAGGACGTTAACTTCTTTGCTTCAAACAATGTAACAGGTCTCTTTGAGCAGGGTAACTACGCTTCTCTCAATGGTGAGTTTGGCGAGCTGAAGGGCTATATCATCGCAAGACTTCTCTGGGATCCTCTTATGAGCGTTGAAAAATATAAGGAGCTTATCGTTGAGTTTATTCACGACTTCTACGGCGCAGGCGCTCAGAACATCGTTGATTATCTTGAAATGGTATATGAAGGCTCAAGAGATTCCCACTTCGGCATCTACTTTGATGACCCCACTCAGTACTATTTCGTTCGTGGTCTTGAAAGCGACTACGCAGGCAAGGTTGAGTTCCTCAAGAGAGGTAAGGAATACTTTGATGCTGCAGAGGCTGCTGCAACTGACGACATCACTCTTATGAATGTTCGCCGCTCCAGAATCCACCTCTTTGACTATGAGGACTTCCTCCTCCGTCAGCAGAGAGATATGGCTGATGAAGCTGATAAGGCTGCATTCACAGAAAAGATCCATGCAAACGCTGCTAAGCGCTTTGATTATATGAGAAAATATGATGTTACTCATAATATGGAATTCCACTCTCTCGATACTCTTTCCAATCCTCCCCTTGAACAGCACTCTCTCCTTTGGAAGTGCCCCGGCGAAGACGGATATATCGAAGCATAATTACACAAAGAAAAACGGGCGGTTTCGCCCGTTTTTTTGATCCTTCCACCACAGCTTCGCTGTGCCCCCCTAAAACCACCTTCGGTAGCGTCAGGGGAGGCTTAGAGCGCTAAATTATCGTTTACCACCATAGCCTCCACTGATAACTGCGGAGCAGTTTTTAGGGTAACGAAGTGGCGTAAGGGTAGTGAATAACACGCCGGTGGCGTGTTAGAGCCCGAGCGTGACCGAGCCGCAGCGAGACGGTGGCTTGCCGAAGGCAAGACGGAAGG
>JAZQUP010000026.1:0-38442 GCA_045631345.1 Candidatus Avispirillum sp.
ACGTCAGTAAGCATATCCTTGCCGTATACACCCTGGAACTTGTGGTTGTGAATTGTCATAATAGTGCGGATACCGCGGAAGAACAAATCACCCTGGAAGCTGTCGTTAAGGAATACGGGAACAAGACCGGACTGCCAGTCATGACAATGGATGATATCGGGGCGGAATCCGATAATGGGAAGAGAAGAAAGAGCCGCCTTTGAGAAATAGATAAACTTTTCCATATCACCGCGGATCTCGCCGTAGGGCTTATCGCCTGCGAAATAGAACTCGTTATCGATAAAATAGAAGCTCGTGCCGTCGATCTCAGCCGTAAAGATTCCAACGTGCTGCTTTCTCCAGGAAAGGTCCATCTCAAAGTGAGTGAGATAAGTGAGCTTTTCCTTCCACTGAGGCTTTATACAGAGATACTTGGGGAGAATAACGCGAACGTCATACTTCTTATTGTCGAAATACTTGGGAAGAGTACCTGCAACGTCAGCAAGACCGCCTGTCTTAATAAAGGGAACAGCCTCACTTGTAACAAAAAGAATCTTTTTTCTTTCCATTGGCAAAACCTACTTTCTGTATATAAAATTTATTAGGGGCTTTTATCTATTTTAATTCTATAACCTTTTTATCTTTTTGTCAAGAAAGTTATTATAAAATGTCATTCAATAAAGCCTCTCCTGACACTTGCTAAGCAAGTCTTAGGGGAGGTGTCACACTCAAAGGTGTGACGGAGGGGTTATTTTTGATTAAGTATAGATGCATTTGCTAAAAAATGATAAAATACGATTATAAAATTTTGAACCCTTCCGTCTTTTCGTCACTTCAATAAATTTGAAGTGACAAAAAACCACCTCCCCTAAGATTCGCTTTGCGAATATCAGGGGAGGCTTAAGAAATCACGCTTTTTATACGTTATTTTTTCTTGAACCACTTAAATGTCAAAGGCCAAACTGCTCCTGCAAAAATCACCATAACAAAATATGTGAGGGCACGATCTGCAGGCTGAGGAACAAATGCGCCGAAAAGGGCATATCCCAGCTCCTTAACACCGAGAGAAAGACCAAGACCAAGGGCAACCTTTATTATCTGAGCCCACCAAACTGCTTTTGTTTCAAAGCGGATAAATCTGGTGTCAAACTCAAACACCACCCAAAGACCTGCTATAGCGCCAAGCATTTTATATGTGTTTTTAACACCGCTCATAATTCGTTCCGCATCTGCATCAGCAGGGAAAGGATAAAGCTCCATAAAGAATATCTGAAATATTGACCACACAAGAAGAACCGCCATTAAAATTCTCATAGTCCCTGCCTTGTTTTCTGCCTTTTTGAAAACAGGATAAAACCCAAATATCATAACAAGAGCTATAGCTACAGATGTCAACACGTCAGCAGGAGTGTGAACACCAAGATACATTCTTGAAAAGGGAACCACAATGCAAAGAGCAATGCATATACCACGCACTATCTTGTTTTTCTCCCATCTTGCAACAGCGCCGAATGAGCCGACGGAAGACTGAGTATGGCCGCTGGGGAAAGAATATCCTCCTGCGCCCTCTATAGCTGATTCAACTGCATGAAAATCGGGATCACGTACCCAAGGGCGATCAACTCTGAAATTGACCTTTAAAAAATTATTCAACAATGTTCCAAAAAATCCTATTGTGAGCATATAATAGCCCTCGTATTTGTTGATGCACCAGAAAAGAATCATTGCAAGAACAATGAAAACTGTTTCTTCACCAAAAAGAGTGAAAAAGGACATTATAGCCGTTAATAACGGATTTCTTATTCCTTCAAGGAAATATAAAAATTGCATATTTTCACCTCATACTTAAAATTATGATGCTTATAGCGTTTCTTTTATATTAATTTATTCTACTGTAAAAATTCTATCACAAATCCACCTTGTTGTAAACAAAAGTATTTTGTCAAACCAACATTATTGACAAACATACAGGCGTATGATAAAATTTATTGGTACGCTGGTATGGCTCAGGGGTAGAGCAGCGCATTCGTAATGCGCGGGCCGTGGGTTCAAATCCCACTACCAGCTCCAAAAAAGAAGTAACTTTTGTCTACCAAAAGTTACTTCTTTTTTTATCCAAGCCGCAGGCTTGGTATATCATCACGCTTTAGCGTGTATATCATCGCCGCAAGGCGTATATCATCACCGAAGGTGCATACTCCTGCGGCTTGATGAGATACAACACTGCGTGTTGGTGATATACAATGCTTCGCATTGATGATATGCAACGGCAACCGTTGATTTGTTTCGCACAGGCGATATATCATTGAAAAACGAATTGCATTATGGTATACTTCATTTAGACAAACTTGAATTTGACGGCTGGTTTCGATAGAATATGTAGGGGCGGTCTGTGACCGCCAGCAGGCGAACGCAGTTCGCCCCTACGATGTTAGATGTTAGCCTATTTGACAAAATATTTGGAAATGTAAGAAAGGGATGACAATATGAATCGGGAAAACACACATCAGAATAACATGTTAGTTGAACGCACAAAAAAGTGTTGCTTCTTTCTACTAGCAATTATATCCAATATTGCACCACTTGGTCTTTGCTATTTCTATGATTTTGGCGCTACATTATTGTACCGAGCATTTCCTTTTATCCATATTTTGCTGTTCTTTGTAAACAATAAATGTGCAAATACATGGCTACAAGTGATTACACTTGGCATGCTTCATATAGTTGTTACTGCTTGCACACATCTACAATGCGGCTGGCTATATCTAAATTATGTTTGTGATGACATCATTGGTCGAGCAATCTCTGAAGGTTTGCATGTAATTGGCACAGGAATTGCGATTATTCTAACGATTATATCTGTCGTAAAATTCTACCGTAAGCAAAAAGCGAAAAGCTAATTTTCAGCTTAGGCAAGAAAGACAAAGAATAAACTGATTCGTCAAATTCCAATTTGACGAACAGTTAGGCAAACTTGAATTTGACATATGCAACTGATAATTGCGCGATAGTTGGTGGAGTCAACCTGCCTTGTTTGATATAATTTCCTCGAACCTAAAAGAAGGAGGATTTATTATGGCAACTACTATACTAATGTTTCTCGTAACGGTCGCCTTTTTCTATGTACCTTTGGTTTACATTATCATTCTGATTGTTAAAGCGCTTAGAAAGTATTTGAAATCGGCCGATGTAAGAAAAGAAAAAAACGAAGCAAAAATATCCTTAGGTGAAGCATTAAAAGTATATAGAACAAATTGCAAAATGACACAAGAATTTGTTGCTGAAAGTCTTGGCGTAAGCAGACAAGCCGTGTCAAAATGGGAAAATGGTACATCCGACCCAAGCACATCAAATTTGCTTGCATTGGCAAAACTCTATGGTGTTTCTGCTGAAGAAATCTTAAGCAAAATAAAATAGGTAAATTCCAATTTGTCGAACAGATGATACACGCTACTTTTAGTCGCTCTTTCGCATAAAAAACACCTGCATTTTGCGGGTGTTTTTTTATGGGGCTGATAATTGGAAGGGATTTGAAAGGGCAGAACCGACACGAGCAGCACAGCTCCAAAAATTTCATACCAACTGTTCTCTCGTTGACAACTCCAAAACAATATGTTATCTTTAATTTATAACAACAAAGGAGTCTTATATGAATCCGGAGATTGAAACTTTAAAAAAAGCTGTAGAAACCTTAGTTTCCAAATATAACAAAGAACTGGGTGAAAACGGAATTACCATAAACGTAACAAAAAAATATTTCGAAAGAAAAGTCAAAGACTGGAGATTTCTTAAACACGACTACTCTTTCGGATTTTTATATCGCAGGCGTGAAAAAACATTTCAGAATCTGCCAAATCGCTATAACTGCATAGTTCTCACCATAACTCCTTCAGATAAAATCCTCTTAAAAAAGGATATCTGCAAAGACTATTCCTTTTTTATCAGAAAAGCTGAGAGATATCATACCGGAGCTAAACCAAAAGAATATATTATAAAAAAAGAGACGCTTATTGCAAAAATTGAAAAAAAGATAAAGAAGATCCTCCGAAAGTCTTCAATCACTTCCGCAGAAAAGCTTTGCAAGGACACTTGGCTTGATGCCATGAGATATATTCTTAATAGCGAATACGGCTACAAAAAGAGGGTTTTAAATAAAAATGTTTATTACTTTGAGAACCGTTTGTATTTATACCTGGGGCTATTCGCCCTTGCAGGATTTATTTTCTCCTGTATACTATTAATGGCAGCTGAATAACACATAAAGGGCAACTTGAGGTTGCCCTTTTTAATTTGTGTGTTAAATTATCGTTTACCTGACTAATCCTCCACTGATACTTGCGAATCAAGTTTTAGGGGAGGTGGCACTCCCTAAGGCGTGACGGAAGGTCATATTTATCACAATCAACTTTTAACTTAAATTTACATAAAGGTATGAATGTTTATGTTATTATAAAACCCTTCCGCCCTCGCTCGCCTCGGGCACCTCCCAAAAAACCGCTTTGGCGGTGTCCTAGGAGACTTTTATCACTCCTTCACCTTCAAACTCAAGCTATCCCCATGGTCAAAGTTTGCCTCAATTGACGAAAGCTCTCCTATATCATTCATAATAACCTTGCCGCTTATTTCTTCGCAAACAAATGCAGCCTCTGTCATCCCGTTTTCTGCTGTTTCAATTGAAGAGATCATATCCTCCGTGAGAGAAAATATACTTTCAAGATCTTTCACAACTCCTGCCGCATTTTCGCCAAAGGGTATTTCAATTTCTCCCATTTTGCCTTTATATTCTCCGCCTGATTTTTCAAGCGTGTATCCGCTTATGATTTCAGGAGAAATATATTCCACTCTGACTGTTTCCCTCTCTCCATTTTCATCTGGCGCACTCATTGTTATTTTAACCTCATTTTCATGCCCATTATAAACAATAGCGCATTGAAATGACATTTCATCATTCTGATAATCAAAAAATTCCTCATTTGCAGATGTGCATCCGCAGAGAATAAAGCAACATAAGAAAATTGAAATAATATACTTCATAAGGTCCTCACAAAATAAAAATGCATATGCTAAAGCATATGCATTCTTTTTTGTTTTATGAAAATAAGTTAGCAAGATTTTCTGCTGAAAATCCGTTTTCTGTATAGCTCATTTCCTGCATAAGTGAAAGATTTTCCTCGCTATATTCAATTTCCTTTGAATATAGCTTTGCGGCTTTTATATAGCTTTCAAGAGATTCATCCTCAGCCATAACTGCAATCATGGCACAGCTTATTGCCGCAAGATTTATTTTGGACATAACATCTCCATCAAACAGCGCCTTCATAAAATATCTCCAGACAAAATATATGAAAATATTAGTGAGATATTCTTCGTTTATACATGGGCATTTTTCTGTCAACCCTTCAAGAGCATTTGTCCAGCTTTCATCAATAGGCTCAAAATCTTCAAATGCTGAAACAAATCCTTCAATATCCTCTTTCTTTGCATCGCACTTGCACATTTCAATTTCCTGATCCTCAAATTCAGAAAAATCCAGACTATCCTGAATCATTTCTCCAAAAGAGATCAAGGAATTTATCTTATTTGCAAAGGAAATATCCTTTCTTTCAAGAAAACGGAATATTTTCTCTCTTACATTGAAAAGAAAATCATATATTTCGCTTTCAATTTCTTCAGAGTCCTCATCAGCTATATATTCTTCAACAAACTGACCACTGACACCCTCTGTGAGAATAATTCTCGCAGCCTCTTCACAGCAAAGACCAATTCCGCCTTCCTTTATCTCCCCAAACCATTCATAATATCTGGGATGCTCCGCGCATATTCCGCAAAGTCGATTTTCGCCAAGATTAATAATTATATCGCAAAGGTTTTTTGGGTTGAGAAAAGCGCAGCGCTCTCCGCAAAGAACAAATGAGGAATCCTTTATATTATCTCTCAGTCTTTTTCCGAAATCACCTTCAACTGATCTATAATATTCCTCTGATTTTTTATCAATACAGATCTCCCAACCTATACAGCAATTATCTGTGCATCTGTCGGCAATGCATCTAAACTTTTTATAATAAACAGGTAATCTCAGCTTCATTTTTCAAGGCTTTCAAGAAAATCGCACATCTGAGCAAATGTGCCTCTTGTACAATCGCAGGGGTATTTTTCATTTTCAAGAATATGATCAGTTACAAGATAAGTGTCAAGACCTGCTTCTTTTGCCGCATAGCCATCTTCTCTCTCATCGTTTCCGATCATAAGACAATTTTCCGGCTTAACACCGATTCTTTCGCAAATTGATTTATAATACATAGGGTTTGGCTTGCAGAAAGAATCTGTTTCATAAGAGGTTATCATATCAAAATCATTTTCGCAAAGTCCTATCCAGCTGATACGAGTCAGCTGTCCCTGACGGGGGAAAAGAGGATTTGTTGCAAGAACAACCTTTCCTGCCGCGGCTCTTGCAAGTTCAACAGCCTTTTTGGCAAGAGGATTTTCTACTATTACTGATCTTACATTGTTGAATCCCTTTGTATAGAACTCATCGCAGGTATTCTTCGCTTCTTTTATATCACGTCCACTTATTTTCTCAAATGTTTCCCAGAAAACTTCTCCATTGGATCTTGTTCCGTCATTTTTAACCATTGCGGCAGTTCCTGCCCATATATTATCCACAAGATTTTTGGCATCAAAGCCATAGGGAGCAAGAGCGATACACAGATTTTTAAAATACGCCTTCATAAAATCGTCCATATTCATAGAAAGCAATGTTCCGTCAAGGTCGAAAAGAATAGCTTCGTATTTTTTCATATTTTCACCTACTTATTTTTTAGCAAGAGTGTTTATTCCACGATTTAATGCCGCTATAAATGTATCAATTTCTTCTTCGGTGTTTTCGTGAGAAAGGCTTATTCTCACAGATGTGTCTGCCTCATCCTTAGGAAGACCATAGGCAAGAAGCGCTTGGCTTGGTCCTGATGAATGTGTTGAACAAGCACTGCCTGCAGAAATGCAAATTCCCTCTCCGGAAAGATAATTAAGCATTATCTCGCTTCTTATTCCGGGAAGAGTTATATTTATAATATTGGGCAAAGATTTTTCGGGAATGTTTGCTCTCACATTCATTTCACCAATTGCCTCAAGAATCTTTTCTCTGAGAATCGTTACCTTTTCAATTCTTTCTGACATCTGCGCCTTTCCCTCAGCTGCCGCCGCTCCGAATGCTACAATTGCTGGAACATTTTCAGTTCCGCTTCTGTAGTCATCCTCCTGACCGCCGCCATAAAGAATAGGGATTATTCTCTTTGCAGTTATCATATCGTGAGTTACGTAAAGAGCGCCTGCGCCCTTAGGAGCAAATATCTTGTGAGCGCTGACAGAAAGAAGGTCAGCTGTGAGAGATGTGGGAGTGAATTTTGTTTTAAGATATGCCTGCACTGCATCAACATGGCAAACTGCCTTAGGAGATGCTGCACGAATTATCTGAAATGCGCTTTTAACATCATAAATAGCGCCTGTTTCATTATTGGCAAGCATAAAGGACGCAAGGATAGTGTTATTATCCGCATTTTCTCTTATAAAATCAAGATCAAGCACTCCATTAGTCGTTGGCACTTCAAGAACTGTAAAGCCTTCTGATTCCAGTCTTTTTGCCGCATTTACAACAGATGAATGCTCGCCGTTTGAGATAAATATTTTTCCTCGACTTCCGTTTTTATTGGGTCTGTCCTTTGCATAAACACTGCCGAATATTGCCATATTATTAGCTTCAGTTCCACCCGATGTGAAAAACAGCCTGCAATCATTTTCTCTTCTGAAGCCAAGAGATAAAACAACCTGTCGTCTTGCCTCATCAAGCATTTTTTTAGCTTCATTGCCTATTTTATGCACAGATGAGGGATTACCGTAGCAAACAGTCAAAGCCTCTCCCATTTTTTTGAGAGAGGCCTCTGAAGGTTTCGTTGTTGCGCTGTTATCAAGATAAATATAATTCATAATTAACCTGATTTATTTAAAATTAAAATTGCTGATCATACCATCAAGCTCTTCAAGATGATTTTCAAAATAATCGGGAGTTGATGTGTAAAGCATATAGTAAACATAGTTTCCGCGAACAACAGCAGAGCATACAAAATTATACTTCACATCTGCCATAGTTGCTGTGTAGGTGTACTGCATACCGTCAATTCCACCCATTGTGATCTCTTTTTCGCTTACAGCTTCATATGCGCTGAATGCTGCTGTAAACTGAGACTGATAGCCTGCCCACCAATCTGCAACAGTTGTGGATTCTCTTTCAAGTCCGTATGCTGTTACAGAAACGCTTGAAGCATCGCCTGCAGAAACATAAGCGCTTGTATAGAGAGTGGAAGAATCAATTATCCAGCTTTCAGGAACATAGAAAAGATAGTCTGCCTCATCTGAAGAAGCAAGCTGATATCCATCAGGAGCACCGTCACTGTTTTTATTGCATCCTGCAAGCATAAGACAAGCTGCAAGAAGAACTGCTACAATTGAAATGATTTTTTTCATTGTTTTTCTCTTTCCCTAAATTATTCGTAAAGAGGATATTTTTCGCAAAGCTTAGTTACCTCTGCTCTGATATAGTCTGCCTTTTCCTCAAACTGTGTTGCTGTAAGAGTGATAAGATGAGCAAGAATTTTCATATCATCTTCCTTAAGTCCTCTTGTTGTAACAGCAGGTGTACCGATTCTGATACCGCTTGTTACAAAAGGCTTTTCAGGATCGTTGGGAATAGAGTTCTTATTAACTGTGATATAAACCTCGTCAAGTCTTCTTTCCATTTCCTTACCTGTTATGTTCATAGGACGAAGATCAAGAAGCATAAGGTGGTTATCTGTGCCGCCTGAAACAAGGTCAAAGCCCCCCTCAAGAAGACCCTCAGCAAGAGCTTTTGCATTTTTTGCAACCTGCTCCTGATAAGCCTTGAACTCGGGCTTAAGCGCCTCTCCAAAGCAGATGGCCTTTGCCGCAATGATGTGCTCCAGAGGGCCACCCTGCATACCGGGGAATACTGCCTTGTCAATTGCCTTTGCATATTCCTCACGGCAAAGAATAAGACCGCCACGAGGACCACGAAGAGTTTTATGAGTTGTTGTTGTAACAATATCTGCATAAGGAACAGGAGAAGGATGAACACCTGCAGCTACGAGACCTGCAATGTGCGCCATATCAACCATAAAAATTGCTCCAACCTTTTTTGCAATTTCAGAAATTCTTGCAAAATCAATTGTTCTTGCATAAGCAGAAGCTCCTGCTACAATAAGACGGGGCTTTGCTTCAATTGCCATTTTTTCCATTTCGTCATAGTTGATAAATCCTGTTTCATCAACACCATAGGAAACGAAATTGTAGTTTTTACCTGAGAAGTTTACAGGGCTACCGTGTGTAAGGTGACCGCCATGAGCAAGATTCATACCCATAACTGTATCGCCATGATTAAGAAGAGCAAGATAAACTGCTGTGTTCGCCTGAGCGCCTGAATGAGGCTGAACGTTAGCGTGTTCAGCGCCGAAAAGCTTCTTTGCACGATCAATTGCGATCTGCTCAGTTACGTCAACACATTCGCATCCGCCATAATAACGATGCGCGGGATAGCCTTCTGCATATTTGTTTGTAAGAGGAGTTCCCATTGCAAGCATAACTGCTTCGGAAACAGCATTTTCACTGGCAATAAGCTCAAGACCTCTCTTCTGTCTCTTATATTCTGCCTCAATGGAATTTCCTACCTCAGGATCATATTCCTTGAGCATTTCAATTACGTTATTTATCATAAAAAATTTGTTCCTTTCTATATACTATTCATCTATATTACTATATTTTCTGATTAATTTCAAGTATTTTTTTATAAATGGTTAATAAATACTTTAATTAAATGAAATTTCTACGTAAGGACAGCTTCGGAGTATAAACTATAATTTATCTTTGTTCCCTCAAATTCATTGACTTTAAAGAAAGCGGGTAGTATAATTAATCTGTATATTTATTTTGTGCGAAAAGGTACGGTTTAATGGTGGATCTTCTTCAGCTTCAGAAGCAATTTATATTATCCCATCTTCACGAGGGAGACATTGCAGTTGACTTTACAATGGGCAATGGACATGACACAGAATTTCTTTCAAAAACAGTTGGTATAAACGGCAGTGTTACTGCTTTTGATATTCAGCCTCTTGCGCTGGAAAGCACAGCAAGAAATCTTCGCGTTGCAGGCTGTCCCGAAAACTGGCGCCTTATCTGCGCTTCTCATCATCTTGCGCCCGAATTTGTTAAGGGTCCTATTAAGGCAGGAATGTTCAATCTGGGCTATCTTCCCGGAAGCGGAAATAAAGCTCTCACAACTATGAGAGAAACAACTCTTCCTGCAGTTGAAAATGCTCTTTCATTGCTTGGCAGAGACAGTATTCTGCTGGTTGCAGTTTATCCCGGACATCCCGAAGGCGCTCTTGAAGGAGAAGAGCTTGAAAAATATTTTGCAACTCTTTCAAGATTTAAGATGAGCATCGGAAAATTCAGACTTGTTAATTCCCCCACATCCCCCTATTTTATTATAGCGGAAACTAAGTAATTATAAAAAAGCACGAAAGGAGTGAGATGCTTGGATTACAATAACATGAATAAAAGAGCTTCTCGCTCTTCTTATAATACCCCTACAAACAGAAAAAAATCTGATATAAATAACAGTAAACGCAGAGAAAATAACGCCGATTTTAATGAGTTTAAGAAAAAAAGACCAACATCTCCTCAAAATCAGAGCAGAAATGTGTCTTTTGCTAATCCTTCCATAAGAAAAACTCCGCAATCTAAAGGCTCACACCCCGTAAATGCGGCAGCTCAGAAACAGAGAGCTACCCCAAATCAGCAAAGACCTCAGAATCCGAAAAATAAAAATCACAATTCTTATAATAAGAAAAATATCCGAAATTCTCAGAGAAAGCCTGTTCAAAGCAAGCCGCAGACAAATCTGTCTAATCAAAGAAAAAAGGATTGGGTATATCCCGAAGGATATAATGCTCAGATTCCACCTCAGTATAGAAACGGTCAGCGTCCCCCACAGAGAAGACCTCAAAATCAAAATGGAAAGAGACCTGCTCAAAAGAAAAAAGCTGCTCCCGCTATCAGAATACATATTAATTGGCAAAGAGTTGGCGCAATATGCTCAGCTATTGCTATAAGATTTGTTTGCTGTCTCATAGTGGTTATCCTTGCATTAACAGGATATTATTTTTTTAATTTCCACACAGAGCAACAGCTCCCTTATGAAAAAATAAAATATGTTTTTACCACAGTTTCAGGCGAAGGTGAAGATGCTGTTACTACATATAATGAATTTGTTTCCGAAAGCTCACTTTCATATGACAGAGAGGAGCTGCTTATCAGCTTTTCTCAAGTTTCAAAATGGCTTGGAACAGCTCAGGTTGGTGACATATATTCTATGAGATTCGTTCTTGATTACGGAAACGAAAGCCAGACAGTTGTTTTCCATAATTCTTCTCAGGATGTTTTTGTAAACGGATGTCCCATAGTTATGAAATGCCGCGCACAGTTCAGACATGGTGAAGTTTGGGTTCCCCTTTCATTTGTGAAGAATTATATTAACGGAGTAGAAGTAGCAGAAAAGAAAGATAAGATCACACTCTCTAAAAACGGAGAAGAACTTTCTTTCACACTTTCTCCCTCATACCCAATAGATCCTGTTCCTCTGCCTGAAGAGGAAGAATAAATTGATTTAGGAAAAATAAATGAAATACGATCAGTTATCAAAAGAGCTTTCACAGCGAATTGAATATGATAAAATAAAAGGAAGCCGACCAAAAGTCGGCTTTCCCGATAATTTGGCGCTTCGCCGAAGAGATGGTCATGATAAACCAACAGTTTGGCGTCCTGCCTTTGTTCGTGATGTAGATAAAATTCTCCATTCTGCATACTACAGCAGATTTGCCGATAAAACTCAGGTTTTCTCATTCTATCGAAACGACGATATTTCAAGACGAGCACTTCATGTTCAGCTTGTTTCAAGAATTGCACGCAGCATAGGCAGCGTTCTTAACCTTAATCTTGATCTGATAGAAGCTATCGCTCTCGGACACGATATGGGGCATACTCCCTTCGGACATGCAGGCGAAAAATATCTTGATGAATTATACAGCGCCGAAACAGGCAGACATTTTGCCCATAACATCCATTCTGCCCGTGTGCTTGACGGAATTTATCCATATAATATCACCTTGCAAACTCTTTCCGGAATAATTTCTCATAACGGAGAAATGGAATGCGAAATCTATCAGCCTCGCCAGCTTAATTCATTTGATGAATTTGATGCTCTTGTTGAAGGATGCTATAATGATCTTTCAAACTGCGCTAAATTAATGCCGTCAACTCTTGAAGGCTGCGTTGTCAGAATTTGCGATATTATTGCATATCTTGGAAAAGACCGACAGGATGCTGTTAAAGCAGGACTTATTGATAAAGAGGAGAACACCTTTGAATATGGAGTTATAGGACGCCACAATGCAGAGATAATCAATAACTTAAGCGTTAATATTATTGAAAATAGCTATGGTAATCCTTATATAAAAATGAGCCGTGACTATTTTGAAGCTCTCAGAAGCGCAAAAAGAAACAACTATGAAAGAATATATCTTTCAGATGACGTTTCAAAGCCTCAAAACGAAATTATACGACCTATGTTTTGCCGGCTTTACGAAAAGCTGCTCCGAGATCTTAAGGAAGATAATAAAAATTCTCCCATTTTTGATCATCACATCAATCCTGTTGATTCCACATTCTATAAAAGAGATTTTCCCTACAGAGAAACCGATCCCAATACCATTGTCTGCGATTATATCGCATCAATGACAGACGATTATTTCGTATGGCTCCACCAATTCCTGTTCCCCGACCTGCCCACTATTGAATATAAGAGTTATTTTGAGTTGTATAAGTGACACATTAAAGGCTCCCCTGATACTTGTAAAACAAGTATCAGGGGAGATGTCAGCTTGTCTGAATGAGGGGTAATTTCTGATTCTCTACCCTTCCGTCTTGCCTTCGGCAATCCACCTCCCCTATGCAAGGGGAGGCTTAATCACCAAACGAAAAAGGAGCCATAATGGCTCCTTTTTATTATTAATATGTGGGAGTATTCAATTTCCACTGACCATCCTCTAAAATGAGGTTTATTGTGAGTTCTTTATCTTCTTTACCATTAACAAGAGACATAACTTTGATAGAAGCCATATTTCTTACACACTTTTCCACAGTTATTGTGGAAAAGTCATAAGTTCTGTTGAGATCCGCTCCTGTTTCGGCAATTTCTTTAAGCATTGTTAATTTATCAGTGTAGTCATCAATAAATCTTGCATAGGAAACGCTTTCCTGATCCTCTGTTGATAATCCTTCAAAAGCAAGAAGATACAAATGCTCGCAATAGTCGGAGGCATAAACCTCTGCTGTTGCTTTTTTTATATCATCAACTGTTGCAAATCCACAGGATGTATCAACTATAGCATAGTTTGAAGCAAAACCAAGGCTATCCTCCTCTGTTATGGGAAGCCCCTTACCATAGTATATCTCATTTATAACATAAGATTTTTCAATAAGAGCTTTTGCTGCCTCAATTATCTCTTCATCACTATGAGCTGAACATGAAACAAGAGAAAGCATCATAATTGCCGCAAGAATAATTAAGCTGATTCTTTTGATCATAATTATTCCTCCGCAGGCGCTTCGGAAGCTTCTACAGTCTCAACTACTTCAATTGTATCTTCCTCGTCTTCTTCCTCAGATTTTTCACTGGTTGTGAAGTTTACAAGGCTTGCATCTTCTGCAAGACGCATAACAATAACACCGGATGCAGTTCTGCTATATACAGGAATTCCTTCAGCAGGAGTTCTGATAATTGTACCTGTGTCTGTGATAAGAAGAAGGTCGTCATTACCATTAACAACGGAAATTCCGCAAAGCTTACCTGTTTTATCAGTTACATTCTGACAGATAACACCTTGAATACCTCTGCCCTTTGCGTCAAACTGGCTTGCATGAACTCTCTTACCGTAACCACGCTCAGTTATGAACACAAGCTGATTTTCTGCCTGCCACTCATCGTTATTTTCAATAATAGCTGCGCCGCAAACATAGTCATCATCACGGAGACGGATACCTCTTACACCTCTCGCTGTTCTACCAACAACAGTTACCTTATCCTCGTTAAATCTTGCTGCAATACCATTATGTGTTGCGATAATAATATCGCTTTCACCCTTAGTTCTTGCAACAAATACAAGCTTATCGCCCTCATCAAGATTGATTGCGATCTTACCACCCTTACGCTGATATGCATATTCGGAAATGGGAGTTCTCTTGATAACACCATTTCTTGTTACCATTACAAGATAATCCTCACCCTCAAAGTCATCAACCGCAAGAATAGCTGTAAGCTTTTCATCATCCTGAAGATCAATAACGTTAACAATATTTGTTCCCTTTGCAGTTCTTGATGCCTCGGGGATCATATATGCCTTTCTAACCTGAACCTTACCGTTATCTGTGAAGAGCATCAGATGTGAATGGCTGTCAACTGTAACAACGTTTTCAACATAGTCGTCTTCCTTGCTTGTCATACCGATGATACCCTTACCGCCTCTCTTCTGGGCTGTATAAGTATCAGCAGGCTGACGCTTGATATAACCTGCATGGCTCATTGTGATAACGCACTTATGGCGCTCAATAAGGTCTTCAAGAAGAATTTCATCCTGAGCCTCAACGATTTCAGTTTTTCTTTCATCTGCAAACTTACGCTTTATCTCAAGCATTTCGTCCTTGATGATTGCCTTAACCTTATTATTATCTGCAAGAATAGAACGAAGCTCAACAACAAGAGCGCTGATTTCAGCAAGCTTTGTTTCGATCTTCTGTCTTTCAAGACCTGAGAGACGGCCGAGAGGCATAGAAACGATTGCCTGAGCCTGTTCATCGGAAAGACCTGCATTTTCACTTGCAGCAAAGCTTACAAGACCATCACGTGTATCAAGATCAAGATTCTGAGTTCCATCACCCTTAAAGCGTGCCTTAAGGTTTTCCTTAGCTGTTGCTGTGTCAGCAGAAGCTCTGATAATGCTGATAACCTCATCAATATTATCAATCGCCAGCTTATAACCTTCATAAAGATGAGCTTCACGAAGAGCTTTCTTTAATTCAAACTCAGTTCTTCTTGTGATAACACTTTCCTGATGGCTTATATAGTGATTAAGAATATCACGGAGACCAAGAACCTTAGGCTCGCCGTTTGTGAGGGCAAGCATATTCATAGCGCATGTATCCTGAAGCTGACTATATTTATAAAGCTGATTAAGAATTATCTGGCAATTTGCATCACGGCGGCATTCAATAACGATCTTCATACCGTTACGGCCGGATTCATCCCAGATATTTGTTATTCCTTCAACTCTCTTTTCCTTAACAAGATCAGCAATTGAAGCAACAAGCATAGCCTTATTAACCATATAAGGAATCTCTGTTACGATGATTCTGTGCTTATCCTCTTCAATAGTTGCATTTGCACGAACCATAACACGTCCTCGGCCTGTCATATAAGCCTCGTATATGCCAGCTGTGCCATAAATAGTTGCGCCTGTGGGGAAATCAGGACCCTTGATGAATTTCATCAGCTCGGGAACTGTTGCCTCAGGATTTTCCATAAGATAGATAGTTCCGTCAATAACCTCGCCGAGATTGTGAGGAGGAATATTTGTTGCCATACCAACGGCAATACCAACAGAACCATTTACAAGAAGGTTGGGAAAACGTGAAGGAAGAACAGAAGGCTCACGTCTTCTGTTATCAAAGTTGGGCACCATTGCAACAACATCCTTTTCGATGTCACGCATAAGTTCATCTGAGATCTTCGCCATTCTCGCTTCTGTATAACGATAAGCAGCTGCGCCGTCACCGTCGATAGAACCGAAGTTACCATGACCTTCTACAAGAGGATATCTATAAGAGAAATCCTGCGCCATTCTAACCATTGTTCCGTAAACAGCTGCGTCACCATGAGGATGGTAACGACCAAGTACGTCACCAACAGTTGTTGCTGACTTACGGAAGGGCTTATCATGGGTGAGATTATCCTCATACATTGCATAGAGAATTCTTCTCTGGCCGGGCTTCATACCATCACGCACATCGGGAAGAGCTCGGCTGACAATTACAGACATTGAATATTCAAGGAAGGACTTGCGAACTTCCTTTTCCATATTTATGGGAACTATTTTCTGATCTGCAAACTCAATATTTCTTTTTTCGTCGCTCACTTTTATTTTACCCCATTTACTACTTTTCGGACAAATAAGCTGTTGTTTCTGCTGCCGCTTTTATAAGCGCAATCTCACAATCGCCGTCCTTAACTATTATCTCTCTGATAAAGGATGCAAGAAAGCTATCTCCTGCCCCTTTAAAGCTTTTTATATTTCCTTTAACTGCATCGCACATAAAGCTTCCGTCAGGTCCGGCATAAGCTGCGCCGTCCTTATCAAGCGTACAAAGCACTGCTGTTTCTTCGTTTCTGTAAAACTCAAGGCATGCTTTAACAGCGTCAATACGAACATCCTCTCCGTCGCCTGAAAGATCTGCTCCTGTTAATTCCTCAAGCTCACGTCTGTTAGGCTTAATAAGATCGGGAGTTGCTTCAAGTCCACGTTTAAGAGCTTCTCCGTCGCAATCAAGAACAACAAGCGCTCCTGAATTGCGTCCTATTGTGCAAAGCTTTTTATAAACTCCTGCATCAACACCTGTGGGAAGGCTTCCTGAAATTATCAACACCTTATTATCTGGACAGTTCAGCTCGCTTTTTAAAACTCCCACAAGCTCTTTTATTTTTTCTTCAGAAACGGGAGATCCCTTTTCGTTTATTTCTGTTGCATTTCCTTCGCTATCAAGAATTGCAACATTTCTTCTCAGCTTTCCTTCAGTTTTAACTGCCCAAACTGAAAGACCTTCACTTCTGAGAGACTCTTCCATTTTATCTCCATCCTCACCAAAGGAAAATGTGAGAATAAGAGATTCAGTTCCAAGACTTTTGAGTCTTCTTGAAACATTTATACCCTTTCCGCTATAGCGAAGCTCTCCCATATCAACTCGGTTAAGCTCACCTGCTCTGAATGGCTGCGACATATTATAGCTTACATCTATACAAGGGTTTAATGTTACTGTTATGATTTTCATAATTATGCGTCTATATTTTCAGCGTATTTTGCGTTCTTTTCGATAAATTCACGTCTGGGTTCAACCTTATCGCCCATGAGAAGTGAGAACACCTCATCGCAAAGCATTGCATCGTTTATATCAACACGGAGAAGAGTTCTTCTTTCAGGGTCCATAGTTGTTTCCCAAAGCTGCTCGGGGTCCATTTCACCAAGACCTTTATATCTGTCTGCCTCAGCGTTTCCTCCAAGCTCTTCTATATACATATCTCTTTCTGCATCTGAGAACGCATATCTTTCCTGCTTGCCCTTATAAACCTTATAAAGCGGAGGCTGAGCAAGATAAATATGTCCTTCTTCGATAAGCTGACGCATATGGCGGAAGAAGAATGTGAGCAACAGCACTCTGATATGGCTACCGTCAACGTCCGCATCGGCCATAATGATTATCTTACCATAGCGAAGCTTTGAAATATCAAAATCTTCACCAATACCACAACCGAGAGCCTGAATGATAGGAATAAGTGACTGATTTCCATAAACCTTATCAAGACGAGACTTTTCAACATTGAGAACCTTACCGCGAAGAGGAAGAACAGCCTGATAAATACTATCCTTTGCCTGCTTTGCACTACCACCCGCAGAGTCTCCCTCTACAAGATAGAGCTCTGTGAGCTCAGCTCTCTTTTCCTGGCAGTCGGCAAGCTTGCCGGGAAGAGTTGATCCCTCAAGAGCGCCCTTTCTTCTTGTAAGCTCTCTTGCTTTTCTTGCCGCTTCTCTTGCTCTGTTTGCTGCAAGAGACTTTTCTATGATCAGTTTACCTACTGAGGGGTTTTCTTCAAAAAATTCAGCTAATTTTGTTGTTACAATGCTATCTACGATGCTTCTAACTTCGCTGTTACCAAGCTTTGCTTTTGTCTGGCTTTCAAACTGAGCATCGGGAAGCTTTACGGAAACAACAGCGCAAAGACCTTCTCTGCAGTCTTCACCTGAAAGATTTTTATCGCTATCCTTCAGAGCGCCGCTTTTTCTTCCATAGTCGTTAATAACTCTTGTAAGAGCTGTTTTAAATCCAACCTCATGAGTACCACCGTCAATTGTGGACATATTATTTGCAAAGGTTACTATAGTGTCGTTATAGCTATCATTATACTGCATTGCAACCTCAGCTGTGATATCGCCCTTCTGAGCCTTCATATAGATAGGCTGAGGATGGATAAGCTCTACATGGCGATGAGCATTAAGATATTCAACAAAGGAACAGATACCGCCCTCATAGCAAAGGTCAGCCTCTATCTTATTTCCTTCATCATCAACTCCGCCATTTCTTTCGTCTACTATGGTGATATTGATTCCTGCATTAAGGAAGCACTGCTCACGAAGACGATTAAGAAGAACATTATAATCAAAATTTATATCCTCAAAAATTGTTGCATCAGGCATAAAACGAACATAAAGTCCGTGATTATCACCACATTCTCCCTCGCATTTAAAGGGGCGAACAGTTTTACCCTGCTCAAAACGCATAGTGTATCTTTTGCCCTCATAGCAGTTATCAACCTCCATCCACTCGGAAAGAGCGTTAACTACTGATGCACCAACACCATGAAGACCTCCGGAAATCTTATATCCTTCACCGCCGAACTTACCGCCTGCGTGAAGAATAGTGAATACAACCTCAAGAGTGGGGATTCCCATTTTAGCATGCATACCGCTGGGAACGCCTCGTCCGTTATCCTGAACCGAAACACTTCCGTCCTCATGAATTTTAACGTCTATTTTATCGCATCGACCTGCCATTGCTTCATCAATGGAGTTATCAACTATTTCATAAACAAGATGGTGAAGTCCGCCAAGTGATGTTGTACCGATGTACATACCTGGGCGTTTTCTTACCGCTTCAAGTCCCTCAAGCACCTGTATCTGATTTTCATCGTATGCCTGTGTAGTTACCTTTTCTTCAGCCATTTCATCTTTGCCTTTCTATTTTTTCGAGAGGAACTTTTGAGGAAAGTTCCTCTCGAGCTCTCTTCAAACCTTTTAAATCTGATTTCTAAAACTTAAATTCTAAAAATTTTCGCCCCGCTTACGCGGGTCATTTATTTATTTCGTTTTCAATTTTTCTTTTATTTTTTGTTTTATTAAAATCCACAATGGATTTTAATTTATGGCTACCTCGCATCTTTTTACAAGAATCTGCGAAGCTAGAGTTGAGAATATAACTTTCTCTCCCTTTTCTCCTTTTGCTAATATAAACGATTTTGGAAGTCCTTCTCCTGCTATGCAGGTCTCTCCTTTTTTCTCAGCTCTTCTGAGAAATTCCTTCATGGTTTCTTCCGTGTTCATATTATCAATATCGTATATTCCTATAATGTCTTTTTTTCTGACTAAGACATTTCCGCCTGCGTGGAGATACATATTATTTTCCGTTCATTCTGAGAGGCATTACGAATAGCATATAACGAACCTTCTGTTCTTCCTCTTCTTCGCCTCCGTTTGCCTTTTCTATGCAGATTCCCATAAGTGATCCGTTCATTTTAAAGCAAACTGTTTCTGCATCGTCGCAAGCCTTTAGCGCATCAAGCAGATAACGGCAGTTAAATGCAATAACAAGCTCTTCTCCTGTCATTGAAACAGGAATGTTTTCATATACGCTTCCGCCTGTTGAAGCAGATGTTATCTTAAGCTCCTTATCTTCAAACTCAAGCTTGATATATGTTTTTGCGCTGCTTCCTCCAAGCTTATCCTCTGTTACGATAGATGCTCTTTCTGCTGCTCCTCTGATTGAATCTGTGTTGATATAAGCCATTCTTTCAAAGCTTTCGGGAATGATTCTGCGATAGTTGATATACTCGCCATCAATAAGTCTAGAAAAATATGTGAAATCACCTATCTTGAATATAACGTGCTTTCTTGCAACCATCACATCAATTGTATCCTCTGTATCGTGAACCATTTTAAGTATTTCTGTGAGGATTTTTGCAGGAACGATAAATCCTGCTTCTGCTGCATTTTCTTCAACATCTGTTTCAGCCACGCCAAGTCTGTTTCCATCGCATCCAACACATCTGAGAACTCCGTTTTCAACTGAAAAATAAACTCCGTTGAAAATAGGCTTGGGTGAATTAACTGCTGCTGCAAATGCTGTTTTGGTTACAAGATCTCTGAAAACGTACTGAGGAATTGTGTAGCTCTTTTCTCCTGCAAGAAGAGGAAGGCTGGGATAGTTATCGCCATGAATAGCGTTTATTTCAAAATATCCTGTTCCGCCTGTGATCTTTACTCTGCTTTTTTCATCAATCTCAATTGTTATATCGCCTGAAGGCATACTTCTCACAATCTGAAGAATGTTCTGGCTGTTGATAATATATTTTCCTTCTTCAATGATATCTGCTGCGATAGATGTGCGAAGACCCTTTTCCATATCATAGGATGTGATTCTGCACATTCCATCTTCATCGCCTGGACATTCAAAGAGAATACCTTCTATTGTGCTGATTGTATTTTTAGCGGGAGCAACTGCAGCTGCAGGAGCGAGAGCGCTAAGAAGTATATCACGGTTGAAAATTGCTTTCATATAGAAATCCTTTCGGGTTTAGTTAAGATAAATAAATATATATAAATATAAAATATAGTAGTAGGTGCTGTTGAAACTGTTGAAAACTTTTTAAATGCCTTTTTTATAAGGATTTTTAGGGAAAATTTTTCAAATACAGACTTTTGAAAAACTGTTGAAAAATTTTATGATTATAAACATAAAACAGAATTTTGGAGAATTCTGAATTTTCAAAAGTTTTCCAAAATTGAGTTTTTTAAAAGCAAGCTGTTTAAAACTCAATTTTATAAAGTTTAAGTTGATTTTTTCAACAGCTTTAAAAGCTTTCTTATTCCCTGTGAAAAGGGAATTTCAACAACAAATCAACATAGTTTTCAAAAAGCTTTTCAACATCTTTTGAAAAATCTGTTGAAATCTGATTTTGGGCTGTTGAAATCAGCTTTTAACCTCTGTTATGATCTCTGTTATATCGTTTGAAAGCTGATTATCTGTTTCAAGAAGGCTTTCAATATTCTGTATGTTGCTATGCACGGTTGAGTGGTCTCTGTTCATAAACTTTCCTATCTGAGGAAGAGAAAGATCAAGTATTTGCTTTGCTATATACATTGCAACATTTCTTGCTGTTTTGATATTTTTTGTTCTCTTTGTTCCGAGAATTTCTTCAACTGAAACATCATATTTTCTTGCTGTAACCTCAATTATTTTTTCAATAGTTTCTGTTACAGGTTTATTTTCATGAAGAAATTCGGGAATAGAGGATTTAACCATTTCAAGTGTTATGGGTTTTCCGCTAAGGAAGGATATTGCTCCTATCTTTTTGATAGCTCCTTCAATTTCACGGATATTTGAATTGAGTCTTTCTGCAAGGAATGTGAGAACATCGGGAGGAAGCTTGATTTTGGTTTTATCAGCCTTTTTGCCGATGATTGCAAGTCGGAGCTCATATTCGGGAGGCTGAATATCAACTAGCATGCCCTGAGCAAATCTTGTTCTGATTCTTTCAGCCAATGTATACATTTCCTTCGGAGGACGGTCACTTGTTAAAATGATCTGTTTTTTTGCCTCTCTGAGAGTGTCAAATGTATGGAAAAATTCAAGCTGAGTTGTTTCCTTACCTGATATAAACTGGATATCGTCAATAAGGAGCATATCAACCTTTCTGTATTTATCTCTGAATGTTTCTGTTGTGTGGTTTTTGATATGACCGATAAGCTCGTTCATAAAATCCTCGCACTTAACGCATACGATGGACATTTCAGGATGCTCATCGTGGACCTTATTTGCTGCCGCATACATAAGGTGGGTTTTACCAAGACCACTGGGGCCATAGATAAACAGAGGATTGAAATTATGCTCTCCTCCGGGATCCTGTGAAACAGAGGATGCGCAAGCATGAGCAAAATTATTTGATGTACCAACAACGAAATTATCAAATGTGAATTCAGGATTGAGACCGTGGCATTTTCCTTCTTCATCTGCTTTGATGAATGAAGAAAAAACTGCGTTTTCATTTTCTGTTCTGGGATCACATATTATTTCAATTACAGGGCTGTATCCAAGAGCGTTTTCTACGCTTGATTTGATGAATCCGGAAAACTTTTCTCTTATTACCTTGCGCTTTGTTTCCGTAGAGGTTGAAAACACTATTCTATTTTTTTCATCGTGCTTCACAAGGCGGAAATCTGCAAACCATGTTTCGTATGCAGCTTCGGACATTGTGGACGTTGCTTCCATCTCTGCCTTGATGGTGTTCCATAAAAGATTGAGTTCTTCGGAATTATCGAATACCATTTTATCTCCTAAATTTTTATTACATTATTTAATATATATACACCATTTATTCTATCATATTTTAAGGCTCATTTCAAGGATTTTTTTGTTATTTTAGACCCTGTTTGAATAAAAAATAACTGCTATTTTATATTAGCTTCAAAAAGCCTTAAAATGAGTATTGAAATGATACAAATATGGTTCTAAAAAGAAAAAATATGTCCGAAAAATATAATTTCGGACATATTTTTTTACTCACACAAATCTTCTTCTTTAAGTGTGTTCACGTTGATTCTTCCGTGAACCTTTTCGTAATACTGAACGTTCTGACGGATCAGATGAAGCATGTGATTGTTGAGGTTATTGTTTTCTTTTCCTGCAACATATCTGAGCTTTTTATAGAGATCACTGTCAAGGCGAACAGCAAATTCTGATTTTTCTTTCATTTCGTTATCTCCTGCAATATATTAGTATAGACAGTATAACATAAAAATGACTTGTGCGCTATTGTATAAGCAAAAAAAATGTGATAATATATTGTTATATATCAGTTTTTGGGAGATTTAACTATGTTGACTGTTTCTCACAGCGCAGGTATTTCGGGAATAGACGGATTTATCGTTAATATTGAATGCGATGCTCTTTGCGAGCTTCCGTCATTTGAAATGGTTGGTCTTCCCGATGCGGCAGTTAAAGAATCAAAGCAAAGAATACAGGCGGCTGCAGGAAATAGCGGTTTTCCTTTTCCTGAAATGGCTATAACTGTTAATCTTGCTCCTGCTAATGTAAAAAAAGAGGGAAGCGCTCTTGACCTTGCACTTTTCTGCGCTTTGATGCAGGCAGGTGGAGTTATTAAAAGAGATGTTGATCTTGGCGATAAATGCTTTATTGGCGAGCTTTCGTTTTCAGGTTCTGTTTCTCCCGTAAGAGGAGTTTTGCCAATGGTTCTTGCTTGCAGAGACGCAGGTCTTAAGCAGGTTTTTGTTCCACGTGAAAATATGTTTGAAGCATCTGTTGTTCGTGAGGTTGAAGTTTACGGCGTTTCAAACGTTTCTGAGCTTGTTTATCATCTCAGAGGCGAATCTCTTATGGAACGTTGCATTCCCGATGCTGTTTCTTTTGATTATAATGGAAATGGCGTTTATGATTTTTCAGAAGTTAAAGGGCAGGAAAGAGCCAAAAGAGCTCTTGAAATTGCAGCTGCAGGAAATCATAATATTTTGCTTATTGGACCTCCCGGAGCAGGTAAATCAATGCTTTCTAAGCGTATACCCACAATTTTGCCTCCTATGACATTTGAAGAAAGCCTTGTTACAACTAAGATCCATTCTGTTTCAGGTTTGCTTAAGCCCGGAATGAGCCTTGTTAATCAGAGACCTTTCAGAAGTCCTCATCATACAATGAGCGCTCCTGCACTTGTAGGTGGTGGTAAAAGTCCAACTCCAGGCGAAATTTCAATTGCCCATAATGGTGTTCTTTTCCTTGACGAGCTTCCTGAATTTGCAAAGAACGTTACTGAAAGTCTTCGTCAGCCTCTTGAGGATGGAGAAGTTAATATAACAAGAACTGCTGGAAGAATGACTTTTCCCAGTTCGTTTATGCTTGTTTGCGCAATGAATCCCTGCAAATGCGGATATTACGGGTCTACTCAGAAGGCTTGTACCTGCAAGAAAACAGACATCAAAAAATATCTTTCTAAAATAAGCGGACCTTTGCTTGACAGAATTGATATTCATGTTGAATTGCCTGCTGTTGAATTCAGCCAGCTCACATCAAATGAAAAGGCTGAAAGCTCAGCTGATATAAGAGAAAGAGTTGTTGAAGCAAGAAAATTTGCTAAAAACAGATTTGGTGAAAACGGACCTAAATGCAATGCGGAAATGACATCTTCTCAGATAAGAAAATATTGCAACATTGAGCCTGCTGCAGAAATGATTTTGAAAAAAGCTTTTGAAAGCCTTGCAATGTCGGCAAGAGGTTACGACAGAGTGCTGAGAGTTGCAAGAACAATTGCGGATCTTGATAAAAAAGAATCTATTTCTGCAATACATATGGCTGAGGCAGTTCAGCTCAGAACACTTGATAAAAACTATTGGTGAGGATAAGTATATGAATTTTTACGATTATTTTCTCCCCTCAAATAAGTTTAATTTAGAAAATATAAGCTACGAGGCTCTTGAAAATAAACCTGTAGAAAACGGAGAGCAGGTAAAGCTTAATTGCAGAGATACTATTCTTGCAAAGCTTACTCCTGCAGGAGTTAAGATAAATCTTAACAGAAAAGTTGATTTTGAGCCTGAAAGAATATTTGTTATATCAGTTACATTTTCAGTTTTTCTTCCTTTCAAGGAAGGTGCTTCTGATGCATTAGACTGGAAAACTGTTGATATTGCAGGTGAATTCAGGCGTGCAGGCGGACCTGTTGTTGGTGCTCTTATGTCAAAGGCTTCTCTTATGATTGGGCAAATAACTGCTGCTGCAGGTCAAAATCCTCTTATTACGGCTGCAGCTCCTATAAAAACCGAGAGTAGGTGAAAAATTGAGAAGACCTACTATAAAAATACAGTATGATGCTCCTGTGGCCTTAACCTTCGCGTTTCTTTGCCTTATAGCGTTTGTGGTCAATAACTTTACAGGAGGGTGGGCAAACACTGAAATTTTCAGCGTTTACAGAAGTTCTCTTACGGACCCTCTCACATATGTAAGATTATTCACGCATGTGCTTGGTCATACTGATTTTAATCATCTCTTTGGAAATATGTCGCTTTTTCTTGTTCTTGCGGCAATAGTTGAAAATAAATACGGAAGCGTTAAATTGCTTATTTCCATAATAATCACAGCTTTTGTTTCAGGATTTATACATTTTGTGTTTTTTCCTGCAACGGCTTTGATAGGAGCTTCGGGAATAGTTTTTATGATGATATTCCTTGCTTCTATGGCAAATTCAAAAAGCGGAGTTATTCCTGTTTCGCTTATTTTGGTTGCGTTCATCTATCTTGGAAAAGAAATATGGGCATTTGTTATGGTGAGAGATAACATTTCTCAGCTTACACATATAATTGGCGGAATATGCGGAATAATATTCGGAAAATGTTCAAAAGGTAAATAATATGTTTGATATAAATACATTTAGTTATAAATTAATACAATATGGTGAAAATCTTCCTGAAAAGTATTTTTCAGCAGAGGTAGTTAAAAAGCTTTATACAATTTGTGCTGAGCTTGAAGAAAAATCAAAACTTTTTAATCTCACAGCAATAACTGACCCTGATGAAGTTCTTAAAAAGCATATAGTAGATTGTCTTTTCCTTGCAGCAGAGATAGAGAATTGGGAAAAGAATGATGGAAGAATACTTGATGTTGGAAGCGGAGCAGGCTTTCCCTCACTTCCTGTAGCAGCGGCACTTGATGAATATAGCGTTACTGCTCTAGACAGTACTGCTAAGAAAATAGGGTATATTAAAAACACAGCTGATCTTATGGGGGTTAATGAATTTGATGCTATTGCATCAAGAGCAGAAGATGCGGCTAAAACTGATATGAGAGAAGCTTACGATTTCTTGACAGCAAGAGCTGTTGCAAGACTTTCTGTTCTGGCAGAGCTTTGTATTCCTTTTTTGAAGGTTGGTGGATATTTCATTTCAATGAAGGGAGCTGCAGCTGAAGAAGAAATTAAAGAAGCTGAAAGCGCAATTAAAAAGCTTGGTTGTAAATTCTGCAAAATAGTTCCTTATACTATATCGGATCTTCCTGATAAGAGATTTCTCGTTATTTACAAAAAGATTTCTTCAACTCCTTCTATTTATCCTCGTAATTTTTCTCAGATTTCAAAAAAACCGCTTTGATTTAGTATTTATATTCAAGGATGACAAAAAGATATATTAAAGTCGGTGTTAATTCCTGCTATATTTCATTTTCTGGGTGATATTATTTTCACACAATATCACCCAAAAGAAAGGAAATGAAATATGGCAGGTAATTTGTTTTTTGGAGGCCGTTTAGCAGTTCAAAAAGAGGATAACAACAAAAATACAGTAAATGAGGAGAAAATTGTAATGTTGTCTCCTTTTGATATTTCTCCAAATCCATCTCAACCAAGAAAATATTTTACTGACGAAGCTATATATAGATTAGCTGATAGTATCAGGAATCATGGATTGATACAGCCGTTGTCTGTAAGAAAAACAGAAAATGGTTATGAATTGATAGCAGGAGAAAGAAGATTAAGGGCATTAAAAATTTTAGGAAAAACTGAAATTCCATGTGTAATTACAAATGTTGATAACGAAGAATCTGCTCATCTTGCTATAATAGAAAATATTCAAAGAGAAAATCTAAATATGTTTGAACAAGCAAATGCTATATTGAATTTAATGAAAGTACATTGTCTTACTCAGGAGAAAATTGCAGAACAGCTTTCTTGCTCTCAATCTTATGTTGCAAATAAACTTAGATTGTTGAAAATTTCGGATGAAGAAAAAGAAAATATTATTGAATATGGATTAACTGAACGACACGCCAGGGCATTGCTTCGCCTCAAAAATGAAGATGCTCGTAAATCTGCTTTGAAGCATATAATTAAAAGAAATTTAAATGTTGCAGCATCTGAAGAATATATTGATAAATTACTAACAGAAAAGAAAACTGATAATAGTAAAACTAAAATTATTATTAAAGATATGCGTTTGTTTTATAATACAATTGATAAAGCAATAGAAACTATGAGAGCGACAGGTTTTGATGTTGAAACTACAAAAAGAGAAACGTCTGAGACTACTGAAATTATAATAGCTATCCCAAAATGTTCCACGTGAAACATTTTGGTTTTTATTGAGTTATTTATAAAATTGTTCCACGTGGAACAAAAAAGCCTTATCATAATTGGTAAGGCTTTTTTATATAAACCTATTTATTTTACAAAGCAAATGTGATATACTAAAATATACTAAAATGCAAAGGAATATTATTATGGCTAAATATAGACAGAATAGAATAAATGATGCAGTTGCGCTTGAACTTGCAGTGATTCTTCGTGAGGTTAAAGACCCCAGAGTTTCTGAAGCTATGATCACAGTTACAGCAGCTGATGTTACACCTGATTTGAAATATGCTAAAATTTATTATTCAGTTCTTGGAGCTGATGGCGATAAGGAACAGCTTAAAAATATTTATCTCGGTCTTAAGTCTGCAGCAGGCTTTATCAGAAGTCAGCTTGCAAAGAGACTTAATATGAGAGCAACTCCTGAGCTTACATTTATTGAAGATAGTAGTGTTAAGCACGGTGTTGAAATTGCAGCTATTCTTAATTCACTTGATATAACACCTGCAGAAGAAGAGGATGAGGATGAGTTTTAATAAGCTTACAATAGAGGATGTTGCAAACAACCTTAAAACTTGGGCTAAAGATAATAAAAAGCTTCTTATAATTTCTCACAGAAGTCCTGATGGTGACACTCTCGGAAGCGCATTTGCTTTAAAGCTTATATATGAAAATATGGGTGGATATGCTCAGTGCACATGTAAAAGTGAGGGAGCTCCATTTCTGAGATTTATCTATTGCGGTCAGGAGTTTATAACATACGAAGAAGGGCTTGAAAATAATTTTGATAAGCTTGTATCTGTAGATGTTGCAGCTCCCGGTCAGCTTGGCGATCTTATAACAATTATGGATAAGATAGATATGATGATAGACCATCACGAAAGAGGAGAGGCTTTTGCTGATAATTATGTTGATGGAAAAGCATCTGCAGCAGGTGAGATTATATATAAAATCTATGATAAACTTTTGACAGATGGTGACATTACAAGCATTCCCGAAGCTTGCGCAAGAATTTATGCAGCAATTTCTGCAGATACAGGCAGTTTTAAATTCAGCAATGTAACTCCCGAAACTCATATGATCGCAGCTAAGATGCTTTCTGAAATGGCTCAAGAGGGAATTGATCATTCTGAAATTGCAAGAATTCTTCATGATAGCTATAGTGAAAAGGATCTCAAAGCGAGAAAGGTTGCAATAGATAATCTGAAGGTTGAATGCAATGGTAAGTTTGCATATGTTGTTCTCACTAACAGCATTCTTGAAAAAGAAGAGCTGACAGATGATAACACAGGCTCTGTAGTTGATATTCCCAGAAGTGTTGATGGTGTTCTTGTTGGAATTTCTATTAAGCAGAACAGCGAAAGAGAAAATGAATATAGAATTTCTGCTCGTTCCAATAGTGATGTTGACGTGGCTGAAATTTGCGCATTGTTCGGCGGCGGCGGTCATAAGAAGGCTGCCGGCGGCAGAGTTGAAGCTGAAAGCGCTGAAAAGGCAGTTGAAATTATAACTGAGCCGTTCAGAAAAGCAGTTATGAAGCACTTGGAGGAAAACTAATGTCCAGAAAAAATAAACCGGATACAGCCACAGGTGTTTTGGTTGTCAATAAGCATGAGGGAGTAACAAGCCATAGAATAGTTCAGATTCTGCGCCGTATGTATGACACATCAAGAGTTGGTCATACAGGTACGCTTGACCCTATGGCTACAGGAGTTCTTCCTATTCTTATAGGTCGTGCAGTTAAAGCAAGTGATTATCTTGTAAGCGAGGAAAAGGAATATATAGCAACACTCCGTCTTGGTGTAACAACAGATACACTTGACACAACAGGTGAGATTCTTACAACCAGTGATAATATTCCCGGTGAAGCAGAAGTTTTTGAAGCAGCTAAAAGCTTTGTTGGTGAAATAGAGCAGATTCCTCCTATGTATAGCGCTATTAAGATAGACGGTCAGAAGCTTGTTGATCTGGCGCGCGCAGGAGAAACTGTAGAAAGAAAGCCAAGACAGGTTGAAATTAAAGAGCTTGATGTTGAAAAGCTTAGCGAAAACGAATATAAATTAAGAATAGTATGTTCAAAAGGAACATATGTTCGTACATTGTGCGCAGATATAGGAGAAAAGCTTGGATGCGGAGGAGCAATGAGCTCTCTTGTGCGTGTCAGAACGGGCAATTTTACCCTTGAAAACTCTATCACTATAGAAGAGCTTGAAAATATGACTTTCGAGCAAAGATTGGCCTTACCGCTGCCCACAGTTAAGTTATTTGATGATCTTAATACTATAACAGTCAATGATTTTTATGCAAAGCTTATCCGTGGTGGAACAGAGCTTTATCAGAAGAAGCTTGGAACCAAATTTGAAATTGGTGAGCTTATCCGTATTATGTATAACGGAGAATTTCTTGCTCTCGGAAGAGTTTGCGAATATGAGGCAGGAACAGCAGTTAAGCCTGAAAAATTGTTTATTTTGTGAGGATAGATATGTTTGGAGATCTTGTTTTAAAAAACAGAAGCTTCAGAAGCTTTGATATGTCCAAAAGAGTTGGAGAGGAAAACCTGAAAAAATATGTTGACCTTGCAAGAGTAACAGCATCAACAGCTAATTTGCAGGCGTTGAAATATAGAATAGTACATACTGAAGAAGAGTGTCAAAATGCGCTTTCCTGCACAAAATGGGCAGGTTATCTGAAGGATATGCAGATCCCTCCAGTAGATCATAATCCCACGGGATATGTTGTTATTTGCTGTGATACAGATATTACAAACAACGTAACAGCGTTTTTTAAAGATACAGGCATCGCAGCTCAAACAATTCTTCTTGCAGCAGCAGAGGACGGATTTGGCGGATGTATGATCGGAAGCGTTGATGAAGCAAAGATAAAAAATGAGCTTTCAATTCCTGAGAATATGACAGTAACTCTGGTGATTGCACTTGGTGCGCCTGATGAAAAGGTTGAAATAGTGGATTTTGATGGTGATATTAAATATTATCGTGAAAATGGAGTTCACTATGTTCCCAAAAGAAGTCTTGATGAGGTTTTGATATAAGTAAATGAGCCTTCCTCGTTTCAGAGGGAGGCTTTTTATAAAAATAAAAATAAAAAATTAAAAAAATACTTGCAAAAAGTAAAATGATATGATATAATACACAGGTCGTGAGACGAAAAGAATACAGGGGTGTAGTTCAGTTGGTAGAACGGCGGTCTCCAAAACCGCATGTCGCGGGTTCAAGTCCTTCCGCCCCTGCCAAAGAAAAAACCAGGTCAATAGACCTGGTTTTTTCTTTGGCAAGGCATCCGAAAAGGACTTGAAGGGGAGCGGAAGTGAATGATATGCCGGTGGCATATCAGAGCCGCGACTGACCGAGGAGCGAAGCAAAAGTCCGCAGCAATGATGTTGCGTTTCGCGCAAACGGACACGCCTTTGGCGTGATTTGCTTCGCATCCCCTTGTACTCCCCGAGATTTTGTGGTATAATTAAAGCAAAAAGGCGGTGATTTTATGAATTGGCATGAATTTTATGCATCAATTCAAGAGTATTATCATATAGAAAACGAAAATACGGTAATCAAAGTTCCTTTTAAAAACATCATAGATATTACTGCTGACGAACTTGTTTATAAAAACAACGATGGTGTCACCTCCCAAATTCATCTCAAGGAATGTGTCAAAAATTTTTCATCATCTTTAGGGGAAGATTTGAAAAACAAATCCGGAAAAATTATACCGGCTGTTGGTGGTAGATGCTTTTTGAGTCCTGTCGCCTTTTATGAATTTTTTACAGATGGTCACCATATACGATTCTGTATGCCGCTCAAGCAAACTCCGTTTGCGAAATTTTTAAGAAGAATTGGTTGGAATGTAGATTCTAAAGCATTTTCTGAATTTTATACACTTCAGAAAAAACTTAATTCATTTGGTTATTCTGCTATTGATTTAAAATAATTATTTTACATAGATTCGTTTACAAGCATGGAGTTAAAAGTCCGGTAGAACGTGGATACTTTTAACTCCCATCACCGCCAAGGGATAAGTCTATCCGCTGACTGAAAACCACGGATCGATTTCGAAAAAACTTGCGGTACGGATCGATTTTGTAAGGGTGTGCCAAAAACCAGGTCATTTGACCTGGTTTTTTTATTGGCAGAGGCATACGAAAAGGATTTGAAGAGGAGCGAAGCAAAGCCGAAATCAAAACTCGGATTTGCGTCGCAGCGACGAGAATCAAGTCCTTCCGCAAGTAAAACCAAACCAGGTCTATTGACCTGGTTTTTCTTTATCACCATGAAATAAAACTAATATTTCATAATTAAATCAACTGTGATATAATAAGATCAGAAATATTTTAAAAACGGATTATAAATATCTAATTTGAAATTGAGGTAAGCTATGTTCTCTCCCGAAACACTTGAATTTATAGCAGAAAACTGCTGGCAAAGCAGCAGGGATTGGTTTTCTGAGCACAGAAAAGAATATATGAAGTTTGTGCGAAATCCTATGATTGAATTATCTGATTATCTTGCTTCTACAGCAGAAGAGATTGATATTAATTTAAAAACTGACCCTAGGATCACAATTTCAAGAATAAATCGTGATTTAAGATTTGCTCATGGCGGCAGCATATATAGAGATGTTCTGTGGATTTCTTTTCGTCGTGACAGAGAAGAGTTTAATGCTTGGCCTGAGTTATATTTCATTCTTTCTCCCAAGGAATCCTTTTATGGCTGCGGATATTATCAGACCAAGGCTCCCGTTATGGCTCAGATAAGAAAGATGGTTATAGAGGATCACCCGAAATATATTAGCGCAAAGGCTGTTCTTGATAAGTATAGTGACATAGTTTTTGAGGGCGATATGTACAAGCGCAGCAAGTTTAAGGAATATTCTGAGGAAAAAAGACAATGGCTTGATAGAAGAAATCTTAGTTTTTCTATCTATCCCACGGGCGACGAGCTTTTTGGTGATAATCTTGGAGAAAAAATTAAGGAAGCTTTCAAAACAATGAAGCCTATTTATGAATTTCTTGTTCTTGCAGAGGAAGAGGCAAGAAAGTCTTAAAAGTGAGGTTGATTATGGCATTTTTATGTGCTATAATCCAGTTATAAAACATTGGAGGACGATTATGAAGATCTATTCTGTTTATGATAGCGAATTTAAGCCCTATGGTCAGGTTGTAAACGGACTTGATGAGGCTGTGGTTGAGATAGTTGAGGCGCTTAAAACAACTCCCCTGCCCGATGCAGTTGGATATGTGCCCGAAGAACCTTGCCTTCAGGAGCTTCCTGCGGCAGTAGAGGTATCTGAGCATCTTTACGGTGGTATGCCCGTGCAGATGGGCTGGTGCAATGGTCACAACACTAAGCTTAACTGCCTCGAATATCATCGTGACAGCGAATTCAATCTTGGCGTTGAGGATTTCATTCTCCTTGTTGCTAAGCAGGATGAAATTGAAAATGGTGTGCTTGACACAAATAAGGTTAAGGCATTCCGTGCTCCTGCAGGTGTTATGGTTGAATGCTATGCAACAACTCTCCATTATGCTCCCTGCCACACAGATGCTGCAAAGGGATTTAAGGTTCTTATTGCTCTTCCTAAGGGAACTAACACAGAAAAGCCTGAAATCACAGCTAAAACTGATGAGGATAAGCTTCTCTGTGCTAGAAACAAGTGGCTTCTTGCTCATGCTGACACAAGTGAGGCTGCAAGCGGCGCTTATGTTGGTCTTGTAGGCGAAAATATTGATATTGCAGGTCTTATATGAAGCATTTTATGAATCTTGTGCCTTCGGCTTACAATAAGATCGAGGCAGGCACAAAAACAATTGAGCTGAGGCTGAATGATGAAAAGCGTCAGGCAATTTCTGTTGGTGATGAAATTGTTTTTACAAACACAATGTTCCACGAAAAACAACTTTTTGTTAAAGTTCTTGCATTGCATCATTTCCCTTCTTTTGCTGAACTTTACCAAAATCTTTCCCTTACAAAGTGTGGATATGCTGAAGGTGAGGCGGCAAACAGCGACGATATGCTGGCTTACTATTCAAGAGAAAAAGAGCTTTTCTATGGTGCGTTAGGCATAGAAATTGAGCTTGTAAAATGAATAAATCCCCCATATTTTCCATATATTATTACTATCTTATGGAAAAACGGGGGATTTTTTATTGAAAATTAAATGGAAACAGCTTATAATTGCTATTCTTATACCGCTTTTAGTCGGTGGCTTATCAGCTTTAATCTCAGGTGGTGGTATGGAAGCTTTTCAATCCCTTAATCAGCCTCCGCTATCTCCTCCCGGGTGGCTATTCCCTGTTGTTTGGACTATTCTTTATATTCTTATGGGTATAGCTTCTTATCTTGTATATACTTCTGAAGCTCCTAAGGCCGACAAGTTTCTCGCTTTTGGGTTATATGGATTTCAGCTTTTCTTTAATTTCTTTTGGTCTATCATATTTTTCAATCTTGAAAAATATCTATTTGCTTTCGTTTGGCTTATTGTTCTTTGGATGCTGATAATTATGACAACTGTGGTCTTTCGCACTATATCAAAATCTGCGGCTCGTCTTATGATTCCCTACATCCTTTGGGTAACCTTTGCAGGCTATCTCAATCTTGCTATTTATTTGTTGAATTAATACGGCAAATACTAAAGGGGAAACTTTTTGAGGAAAAGTTTTCTCCTTCAAAACCTTTTCGCAGAAAATCCCCTTCCACCCACACTTTTGTGGGGTGGAAGGGGATCTTTTACAAAAAGGTTTTGGGGTGGTTTTTAGGGAGGAGACCTTTCCTTAAAAGGTTCCTCCCTAATATCTGTAGCATTAGTTCATCAAAACAAAGTGCCAGATTTGAGAATTTGAGTCGGAGTTATCTGAGAAAGCGGAGATACCTGCAATAAGCTCTGCGCCGGAGTATGTTTTACCGCTGTTAGTTTCCAGATAAGTAGCTGAAGGATCAGCTTTAGCGATGGGGAGAATGATCTCATTATCTGTGTCAGGTTCAACCTGAAGGAAAGAAAGGAGGAAGTCCTTACCATCTGTGTAATAATAAGCGCTGTAATTTGTTTCGTAGGGGTTAAGGAGGCTGTAATAGTCACCACGAAGTATAAGGGGTTCATACTTACGATATGTTTCTATTTGCTGCTTAACAGTTGTTTTAACAGTATCGCTGGCATTAGGAATATGCAGTTCATATCCGAGAGCGCCACCCATAGCGATTTCCCAGCCATATTTAAGCTGACGGGGATCCTCACAGGAATTCTGATGATTAGCGACATGGCAACTCATGGTAGCTGCAGGGTAACCAAGCATAGATGAATACTGGATCTTGATACGATGTTTGGGAATAGTATTGTCGCTTGTCCAGATCATAGTGCTGTATTTCATCATGCCAAGGTCATAGCGTCCACCGCCGCCAGAGCAGTTTTCAATCATAGCGTTAGGATATTTTTCTCTGAACCACTTGAAAAGCTCATAAACGCCAAGCATATAGCGATAGTAAACTTCTCCCTGGCGCTCTGGAGGAAGAATTGCGCTTCCCGCCTGAGAGATATTTCTGTTCATATCCCACTTGAAGTAGTCAATATCGCATCCCTCAAAGGTTTTAGTGAAGATGTCCTTTAAATATTCCACAACCTCAGGATTGCCCATATCAAGAACAAGCTGCTGACGAGAAGGCATACGCTCTCTGCCCTTGCAGTGAATACACCAATCGGGATGAGCACGATAAAGCTCGGAATCGTCATTAACCATTTCAGGTTCAACCCAAATACCGAATTTTATGTTGCGTTCCTTAACCTTGTCTATAAATGTCTTAAGACCTTCGGGGAATTTAACTTTGTTTTCATACCAGTCACCAAGAGCAGACCAGTCGCTGTGGCGTTCGCCAAACCAACCGTCGTCCATAACCAGCATATCCATTCCACATTTTGTTGCAGCATCTGCAAAATTCAGCATAACAGCTTCGTCTATTTTAAAATAGCAAGCTTCCCATGTGTTAAGCACAACAGGACGCTGAGGGAAAGGCTCGGGAGGCAGAATACGGCGTCTTATAAAGTTATGGAAATTTCTGCTCATCTGACCAATACCACGATCAGTAAATGTCATAACAGCTTCGGGAGAAACAAAGGATTCTCCTTTTGCAAGATGCCAGGTAAAGTTTTCTTCACCAAGACCCACCTGAATTCTTGTTTGGCCAATCTGGCAAACTTCAACTTCATCAGCAAAGCTACCGCTGAAAACAAAGTTGAAACCGAAAACATCGCCATTTTCTTCTACCGCATCGTGAGAACAAAGGGCAAAGAAAGGATTATAGTGATGGCTTGAATAACCTCTGCGGCTGAAAATGCTCTGAAGTCCGTGATGAAGGGGAGCTCTCTGATACATTCTTTCCATATAATGCTGGCCGTGAAGGCTGATCATATCATAATCGTGATGAGGCAGATCAAGAGTAAGGCTCATGCACTTTTCAATAACCATATTGTTTTCGCTTTTGTTTGTGACAACAACATAGCGTGAAATAATATCTTCTTCAGGGAAAACTGTGTAGTAAAGCTTAACCTCAGCTCCTGTCAGATCGTCTGCAAGAGTAACTTCAAGAGTTTCTGTTTTATCATCAGCATCTGCAAAGGGGAGACCGGGAAGCTCCAGTCTGCCTGCGAAAATGCGATATTCCTTATAATCAAGGAATGTGGAGAGGTCACCGTTTGCATTTCTTATTTTAAGTGAGGAAGCTCTGTAGTCACCGCTGTCATATCCCGAATATTCCAGCATAGCTGTATCGGGAACGTAGTCCATGTGATAGGGCTTGTAATAGGGAGCATAGGAGATAGGCAGATTCTTGTAATCTTCATATTCTGCCCCTTCTTTTGCACCGTAATACAAATGGACGGGAAATCTTCCTTTGATTATCTGAAACGCATATTCAGTGTTTTCTGTCTGAATAGCAAATAAATTTCTTTCTTCAATAAATCTAATAGACATAATTTTATCCTTTTTTAGTAAAGGGGATTTTGCCCCACTCAACGGTCGTATCATGGTTCTACCCAGATAATATGCAACTTTAGGTTTAGATAGTTTAAATAATTTTCCTATTTATTAGGAGCGTTTAAAGGGGAGGGGATTTCAGAAAAATCCCCTCCCCTTTCATAAAACAATTACTTTGTGATCTTGAATGTGAGTTCTCTTGCTGCGTGGTCTTCCTTAGCAACCTGGAATACTGTGTATCCGCATTCGTCGCAATACTTGAAGTCAACAGCCTTACCATCAAGCTCAACAGCCTTAACTGTGCCGAATACCTTAACTGTGAAGCTTGTTACATCGCCCATACCCTTGATCTCAGGAGTTGAGAGAGGAGCATCCTCAGCCTTAACTCTGCCTTCGAAGGAGCCTTCACGCATACCGATTGTGAGTGTGCATGTTTCGCCCTCATCAGCAAGTGTGAACTTTGTTGTAGCCTGTCCGCCGTTCTTATAATCGTATGTATAGCCGTCATCTTCGTAGAGTGTGAACTCGCCGTCAGCGCCGGGATATACGTTAACGAAATAGTTATCGGGAATCTTTTCTTCAATATATCTTGTGGGAGCCATTGTGCAGAATACGCTACCTGCCTTAACCATCATAGCACCACCACGGCCCTCGGGCATCTTATACTCGATTGTCTTGCCGCCTTCATATACATCGCCTGTGAAGTAGTCGATCCAGAGACCTTCGGGAAGAGTTACTTCAGGCTTGAATACAGAAACAAGAATGCTGTCACCGAACATGTATGTGTTAAGAACATAGTCGTATTCGGGATTTTCGGGATACATAAGGGAGAGAGCACGGCAAAGAGGAAGCGCTGTCTCGGAAGCCTTATGAGCCATAGAATAGATATAGGGGAAGAGGCTGTTACGGAGATGTGAATATTCCTTAATAGCGTTCTTGATCTCATCACGCATGAACCAAGGATAGTTCCATGTTCTCCATGTGAGCTGCTGTGTCCAAGGTGTGAAGAATCCGTAGTGAACACCTTCAATTGTTGTAACGTCCATATCGCATGTTGCGTTGGAGTGGCCGGAGAGACCGAAGTTAAGCATTGCGATAACTGTGTCAAATCCGCCGCCTGTGTCACCTGCCCAGGATGCTGCGTATCTCTGTGTACCAGCGTAGATACAAGGTGTGTAGATAACTGCGCGGCGACCTGTGTGCTCTGTGAAGCCTTCCTGCATCTGCTTAACGTAGATAACGGGATATACGTTATGAACTTCATCGTCGAAGTACTTACCTGCCCAGAGTCTGTCGGGGTGGTCGTTAACCTGGAAAGCACCGTCAAGCTTAAATGCTGAAGCGCCGTTGTCAACAAACTTCTTCAGGTGTTCAAACCAAGGAATTTCACGGTTTGTGAGGCCGTCCATATACATAGGACAAGCAAAGTGGGGGTCAAGGATAGAAGCTCCTTCGTATGTATATTCCTTACCGAACTTTTCTGCTCTAACACCGCACTGACGCTCTTCTTCCCAGAGAAGGTCGTAGTTCTGGCAGAGCCAGAGGCTGAACTTGAAGCCCATTTCACGAAGAGCATACATAAATGTTTCGGGACCGCTCTGGTTATCAGGCAGCCAGCCGGGGAGATAGAAGCGATCTTCGTCCCACTTCTTATCAATAGATGTGTCGTAATGCTTTGTCATCCACTGGGGTTCAAGACCTACCATATCGCAGGAGATGTCCTCGCGGCGGAAGTTAAGGCAATCGTAAAGCATTTCGCGAGCGTTTGTCTGCTCGTTGAGAACGAAGGTATAGCCGTATGCAAACTTAGGCATCATGATAGGCTTACCTGCAACGCGGCCGTGAAGCTCGAGGATATCTGCAAGCTTACCGGACTTGGGAGCGAAGATATAGAAGTCTACGATACCCTTATGAGCGGAGATGGAGATAAGGTTCTTATCAGCAGCACCGATGTCAAATACGGATGCGTATGTGCAGTTAAGAAGCACGCCCCAGCCGTTGGAGGACATGATGTAAGGGATAGGACCGTAGGATGCGATGTTTCTGATATCGATACGGGAAACGGTACCGCGGCGTGCGATATGGTCACGGGACTCGTCGCCGAGACCGAAGATACGCTAAGTCGGAGGCCAAGCGG
>JAZQUP010000027.1:0-1792 GCA_045631345.1 Candidatus Avispirillum sp.
GCTCAGCTTCACGCTCCTCCAACATAGCTCTGAGATCAGCCACTGCTGCAGTAAGCTGCTCAGGAGTTTCCTGATGAGTCTTCAGGGATACCGGCTCCAGACCGAAACCTTCCGGATAGATATCGAGTTCCTCATCTGCCACAAAAAAGAGATGATTTTCCTTTGTTGCCCTAAGACGGCCCAGACCAGGAAAGACGATTGTCTTCTTCTCGTGAAGTATGGTCTTAAGTTCCGAAAGAAAATCCTTTATGATCCTTCCTGCCATTTCTGGAGCTATATTGTTGGAAGAAGCATAAAATTCTATCAGCTCGTCACCCTCATCCGGCTTAGACCTGAAATAAAGTCTCCTGTACGGAGGATTGATGGTATATCCCTTATCTGAAAATGTCGATGGCACAATCTCGGCCACAAAAGAGCCGAGACCGGGCAGAACTACCCTGTCCTGATCCAAAATCAGTTCCTTAACCATTTTTGATAAAAGATCGATATCCATATAATTCAAGTTTTTCAGTCAGATTAGGCCAATGCTACAATCTTCAAAGGTAGGTAATTTTTAAAACAAGTCCTGCAAAAGTACTGAAAAACCGCCTTTTTCGGTAAAAAACGAGAAAAATTCACAAAAAATGTAAAAAAGTTGCAAAAAAGTTTGGAGGTAATAAAAAAATGCCTACCTTTGCAATCCCAAACGATAAGAACAGCGTTTGAGACAACAAAATAACAATCCCGAATAGCTCAGTTGGTTAGAGCATCTGACTGTTAATCAGAGGGTCCTTGGTTCAAGTCCAAGTTCGGGAGCAACACTGGACAAATCTTCAAAATTGAGGGTTTGTCCTTTTTCTTTTTCCTCGTAACCGACTGATTTTAAGTCAAATACAAACAGGAATTCATTTAATGGGTCCACTAATGGTCCTACTTTAGAAATGCATCCCTGTCACCTGACGACTTACATGTGTCATAAAAATTTCTACGATTCGATTCAATCATGAACAAATATTTCTTTTATGCCCCGAACTGCGATTCGTCAGCATAGATAGGATATGATGTAAAGTAAAATTCAATATCTTTGCGCCCTCAAACATAAAAAACAGAATATGAATAAGCGAGGCTGGTTTATCCCGATATTGATAGTATCCGTAAATGCTTTGGCTATAGCGCTGCAGTGGTCACTCTCACTTCGGGAGCTATGCCTGTTTTCGTGTTGGCGGATCCGGTGATCCTGCTTGCTGCAATTGTCGCTTTTGTCGTCAGCATAATCAGATCCCGTTGCAGTAAAATCTGAACTACGGTCCTGGAAATAAAGATTGAAGCGAGATGATTTCTGATTGAAATTATTGTGAATGAAATCAGAAATTCATAATTTTGCTTATAGTGAAGAGTATATATAACAATTAACTCGTTGCATTTTGAGACTTATTTTATCTGTAATTTCTGCGCTGATAACTTTTGAGCTTGTTGCCGGCGGCATCATGTTATGGATGCGACGCAAGGAGACAAATGATTATTCACGTTATGTCCTGGCAATTTTCTGCTGGTTTACATCGCTGAATTCCTTTATCTTCATCATCCGTCACTGGGTTGGAAATATCGTGATCAATAAAGGCTTGCTGGAACCCGAGTCTACTTTTGCTTCGATCATAATGCAGATGACATACTTTTTCTATCCTTTAGTGTTCATCCGTTCCATTTCAAAACCATGCAGAACCCTCACCATCCTTTTTGCACCTCTTGCAGCAATTGCAGCTGTAGGAATGTTCGCAGGTATTCAGTACACTGCACTTGACACATTTGCAGA
>JAZQUP010000028.1:0-3044 GCA_045631345.1 Candidatus Avispirillum sp.
GCGAAAAACGAAGATGGGAACTCGGCTGTTTTTTCGGTGGCTGGTAGTTATTCGATGAATAAGAATTGGGAAAATGTGATAAAATCGCCTCTTTTTAGTGCGGATTATGTGAAAATATGAGGCAAAACAGCATGGAAAATGTGGAATATATGCGCGTTTATGGCTGGGATTATGTGAAAAATGTTATCTTTGCAGTTGTAATTAAAGATTTTAGATATGGATAAGCTGCTTAGGAGAAAGGTTGACAGTTATTTGATGGCTTGGAAAAACAATCCGGATAGAAAACCGCTCATCATTAAAGGTGCCCGTCAGATTGGAAAAACACGCTCAATAGAGTGGTTTGCCTGTCAAAACTATAAAATGGTTATACAGATTAATTTTGTAGAGCAACCTAAATATAAGAATGTCTTTGAGGATGGTTTTGAGGTTGATGCCATTCTTAAAAACATATCGTTGCTAAATCCTGAACTTAAGTTTATTCCAGGAGAGACTCTTTTCTTTTTTGATGAGCTACAAGCTTGCCCAAACTGTGCTACTTCACTGAAGTTTTTTAAGCTTGATGGACGCTTCGACGTTATCTGTTCCGGGTCATTGATGGGAATCAACTACAGAGAGATTGAATCCAACAGTGTAGGCTATAAGGAAGATTATGAAATGTATTCCATGGATTTCGAGGAGTTCCTTTGGGCTAAGGGTTACACAGAGGATTTTATAGATGAGCTGTACCAGCACATGTTGGAGGTTAAGCCTCTTGCCAAATTGCAGGTGGATGTTCTTTTTGAATTGTTCCGTGATTATGCGACTATCGGTGGTATGCCTGAGGTGGTGAACACATATATCAAGAACAAGAACTTCAGTGGAACATTGGGCATACAGAAGCAATTGCTCAAAGACTATGAAAAGGATATCACCAAATATGTGGAAGATTTGGATAAAGCAAAGGTAAAAGCTGTTTATAACCATATCTCTACATTCTTGGCCAAAGAAAACAAGCGTTTCCAAATAACCAAGATTGGTAAGAATGCTCGTAACAGAGATTATGTTGGTTGTGTGGAATGGCTTGCTGATGCTGGTGTCATAAATGTCTGCTATTGTCTGAATCTCCCGGAACTTCCCCTAAAGGGCAACTATGATCCAAAACTATATAAGATTTATTATAAAGATACTGGGCTCTTGATTGCATCGCTTGACGAAGAAGCACAGGAGGATTTGAGAGCCAATAAGAATCTGGGCACTTATAAAGGAGCCATATACGAGAACATAGTCGGAGATATGCTTGTAAAGCAAGGCTACAATCTCTATTATTATAGCAGTGACAGGCCTTCTCTTGAAATGGATTTCTTTGTACGCGATGCCGACTCCCTTATTCCTGTAGAGGTGAAAGCCAATGACAATGCAACTGCATCTTTGAATAATTTGCTGAAAGAAGATAAATTTCCTGATGTAAAATACGGCATCAAGTTGGGATATAAGAATATCGGTTTCAACGGTAAGTTCTATACCTTCCCATACTTCTTGACTTTCTTGTTGAAGAGATTTGTGGCGAATAGAAGACATTAAACTACTTGTCGTCACCCGGCATGAGGACATTGGAGCAAACTTCTTGTTGTCTGATTTCCGCTCAACTGCGGGCTTAAACATACGTTTTGTCGACCATTTTTGCCCCTAAAGTGGGAAGAAATCAGCGCAAAGAGAGGGTAAAACGGCGCCAATGTGGGGGCATAAACACGCCTTAAAATACCCCAAAAGGCAAAATGGGATACCCCAAATGGTGGTTTGGGGTATGAGAAAAGGGGGTTCCGGGCATCGGAACAAGGGTGCAGAGGTGGAGTTTTGGGGAGTAGAGGACAGAGAAATGGGGGGTCTGAGGCCTGGTTACACGCCCCAAATTGGGTGAAACAAGAGAAAAGAACAATCCATTTTTGCAATTATCCGGGCATGCAAAACGGCATCATATTCAGGTAGAAAACATGGAAAACCACACTCAACACCCCTCCATCTTGCCATTATATAGAATACTGATTTCCAATACATTGCATTACACCTTATCACATTCCGACGATGACTTCTCCCACCACGGCAGACACACTATGCAATGGACTAAGAATTTGCATTTGCAATTGCAATTGCAAAAAAGAGCTTTTGTGTCACGTAGCGGTGACCCCCAAAAAAAGAGGGTAAAATATAATATATATATTTATATAATATTATTAATTTAATTAATAATATTATATAACCGCTCCGCACCACCTCACACATTCACTAAAAATTTGCATTTGCATTTGCATTTGCAAAAAATGAGCTGAATGATACTCATGCATCCTCCCCTTAGGAAGCACAGCCCACATCAAAAATCTTTACACACCCTCCAGGCGCATGGCACGGAAAAAATTACGCCATGGCGTGGCCGTAAATTTTCCCTCGCCACGCAAAAAAATACAGCAATCCCTGACAAACAAGCACGTTCCAATAAAATTTTACAAAATAAGCAAAAATAATTCCGTTTTTATTTTGTTATTACAAAATAAAGGTGTATCTTTGCAGTGAAATTGAAGACCCCTTCTGCCCATTCGGACATCTTCCCCTCTATGGGAAGAACTGGCAATCGGCCGATGCCAGGAACGGGTTGGAAATTCCGAAGCGCGCTTAACGAGAGAGAAAAAAGCTAATGGTCAAAAGCCGACACCATCCATCGTCATCCTGAACTCGTTTCAGGATCTCACCGCGAGCCACCGCTCATCCTTCTCCGCGGACAGATGCTGAACTAAATTCAGCATGACGCATAGAAAAGCCAAAAGCTAACGGCCAAAAGCCAAAGTAAAACAAACATTCACAAACTAAAACCGCACCCCTCCGGCAAAATTTTCTCCCCATAGAGGGGGAGATCAAGAGGGGGTCTTAACAATGTCAATCAAAATCAAAGCAATCGAGAGAAACGTGGCCTTTGAGAAAGGCACCGAGAAGTGGGCGTTCGTGATGCAGCCCGAGTTGTACAGCCGCCTGAACGAACAGAAGGTGGTGCAGGAAGCCGCCCTGCGAAGCGG
>JAZQUP010000029.1:0-9485 GCA_045631345.1 Candidatus Avispirillum sp.
CTTACCGAAAAACTCGGTCGTGCAGCATCCGGTGTCCTCGTTAAATATCAGGGTATCACTGTTGAGGAAGATACTAAGCTTCGTGCAGCTCTCAGAGGTGCAGGCGTTGAGTATTCCGTAATCAAGAATACCATGATCGGACGTGCTTGCGAGAAGGCAGGACTTACCGGAATGGATCAGTATCTCGAGGGAATGAACGCTCTCGCGATCAGCTATGACGATCCCGTTGCTCCTGCGAAGATCCTGAAGGAGTATGCAGACAAGATCGAGTCTTTCGAGCTTCGTGCAGGCTTCCTTGATGGAGCAGTAGTTGACGTAGCAACCGTAAATGAGCTTGCAGACATTCCTCAGAAGGAAGTTCTCCTTGCTCGTATGCTTGGTTCTCTTACCGGACCTCTCTCCGGTCTTGCAGTTGCACTCCAGGCAGTAATCGACAAGAGCGGCGAAGAAGTTCCCGCAACAGAGGAGGCTCCTGCAGCAGAAGTTGCTGAGGAAGCACCCGCAGCTGAGTAATTCAGCATAACAAAATTTTAAAATTAACTTTTAAATTTCGGAGGTAAATTAAAATGGCTACAGAAAAGACAACAGCTATTCTTGAAGAAATCAAAGCTCTTACAATTCTTGAGCTTGCAGACCTTGTAAAGGCAATCGAAGAGGAGTTCGGCGTATCCGCAGCTCCCGTAGCAGTAGCAGTAGCTGGCGGCGCAGCAGCTCCCGCAGCTGAAGAAAAGACAGAATTCGACGTAGTTCTCAAGAGCTTCGGTGCGAAGAAGCTTGACGTTATCAAGGTTGTTCGTGAACTCACAGGTCTCGGCCTTAAGGAAGCTAAGGAAATGGTTGAAGGCGCTCCCAAGACAGTTAAGGAAGGCGCAAGCAAGGAAGAAGCTGAAGACATCAAGGCTAAGCTCACAGCAGCTGGCGCTGAGGTTGAAGTTAAGTAATTTCTCCCTAAACGTAAGAATGAAAAGGCAATGCGTATGCATTGCCTTTTTTCGTTTTGAAGATACTAACCGATGCTTGTATTTGTAAACTTATATAACAAATGAGGCGCACTTTTTTAAGTGCGCCCCATATCTTTTTAATGGTTTTTATCAGCTTCTCCAATATCCACGGGCAATTCTGAATCTGAGATCAAAAAGATCAACTGCAGTTACCTTGCCATCGCCGTTAATATCAGCTGCAGTATATTCGTTTTCAGAAGGAATAACGATCTGCTTAACAAAAAGCTTTAATCTGAAAAGGTCAACTGAATTAACTTTTCCATCTCCGTCAATATCTCCCAGAACCTTGAGCCTCATCTTTGCATAGAGAGTAACATTTCCTGTAAGAGTGAGCTCTGTTATGGGATCGCCGCTGTATTCGGGATTATCAAACCAACCCTCAAAGATATATCCTTCGTATTCCATAGGACTAAGCGAAACTGTTGTTCCGACAATATTTGTATAAGCATCGGGAGCAACTCCAACATTGCTTACAAAGGAAACTGTTGCTTCCTCCACCTGCTTTTTCTGAACAAGACGAGCCTGAATACGCTCTATGTAAGCTGCGCTTGTTGAGCTGCCTGCTCTGTCGCCGTTTTTCTGCCAACCTGTCCAGGAACCGCTTCTGTATACACGATACTGAACATCAAAATATTCTGCAAGCTGTCCCGTGAGACGGATATGGATGCCTGTGAATTTAGAATTGTCGCTAAGCTGCATAAGATTTCCGCCGCTGACATATTCTGTTGTTGTTCTGTTCTTTGAGATTGCATACTCGATTCCACCATCAAGCGCAGAGTTTTCAATAGACATTGTAAATCCTGTGAGGTTTGAGGAGGCATCTGTCATTGAACCGCCACTATATGTATTTTGCATACCACTTGCCTTATCATATATACTGTACATCAATGTGGGATGGTATTTACCGTATGCTGTTTCAAGATATTTATTTCTTGCTGTAAGCCACTCATAAAGAGCATTTGTTGTGTAGTCAAGCTTTTCTCTTGATGTGCCGCTGAATATCTCCTCAACTGTGTAGGAACGGTTATGGAAAACGATTCCGTATTTATCATAGTTACTGATAAGAGAGGGCATCAGAAGTGTCTGATAATCCTTAAACATACCAATAACCTTCTCTGTTTTGAATGCATCACGGATGGTTTCCTCATACATCTCGTTTACTCTCTTTACAAACTCAGGATGGCGGAAAAGCATCTTGAACCATTCAACTCTGTATTCATCAGTTGAATCAGTAATATTCTTTAGATAGTCGGCATTGGTTGTCTGATCATAGCTTGTATCCCATCCCATAATTCTGTCATAGTCCCACAGAGGACCGCAATGGAGAACATCTCCGGGGCCGTCCATATAGAAATATGTGCTGGAATAAGTTGCGTCAACTTCCATTGAAAGCTCTGTTATAAAATAATAGCGAATAAAGGAATCTACATCGATCATAGATTCAATTGTTTTCCAATCAGCATCCTTACTATAAAGCTCTGCTTCAAAGGCGTTGATATAATTTTCCGTATACGCCATAACCTCGGCAGCAAGTGCGGCTTCCTCAGGAGTTTCAGGCTCTGCAAGCTCTGTATTATATTCCTTATAAACAAATGGCTTGCCTGTTGTTTGTGTCTGGAAATAGATTTCCTTTGCAAGCTCAGCAGGACGGTTTGTTGCATCCATTTCAAGAATCACACCATAGTCGGAAGCAATATCAATTCGGCTGCTGCCCAGCTCAACCTTTTCTGTCAGCTGATAAACGCCACGATACTCACCGTTTATATAGAGATTTACAAAAACAGATTCAACAACATAGGGAATGCCGATTTCCTTGCCAAGGTCAAACATAACCTTATTACGAACGAAAGTGCCGTCATAATAATTGGCGAGCAGGATCCATTTCTTTGCCTTACCCATACCGAAAAGATCCATTTTGGAATCAAACTTGATCTGATAAGCCCATTTGATAACGCCCCAAGTGGTGTTTCCTCTTGTTTTCAGCTCAATATTTGATTTGGAAAGATTGTGATCAGAGCTTTCAGCACCTGTGATCTTCGCCGTTGCAGCAACCTTGGCATCCTTGCTCTGATATATGGTGTTTCCAAGATCTGCGCTGGAGTTGATATGCAATGTGGGCAGATTAGAGCTGGTCTGAATAGGCCCTGCCGAAACCTTTTCATTGCTTTCTGCTGCGCCAATGCTTGATGAAAGAGGCAGAAGCATTGCTGCAATAAGCAATATAGCAATTATAGCCTTTGAGTGTCTTTTCATAGAAGCACGTTCCTTTCTTATCTTCTGCACATATTATAGTATAGCAGGTGTTTTTTGTCAATTGGAGAGGTAATTACAGTTGCTCGTGGTATGATGTATTTGAGAACATTTTTTAAAAAAGAGGTCGCGGATTCTTAGGGCAGAGTTCTGAATCGTGCTCTGCAGAGCACGGAATATCTAATACCGTGGGGTAATATGAGATTGAATTTGCCAACTCGGTGGGTATAGCTTCTTGGACGCTCTCCGCAGAAAGCGAAGTCTTCTTTTGAATGAAACAACTTATTTTTGAATGTATGGAGTGCTATTATGATACGAAATTACACCTGAATTGAGCTATCCATATTGCCAAGATATATAATGTATGATATAATAGAATCGAAAACATTTTGATTGTATCTTCGAAAGGATAAGATCACAAATGAATTTTGAGAAATTAAAACACAGCAAATGTCCGCATTGCGGCAAGTATGGAATTTCTGTCGGCAGAGGTGTTGGTCCCAGATCCAACTATTTTGAAACCTGTAAATATTGCAAGAAAGTATTCAAGGTAAATTGGGCGTTTTCGTTTTTTGCAAAATTAATAACTGCTTTTGGCGTAATTCTGGTGTTTTCTTTAATAAGTAATTATATAGTTTATATTTCTCCATGGATATCTGTCGGTGTCATGATTGTGATTTTTATTTTTACCCAGCGGTTTTACCCTATGGAAGAAATAACACCCCAATACGTATGTTCATGCTGCACATTAAAAACACTTTATAATAATCCTAAGTTTTCTAAAGAAAGTTGTTCAGTGTGCCATTGGCAAAATGATCCGGCAATAAATGTCGACAGAACTCTCATCAGCCGAAGGAACGGCATTTCATTAGATGAAGCAAAAAAGAATTTTGCTCTTATCGGCGTTTGTAAAAACGAATTTATAAATAAAAAATCCGCTTGATTCAAGCGGATTTTTGTTAGCTTACGCCTTCATAAGTTCATTAACCTTATCGAACTCATCAGTGATCTCCTTATCGGGAGCCTTTGTGAGAAGGCTGACAACAACGATTGCCACGAGACCAACGATAAATGCGGGAAGGAGCTCATAAATATTAAGAATGCCGATGCCATTTGCAGCGCCGAAGGGCTTAAGAACATAACACCAAACGATTGCTGTTACACCACCTGCCAGCATACCTGCAAACGCGCCCCACTTTGTTGTTCTCTTCCAGAAGAGAGAGCAAAGCATAACAGGACCAAATGCTGCGCCGAAGCCTGCCCATGCAAATGAAACGATATCAAATACCTTTGAAGCAGGATTCCAAGCGAACACAAGAGAAATAAGGGAGATTGCAAGAACTGTTACTCTTGCTACGATCATAGAAGCCTTATTGCTCATATTCTTTGCAATGAAGCGATGAACGATGTTTTCGGACATACTGGATGCTGCTGCAAGAAGCTGGCTGTCAGCTGTTGACATTGTTGCCGCAAGGATACCTGAAACGATAAGACCTGCAACAATTGCGCCAAGCCAGTTTGCGCCACTGAGAACTCTTGAAACTTCAATAATAATACGTTCGCTATCTGCAAGGTCAATGCCCTTAACACGAATAAATGTGTAGCCAACAACACCGATAAAGATTGCAACTGCCATAGAGATCACAACCCATACGGATGCGATTCTGCGGGAGAGCTTAAGCTTCTTATTATCGTTGATTGCCATAAAGCGAAGAAGAACGTGGGGCATACCGAAATAACCAAGACCCCAAGCGAACATAGAAGCGATCTTAAGCGCTCCATAGCTTGTGGATGCGCCGCTGGCGCTGTCATACATAGCCGTGATGCTGAGATAACCGGGAAGATCCTTAACGTTATCAATAACTGCATCAAATCCGTTTGATACTCTGAGACCAAATCCAACAACAACGATAAGAGCAAGAGTCATAACAATGCTCTGAACAAAGTCGGTTGTGGATGCTGCAAGGAATCCGCCGAGAGCTGTGTAGAACACCACTACAAGTGCGCCAACAACGAGAGCAACGTGATAGTCAACTCCGAAGAGAGAGTTGAAAAGCTTAGCGATTGCCGCAAAGCCTGAGCCTGTATAAGGCACGAAGAACACGATAATAACTATGGCGCTGATTGCGAGAAGAAGTCCGCTCTTATCCTTGAAACGATTGGAGAAGAAATCGGGAATTGTTGCAGAGTTATTAACCTCTGAATAAATTCTCAGTCGGCGGGCTACGATAAGCCAGTTAAGATATGTACCCACTGCGAGACCAACTGCTGTCCAGAATGCGTCTGCAAGGCCTGTTGCAAGAGCAACACCGGGAAGACCCATAAGAAGCCAGCTGGACATATCTGATGCCTCGGCGCTCATTGCTGTTACAAAGGGCCCAAGGCTTCTTCCTCCTAAATAATAATCCTCGGTGCTTTTATTTTTCTTAGAAAAAACAGCACCTACGGCAAGCATAAATACCATATATACTACAATTGTAGCAATCAAAAGTATATTTGTCATTGTCTTTTCCTTTCCGAACAAAAAATACCCTCAAATTATATCACAATCATTACTACAAAGCAATACAAAACAGCAAAAACATTTTAGTTTGTTAAAATACTAAAATACTAAAGGCGTTTTTCGTCGTTTTACATAAAAAGAAAGACCAATAACGTTAATCACGGTCATCAGCGACACTATAAAATCGGCTGTTTGCCACATAAGCTCAGCAGAAATAATAGCCCCTGACACAGAGCAAACAGGTATCATAAAAAGATAAAGCCTTTTTCCCCATTTGCCACATGTAAGATATTCAACTGCCACAAGGCCATAGCTAGCTTGACCTATTACTGTTGCAAATGCAAATAGCAAAACAGATATAGCAATTATTTTCTCCGCCCATTCACCTGCAAGAGCTCTGAATGCATATAATGTCAAAGGTATGCCGTCAAGCTCAGTTTCTCCGCACAACAGAATAACAAAGCCTGTCATAGTACACAGAACAATAGTGTCGGCAAAAACCTCAAATATTCCAAAGCACCCCTGATGGTGCGAGCTTTTGGCTTCTGCTTGTGCGTGAGCTGTGGGAGAGGTCCCACATCCCGCTTCATTTGAAAATATACCTCGTGTCACCCCGAAACGTATGGCACGCATTATTACAAATCCTCCAACACCTCCTGAAACCGATTTGAAAGAAAATGCCTCTGATATGATATTATGCAATATCTGCCCGATGCTTTCAATATTATTAAATATAACAGCGAGGCATATTATCATATAAACAGCAGACAAAACAGGAATTATAGCAACAGTTGCGCCTGAAATTCTTTTCCCACCACCCATAGCAAGCCACATTCCCAAAATGCCAATAGCTACACCCAAATAAACTCCATCAAGCTCAATTGCAGCGCATGCGGCATTGACCTGAACAATATTTCCCGTCAAAAGAGAATTTGCAACGCATAAAAAAGCAAAAAATGCGGCGCAGACCTTGCCTCCCCTTCCCGAAAAAATATTACCGATATAATACATAGCGCCCCCACGCCATTGAGAAAGCTTTCTTTCACGTGTTTCAACTGCAAGATAAACTTCAATATATTTGATGCTCATAGCGCACAATGCGCTTATCCACATCCAAAAAAGTGCGCCCGCTCCCCCTGCAGAAATAGCTGTTGCAACTCCTGCCATATTCCCAACGCCGAGAGTGCCTGCCAGAGCAACTGTAAGAGCACGAAAGGGAGATATTCCTTCCTTGCCCGATGGTTCAAGCAAACATTTGCATAGCTTTGCAGGGTGGAAAATATAGAAAAATCTCAGCTTTATGCCAAACCATATTCCGCAGATAATAAGAATGATAGGGAGAATTATTCCTGACAAAATAGCGTTTACCTGTTCCATTTTTGCTCAGCTTCCTTTCGCATAGTAAAATAATATCAATCAAAACGCAATGATATATGGTATTTGTTAGACATATATCATTTTGAGGCGGAATATGTCAAAAGATAATTGTGAATTAAATGTTAAGAGTTTTAAAAAGGTATTGATTTTTTAAAGGTGTGTGATAGAATATACACATCATTTTAGCACTCCCCTTTTTTGAGTGCTAATTCGACAAATTAAAATATAAGTGTTTATCACTACAATACAGGAGGAACATTATGACTCTCAAGCCCCTTTTTGACCGTGTAGTTATCAAAGCGGTAGAGGTTGAAGAAACAACAAAAACAGGTATCATTCTCCCCGGAGCTGCTCAGGAAAAGCCCCAGGTTGCAGAAGTTGTTGCAGTTGGCCCCGGCGGTGTTGTTGACGGCAAGGAGATCGCTATGGTTGTTAAAGTTGGCGATCGTGTTATCATCGGCAAGTACGCAGGCACAGAAGTTAAGGCTGACGGATGCGAATACAACATCGTTCGCCAGGCAGACATTCTTGCAATCGTTGAGTAATACATTTTATTTAGTTAGGAGTTAATTTATTATGGCAAAAGATATTCTTTATGGAGCTGATGCAAGAAACGCTCTTCTTGCAGGTATTGACAAGCTCGCAGATACAGTTAAGATCACAATGGGCCCCAAGGGCAGAAACGTTGTTCTTGACAAGAAGTTCGGCACACCCCTGATCACAAACGACGGCGTTACAATTGCAAAGGAAATCGAGCTTGAAAACGCAAGTGAAAACATGGGCGCTCAGCTTGTTCGTGAGGTTGCTACAAAGACAAACGATGCTGCAGGTGACGGTACAACAACAGCAACACTTCTTGCTCAGGCTCTCATTCACGAGGGTATGAAGAACGTTGCTGCAGGCGCTAACCCCATCATCATCAGAAAGGGTATTCAGGAGGCTGTTAACAAAGCAGTTGAAGCTCTCACAGCTAACTCTCAGAAGGTTAACGGCACATCCGACATCGCTCGTGTTGGTACAATTTCTGCAGGCGATGAAGTTATCGGTACACTTATCGCTGATGCTATGGAAAAGGTTACAAGCGACGGCGTTATCACAGTTGAAGAATCCAAGAGCGCTGAAACATATTGCGAAGTTGTAGAAGGTATGCAGTTTGATCGCGGCTATCTCTCTCCCTATATGGCAACAGACACAGATAAGATGGAAGCTGTTATGGACGATGCTCTCGTTCTCATCACAGATAAGAAGATCACAAATGTTCAGGACATTCTCCCTGTTCTTGAGCAGGTTGTTCAGAACGGCAGAAAGCTCGTTATCATCGCAGAAGACGTTGAAGGCGAAGCTCTCACAACTCTCGTTCTCAACAAGCTCCGCGGCACATTCTCCTGCGTTGCAATCAAGGCTCCCGGCTTTGGTGACAGACGTAAGGAAATGCTTCGTGATATTGCTATCCTCACAGGCGGCGAAGTTATCACAAGCGAGCTCGGCCTTGAACTGAAGGATGCAACAATCGCTCAGTGCGGTCAGGCAAGACAGGTTAAGGTTAACAAGGACAACACAATCATCGTTGGCGGCTTCGGTGATCCCACAGAGATCAAGGGCAGAATTGCTCAGATCAAGGCTGGCATTGAAACAACAACAAGCGATTTCGATCGTGAAAAGCTTCAGGAACGTCTTGCAAAGCTTGCAGGCGGTGTTGCAGTTATTAAGGTTGGCGCTGCTACAGAAACAGAAATGAAGGAAAAGAAGCTCCGCATTGAAGACGCTCTCAACGCAACTCGCGCTGCTGTTGAAGAAGGCATCGTTGCAGGTGGTGGTACAGCATTTATCAACGTTATCCCTGCAGTTGAAAAGCTCCTTGACACAGTTGAAGGCGATGAAAAGACAGGCGTTAAGATCGTTCTCCGTGCGCTTGAGGCTCCCGTTCGTCAGATTTCTGAAAACGCAGGCTTCGAAGGCTCTGTTGTTGTAAACAACATCCGCGCAGCTCAGCAGGTTGGCTACGGCTTTGATGCTTACTCTGAAAAGTATTGCGATATGATCGCTTGCGGTATCGTTGACCCTGCAAAAGTTACACGTAGCGCTCTCCAGAACGCAGCAAGTGTTGCAGCAACAGTTCTCACAACAGAGGCTCTTGTTGTTAACCAGCCCGAACCCGAAGTTCCTGCTCCTGCAGCAGGCGGCATGGGCGGCATGTATTAATTAAAACAATGATAATCATAACCACCGGCCGTGCCGGTGGTATGTACTGCCCCCTTAGGGCACGTCACTAGGCTGAGCCTATAGGCTCTTCGAAAGGTCTGCCAACTGCACGACTTTTACAGGCATGCCCCTAAAGGGGCTTACTTATTTGC
>JAZQUP010000030.1:0-36085 GCA_045631345.1 Candidatus Avispirillum sp.
AAAGTTGGTAAGGACACTTGCAGACTACGAGTTTGATAGGTCGGAGGTGTAAGTACAGTAATGTATTGAGCTAACCGATACTAATAGTCCGAGGGCTTGAACTACAAAGGTTCTAAGCGAGAAAAGTTGTGTAGACTTAAATGAAGTTTTATTTGGTTTTCAAAGAATATTGGTAAGCTGAGCCTGCTTTTTCTTTTCAAGTTATAAATTACATATTAAAAAGGAGGTTTTAGCCTCCTTTTTTGTATTTAAACTGATTTTTATTTATGAGATAATATTGTTGTACATATTTACATTATATAATTTGTGAGATGTGTCAAATTAACAATTTAAATTGGTAAAACATTGACACAAATCACAAAAAATGTTAAAATCAAAACAACTATTGTGCAGCAGAACGTATGGCTGCACAAAATTTATTTAAGAAGGTGTTATTTTGAAAAGAATCATCTCAGTCATACTTTCACTTTGTATGATCCTAGCGGCAGTGCCTGCGATGCAGGTTTCTGCGATCACAGCAGAGGAATGCCTGCAGTATCTCACATACGAAATCGTTGATGGCGAGGTTACTATTACAGGCTGTGAAGAGGGTGTCACAGAAATTGTTATTCCCGATACCATAGAGGGTTATCCTGTTACCATAATAGGAGAAAGCGCTTTTTATGGTATAACTACTTTGGTAAGTGTGGTTTTCCCCAGCACTTTGGTTACTATTGAAAAAAGCGCTTTTGAAAATACTTCTATTGATGAGGTTGTCTTTTACGAAGGGTTAGAAACAATAAGAGAAAGAGCTTTTTACAATGCCAAGGTGACTACCGCATCATTTCCTCTTAGCCTTACTGAAATCGAAGCATATGCTTTCCATATTCCCTATGTCCATTATTATTTTGATATTTTTTATGCAGGATCAGTAGTTGAGTGGCGTAATATTAATATAGGTGAATGCAATTTTTGCTTTAATAATTACTACTATGCTGTTGAGCACACTCACACGGTAGTTGAAACAGTTTCTCCTGTGGAGCCTACTGAAACTGAATTCGGTTTTACAATTGGTGAGGAATGTACAACCTGTGGTGAAGTCCTTTCTGTATCTGAAGTTCTTCCTCCTACATCTGATGAAAGGTATAAGGATTTAAGATATAGGGTTGTAGATGGAGAGATTGTAGTTACCGGTGCAAAAGAAAATGCTAAATCGGTAGTTATTCCTTATGGTGTTTCAAAAATTGGGAACAGTGCTTTCAGTGATAGGGATTATATCAAAGAAGTAAGCATACCCGATAGCGTTACATATATATCCGCTTATGCATTTTACGGTTGTGACGGACTTGAGGCGCTGGTTATTCCTGACAGCGTTACAGAAATAGAGTATGCAGCAATTTATAATTGTGAAAACCTTGGGTATGTTAAGCTTCCTGCTAATTTAACAAAGATTCCTTCTAGCTTTCTTGTAGACTGTCCTAAGCTCAGATATGTTCGTTTGCCTGAAAGTATTACATATATTGATTACTCATTTGCTCAGTGTGAAAGCTTAACTGCAATCGAGATCCCCAAAAACGTTGAATATATTCATTGGGAATCATTAAAAGATAATTATTATTACAGCTATGGCGCTGATATTTATTATTCCGGCACAGAAGAAGAATGGAACAACATAGATGGCAGTTATTATGTGGGATTCGACTTATACTTTGGCGATACACATGAGCATACAGTAGAAACAATTCCCGCTAAGGGCAATACTTGTGACGAATACGGTCATGGTGTTGTCGAGAAATGTACAGTTTGTGGAATTTATCTGAATGATTTAGATATAATCGAGCCTACAGGCCATAATTTTGTTGATGGTATTTGCTCTGTTTGTGGACTGGATAAAGATCTTGCTTGCTTAAAGTACAAAATAATTGATGGTGAGGCTATTATAACCGGCTGCGATCCTGATGTTACATCTATTAAAATTCCTTCAACAATTGAAGGCTATCCTGTAACAAAAATTGGATATGGTGCATTTAACAATTGTTCTTCATTAAATCAGATATACATACCCGAAAGCATTAAGATAATTGAAAATGATGCTTTCTTGAGTTGCTGGAATTTACGCGATGTTTACTATGAGGCTTCGATAATCGAGTGGAAAAGCATTTCAGTAGATTTTAACAATGGCAATTATTATCTGGAATGTGCAGCTATTCATTATGGAGTTGAGCACGTATTTGAAAATGGTATTTGTGTAGATTGTGGCATTTCAAAAACTGAATATGATTTGCTATTTTTGTCTTATACAATTACAGATGGTCAGGCAGTGATAACTGATTGCGATCAAAGTGTTAAATCAATTAGTATACCTGCAACAATTGAAGGCTATTCTGTAACTGCAATTGAAGATTATGCATTTGCTTATTGTTATTCTTTGGAAGAGGTTATTATTCCTGAAGGTGTGAAGAGTATAGGCTTGGAAGCATTTTATAATTGCCAGTCACTTAAAAAGGTTACTCTTCCTGTAAGCATAGACACTATTGAAGATTATGCATTTAGCGGATGCTATGAATTGTCAGATGTTTATTATGCAGGCTCAATTGTTGAATGGAGTCAGATAAAAGTAGATTATGATAATAACTATAATTTGAAAAGTGTTACCATGCACTTTGCTGTTGAGCATGTATTTGAAGATGGATTTTGTGTTGATTGCGGTCTTGCCGAAGTGGAATATAACACGATGCTTTTGTCTTATGAAATAGTCAATGGCGAGGTTGTAATTACAGACTGCAGCGTATATGTAACAAGTATGGTTATTCCTTCAACAATTGAAGGCTATCCTGTAACTGCTATTGGAAATTATACATTTAGCGATTGTTATTCATTGGAAGAGGTTATCATTCCCGAAGGTGTAAAGAGAATCGGTGATTATGTATTTGGTTGGTGTCATGCGCTTAAAGAGGTTACTATTCCTTTAAGTATAGAGACCATTGGAAATAATGCATTTTGTGCATGTTATAACATGACAGATATTTATTATGCAGCATCCAGAGTTGAATGGAATAAGATTGACTATGACTTTGACAATGATTATTATGTATCTGATGTTACCATTCATTATGCTGTTGAACACACTCATAATATTGATTATACTCCCGGTGTTGAGCCTACTGCAACTGAATTTGGGTTTACTGCGATACAGATATGTATTGAGTGCGGTGATGTGCTTGAAGAAAAGACTCCTTTGCCTCCCACAAACGACGAAAGATATGCGCTGCTCACTTATGCATTTGTTGGTGAAGATATAGGCGTAATCGACTATGATGATTCTGCTGAATATCTTGTTATTCCTGAAGGAGTTACGGTAATTGGCGATTATGCATTTGCATACGTAGATTATATGACTTTAAACAATTATGGTCTTAAAGGAGTTGAATTGCCTGAATCTCTCAGAAAAATCGGGTATGGTGCTTTCGCACGTTGTGTGAGCTTGAAGGAGATTGTTATCCCTGAAAGTGTTACATATCTGGATGGTGAAACATTTTGGTGTTGTGAAAGCTTAGAATATGTTTTATTGCCTGATAGCTTGGAGTATATCGGATCTTGGACATTTGCTGGCTGTTCAAGCTTGAAGGATATTGAGATTCCCGAATATATTTCTCGTATTTCCACCTATGCATTTAGCGGGTGCAACATGATAAGAATAGATGTACCTGACAATGTTGAAATTATTGATTTTGGCGTATTTGGCTATAACGATAATCTGGTTAAGATAAATCTTCCTGATGGATTAACTTCATTTAGCTTTGACGCAGTTAGAATGTGTCCAAATCTTGAATCAATTGAAATACCTGTTAGTGTAGTTTCTTTGAATTTTACAGAAAAGAGTGAAGTTCTGAAGAATATCTACTATGCAGGAACCGAAGACCAGTGGAACAATGTGGAGAAGTTTGGAGATTACAGCGATGTAACAGTTTATTTTGCTGATACACATACTCATACAGAAACTATTGTTCCTGCAACTGAAGCTACCTGTACAGAATTTGGATACCCAGAGGGTGTAACAAAGTGCGCAGATTGTGGACTTTATCTTTCCGATTGGGAGCCAGTATATGCAAAAGGTCATACATTTGTGAGCGATATTTGCGTAGATTGCGGAATTGATGAAATGCTTTCGTATCTTGAATATGAAATATCCGACGGACGTGCAATGATCACATATTGCGATCCTTTTGCAGAGAAAATTATCATTCCCGAAACAATTGAAGGTTGCCCTGTAACATCAATTGAAATGCTGGCATTTGACGATTGTCATAGAATGACAGAAATTGTTATACCCAAGAGTGTAACCTATATAGGCTCTTTCGCTTTCATGTCAAGTGTGGAGCTTAAAACTGTGTATTATACAGGCACAGAGGAAGAATGGAATAATGTTATAATAGATAATGAAAACTGGTACTTGACAAATATTGTTACAGACTATGTAGTTCCCGAAGTGGTCTACGGTGATGCAAACGGCGACGGTGTTCTCAATTCTTTTGATGTAATTATTATCAAGAAATATCTTGCAGGCATCAATGAAGAGGGAACAAGCACAAAGTTGATGGATGTAAACCGTGACGGAAGAATCAACGCAAAGGATCTGCTCTTTGTTAAAAAGACGATCATGGGCGTGTGATAATTTAAACCTTAAAGGCGTCTGCTGTCAGCAGACGCCTTTTTGTGCGTTTGGGGGAGTGAAGTGGTATTCATACAGACAACTATTAAAATTAAGCTTGGTTTATATAATGGAAACCAAGATATATGGCCCTAAGATATTGATTTTATACAAAAATATGGTAGAATTAATATATAAATACTATTGGGGGTAAACAAATTATGAAAAAGATCATTTCTATGTTGTTATGCCTTGTGATGGTTGGTTCTATGTTTATTTCAACTGCGGCATTAACCAGCAACAACACGGGGTATAATGTTCATTCAGATCATACGTTTACATTGGGCGATGTTAATGAGGACGGCAAGATTAATGCGCGCGATCTGCTTGAAGTAAAGAAGTCCTGCGTTGGGGTTGCTGATATTAACATTAATGCGGCAGATATTTGCGCTGATGGTACTATCAATGCCAAGGACTATCTCTTTATGAAGAAGTGCATGGCTAAGGTTGATTCCTTTGACGACTATCAGAGCGGAAAACCAATTGACAAAGTTACTATTGCAGGAAACGATATTTCCGAATATTGCATTGTATACCCTGCAGATGCAAAGTATGTAGAAAATGCTTACTATGCGGCCACAACTCTCAGCAACTATGTTTATTCAGCTACAGGCGTAACTCTCCCTGTTGTGGCAGAGGCAACAACTGAGCATGTGATCGAAATGGTTGATGTTACAAAAATTGAAGGCCTTGAGGAAGAGCTTGAGATTGAAAACTACAAATATGAGGTTGTAGGTGGAAACCTCTATATTTATGGCACACGCAGAGGAAATATGTATGCGGTGTATGATATTCTTGAGGATGTTCTCGGCTATAGATTCTATGCTCCTCAGCACGTTTATGTTTATAACGAAAGAGTAATTGATATTCCTGAAGGTGTGTCTGTATTCCACAATCCCGGAACAAACTTCAGATATTCAGGACAGAATTTCGGCAAAGATAAGACCGGATTCTATTTGGCAAACCGTATGAATGGCTCTCAGCTTTATTCTCATGAGGGTGTTGAGTACGGAACTCTCACAGGACCTCACTGGATCAATGCTCACTCCTATGACTATTATTGGAGAATAGCAACAGGTAAGGTTGATGTTGTATTTAACGGAACAAATACTAACGACTATAAAGCAAAATATGATGCAGGATTCCAGCAGAAGAGCCTTGAGTGGAACCCTTGTTCAACAAGCGATGAGGTTTATGCAACCTTGTTCCGCGGACTTCTTGAAATAATGAGATATATCAGCGGTTGGCATACATTCAGAGATGAAACATCATCTATGTCATTCTCTATTTGTGATAACCCCAACTATTTCTGTTCCTGCAGCGGATGCAGATATATTTATTCAAGCGGCACTGACAGAACTCTCGGCAAGCGACTTGAGGCAGGCGGAGCCGGCCTTAATATTTATCTTGCGAACAGAGCCTGCCGAGATATTACAGCGTATTATGAAGGCAGACCTGCAAGCACAGCAGATGATGGAACCAATGAGTACGGAACATATGGCGAAGCTATCAAGGATGCATATCCCAATATGAAGCTGTTCACAATTTTCTATGACAGCACAGCTCCCAATGAAAATCTTTTCACTGATAAGAGATATGCAGATCTCATTCCTGAAGAAAACCTGATCATTATGTATTGCGCTCAGGTTTGTAACAACCATGCGCTTGGTAGTGGGGAGTGTGCAGGCAAGCTTACAACGCTTGAAAGAGACGGACTTGAGAGCACTGCGTCAATGAAGGGATGGGGCGAGGCTTGTGCAAAAACAGGCGCTGAGCTTTGGTTCTGGTATTATGGCGTAAGCTACAACACATATCTTTCTGATTCACCCAATATTTTCAATATTTATCACGATTTCAAGTTTGCGGCTGAGGAATGCCACGTAACAGGCTTCTTCTATGAAGGCGGAAGCGGCGGATATATATTTGAAAATCTTAAGGCTTACCTTGCAGCAAAGTATATGTGGAGCCTTGAAGAAGATGAAAACGGAAATGTTACAGGCATGTCATACGCAGAGTTCGAAGCAACGATTATGGAATATCTTCGTATGTACTACGGTGACGGAGCAGAATATATTTATGAATATATCGTTATGCAGGACGAGGCAGGTAATATAAACACCACAAGCGGAGATGTTTACGGAACTATTGAATCGTTCTGCTATGTGAACAATCTTGACTATCCCGGCGATATGTTTGACTATAATTATATGCGTGATAACTACGAATATATGAGAGAGCTTATTCTCAGAGCTCTTGCTCTTGCAGAGGGCGATCAGATCCGCAGATGCGAATATCTGCTTATGAATGCAGAATTTCTCGGTCTTTCTGCCTGCCATAAGTCATGGTATCTTGAAAGCGATGATGCAGAGCAGAAGGCTGTTTACGAAGAACGCTATGAATGGCTTTATAACTTTGTTAAGGACAATGGAGTTGATCTCTGGAACTACAATATCAACGATATTGACCTTGATATGAGCAAGTCTCCTATGAAGCTTTTCTATGATGGCGGATCATGGAATGCAGATAATGCAGCAACATGGGGATATAACGGAAAGAAGCCCACATGGGGATTCCACGGTTGATTTTTTAGCTATTATTATATGAAAGCCTTGCGGTTAAAAACGCAAGGCTTTTTTGCTTTAATAAGACACGGCAAAGTAGCCAATATGCATTTGCCTAATATGTGCTAAACGCACAAAATAGTTTGGACAAAGTTTATTTTGGTAAAAAAACATTGATTTTGAATAAAATTATGATATTATATATTTGAATAATAATGCACAGGAGGAGATACTTATGAAAAAAATTATTGCGGCATTGCTCTGCGTAATGATGCTTGTTTCTTCAGTTGTTTCAGCTTCTGCTCTTAAGGGCCACAATGAAGATCCCAACGTGATTGCAAGTGAGAAGAATTACACAGTAGGCGATGCTAACGACGATGGCGAATCAAACGCAATAGATGCTCTTGAAATGAAGGCATATTGTGTTAACATTGCGGACGTTAACGCTTACGGCGCTGATATCAACGCTGATGGTGTTGTAAACGCTAAGGACCTTCTTATTCTTAAGAAGTGCCACGCTGGTGTTGAGTCTTTTGACAACTACCAGAGCGATGGAGCAATTGACAGAATTACAATTGCAGGCAACGATATTTCTGAATATTCCATCGTTTATCATTCAGATGCAAAGTACGTTGAAAACGCTCACTATGCAGCTGACACACTCAGAAGATTTATCAATGTTGCAACAGGTGTAAATCTTGGCAAAACAACAGTGCAGGAAAAGGCTCACAAGATTGAGTTTGTTGACGTAACAACAATCGAAGGTCTTGAAGAAGAGCTTGAAATTGAAAACTACAAGTACGAAGTAGTAGACGGCGACCTTCTTATTTATGGTACACGCCGTGGCGCTATGTACGCTGTTTACGAAATTCTTGAAGAATACCTTGGTTACAGATTCTATAACGACACATTCACATATCAGTATGCTTCCAGATATGTTGACATTCCTGAAGGCACAAGTGTTTCTGTAGATCCTTTCCTTGAATTCCGTATTGCAAAGCAGGGCTTCTGGAGAAACGACCAGAATCACTATTTCGCTTCTCGCCTTAACGGTTCTCAGCATGGTGACTCAAGCGAAGCTCTGGGTACTCTCACAGGACCTCACTGGATCAATGCTCACTCCTTCGGTAAGTATTGGCAGATCGCTACAGGTCAGGTTTACGTAGACATCAACGGTGGAGTTGACACCTATGGCGATTATAAGGCTAAGGAAAATGCAGGCGTAGTTCAGAACGAAGCTACATGGAACCCCTGCTTCACAAGTGATGATGTTTATGACACACTTTTCCGTGGTCTCCTTGAAGGTATCAGATATTGCCAGAGCTGGGGTCACGTATTCAGAGAGGACACATCTCTTATGTCCTTCTCCATCTGTGACAACAGAACAGTTTGTTCCTGCGCTGAATGTAAGTTTATTATGAATTCAACAGGTTCTGACAGAAACTATGGTAAGCGTCTCGGCTGCGGTGAAGCAGGTCTTAACCTCTACATCGCTAACAGAGCTTGCGATGATATTAAGGCTTACTATGAAGGCAGAGCAGCAGGCACAGAAGCTAATGGCTTAGATTCCAACGGTAAGGTTGGATATGGTTATGGTCAGGCTATCTATGATGAATATCCTACTCTTAGACTTTACACAATTCTTTACGACCACTCACTCCCTCACGAAAACATTATGTCTGATGTAAAGCCCGATACAAAGAACCCCTATGGTTATGAAGCAATCAGACCTCGTGACAACCTCTGCATCATGTTCTGTGGTAACCCCTGTAACAACCACTACATGGGCGCATATGAATGTGAAGGCAACTGGAACATCCTTGGCCTTAATGGCGAAGAAGATGCTGAATCATTTGCAGCTTGGGGCGATATCACAAAGCTCACAGGCACAACAATGTGGTTCTGGTACTATCCTGTTAACTACAACACATATGTAACAGACTCTCCCAACGTATTCAACATCTGGTACGACTTCAAGTATGTAATTGAAGAATGTAACGTAACAGGTATCTACTATGAAGGTGCAAGTAAGGGTTATATCTTCGAGAACCTCAAGTCTCACCTTGCAACAAGATTCATGTGGAGCATGGTTGAAAATGAAGACGGCACAATTTCCTATATGAGTTATGAAGAATTCCTTAAGGAAATCGAAGAATATCTCCAGATTCACTATGGCGAAGGCTGGGCATATGTATACGAATATATCTGCATGCAGGATGAAGCTTCTAATGTAAACGTTGCTGGTTGTCAGGACCGCCACGCTAACCCTGTATATGACGAAAATGGCGAGCATATGTATGCTGTTTCCTGCTATATCAACAACTGTGACTACATGGGCGATATGTTCAGCTATGACTACATAGTTGAAAACTATGAGTACATGAGAGAGCTTATTGTTAAGGCTATGGCTCTTGTTGATCCCGAAGAGGATAAGCAGATGTATCAGAGATATGAATTCCTTCTCATGAATGTTGAAATGATCGGCCTTTCCGCAGTTCGTAAGAGCTGGTACCTCTCTGCAGATGCAACAGCAGAACAGAAGGCTACATACATGGAAAGATATGATTGGCTCTTCAACTTCCTTGTAAATGAAACACTTTACGATGGTAACGGCATCAACGGTAGAGAATGGAATGGTAACGACGAAAACAAGACTCTCGGTATTGATGAATTCAAGCGTCTTATCGTAAGCGCTAACCAGCCTGCAAACTGGATGGAGCAGCTTGCTGATCTCGAAGACTACTATAAGTATTCTCCTTATGGTCTCATCACAGGTTCTTACACAGACTCCAACAACAACGGTAAGTATGATGTTGGTGAAACATTTGAACCCGGTGGAGAAACCTGGAGAAAGTTCAATTCCGGTTGGGATTGGACAGGCAGCGTTCCCGATTGGGGCTATGCTACCTAAGTTTATACTTAGCTAATAAAAAGCAGATGCGAAAGCATCTGCTTTTTTTATGTAAACAGTTACCATCAAACCGAGTCTCACTTTGCATAAGGAGGTGGAGTGCGGCAAGCTAAGACGAAAGGGTAGGAAATGTTTAAAATTTTCCATAAAAATTAATAATATATAATATAATGGGTAACAAATATTGAATACAATATAGGAGTATTAATAAAAAGGAATGGTGTGCTAAATGAGATTTCGTGATAAGATTGCCCGCTTTATGTGGGGCAGATATGGAGTTGACGGTTTTTCTTATGGACTCCTTGTGATATATCTGCTCACAGGAATTGTGCAAGGCTTTGTAAAAATAAATATAGTTAAAGCGCTTATAAGCTTTGTTGGATTTGCTGTTGTAGTATTTATGATATTCAGAATTTTTTCAAGGGATATTCCTGCCCGCAGAAAAGAAAATGAAAGCTTTATGCGGGTATGGAGAAAAGTGAAGAATTTCTTTGTTTTGCAGAAAAACAGAATCAGAGATTTCAAGGGGTTCACTTATAAAAAATGCCCTGCCTGCAAAGCTGTTCTGCGCTTACCTCGCAAAAAGGGTAAGCACAATGTTGTTTGCCCCAAATGCAGAAACAGATTTGAGGTAAGAAATTTGTTTTGATATTTTCAGGTATTTATTTTAAGGGCGCTGCCCTTAAACCCGCGACCTTTTTTATAAAAGGTCGGCAAAAACGCAAATTGATTTTATGCTGAAAAAGGCACGAGCTTTCGAATCCTGTACAATGCCTTCACCAAAACAAAAAGGACACCTAAGGTGTCCTTTTTGTTTTGGCGGAAGGCGTGGGATTCGAACCCACGTGGGCGTGAACCCAAACGGTTTTCAAGACCGCCTCGTTATGACCGCTTCGATAGCCTTCCGAATATTGAGCGCTCTTTCAAACGCCCAATCATAATATCATATTAAATTTGATTTGTCAAGCACATTTTAAATATTTCTTATCAAAGGCGCTTTTGACGCTGACGTGAAATATTGATTGTACCTTCGGGAATCTTTGAAATGTTATCAAGCGCAAGACCTGTTCCGATTGCAACGCAGGATACTGCTTTATCGGCAACTCTTGTTCTGATACCTGTAACGTTAGCGATAAGTCTGTCAAGTCCATAGAGAAGTGAACCACCGCCTGTCATAACGATACCATTATAGAGAATATCACCCACAAGCTCGGGAGGTGTTCTTTCAATAACAGAACAAACTGCTTCTATAATTGCTGTTATAGGCTCTTCAAGCGCGTCGGGCATTTCAAGAGAGGAGATCTGAACAACTCGGGGAAGGCCTTGAACAAGGCAACGTCCTTTAACCTCGATAACTCTGGGTTCGTCTCTCTGCCATGCAGCACCGATCTTGATCTTGATCTCTTCTGCTGTGCGCTCTCCGATAAGCACATTATGTCTGCGGCGAACATATCTGATGATAGCTTCGTCAAACTTATCTCCTGCAACCTTGATGGATTCGGAAACAACTACGCCGCCAAGTGAAATAACAGCAACGTCGGTTGTGCCACCACCGATGTCAACGATCATATGTCCGTTAGGGGTGGAAATGTCTATTCCTGCGCCGATTGCTGCGGCAACAGGCTCTTCTATAAGATATGTTTTCTTTGCTCCTGCCTGTGTAGCAGCATCAACAACAGCTCGTTCCTCAACCTCTGTGATTCCGCTGGGAACGCAGATAACAACTCTGGGAGATCCGATAACAGAGCCGCAGGCACGGCGGATGAAATACTGGATCATACGGAGTGTGTATTCATACTGGCTGATAACTCCGTCTCTCATAGGTCTGATAGCTGTTATATTACCGGGGGTTCTGCCAAGCATCATCTGTGCTTCTTTGCCCACCTTCAGAATCTTATCTGTGTTTCGGTCGATGGCTACAACGGAGGGCTCTTTTAAAACGATACCTTTGCCCTTAACGTAAACAAGGACAGTTGCAGTACCAAGGTCTATTCCGATATCTTTACGCATATTGAAAAAGCCCATAGTGTAATCTTCCTTTCAAAATCTGATCTATATTAAAGTGATCTTTGCATTAGTATACAAACTATATTATACTCCATAAAATATTTTTTTGCAACTGAAAGAAAGAAAAATTTAATAATTGGGTGAAAATTATGGAATGGTTAGTTTATAAACGAGAAATTATCATACAAAAGCACTTATAAACGGTGATAGGGGAGAACAAGTTGCAGAAATACGCTCTTCATTCGTCTTGCTAAACGATAGTGTATCCCACAAACATTATTATGCTTGGAAAAAACAAAAAATCCGCCGTGATGGCGGATTTTTAAATTCATTTTTCCATATAGTATGTAGCTTCCATATCAGCAGTTGAAAGCGCAAAGGCAAGAGGAAACATCTGGAAAGCTGCTCCTACATCGCGCACTTCGCTATTGCCTGCAAATCCCATATGATAACGGATAGCAAATGCTTCTTCACGTGAAAGGCGCATAAATCCTCCGATAACGTAAACGGATTTTTCTCCGTGTCCGTAGGGAAGAGTGTCTTCAATTTCGTAGTAGGGAACCTTCTGCCAAACACCGTTTTCGTCCTTAACATTTCTTGTGGATTCCTTATAGAAATTAACCTTGCAAATGTCATGGAGCAGAGCAACTATGGCAACAGTTTCTTCAGATGGGGTGCAGCCGTAGTCGGCTTTGACCTTTTCACGAGCAAGATAGTCTACCAAGCAATCATAAACATTCAGGCTGTGGTTAACAAGTCCGCCGGGGCGGCTGTTGTGGTATCTGGTGCTGGCAGGCGCTGTGAAGAAGTCGCACTTATCGGTGAGATAGTCAAGAAGCGCAGATGAACCTTCTCGGTGTATTTTTTCTTTGTATATTGATATAAATCGTTCTTTATCGGTCATTGTTATTCCTCCGTAACATACGATCAGTATATGCTTTATTATACAATTTTTCTCTTTGAAATACAACAGTTGTGTGCTGAAAAGCAGAAACTTGTGCGCTGTTGGTGAAAAAATAGAATAAACCCTTAAAAAATAAGGGATTTTGGTTAATTTTTAAGCAGAAAAAGGTTGATAAAATAAGGGAAATATGGTAAACTTAAAGTTGGATTAGAGTGGGATAGTTATACCTTCTTGACATTACCACTTTTGTCCTATAAGTCAGTTAAATAAAAAACCTAACATAAAAAGGAGATTTTGTCATGAAAAGAAAGATCACCATCATCGGCGCAGGTAGTGTAGGTTCAACAATCGCTTACACACTTTCCCAGCAGGACATTGCTAACGAAATCGTTATTATCGACATCAACAAGAAGAAGGCTGATGGCGAAGCTATGGACATCATGCAGGGCACAAGCTTCCGTGACCCTATCACAGTTGTTTCCGGCGATTATGCAGATGCAGCAGACTCCAATATCGTAATCCTTACATCCGGTGTTGCTCGTAAGCCCGGCCAGACAAGACTTGAGCTCACACAGATTAATGTTGACATCATCAAGGACATCACTCCCAAGATCGTGGCAGCTGCTCCCAATGCTCTCTATATCATTGTAAGTAATCCTGTTGATATTATCACATACGTATTCACAAAAATCTCCGGTCTTCCCGAGAACCAGATCATCGGTTCCGGTACAATTCTTGACACAGCAAGACTTCGTCATGGTCTTTCCGAGCACTTCAACCTTGCAATGAAGAACATTCATGGTTACGTATTCGGCGAGCACGGCGACTCCTCCTTTATTCCTTGGTCTCGTTGCGCTATTTCCGGCGCTAAGATCCATGACTACATTGATCTTATGAAGGAATCCCGTCCCGGCATCGAAAACCTCGACCGTGATGCAATGCTTGAATTCGTTCAGAAGTCCGGCGGCGAGATCATCGCAAACAAGGGTGCAACATTCTATGCAGTTTCCGTAGCAGTTTGCCGTCTCTGTGCAATGCTTCTCTCTGCATACGATTCTATGGCAACAGTTTCCACAATGATGCACGGTGAGTACGGCCTTGAGGACGTATGTCTCAGTATCCTTACTCATATCGGTCCTAACGGTGTTCAGGGTAGACTTCCCTGTAAGATCACAGAAGCAGAGCGCGCTCAGCTCCATGCAAGTGCTGCTAAACTTAAGGAAACAATTGCACAGATCAAAATCTAATTGAAAGGAACCGGATAGCTATGAAATACAGCTATTTTCCCGGATGTACGCTGAAGACAACAGGCGCATCTCTTGATCGCTCTGCTCGTCTTGCGGCGCTTGCTCTGGGATTTGAATTGGAAGAAATCGAAAACTGGCAGTGCTGCGGCGGTGTATACCCCCTCGGCAGTGACGAAATTTCAACAAAGCTTTCTTCTGTTCGCGCTCTCGCTGAGGCAAAGGCAAAGGATCAGGATCTTGTAACTCTTTGCTCTGCTTGCCATCACGTTATCAAGAGAGTTAACGATGACATGAAGAATGTTGAAGACATCAGAACAAGAGCTAACAACTATATGAAGCTCCCTGAGGCTTATGCAGGCGAAACTAACGTTCTCCATTTCCTTGAGGTTCTTCGTGATAAGGTTGGCTTTGAAAATCTGAAGGCTAAGGTAACAAATCCTCTTACAGGTAGAAAGATCGGCGCATACTATGGCTGTCTCCTTCTTCGCCCCGGTAAGATCATGGCATTTGACGATGCTGAAAACCCCACAATCATTGAAGATTTCATCCGTGCTATCGGAGCAACTCCTGTTGTATATCCTTATCGCAACGAGTGCTGCGGCGGTTACATATCTCTCAATGAAAAGGATATGGCAAAGAGCATGTGCAAGAGAATCAAGGACTCCGCTGAAGGCTTCGGCGCAGAAATGCTTATCACAGCATGTCCTCTCTGTATGTACAATCTCAATAAAACAGAGGGCGGAATTTCCGTTCGCTATTTCACTGAGCTTCTCTGCGAGGCGCTCGGTATAACAGAGGAGGGTAAAGCACTGTGAGTCACGATAAAACAAAAAAGCAGGCTGAACTCATCCGTGAGATCAGCGGCGTTAACCCTTATAAATGTATGAAGTGCGGCAAGTGCTCTGCATCCTGCCCCTCATTTAATGAAATGGATATCAAGCCCCATCAGTTCGTTTCTTATGTTCTCAACGACGATCTTGATGCGCTTGTAAATTCCAAGTCTCTTTGGAAGTGCCTCTCCTGCTTTGCTTGCATCGAGAGATGCCCCAGAGATGTTAAGCCCGGTAAGCTTGTTGATGCAGCTCGTCAGCTTGTTGTGCGCGAGCGCGGAGGCGATTTCCTCTCTGCAGATGAAATCCCTGAAAAGCTTGATCCCGAGCTTCCGCAGCAGCTTCTCGTAAGTGCATTCAGAAGATACAGGAGGTAAGCTAAGGTGCAGAGAATTGGTGTATTCGTTTGCCATTGCGGCAGTAACATTGCAGCAACAGTAGACGTTAAAAAAGTTGTAGAAGTCGTTAGTAGCGAACCCGGCGTAGTTCACGCTGAGGATTATCAGTATATGTGCTCCGAGGCAGGTCAGGCGCTTATCGCAAAGGCGATCGCTGAGAAGAATCTCACAGGCATCGTTGTTTGCTCCTGCTCTCCTCGTATGCATGAGGCAACCTTCAGAAAGGCTGCTGAAAGAGCCGGTCTTAATCCCTATATGGTTGAGATCGCAAACATCCGTGAGCATTGCTCCTGGATTCATAAGAATGTTGAAGAAGCAACAGAAAAGGCTGTTATTCTTGCAAGAGCAGCTATCGCAAAGGTTAACCTTAATGCGCCTCTTAAGGCAGGCGAAAGCAGAGTAACAAAGAGAGCTCTCGTTATCGGCGGTGGTATCGCAGGTATCCAGACAGCTCTTGACATTGCAGATGCAGGATATGAGGTTGACATTGTTGAAAAAACTCCTTCTATCGGCGGTAGAATGAGTCAGCTTGATAAAACATTCCCCACACTTGACTGTTCTGCTTGTATCCTCACACCTAAGATGGTTGAGGCTGCAGCTCATGAAAAGATCACAATATATACATATAGCGAAGTTGAAAAGGTTAGCGGCTTCGTTGGCGATTTCACAGTAGATATCCGTAAGAAGGCAAGAAGCGTTGATATGGATAAGTGTACAGGCTGTGGCGTTTGCCAGGAAAAGTGTCCCTCCAAGAAAACTCCCAGTGAGTTCAACCGTGGACTTGGCAACAGAAGCGCAATCTACACTCCCTTCGCTCAGGCTATTCCCAACGTTCCCGTTATTGACCGTGAAGCTTGTACAAAGTTCAAGACAGGCAAATGCGGTGTTTGCTCCAAGGTTTGCCAGGCAGGCGCTATTGACTATGAGCAGAAGGACGAGATCGTAACAGAAAAGTACGGCGCAATCGTTGTAGCAACAGGCTTTGACACAATCAAGCTTGATAAGTACGACGAGTACGCTTACAACCAGAGCAAGGACGTTATCACAAGCCTTGAGCTTGAAAGAGTTATGAACGCAGCAGGCCCCACAAAGGGTCACCTTGAGCGTCTTTCCGATGGAAAGCATCCCAAGAACATCGTGTTCATCCAGTGCGTAGGTAGCCGTTGCTCTGATGACAGAGGTAAGCCCTACTGCTCCAAGATCTGCTGTATGTACACAGCAAAGCACGCTATGCTTATCCGTGATAAGTATCCCGATGTTAACGTAACTGTATTCTATATCGACGTGCGTACTCCCGGTAAGAACTTTGATGAGTTCTATCGCCGTGCCGTTGAAGACTACGGTGTAAACTATATTAAAGGTCAGGTTGGTAAGGTTGCTCCTCAGCCCGATGGAAGCCTTCTTGTTCAGGGTGTTGACCTCCTTGATAACAAGCAGATCCTTATGAAAGCTGATATGGTTGTTCTTGCAACAGCAATTGAGCCCGATCCTTCCGTTCGTAAGATCGCTACTATGCTCACAGCAAGTATCGACACAAATAACTTCCTCACAGAGTCCCATGCTAAGCTCCGTCCCGTTGAGTCACCCACAGCAGGTGTGTTCCTCTCCGGCGTGTGCCAGGGTCCCAAGGATATTCCCGAAACAGTTGCTCAGGCTGGTGCTGCAGCAGTTAAGGCTATCGGCCTTCTTGCAAAGGATAAGCTGCTCACTAACCCCTGCACAGCGAAGCCCGATGAGCTTCTCTGTAACGGCTGTTCCGCTTGTGCTAACGTTTGTCCTTACGGCGCTATCACATATGAAACAAAGCTTATCAACGACCACGGTATCCGTGAGGAGCGTAGAGTTGCTCAGGTTAATAACGCACTTTGCCAGGGATGCGGCGCTTGTACAGTAACATGTCCCTCCGGTGCTATGGACCTTCAGGGCTTCTCCAACAGACAGATCATTGCGGAGGTAGATGCTATATGCCGATGAATGAAGAATTCAAGCCCAAAATAGTGGCATTCTGCTGCAACTGGTGCAGCTACGCAGGTGCGGACCTTGCCGGCAGTAGCCGTCTTGCTTATCCTGCAGATGTAAAGATCATCAGAGTTCCCTGTTCCTGCCGTGTAAACCCCATGTTCATTCTCAGAGCATTTGAGAAGGGCGCTGACGGCGTTATCATCTGTGGTTGCCATCCCGGTGATTGCCACTACAGCACAGGTAACTATTATGCAAGAAGAAGAATGGCAATGCTGTTCTCCATGCTTGAATATATTGGTATTGAAAACGGACGTACAAGAGTTGAATGGGTTTCTGCTGCTGAGGGCGTTAAGTTCTCAACAACAATGAACGAATTCGTTTCTAAGATCCAGTCTCTTGGTAAGAACGTCAGATTGGGGGATATAAGATGCAAGAACTGATAAATCGCGCAAAAGAGCTGCTGGCTGACGGCACAGTTGCTCGTGTTCTCGGTTGGAGAGAAGGCGATATGTCCTATAACCCCGAGGTTGCATATTTTAATAACGCAGAGGAGCTTGATAAGTTCGTTTATAACGGATTCTGCGCAGCTAACCTCTCCAAGTATATGATCGAAGCTTCCAAGCTTGAAGGCAAAACTCTCGTTTTCCTTAAGCCCTGTGATACATATAGCTTCAATCAGCTCATCAAAGAGCATAGAGTTGATCGTGAAAAGGCATACATCATCGGCGTTGGCTGCTGTGGTAAGCTTAACGTAGAAGCGATCAAAGCTCAGGGCATCAAGGGTATCGAGAAGATCGAAATCGACGATGCTTGTGAAACACTCACAGTTAAAACAATCTACGGTGATAAAACTGTAGCTTATAAGGATGCTATGCTTGAGCGTTGCCACGTTTGCAAGGGCAAGGAGCATATGATTTATGATGAACTTATTGGCGAAAGCCGCGACACAGTAGACGCTGAGCGTTTTGCTGAGGTTGAAAAGATCGAGGCTATGAGCCCCGCTGAAAAGTTCGCATATTTCCAGGCAGAGCTTTCCAAGTGTATCAGATGTAACGCTTGCCGTAACGTTTGTCCCGCTTGCTCTTGCCGTAAGTGCGTGTTTGACTCTACTAAGTTCGACTCCGCTCAGAAGGCAAATGTGGACTCCTTTGAAGAAAAGATGTTCCACATCATCAGAGCATTCCACGTTGCAGGCAGATGCACAGACTGCGGAGAGTGCAGCAGAGTTTGTCCTCAGGGCATTCCGCTCCACCTCTTCAACCGTAAATTCATCAAGGATATCAACAAGTTCTATGGCGAGTTCAAAGCCGGTGAGGATGCTGAAACAAAGGGTCCTCTCACAAACTTCACATTTGACGATGTTGAGCCTTGCGATGCAGTAGAAAGGGGCTGAAGATAATGTTTAAGATAGCAAAAGCAGACCTTTCCAAGCTGTATGCAGCGCTTGCGGCAGAGAATGATCTCTTTGTTCCCGCAAAGGTTGCAGGTCAGACAAACTTCGCTCTTTATACAGAAGAAACTGTTGTTGATATAGACACTCTCAAAACAGTTAAGTCTCCTAAGGACCTTTTCTTCCCCCAGAGCGAAAACCTCTATACAGTAACAAAAGAGGATAAGAAATATAAGATCACACCTGAAGAACTTTGCAACCGTGATTTCGTGATCTTCGGTATGAAGGCTTGCGATATCCAGGGCGTTAAGGTTCTTGATAAAGTGTTCCTTGCAGATCCCGTAGATACATTCTATGCTGCAAGACGTGCTCACGGCACAATCGTTGCTCTTGCTTGCGGCGAGCCTGAGGAGTCCTGCTTCTGTAAGGTGTTCGGTATCAATCCTGCTGATCCTGATGCAGACGTTGCTGCCTGGATCGTAGGTGACGATCTCTATCTCAAGGCGCTCACAGAAAAGGGAGAAGCTCTTGTTGCTAAGGCTTCTGCAGTTCTTTCTGAGGGTGACGACGCTGCAGTTGAAGCTAAAAAGGCTGAGATCAGCGCAATTCTTGAAAAGCTTCCCTATGCCAACCTTGATCTTGAAGGCTGGAATGGCGAAGTTACAAAGGAAAAGTTCGATTCTCCCGTTTGGGACGAGCTTTATAAGCCCTGCCTTGCTTGCGGTACATGTACATTCGTGTGCCCCACATGTCAGTGCTATGACATTAAGGACTATGACACAGGCCATGGCATTCAGCGTTATCGCTGCTGGGACTCCTGCATGTATTCCGATTTCACAATGATGGCGCACGGAAACAACAGAACAAGCCAGCTCCAGCGCTTCCGCCAGAGATTTATGCATAAGCTTGTGTATTTCCCTGCTAATAATGACGGCATGTATTCCTGCGTTGGATGCGGTCGCTGCGTGGATAAATGTCCCGCTTCCCTTAATATCGTAAAGGTTATTAAGGCATTTAAGAAAGAGGAGGCTGCAAAGTAATGTGTGATTGCAATTGCCACGAGCATTATTATGAAGACACACTGATCCCTAAGGTTGGTATCATCACAGGTATCACTCAGGAAACTCCTGATGTAAAAACTTTTAAGGTAAACGCTCCCGAAGGCGGTAAGCTTTTTGAGCATATGCCCGGTCAGTGCGCAATGGTTTGCATCCCCGGCGTTAGCGAAGCGATGTTCTCCATCACATCTTCCCCCACAAATAAGGAGTATCAGGAGTTCAGTATCAAAAAGTGCGGAACTCTCACAGATCAGCTCCATAGCCTTGAGGTTGGCGACGAGATCACAGTACGCGGACCTTATGGTAATAACTTCCCCGTAGATACAGAGCTTAAGGGCAAGAACCTGCTCTTTATCGCCGGCGGTATCGGTCTTGCACCCCTTCGTTCCGTAATCAACTATGTTCTTGATAACAGAGATGACTATGGCACTGTTGATATTCTTTACGGTTCACGTTCTATGGACGACCTTGTAAAGCTTGAAGAGATCCAGAACGTGTGGATGAACACTCCCGGTGTAAACGTTCACCTGACAATCGACCGTGAGCAGGAGGGCTGGGACGGCCACGTAGGTTTCGTTCCTGCATATCTTAAGGAGCTTGAGTTTGATACAAACAAAACAGTTCTCCTTTGCGGACCTCCAATCATGATCAAGTTCGTTCTTCAGGGTCTCCTGGAGCTTGGCTTCTCCAAGGAGCAGGTTTACACAACATTCGAGCTTCGTATGAAGTGCGGTATCGGTAAGTGCGGCCGTTGCAATATCGGCTCTAAGTACGTTTGTAAAGACGGCCCCGTGTTCCGCTTCGACGAAGTTGATGAACTGCCTAATGAATATTAATGAAAGGAAGTTTGCCTAAAATGGAAAATATGGTTAATATATATCTCTACGGTAAGAAGTACTCCGTTCCCGCAGAGCTGACAATTATGACAGCTATGGAATATGCAGGCTACACTCTCAAGAGAGGATGCGGATGCCGTCACGGTTTCTGCGGCGCTTGCGCAACTATCTACCGTATCAAGGGCTCCAACGAGCTCAAGACATGCCTTGCTTGTCAGACACAGGTTCAGGAGGGAATGTACATTGCAAGCATCCCCTTCTTCCCCACAGATAAGAGAACATATGATATTGAAGAGATCAAGCCCGGTCCTCAGATCATGATGGAACTCTATCCTGAAATTTACAGCTGTATCGGCTGTAACGCTTGTACAAACGCTTGTACACAGAGCCTCAATGTTATGCAGTACATTGCATACGCTCAGAGAGGCGAATTTGAGAAGTGCGCAGAAGAGTCATTTGACTGCGTAGGCTGCGGATGCTGCTCTGTAAGATGTCCCGCAGGCATTTCTCACCCCATGGTAGGCCTTCTCGCAAGAAGACTTACAGGTAAGTATATCGCTCCCGAAACAAAGCACCTCACAGACAGAGTTGACGAGATCAACCACGGTCAGTACGATGAGCTTATCGAGCAGATCATGCAGAAGCCCATCACAGAGATGCAGGAGCTCTACAACACAAGAGATATTGAGAAATAAGGAGGGATAGAACAGTGTTTACACCTGAAATGCTTGAATCTGTTAAAAAAGTTGAGGCTACCAGAGCTGCCAGAATGCAGACAGAGCCCAGACGTATGACAGCAGAAGAGAAGGATACTCTTCTTAAGGCTTTCCATCCCGACTATAGAGCAGATGGATTTGCAGAAATCAAAATCGGTTCCAATAAGGGCGAAAAGGCTCCTCTTGAGCTTGCTCAGCTCCTTAACTCCAACTCCCGTATTCTTGGCGTTGACATCGACCTTAACAAGGTTGACTATGATTGCGACGTTCTTGTAATCGGTGGCGGCGGTGCAGGCGCATCCGCTGCAATTGAAGCTCACGAGGCAGGCGCTGATGTTATGGTTGTAACAAAGCTCCGTATCGGTGATGCTAACACAATGATGGCTGAAGGCGGTATCCAGGCTGCTGATAAGCCCAACGACTCTCCCGTTCAGCACTATCTTGACGCTTTCGGCGGCGGACACTTTGCTGCAAGACCCGAGCTTCTTCGTCGTCTTGTAATGGAAGCTCCCGATGCTATCAAGTGGCTCAATGAGCTTGGCGTTATGTTCGATAAGGACGAAGAGGGTAACATGGTTACAACTCACGGCGGCGGAACATCCAGAAAGAGAATGCATGCAGCTAAGGACTATTCCGGTGCTGAAATCATGAGAACTCTTCGTGATGAGGTTATCAACCGTAAGATCCCCGTTGTTGACTTCACAAGCGCAGTTGAACTTATCAAGGATGATAAGGGTCAGGTAGCAGGCGCAGTTCTCCTTAATATGGAAACTGACGAATATATGGTAGCTCGTGCAAAGACTGTTATTATCGCAACAGGCGGTGCCGGCAGACTCCACTACCAGAACTTCCCCACATCCAACCACTACGGTGCTACAGCAGACGGTCTTGTTATGGGTTACCGTGCAGGAGCTCCTCTGCTTTATCAGGATACAATCCAGTATCACCCCACAGGCGTTGCATTCCCCAGCCAGATCTTTGGCGCACTTGTAACAGAGAAGGTTCGTTCTCTCGGCGCAATGCTTGTTAACGTTGAAGGCGAAGCGTTCATGCATCCCCTTGAAACAAGAGACGTTTCTGCAGCTTCCATCATTCGTGAATGTAAGGAAAGAGGCAAGGGCGTTGAAACACCTCTTGGACAGGGTATCTGGCTTGATACACCTATGATCGAGCTTATCGGCGGAGAGGGCACAATTGAAAAGAGAATCCCCGCAATGCTCCGTATGTACCTCAACTACGGTATTGATATGCGTAAGGTTCCGATCCTTATTTACCCCACTCTCCACTACCAGAACGGTGGTCTTGAGATCGGCGGCGAAGGCTTTACAAAGACAATCCCCAACCTCCTCGTTGCAGGTGAAGCAGTTGGTGGTATCCATGGTCGTAACAGACTTATGGGTAACTCTCTCCTTGACATCATCGTATTTGGTAGAAATGCAGGTAAGGCTGCAGCTGCTAAGGCTAAGGAAGTTGAGCTTGGCGAAATGAACCTTGATCACGTTGAAGCTTATGCAAACGAGCTTGAAGCAGCAGGCGTTGCAACAGGTGAAGTTTCTCCTCTCCTTCTCCCCAAGTATGCAAGAAAAGGCAGATAAGAGGTAAATAATAATGCGTGAAATTAATGTAAGTCTTATTACAGACGTTGTTGAAAAACTCTGTATCGAAGCAAACGTTCACCTTCCTTCTGACGTAAAGTGCGCAATCAAAACTTGCCGTGCTTGCGAGGATGGCGCAATTGCTTGCGGCGTTCTTGATAATATCATTGAGAACTTTGAGATCGCAGACAACGAGTGTGTGCCGATCTGTCAGGATACAGGTATGGCTTGCGTATTCCTTGAAATCGGCCAGGATGTTCATCTTGTTGGTGGCGACCTCCGTGAAGCTGTTGATGAAGGTGTTCGTCGTGGTTATACAAACGGTTATCTCCGTAAGAGCGTTGTTGGTGACCCTGTTCGTCGTGGTAACACAGGCGATAACACACCTGCTATGCTCTATACAGAGATCGTTCCCGGCGAAAATGTTAAGATCACTGTTGGCCCCAAGGGCTTCGGTAGTGAAAACATGAGCCAGATCCGTATGTTCAAGCCCTCCGCAGGTCTTCAGGGCATTAAGGACTTTATCCTTGAAGCTGTTGAAACTGCAGGTCCCAACCCCTGTCCTCCTATGGTTGTAGGTGTTGGTATCGGCGGAACATTTGATAAGGCTGCTCTTCTTGCTAAGAAGGCTCTTATGCGCCCCCTTGATTCTGAAAACCCCGATCCTTTCTATGCAGATCTTGAAAAGGAAATGCTTGAAAAGATCAACCAGCTTGGTATCGGACCTCAGGGCTTCGGCGGTAAGACAACAGCAATCGGCCTTAACATCGAAACTCTTCCCACTCACATTGCAGGTATGCCTTGCGCAATTAATATTAACTGCCATGTAACACGTCATAAGTCGGAGGTGCTCTGATGGAAAAGCGTATAACACTTCCTCTTACAGAGGAACTTGCTAAAACTCTTAAGGCCGGTGATTCCGTTCTGCTCACAGGTTATATCTATACATCCCGTGATGCAGGCCATAAGAGAATGTGCGAGGCGCTCGCTCGTGGCGAGGAGCTTCCCATTGATCCTAAGGATGCAACAATCTATTATGTAGGTCCCACACCTGCTAAGCCCGGCGCAGTTATCGGTTCCGCAGGCCCCACAACAAGTGGCCGTATGGATGCTTATGCTCCCACAATGATGAGCGTTGGCGCAAGAGGTATGATCGGTAAGGGCGCTCGTCTTCCCGAGGTTGTTGAAGCGATGAAGAAGTATAGCGGCGTTTATTTCGGTGCTATCGGCGGCGCAGGCGCACTTCTTGCTAAGTGCATCAAGTCTGCTGAGCTTATCGCTTATGAAGATCTTGGCGCAGAGGCTCTCAGAAAGCTCTATGTAGAAGATATGCCCCTCGTTGTTATTATTGACAGCGAAGGAAACAACCTCTACGAGCTCGGTAGAGAAGAATACCTCAACTCTAAGAAATAATTTGAAGCACGTTTGAGTTGCTTTTTCGTGTAAGGGAAAGTAACGTATAAACAAGCGATCTCCAAAAAAAGAATTAACTCCGATGCCTTACGGCATCGGAGTTTTTTTGTTGAAAGATTTTTGTGGCGATGTGTGTTTTTGCACAAAATAATCTGTATTATTTTGTATTGTTTGTCCATTTTAGACTTTGACTTTTTTTGTAGTCAATGGTAAAATCTTATTGCTAAATAATAATAAAAATAAAATTTCCGGAGGAATGAAAAAATGAGTCTTTTAGGCGGATTTATTTCAATCAGCAATCTTTCAACTCTGCTTTTTGTAGTGTTTGCTGTTCTTATGGGCGGCTATTTGCTCGGTAGAATCACAGTTAAAGGCATTTCACTCGGCGATGCAGGCGTATTCATCATTGCACTTGTAGTTGGCGCTCTCTTCTTCGGCGTAAATGAAGGCGGCGAGCTTCTTTTCGACTTTTCTTCTAAGCCCTACGATTTCAATAGCGGTCTTTCCCTTATTGAAAGCCTTGGTCTTGTTCTTTTCGTAACATCCGTTGGCTTTATCGCAGGTCCTAAGTTCTTTGGCAACTTCAAGAGAAACTTCAAGTCCTACGTTCTTCTCGGCGTTATTATCATCCTTGCAGGCGGTCTTGCTGCAGCAGGCTGTATCGGTCTTGGTGAGGTTATCGGCTACGGCTCAAGCATCACAGAGCAGGATGGCTTTGTTGCTATGATCGTTGGTCTTCTTTCCGGTTCACTTACATCAACACCCGCTTTTTCCGCTGCAAAGGCAACTGTTGCTCCTGAGTTTCAGTCACTTGTTTCAGTTGGTCACGGTATCGCTTATATTTTCGGTGTTATCGGCGTTGTACTTTTCGTTCAGCTTATCCCCAAGCTCACAAAGGCTGATATGGAAGCTGAGCGCGCAAAGCTCGTAATTAAAGAAGAAGGCACAAAGAAGACTTTTGCTGGTAAGCTCTTTGAAATTGACCATATGGGTATCGCAGCATTTTCACTTGCAGCAATCCTGGGCACACTTCTCGGCCAGGTTAAGATTCCCCTTTCTTCTGCAGGTCTTTCCGGCACATGCTTCTCTCTCACAACAACAGGCGGTTGCCTCCTTGTTTCTCTTATTCTTGGTCACTTCTCAAGAATCGGCAAGGTAAGCATTATGCCCGCGCAGAGCACACTTAAGCTTTTCCGTGAACTTGGTCTTGTTCTTTTCCTTGTTGGTGCAGGTATCCCCGGTGGTGCAGAGTTCATTGAGAACTTTGACATTATGTACTTTGTATACGGTATCATTATGACTCTCGTTCCCCTTGTTATCGGTTTCCTTTTTGCAAAGTATGTTCTCAAGCTCAGCCTTCTCAACAACCTCGGCTCTATCACAGGTGGTATGACATCAACACCTGCGCTCGGTACTCTTATCGGTACAGCAGGTACAGAGGACGTTGCAGCAGCATATGCAGCAACATATCCCGTTGCGCTTATTGCAGTTGTTCTCGTATCTCAGTTCTTGATCATGTTCTTCTGATAATTAAGAATATTAAAAAGGAACTCCTTTGGGAGTTCCTTTTTTGTTTGTTTATTCAAGCTCAAATGCGCCTGTGTAAAGCTGATAGTATTTGCCTCTCTGAGCTATAAGATCCTCGTGGCTTCCACGTTCAATTATACGGCCCTGATCAAGCACCATAATAACGTCGGAGTTTCTGACGGTTGAAAGTCTGTGGGCAATAACAAAAACTGTTCTGCCGTGCATCAGAGCGTCCATACCCTTTGAAACGATAGCCTCTGTTCTTGTGTCAATAGAAGATGTTGCTTCGTCAAGGATCATAACAGGAGGATCGGCAACAGCCGCTCTGGCGATGGAAATAAGCTGTCTCTGACCCTGTGAGAGGTTTGCACCGTTTCCGGTAAGGAGAGTGTTATAACCCTCAGGAAGACGTCTTATAAAGTCGTCAGCGCCTGCCAGCTCTGCTGCCTTGATGCATTCTTCGTCACTTGCGCTCAGATTACCGTAGCGGATGTTATCCATAACGGTTCCTGTGAAGAGGTTGGTTTCCTGAAGAACAAGACCGAGTGAGCGGCGAAGATCGGATTTCTTTATCTTGTTGATATTGATTCCGTCGTATCTGATCTTACCGTCTGCAATATCATAGAATCGGTTAATAAGGTTAGTGATAGTGGTTTTTCCTGCGCCTGTTGCGCCAACGAATGCAACCTTCTGTCCGGGCTCAGCATAGAGGGAGATGTTGTGAAGAACCGTTTTGTCCTCTGTATATCCGAAATCAACATCGTCAAGAACAACGTGGCCTCGAAGGAGAGTATAGGTAATGCTTCCGTCAGTTGTGTGGGGATGCTTCCATGCCCACATACCTGTGTGCGCTTCGCTTTCCTTGATGTTTCCGTCATCATCAACTGTGCAGTTAACAAGAGTAACATATCCTTCGTCCTCTTCCTTGGGGCTGTCCATCAGCTCAAAGATACGCTCAGCACCTGCAAGCGCCATAGCAACGTGGTTTATCTGCTGAGTGAATGTGTTCACATTTCCTGTAAACTGCTTTGTCATATTAAGGAAGGGGATAACTATATCAATTGTGAGAATGCCAAGTCCGCCTGCAAAGAGAGTGGAGAGACTGAGATTGGGAACATTGGAGAGAAGGAGAATACCGCCAACTGTTGCAATAACAACGTAGAGGATGTTACCGATATTCATAACGATGGGTCCAAGGCAGTTAGCAAATGCATTTGCTCTGAAGCTGTCCTCAAATAGCTGATCGTTGATAGTGTCAAAATCCTCTTTGCACTTTTCTTCACGGCAGAAAACCTTAACAACCTTTTGGCCGTTCATCATTTCCTGAACAAAGCCTTCTGTTTTACCGATAGCCTTTTGCTGACGAACGAAATATTTTGCGCTTCCGCCACCAATAGTTTTGGAAACTGTGAACATCAGAACAACTCCGAGAAGAACAACGAGAGTCATCCAGAAGCTGTAGTAGAGCATAATTCCAAGCACGCAAACAACGATGATAGATGCTTGCAACACAGATGTCAATGCCTGTGATATAAGCTGGCGGATGGTGTCAATATCGTTGGTATAATGGCTCATTATATCGCCGTGCTTATTAGTGTCAAAATATTTGATGGGCAGGCTCTGCATTTTTTCAAACATAGTGCATCTCAGTTTGTTGAGAAAGCCCTGAGTGATATATGCCATAAGCTGAGTTTGTATAGTGATTGCAACGATTGCAACGCAGTAGATTGCGATAAGGATGAATATCTTGGGGAGAATAACCTTAGAGGCGCCTGTCCAGTCTCCGCTTTCGTACCAAAGCTGAATATCGGCGATGATCTGCTGCTGGAAAATTGCAGGGATAGTTGCAACGATTGCGGCGAAAATGATGCAAGCAAGAGCGATAGGCATCAAAACGGGATAGTATCCGAAGAGCATTTTAATAACTCTGGCAAGTATTCCGAAGTTTATTTTTTTAGGGGGACCCATAGGGCGTCGTCCGCCGGGGCCGCCGTGCATAGGCTGCTTCACTCTTCGTCACCTCCCTTTGTCTGCTGTTCGTAAATTTCTTTATAAATAACGCTTGAATTTATCAATGTGTCGTGAGTTCCCATATCTGAAACCTTACCGCCGTCAAGAACGATAATAAGGTCAGCATCCTCAACGGAGGAAATTCTCTGAGCAATAATGATCTTGGTTGTTTCGGGGATATATTCCTTAAATCCACGGCGGATAAGGGCATCTGTTTTTGTGTCAACTGCGCTTGTGGAGTCGTCAAGAATAAGGATCTTAGGCTTTTTAAGGAGCGCTCTTGCTATGCAGAGACGCTGCTTCTGTCCGCCTGAAACGTTTGTGCCGCCCTGCTCAATATATGTGTCATATCCGTCAGGGAAGCTTTCAACAAATTCGTGTGCCTGAGCAAGCTTGCAGGCTGTGATGATCTCCTCATCTGTGGCATTTTCGTTGCCCCAGCGGAGATTTTCCTTTATAGTGCCTGAGAAGAGAAGGTTCTTCTGGAGCACCATTGCAACGCTTGAACGGAGAGTTTCAATATTATAATCACGAACATCAACCCCGCCAACTTTGATGCTTCCTTCCGAAACATCGTAAAGACGAGGAATAAGCTGAACAAGAGATGATTTACCAACTCCTGTGCCGCCTATGATACCAACAGTCATACCTGATCTAATATCAACATTTATGTCGGAGAGGGCATAGCGCTCAGCTTTTTCAAAATATTTAAAGCTTACGTTGTTAAAGCTGATACTTCCGTCGGCAACCTCAGTCACAGGATTTTCAGGATTGTGGAGTGAGGGAACCTCATCAAGAACCTCGCAGATTCGCTTCATGGATTCAATAGACATTGTGAGCATAACGTATATCATAGAAACCATCATAAGTGACATAAGTATCTGCATTCCGTATGTGAGCATTGCAGAGATCTGACCGATGTCAATAAGCTGCCCCTGATGCTGAATTGTAAGCTTGGAGCCCACAATGAGGATGAAGATCATATTGAAATACATACAGAACTGCATAATAGGAGAGTTGAATGCAACGATTCTTTCGGCCTTTGTGAAGTCTCCACATATATCATTTGCAGCATAGTTAAACTTGTCTTTTTCGTAATCTTCTCTGGAAAAGCCCTTAACAACTCTCATTGCGCGAACATTTTCCTCAACGGATTCGTTAAGTCTGTCGTATTTTTTAAACACTCTGCGGAATGCGGGCATTGCATAGCGGCTGATCATAAAAAGTCCGAATATAAGAACGGGCACAACCACAACGAATGTGAGCGCCAGTTTGCCGCCCATAATAAACGCCATAATAATAGCGAAGATAAACATAAAGGGGCTTCGAACTGCTATTCTGATAAGCATCATATAAGCCATCTGAGTGTTAGTGATGTCGGTTGTAAGCCTTGTAACAAGAGATGCTGTTGAAAACTTATCAATGTTAGTGAAGGAATATGTCTGAATTCTGCTGAATATATCGTGGCGCAGATTTCTTGCAAAGCCTGCAGAAGCCTTTGCGCTTGTGTATCCGGCAACGCCACCGCAGGTGAGAGAGAGAATAGCCATAACAACAAGAACGGCACCTGTTGCAATAACGCTTCCTATTGCTTCTCCGCCTTTGATTCGGTTAACAAGATTTGCGGTTATAAATGGAATAAGGCATTCTATTACAACCTCACCTATCATAAATAAAATCGTAAGTATAGTGGGCAGCTTAAATTCTCTTATGCTGCCTGCTAATTTTTTTATCATAATAAGTATATCTCCTTTCTGTATTTTAACTTATTCCAAGGCTTCCTTTAAGTTAGCCTTGATCTTTTCCGAAACGGCATAGAAGGCTTTTATCTCTTCTTCAGAAAGACCTTTTTCAATTATGCTTTCAAGCATAAGCCCGTCATCAACCATAAGGTTGTGGAGCTCTTTTGCCTTATCTGTCAAAGTGATCCTTTTAAGTCTTGCATCGCCTTTAACAGCTTTTCGTTCGATCAATCCCTTTTGCTCCATAAGAGATAAAACCTTAGAAACGGTAGAACGGGTTATGCAAAACTTCTTTTCAATATCCTTCTGATAAATATCTCTGCCTTCTTCTTCTGCTTCAGCAAGAAAGCGGAGAATCCATCCGTTTGAGCCTGTTGCCGCATCAACTTTGTCTTTTCCTCCACGCTTATCTATGATACGCATTGCCAGATTATTGAGAATGCGTATTTCCAGACCAACAGAGGTTTCCTGTGGCTCATCTATGGGGGGGAGCGGCGGTTTTCTCATATTTCCTCCTTGAAATGTTTTATATCCAACAGTTTGATATGATACATTTTATCATTTTTTTAAAACCGGGTCAAGGAGTTCATCTGCTTTTAATAAAAGTTTAAAATGTGTTCAACTTTTCTATGCCCTTTGCATATATTTATTGTGTCGGAGATTTTTTCGGTGGGAGGGTAAGTGGGTAATGACAATGGTGAACAGAGCAGGTTTGATTTTATCTGTATGTATGGTCATCTGCATGATGTTTATGTGCTTGTTTGTAAACAAGGATGCAAGTTATGCAGATGTAGAAAACATAGGTGATGAAGGTGCAATTTCTGCAAATGCAGAAAACGCAGAGCCCTTGTTTTTAGAGGAAAAAATACAATTTGATGATTCTATCTGGGGAAGGCTTGCATCTTTGATACAGGATATGATGGAAGCTTGATAGCGATAGTTATTTTCGCATTTTTGATTTTAAGCTCAGGTGAACCTGCAGATCTGCTTATATCAGTTGTATTGCACGAGGCAGCGCATATTATAACCGCGCTTTTGATGGTAGGAGAGCTCCCGCAAATTCGCTTTAATATTGCAGGTATAAAGCTTGTATATTCAGCTGTTTCAGGCACAGCGAAAAGGGTGGCTGTCAGTGCGGCAGGACCGTTTGTGAGCATACTTATGGGGCTTATATTTTCAGGCAAAAAAAGCTTTGCTCTTATATCTCTTGGGCTGGGAGCAGTTAATCTTTTGCCTGTTGCTTGTCTTGACGGAGGGGGGATTCTTTCAGCTTTAGTAGAAAGAATATGTTCTCCCGGGATGTCTTATAAGATATGCCGTTATATTTCAATTGCGTCATCAATAGCAATATTTGCGCTGGACTGCGCAGTTCAGCTAAAGTGCGGCGCAAACATTTCTCTGGCAGTTATAACTGTATATCTGATCTATTGCTCGTTTGGTAGTTAAAAATTTATAAATTACATAAACAAAAGGAGAGCGTATGCAAGAACCTATCTATGAAGGAGAGGGAAGGCTCATAATCCGTGTAACAGGTGGAGGCGGAGCATTTCCCATAGAGAATGCTGTTGTGAATGTATCCGGGCGAAAAAACGATGAGGAGGGCAGTGGCATCATATATTCTCTCAGAACCGATGAAAGCGGGCTGACTGAAACTCTGACACTTCCTGCGCCTTCGGGAAGCTTTTCGCTTTCACCCGAAACAGGTGTCAGACCATATTCCGTTTATGATATAACCGTAACCAAAAACGGTTATCTTGACAGCGAAAATGCAGGAGTTCAGATCTTTGACGGAATAACAGCAATACAAACATTTGATATGATTCCAATGCAAGCCAGACAAAGCGGAGTTCGCACAAACGATCCTCTGCCTTATCACACAGGAGAAAACACTCAGCTTAAGGAGGTAACCGAAGCAGATCTATGAATAATCAAACCCTTCCATTTATACCTGAAAGCATAACAGTTCATCTGGGTTCTCCTGATTCAAGCGCACCCAATGTAACAGTTCCGTTTTCTGATTATATAAAAAACGTAGCGTCAAGCGAGGTGTATCCCACTTGGCCTGAAGCTGCTCTAAGGGCAAATATTCTTGCCCAGATAACATTTGCTCTAAACAGAATATATACGGAATATTATCGTTCAAGAGGATATTCCTTTGATATAACAAATTCAACAGCCATAGATCAGGCATATGTTGATGGCAGAGATATATTTGAAAATATAAGCAGGATAGTTGATGAGATATTTGACAACTACATAACCCGAGGAGTAGGAGTTGAGCCAATATTTGCTCTTTATTGCAATGGAACAACCACCACCTGCGAGGGTCTTAGTCAATGGGGAAGTGTCAGCCTTGCGGAAGAAGGTCTGGGCGCATTTGATATTCTGCAGAATTATTATGGTCCCAATATAAGTCTTATAACTGATGCTCCTGTTCAAAATATAAGAGATTCATATCCGGGATTCCCTCTTTCGTTTGGCTCATCAGGCGAGCCTGTGCGAACGATTCAGGTTAAGCTGAACAGAATTTCCAAAAACTATCCTGCTATTCCGAAAATACCATTTTCTGATGGAAGCTTTCAGGCAGAAACAGAAAGAGCTGTGCGAGCCTTTCAGGAAATATTCAATCTAACGCCTGATGGAGTTGTAGGAAGAGCAACGTGGAATTCCATAAACAGAATATACGCGGGAGTGAAAAATCTTTCGGATATAAATTCCGAGGGAATACCGCCTGAGGATATAACCACATTTTTCGGCGACACTCTTGAGGAAGGTGAAGAAGGCGTTGCTGTGAGAGAGCTGCAATATCTGCTTCTGTTTATTTCAGTTTTCAATAATCAGATCCCACCTCTGACAGTTGACGGAATTTTCGGCTCTGCCACAAGAGACGCTGTTGTTGCTTTTCAGAGGTTTTATGGACTTCCTGAAACAGGTCAGGTTGATTTTTTAACCTGGGAGCAGATATACGATAGCTATGTAGGTATTCTTGAAACATTGCCCGAAGGGTATTTCTCACCTGTCACCGAAGCGTATGGCGGAACACCTCTGCGTCTTGGAAGTGAAGGAGAGCAGGTTGCGCGTATTCAGGATTATCTTAATTTTATATCAAACACATACACAGAAATTCCCAAGGTTACAGTTGACGGAGTTTTTGGCCCTGCCACACAAACGGCAGTTCTCACATATCAGAATTTGTTTGGTCTGGAGCCAACAAGCATTGTTGCAGCTTCCACATATAATTCTATAGCAGATACCTATAGGGTTCTGAAAGAGGGTAATCAGTCAAGCGGACTTCAGTATTCAGGAGATCTTCCAACAGAATAATTTATAAGCGAAAGGAATATTTATGGCATATACGGACATCAGCGACGGACATGAAATAACAAAGCGCCTGCAGGCAATGCTGCGAGCGCTTTCCAGATGGACAAACGATAGTGAATTAAATGTTGCAATGAGTGGGCAGTATGATGAAGGCACGAGGCAGGCAGTCACTCATTTTCAGCGCAAGTATTTTTTGCCGCCAACAGGTGATGTTAATTTTGACACATGGGATGCGCTCTCCCAGCTTTATCGTACACATGAAAATATATATGGGCATACAGATGGAATTTATCCCTTTCCAACCTCACCTGATTTTATCGTGATGCCCGGTGAGCGAAGCAATCTGGTTTATGTTATTCAGATAATGCTGAATGAGCTGAGGCGAAATTATGATAGCTATGGCTATCTTCCTCTGAACGGAAGATATGATCTTGCTATGAGTCATTCCATAGAAGAATTTCAGGCGGCTCACGGTATTGAGCCAAACGGTGTGGTTGACCGAACAACGTGGAATTGTCTTGCAGAGGAATATAATGCTCTAGTGAGAACAAGCGATTAAAAGACTATGATGTTTTTGCTTGATATTTTGCGTCATTTGTGGTATACTTAATGAAGTATATGGCGTAGAAATATAAGGAAAGGCGTTATTGTTATGAAAATCGGTGTACTGGGAGCAGGAACCTGGGGCATGGCGCTCAGCGCTTTGCTTTCCAAAAACGGTCACGATGTAATGGTCTGGTCTGCGCTTGCAGCAGAAATAGACTGTCTTGAAAAAACGGGCACGCATAAAAATCTGCCCGGCGTGATTTTTCCTCAGGAAATATGCTATACAAAGAATATAGAAGATGCCTGCAAGGGAAAAGAGCTGGTTCTTTTTGTGGTTGCCTCTGAATTTATCAGAGCAACAGCCAAAGCGGCGGCTCCTCATCTAGAAAATGGAGTTATTATAGTTAATGCTGCTAAGGGTATTGAAAAAGAAAGTCTCAAAACAATGACAGAGGTTATTTCAGACGAGCTTTGGGAGAAAAACGATAGTCTTTCATATAAGCTTGTGGCTCTGTCAGGACCAACTCATGCAGAGGAGGTAGCAATGGGGCTTCCCACCTCTATTGTTTCTGCTTGCGAGGATGAAGAAATATCCCTTATGGTTGCAAATGCTTTTCTCAATTCCTGTATGCGAGTTTATACAAACAATGATGTAACAGGCGTTGAAATATGCGGAGCTCTCAAGAATATTATTGCTCTTGGTGCAGGAATTGCGCGAGGAATGGGCTATGGCGATAATGCCAAGGCAATGCTTATGACACGTGGCGTTTCTGAAATGACAAGAATCGGTCTTGCAATGGGATGCCGCCGCAGAACGTTTATGGGTCTTGCAGGCATAGGAGATCTTATTGTAACATGCACATCGGTTCACAGCCGAAATAATCGTTGCGGAGAACTTATAGGCAGAGGAATGAAATATGAGGATGCTGTTAAGCAAATAGGCATGGTTGTTGAAGGTTATCATGCGCTTGAGGCGGCTATGGAGCTTTCAAAAAAATATGAGGTTGAAATGCCTATAACCGAGGCGGTATATAATATTATCAAAAACGGAGTAACTCCTGAGGACGCAATGCGTGCTCTTATGGCACGTGATATTAAAAGCGAGCTTGAAACATAATAGATATAATAGCAAAAAGAGCAAACATACAAGATTATTAGTCTTGCGTGTTTGCTTTTTTATATAAGGTTTGGATTAGCTCATTTGCGGCTGTGCGTAGGGGAAGTCTTATAGCGTTAAATTATCGTTTAGCTTTCTTTCCAAAATAATTTTTCCACAAAGTGAGAATTCCTGCTATTATAAGCATAGCTCCGAAAAAGATTTTCAGAATATGGGGATCAACAGCGGCTGCGGCATGAGATCCTATGAGAGCAAATATGCTGCCGGAAATGCTGCATATGATAACAAACGGCAAATTTATTTTGCGCTTGTTTATATGATAAAGCATTGATGCGGCAGAAGCGAATATAAAGAAAAATAAATTAACGCCTTGAGCAATTCTTTGGCCGATGCCATCAAAAAATGTAAGGTAAATAACAAGCAGTCCGCCTCCTCCAACGCCCATTCCTGCAAGGATTCCGAACGCAATGCCTGCAATTATATCAATTATCATCAGTTCACCTTTTTTATTTATTATTTGCAGGAAGCAACTTTATATTCTGTAAGCAATTGATTTTTTGTGTTGATATATTTTTTAATAAAAAAGAGGTCACAGTAGTGACCTCTTTTTATTTGTAATAATAAACCACCAGCAGTGCTGGTGGTACCAAAAAGCTTTAGCTATGAGTAGAAAAAATAATCCTCCTTTGGTAGAATTGAAGTAAGGTCTGCCAACCGAACAAAGAAACCAAAGGAGGAATCAAGTCATGAAACTTGACACAGATAGTTTAGCACACACGAAGTGGAATTGCAAGTATCACATAGTATTTGCACCGAAGTACCGCCGCCAGATAATATATGGAAAAATCAAAGCGGATATAGGAATAATGTTAAGGAAATTATGCGAATACAAGGGAGTAGAGATACTAGAGGCAGAAGCATGTAAAGATCACATACATATGTTAGTATCAATTCCACCGAAGTATAGTGTATCACAGATAATGGGATACCTAAAAGGTAAGAGTAGTCTGATGATATTTGAGAAGTATGCAAATATGAAGTACAAATATGGAAACAGACATTTTTGGTGTAGGGGATATTATGTAGATACAGTAGGACGCAACAAAAAGCAGATTCAGGAATATATAAGGAATCAATTGCGCCAAGATATAGAGGATGACCAACTGAGCATAAAGGAATATGTAGACCCGTTTACGGGTGAGCCAGTAAAAGGAGGCAAATAAGTAAGCCCCTTTAGGGGCATGCCTGTAAAAGTCGTGCAGTTGGCAGACCTTTCGAAGAGCCTATAGGCTCAGCCTAGTGAC